>NC_017448.1:3202503-3843004 GCF_000146505.1 Fibrobacter succinogenes subsp. succinogenes S85 | reverse complement strand
AAAATAAGAAAGGAAATCCGAACCACAAGCACCACGGACGAAAAATTTTTTAAAAGCCCTTTTTTGACTTAAAAACGGCAAAAAAAAATTAGAAACATTTTTTATCACACTTTTTCCAGTTTACACCACCCTTACAAACGCATGTGTAACAAAATTATCACTTAATTTCAGCACAAGTTATCAACAGGTATTTTTTCAAACATCCCTTGACAAGATTTTTCTTACTTTAAGCATACAAATTCTTATACAAATGGCGAAATTCGCTCAAAAACGCCACTTTTTTGCATTATAAAAAATGTAACTTGGTGAAAATCAACAAGTTACATACATCATTCGTTTGTGAAATTTTAGGGATTTTGAGGCGGTGGCGGTTGGTTATTTTGTCCGCCATTCTCACCGAGCTTTTCTTGCAGGTGGTCAATCCTATTTTCGAGCAGCTTTTCGATTTCAGGGAGCAAGCGGTCCTTCACGCGATCAAGATACAAGCACTGCAGCTGGATCATACGATTGCGATGGCGACCGGCAAATTCCTGAATCCAGTGGCTCACGGCCTGCTGGCGGTCCTGAATCTTGTCATGCAAAGAACGCTGGATGAAAGTTCTCTGAACTTCCATATAGCGCTGCATGTTGAACGGCATGCGGTAGGTACGAATAAACTGCTTCAGCAACACCAGCAAGCAAAGATGATCATTGCATTGATGATCGTGAATGAACTGCCGTAACTCTTCCAGATGTTTCTGGAAAAACGGCACAATCGCTTTATCATCGATCTGATAAAGTTCAAGTTCATCCTGTTCTTTTGTCGCTTTATCGACAGCCATGTTCCAAATCTATTTTTTTATGGTATATTATGAATTTGCTCGTTTCACAAGAAAGCCAAATTTGGCGTTTTTTTCGCTATTTAAGGTATTTTTTCCTAGAAAAACGCGTCCTTCCGTTCCCGGATTCAACCGATCCGCAGCTGCACCGCGGAAATCTAGCATTTCCTCGACTTCGCACTTCTGCATGCCATCGGGCGTCATCAGTTCCAACGTATCATCCATAGAGAAAGGATTTTTCACGTTCACAAGGCAGGCGCCCGTTGCCTCATCAAAGTCCTTAATCTGGGCCGCCACACAGCCACCAGCGGCATCCACATGCGTCGCTTCGTAGTTCTGCGGTAACGGTCCGCGCAGGAATCCCGGCATAAAGCCTCGCCCATCGACAAAGGTAATCGCACGACGGCTTTCTTCGGGTACGGGATTGCCTTCTGCTACGGCATCAATAGCCATGCGATAAGCGCGCACGACCTGGCTCAAGTAGTACACAGAGCGTGTACGACCTTCAATCTTGAAGGAGTCAAGCCCGCCCGCCACAAGTTCTGGAATCACGTCCAGGGCGCAGAGGTCACGACTACTCATAAAGTAAGTACCCCACGTGTCTTCGTCGAGCGCAATCGGGTCAAGCTCCGGGCGGTCGGTGCGCTGGAGCGCAAAAGAGCCTTCATGTTCGCGATAGTCCTCGACCTGCGGACCGGAGTTCGCATACAAGCGATAAGGCATACGGCAGCTGTTATCACAGGCGCCCTGGTTTGCATCGCGGTGCGTCACCCAGTTCGAAAGCATGCAACGACCCGACATGGCCATACAAACAGCACCGTGGACGAACACTTCCAGTTCAAGGTCTGGAACTTGTTTCTTTATCTCTAAAATTTCAGACAGGCGAAGTTCACGACTCAAGATGATACGGCGAACGCCTAAGTTTTTCCAGAACGAAGCTGCAAGATAGTTTGTCGTATTCGCCTGCACAGACAAATGAACTTCCGTTTCTGGATGTTCCTTCAAAAGCCAGCCCACAAAGCCCGGATCTGCGACAATCAAGGCATCCGGCTTGAGTTCAAGCGCAGCATTCAAAGCCTTCTGGAATGATTCCACCTTCACGTTACGAGGAATCACGTTACTCGTGAGGTAGAACTTCTTGCCATGTTCATGCGCATACGCAATGCCTTCAGCAAGGTCATCAAGATTCTTAAAACCGTTTTCGCGAGCGCGCAACGAGAACGCCGGTTGCCCGGCATAAACCGCATCTGCCCCATAGGCAAATGCATACTTCATTCGTACAAGGTCACCCGCAGGTGCTAAAAGTTCAGGCTTTTTCATACATTCTACCACTTGAATCCTGCACGGATATAAGCACGTTTATCATCAACAAAGGAAAGTTCACCCAAAAATGCGAATCGTTGCCCTTCGTAACTCAAGGCAGGCGTAATCGTATATTGGAGCTTGGCGCCTTTCAAATAATGCTTGGGAAGTTTCATGTGATTTGATTTCGGAGTCGTATCGTTTACGGCACTACCGTAATCAGTCCCCTTCCAGAACCACGTCTGACGAACAGATGCAAAGATATGTCCATCCAAACGGGCAAACACATTCCAGTCAATCGTACGACTGTTCGGGCCACCCTGATTGCCCAATGGGAAACCGAGATGCGCTATCTGCGCCGTATTCTTATCAAAGTGCGAATAAACGTACGGTTCTACACGGGCATATTCAAAAATCGTGCCCGCTTCAATCTTGTGTCCTTTGTAATAAAAATCATGACCCGCCTGGAGACCTGCCATCCAAGCCCACTTGGCTTCGATATTGTCATTCTTGATCAAGCTAATCGGAGATTCCATATCATCCAGGAAAAATTCCGTATAAAGACGCACCATATTGAACAGGCGGTAGTTAAAGTCAAACGAAATGGATCCGTTATTGCTGCTTTCAGAATAGTTCCCTTTTTCCATGAACAACGGCGCCGTCGGCACAAAAAGCCAAGGCTTCATATTGTCATAAAGCACAGTGAGTTCGCTTATACCGAACGTTGCATTCCCCACAGCCAATTCATATCGGTGACCGAACAGGTTTCGCGTAAATTCCTTGTTCTTGTCGCTCATACTGCCGTATATACGCAAGTCCCCGTAAAAGCTCATCACGCGAAGAGGCCCTATCATCAAGTCCAAGCTCATCATGTTGTACGGGAGCGCGAACTGGTTCAAGGTCAAGTTGTTGTAGTAGCCCGGCCCCCAGTGCATCACGTCACGGCCAAAGTCAAGGCGCAACCAGTCGTAGTTGAACGCAAAGTGCGTACGATAACGCGCATAGCTCGTGTACTCAACACCGGAGTTATTTTCTTCGCGCTGAATTTCAAGAAATTCACCATCAAAAGACTTCGGAGACTTCGATGAATGCCCTTCGCTATAAATGCGCGCATCCAACACGAAGTCTACAGAATCCACAAAGCCACGCAAGTAAAGACCACCGTCAATTCCTGGCCAAATCGTATCGCCAATGGACTTTTTTTCATAGCGATAGTCTCGTCCTGTCCAAACCTGGTCTCCAAGCGATTCACCACCACGGTAATCAATACCACCGACAATGCTTGCCGCAATAGCCACACGCGGAATCGTATTCCCTGCGCTATCGAGACCGTTCCCTAGAATGCCCGGGCCGCGCAAATTATCAAAGTAAAGGAGCGCGTTCCCTTCCGTATTCATGAAATTCTTGCGGAAAGTCGTGTCCCTGCGCGGGTACGTAAAGTACTGGCGTTCGTTGCCCGTCGTCTGGCGATGGTATTCGAACAACATCGGAGCGGTTTCAAGATTGCGCAAGTTGCGGGAATGTTCGGGTTCAATAACCGGCGAAGCCGCCTTTGATTCGCTTACACCTGCAACCAGTAAAAAGCAAGACAAAAAGGGGAATATTTTCTTTAAAAGCATTTACCAAATTTAGCATTTTCGCTCGCCGGATTCGCCAAAAATGGAAAATTTGAGCCCTTTCGTTCCGTACGGAACTTTTTGTTCCGCTTAAAATTTCAATGTCCTTAAAAAAGAACAATTCAACCATTTTAAACATATTTGAAGAAATATACGTTTTAAGAAAATTGTTGAATGGGAGATATAATCATGAAAATAAAGCTTCTGACAATGAGTTGCATTTCTGGCCTTTCTTTGGCCATGTTCGCTGGCTGTTCGGACTCGAACCCCGCCATAGGCGATTTTTACAACGCAGGCGAAGGAATCACCTCTAGCGACTCGCAGACTGGTACAGAAACCGGAGCAACAGAAAATCCGGCAAGCAGCGGTAGCGAAAACCAGACAGTTCCGACATCAAACACCTCGGTATCTAGTGACTCGGGCTCCGGCATTTCCTCAAATTCCAATGTCGCCAATTCTAGCGATTCAGGCCTCAACGCATCCTCGAATTCCAACGTCTCCGTTTCGAGCAGCTCCGCCAACACTCCGGCAAGCAGCGCTAACAACGGTACAAGCAGTGCCGTCACCGCATCTTCAAGCAGCGTTGCCCCGGCCGTCAATTCAAGCAGCTCGACGATACCGAGCGTACAGAGTTCCTCTAGCACGCCTGCCACACAAAGTTCTTCAAGCTCCCCCGTACAGCAAGTGATTAGCAACGGTGAAACACCGGTCATCACCTACGCCGCAAGCGGCGCAACGGTCGCCAATACAAATAACTGCGTCACCGCTACGGGCGGTACAGTTACCATTACTTGCGGCGGCGAATACGACTTTAGCGGTTCTTACAGCGGTAGCGACGCCCAGATTCTCGTAAACACCGCCAAGACGGATAGTTCCGTCTACCTGAACATGAAGGGCCTCACGCTCACAAACACCGCGGACGCCCCGATTTACGTGCAAAAAGCAAGCAAGGCTTTTGTCGTTGCCAAAAACGGCACGACCAACACGTTCACGGACGGTTCTTCGCGCACCAAGACTTACAACTACACCAATGACTCCGGCGAAGCCAAGACCGATACGACGGGCGCTTGCATTTACGCCAAGGATGACCTGACCATCAAAGGCGAAGGTACGCTTATCGTCAAGGCCAACTACAACAACGGTATCCATACCAGCAACGACTTGAAAGTGAAAAACGGCCTCATCACCGTGAACGCCAAGAATAACGGCCTCAAGGGTAAAGGCTCCGTTGAAATCAGCGGCGGTACAATCAATATCACCACGACCGAAGGCGACGGCATCAAGAGCGATACCGAAGACGCAACAGATTTGGCAAACGGCAAGGGTTCCATCGAAATCACAGGCGGCACCATCACCGTAACATCTGCATTTGACGGCATCACGGCAGCAAACGCAGTTGTCGTTGCCAATGGCGAATCCAAGAGTCCGAACATCAAGATTACAACTGGCGGCGGACAATCCTGCCTCAGCTTAAACACCAGTAGCAGCGGCGGATTCGGCGGTGGCGGATTCCCGGGCGGCATGGGTGGCGGAAGCTCCTGCTCCCCGAGCGAAAGCATGAAGGGCATCAAGGGCGATTCAAGCATAACCATCAGCGGTGGCGTTATTGACATCAACAGCCGTGACGACGGTATCCACAGTGGCGGAACAATCACGCTCAGCGGCGGCACAATGACCATCGCAACAGACGACGACGGTGTCCACGCCGAAAAAGCACTCTACGTCAAGGACAACGCCAACGTGAGCGTGACCATCGCCTACGAAGGTATGGAATCTCCGGACATGAACTTTGAAGGCGGCATCACAAGCGTCATCACTACAGACGATGGCTGGAATGCAGCCGGCGGCACAAGCACGACCTCCACAGGCAACACAAGTCGCGGCGGCTGGGGCGGAGCAGGCGGAGGCATGGGCGGTAGCACCGGGAATCTCAAGGTCTCTGGCGGTTACCACTACGTTTACGTGGGCACAGGCGACACAGACGGCATCGACAGCAATGGCGGCATCAGCATCACCGGAGGCGTCATCATCGTGGAATGCCGCATGAACGGCGGTATGGGCGGCATGGTCGATTCCGACGGAACAACATCGATTACAGGCGGCAAGTTGCTCGGATTCGGCACAAACAACTCCGAAGAAGGTACACAATACAGCGTTAATTTCGACACCAATAGCTATTATGGCACATCGGATATCGCATTCAAGCCAAGCTTCTCGGGTAGCAAGATGGTCTCTAGCGTAGGTAAGCCGGGCGTCGTGAGCAGCGTGAGCGGCATGACCAAGACCTGCTTCGGAAACAGCACCGATCGCTGCGTTTATACGAAGTAGACGAAAGAACGGGCCGTAGAGGCCCTACAGACGAAAGACTAAAGATAAAAGGCGAGCATTTTTGCTCGCCTTTCGTCTAAACTACATCCAGCCGCGGTCAGATGTACCAGAGATACCACGAATCTTAAGGTCAAAGTCATCGCGGTTCGTAGCAGCATTCATAGCCGTTTCAAGCGAAATCTGCTCGTTCTGGTAAAGTTCGAGGAGCGCCTGGTCGAACGTCTGGCTATGGTATTGAATGTGGCCTTCGGCAACAGCCTGTTCCACCATGTCAATCTTGTTCTTGTCCTGGATGTATTCCTTGATGGCACCCGTATTCACGAGAATTTCGGCAGCAGGGACTCGCCCCTTGCCATCCTTCGTCGGCAAAAGACGGAGCGAAATGATACCCACCAAGACTTCGGCAAGCAACAGACGAATTTCGTCATGCTGGTGCGGCGGATACATCGAAAGCACACGGTGGATCGTTTCTACGGCGTTCGTCGTATGGATAGTCGCAAACACCATGTGGCCCGTATCGGCAGCGGTAAGCGCAATCTGCATCGTTTCAAGGTCACGGATTTCGCCCACAAGGAGCACATCCGGGTCCTGACGGAGCGCGGCACGGAGTGCATTCGCGTAAGAAAGCGTATCCACACCAATTTCACGCTGCGAGATAATCGCCACGTTATCACGATAAAGGTATTCAATCGGGTCTTCGACTGTAATGACGTTCACAGATTCTTTCTGATTGATGTAGTCAATCATCGAGGCAAGCGTTGTGGACTTACCCGAACCCGTCGTACCCGTCACAAGCACAAGGCCACGCCTGGTCAAAGCCAAATCGCGAATGATTTCGGGCAAATGCAATTCTTCGAACGGTGGAATCACAGCCTTGATATGACGAATCACAACTGCGATTGTACCACGCTGGCGAAACACGTTCACACGGAAACGGCCCATATCGCGGGCGCCCACGGCAAAGTCGCATTCCTTGTTCGCTTCAAAACGCTGTTTCTGATCGCGATTCATGATATCATCCAAGAAGGAATCCATCATGGCGCTATCGATGCGCACATCAAAAAGTCTTTGCAACGCGCCATTGATACGATAAACAGGCGGAACGCCAACTCGCAAATGCAAGTCAGACGCCTTGCGGTTCACCATCTCACGCAAGAGCTGTTCGATGCGAAGTTCAGCCATATTAGACTTCTCCAAACTTTTCGCGACAGAGTTTCTTTACTTCTTCAAGACGAGATTTGATATCTTCGTTATCCGGATTTTTCTTGGCAAGATCCGAATAAATTTCAAGAGCCTTATCGTAAACGCCCTGCTCCATATAAATGTCCGCAAGCGTACGCGTGTTCAGACTGTCGTCCAAATCGGTAGCACCTCGGGATAGCGGAGCATCGGCATTTTCAACGAGGCTTGCAGCCACCTCATCATCGGAATCGCCGGACATCAGGTAATCTACACCGTTATTGTTCGGTTCATCGGATTCCGGCAAAGAATCGTCTTCGTCAAAGAGGCCCTTGAATGCGTTAGAAACTTCGGAGTCAATGGAATCGAGTTCAGCGGAAGGAGCTTCTTCTGCGACCGGTTCAGCCGTTTCAGCAACAGGTTCTTCAAGCTGTTCTGCGGCAGGCTCTTCGAGAGTCTCGTCAGACGGTTCTTCAAAAGAATCAATCGGAGCAGAGAACACGCTTGTTGGTTCTTCGGCCGGAGCTGCGGTTTCTTCAATATTTTCGGTCACTGAGCTAGTCGAAGCGTCAGCAGGAGCTTCAGCAACTTCGGATTTTTCTTCCGGAAGGTCATCGGCATCAGCACCGAAGATACTATCAAAGGATTCATCGACGCTCTTTTCAACGTCATCCTTGACCGCTTCTTCTTCAAATTCTGCGCTTGTCGCTTCCTGACTTAAAAGTTCTTCAGCAGGAGCTTTTTCAACCGGTTCTTCAGCAGGAGCGGATTCAGCAGGCGTAGCATCATCATCGCCGAACATGGAGGCAAATGCGCCACCCATTTCTTTAGCTAAGTCTTCTTCCTTCGGAGATTCGTCAGCAGCAAGTTCTTCCTGAACAGGCGTTTCTTCAACAGCCTTTTCAGCCGGAGCGTCATCATCGTCACCGAAGAGAGCGTCAAAGGCGCCATCCACTTCATCAGCGGCAGATTCATCTTCTTCAGTTGCCACATTTTCCAAAGACTCAGCAGGAGCTTCGGCAACATTTTCAGCAACTTCTTCAGCAGCAGGTTCTTCAAGCTTTTCCGCCGGAGCTTCTTCGTCTAAATCCAAGACAAAATCATCATCAGCCTTCGGTGCATCTTCTTCATCAGAGAAGTCGATGTGAGAGGTCGGAACAAGACCTGCTGCCGGTGCGATATTTTCCGCAGATTCCGTCGGGGTAAATTCAGGAGCCTTTTCAAGAACAGATTCCGAGGACTCGTCAGCCGAAGGTTCGTCATTCAAGCTGAAATCTGCATCGGCAGACTTTTCAAACAAACTACCAAAAGAATCTTCGACAGATTCTTCAAGCGTTTTTTCAGTAGACTCATCTGCAGTTGACTCTTCCGCAGCCGGTTCATCCAAAGTCAATTCAGCAGATTCACTTTCAGATGCGGTTTCTTCAAGAGAAGGTTCGGCAGCAGTTTTTTCAACCGGAGCGGCAGTTTCTTCAACAGCCTCTTCAACAGTTTCTTCTGCCGGCTGTTCTGCAATAGGCTCTTCTAAAGAAACTTCTTCTTCAGCTGTTTCAGCGGGCTTTTCGGACTTTTCCTCGGGGAGTTCATCATCGCCTAAAAGCGAAGAGAACGCATCATCGACATTCGTTGCAGATTCTTCTGCCTTAGGTTCTTCGGATTCATCCAAATTAAGAAGATTCGGTTCACCATAGTCTTCTTCATCCGAGAAATCCATGTGCGTCGTCGGAATGGCACTTTCGGAATGCCCGCCAGCAAGGTTTTCCTGATCCGTCGGTTCTTCATCCGGCACATCAAGAGATTCAGCCGGAGCATCAGTACCTTCGTTCAAGCCGGAGTCTTCATTCAGACCTGCACCTTCGTCCAAGCTTGCATTTTCATTCAGGCTAAAGTCTGCATCGGCGGACTTTTCAAACAGTCCCCCCTCTTCCTGTGCAGGAGCAGCACTTTGTGTAGCCGGAGCTTCTTCCGGGAGTTCATCTTCTCCCAAAAGCGAAGAGAATGCATCATCGACATTCGTCGCATGTTCGTCCGCTTCTAGCGGTTCGTCCAGACTGTCGAGACTAAATTCATTTTCGTTAGATTTTTCTTCAAGCTGCGGTTCAACAGCTTCATCAGCCTTTTCGTTCTCATCCGCAAAATGCGAGAAGAGAGAAGACGAAGCGGAAGACTTTTCACCGGAAGATTCCTCCACGTCAAGATCGTCATCACCGCCCAAGATGTCAGAAATTGCAGACGACACTTCGGACGAATTCAAGGCTTGATCAAAGCTTGCATCCTGAACCTCATCGCCACCCTTGGCGATTTCATCAGAAGCAAAATTAAGAGAGTTGCGCAAAGCATCCATCGAAGAGTTGTCTTCTTCGTCCGTATTCGGAAGCGATGCTGCAAGATTTGCAAAGATATTGTCTTCGCCAGATTCTGCATTTTCAGAATCGTCAGTAACATCCATCGTGAACGAGCTATCGTCCATCGGCGGAGCAACCAGGCTAGCCTGTTCTTCTTCGGTCAAGACATCGTATTCATCTTTCCAGAACGGGTCTAGCGGGTCCATGTCGTGAACACGGCGGAAGCAGGCGTTGCGTTCGGCTTCCTTGCCAAGCTTATCGTAGGATTCCCCCATTCTTTTATGGGCAGAGAGACAGAACGGATCCTTGGCGAGCACCTTCTTGTATTCAGAGATACTCCCCGCAAAATCCTGCTGGCCCGCCAAAATCTTGGCACGGACCAACATTGCCGGAATATCGGACGGAGACGCGGCAAGAGCGGCATCCACCGTCTTGAGGGCGGCTTCGTAGTCACCCGAAGCACGTTCCATGTCGGCAAGCCAGGCCAAAGCCTGAGAACGCCCCTTATTCTTTTTTACAGTCTTTCTGAGAGAATCCAACGTTACAGCCATCATTTCTCCAATGGAAGAAGAATAGCTTCATCCGCTAAAAGTACAGGAATGCCTTCACGAACCGGATAGACTCGAGAACCATCAGGAGTCGTAAGCGCTTCGGCCAGGGGTTCAGTAATAGCTTCGCCGGCAACATTCTTGAGCGTACCAGCTTTAATAGCATTGTTCAAAAGAGCGATGCAGTCCTCGCCCGCCTGGGAAAGAGGTTGACGAGTTTCCGGGCAGCAAAGAATACTTAACAATTTAGAATCGAGCATAAAACCTTTTAATAGTGTTATTTCGTTAAAAAAATAACACATTTTTATAAAAAAGGGCGATTTTTAACGAAGATATTTGAGGTTTACGAGGGCAAAATTGCCGTTTTTGCCATTTCCGATGAGCAAATACACGCACATGCCCAGTTTATCAAGCCAGTTGATGTTGAATTCTTCGCGGTAACCCGAGAAATTCGAGACCACCAAAAGCTCGCGGCAGCCCGTGCGGTTGCAAATGGACTCCATGTCCGAAAGCGGGCCAAGGAGATGCTTGCGGTTTTCTTCGCTCAACTTTTCAGGTTCAGAACTCACGCATCCGAGAATTTCAATACCCGGAATCACGTTGTAGCTATCGAACCAGTTGTTGAGGGAATCTTCGCGGCCACCCAGCAAGATGGAGCGGTGACGCTTCTTCGCAAAGATGCGGTAGAAATAGTTTATCCAGAACGCGACGCGACGCCAAGCCAAAAGCGCAAACGGGATGAAGAGGCTGGAGCAGACCGCAAGCGTCATCCAATGGGAATCGTACGGCAAATAGGCCGAAGAATCAATGACAACAGGGCTTTGGGTGAAGTAGCGGAACGCCGAATACCCACCGACAATGAGCAAGTTCAAAGGAATCAAGTAACGCAAGAACTTTTCGCCCTTGAGACTTGAAACCGTATATTCCCCACGGAACATGAGGAACACGAGATTCAGGACAACCACTAAGACAGCCAAAATCCAGTCATCAAAGCCATTATGGATAACAACATTGTCGCTCGTGGAAACCATACCTGCTTCGTAACAGAGAATGAAGAAAGCCCAAATGGCAACCACGCCCAAGTCGAGGAACATCTTCCAGAACTTTGGGATAAGGCGCGAGAACATGCCCACGAATGCGGCAAACAGAATACCGAAAGACACAAGGAAATTCGGGACAAAATAAAGGTCCTTGTGCTTTTTCACAAAGATAAGCATCGCCTTGTAGAAGTCTACATACGAGCCCCAACGGCGCGTACGGCAACTCTGCCCCTTAAAATGCAGGATGTTCGTGACCGGAGTGTAATAGTTGTGGAGCCCCATTTTCTTTGTTCTAAAGCAAAGATCAAGGTCTTCACCATACATAAAGAAGTCTTCGTCAAAGCCGTTCAACTTTTCATAAACGTCACGACGGATGCAGAAGAAGGAGCCACTCACGGCATCAACTTCAATCATCTCGTCCGGATCGGCGTACGTCATGTTATAGCTGGCGAGCGTCTTGCTCTTCGGGAAAAGTGCAGCAAGACCTATCGTCTTCGACACTGCAGAAACAATCGTCGGGAAAGAGCGGCGGCATGCCCACTGGAGCGTTCCATCTTCGTTCAGAATACGGCAACCGACAGTACCTGCATCCGGATGTTCTCCCATGAACTGGAGCATTTCGCGGAAAGCGTTCTTCGAAATGATCGTATCCGGATTGATAAAGAACAGATACGGCTTAGTCGCATGCTTTTCAGCGAGGTTACAGCCTTTACCAAAGCCCAAATTTTCCTTGGAGTCAATCCATTCCACTTCCGGGAAGAAGTTCTTGATTTCGGGAATAATCGGCTCGTTGGAACCGTTATCCAAAACAATAATTTGCGAATCGATTCCTTCGCAAGCATCGCGCACAGACTTGAGGCATGCCGGAATGAAGTCGCAAGAGTTATAAGCAATGATAATGACGGAACAGGAAAGCATAGCGGGTTATGAGGTTGTGGGCTCGCATCCCTTATGGGATGCTTTGGGGTGTGGGGTTATTGCTTAAAGGAACATCATTATTGTTTGATATTGAAGTCGTCTTGATTTTGCCCAAAGCCTTGCAAAGCAAGGCGACCCCATAGCTCAAAGCGAAGCGCGCCCATACCTAAGCCAGTCCTAATCGTAGTTTCAGCACGAGGAAGAACGCTTCGGAGATGATTCCACCACTCATCTTGGAGGTGCCACGTGTGCGGTCCGTAAAGATGATGGGGATTTCCTTGACGCGAAGGCCCTTCTTCCAAATCTTGAAAGTCGTTTCAATCTGGAAGCAGTAACCGTCACTCTTCATCTTGTCGAGGTTCAAAGCCTGCAGCGCTTCGCGGCGGAAGCACTTGAAGCCGCCCGTCGCATCGCTAATTGGGAGGCCCGTCACAATGCGGGTATAGACATTTGCACCATAGCTCAAAATGAGGCGGCGCAAGTCCCAGTTCACCACGCTGATGCGGTGGTCCTGATAGCGGCTACCTAGCACGAGGTCGGCATTTTCGGCAGTTTCCAGGAAGCGGTTCAAGTCCGTCGGAGAATGGCTGAAGTCGGCATCCATTTCGAACACGCGTTCGTAATCACGTTCGAGTGCCCACTTGAATCCAGTCACATAAGCGGAGCCAAGGCCCATTTTGCCCTTACGGCGAATCAAATGAATTCGTGAATTCTTGTCCGCTTCGGCCTGAACGAGGTCGCCCGTACCGTCCGGAGAGCCATCGTCCACCACCAAAATTTCAAGACATTCATTCTGTTCCAAAATCGCCGACATGATGAGGAGAATATTCTCCTTCTCATTGTAAGTCGGAATGATTACCAAACTCTTAGGAAACGCCATTAAATACCTCTCTAAACACAAATCTATACAAAATTACAACTGGCCAATGACATCAGAAACCGGATAAGTGCGTTTTTTATTGCCATTCATCATTTCGCCAAGGAGCCCAAGCGAGAAGAACTGGACGCTCATGACAAGCGAGAAGGCGCCAGCCAACAAGAGCGGACGCACGTGCATTGCCCCCGTCTGTATCCATTCATAGCCAAAATAGCCGCAAATGCCAAGGCCAAAAACGAGCAGCAACAGCCCGAAAAGGCCAAAGAAATGGAGCGGCTTCGAGGAGAAGCTACGCATGAACATGAGGGAGACCAAGTCAAGGAATCCGCTCACTAGGCGGGAAACGCCATACTTCGAGACTCCATGAACTCGGGCGCGGTGCGCCACCGGCATTTCTGTAATGCGGAAGCCCTGCCACTTGGCCATCACCGGGATAAAGCGGTGGTAGTCGCCGTAAAGCTGGATAAAGCGGACCACGGAACTGCGGTATGCCTTGATGCCGCAGTTGAAATCGTGAAGGCGCTTGCCGCAGACAATCGACACGGTCAAATTGAAAAGCTTGGAAGGCATCGTCTTGTGCCACGGATCGAGGCGGCGAATCTTCCAGCCGGAAACGAGGTCGTAACCGGATTCGAGAATCTTGATCATCTTCGGGATTTCGAGCGGGTCATCCTGCAAGTCGCCATCGAGCGTGGCTACGTACTTGCCACGAGCCTTGGAAAAGCCAAGGGCGAGCGCCGCGGCCTTGCCGCAGTTGAACTGGAAACGGAATGCGCTTACCGAGGAACCCGGCATAGCGTTGTATTCCTTGGCCAACCCCTCCACCACTTCCCAGGTATTGTCGCGGCTACCGTCATCGATAACGATAACCTCGAATTCCATACCGGTCGGCTGAATGGCGGCCCAAATTTCCTTAAACAACTCAGGAAGGTTTTCACTTTCTTCCTTAACAGGGATAACCAAGCTCAAATCCATGACAATACCTCGAGAACTAATTTACAGAAGGAGCGGCGTCAGCAGCAGGAGCATCAGCTGGAGCTTCATCGACCTTGAGCAAATCCTCAGTAATCGCTTCAATCTGCTTGAGGCTCATTGCAAGGCGGTTCTGGCCCGGACCATCGTATGCAGGAATGTTCTTAAGGCCGCGTTCAATAACATCGACAGCCTTATCCTTCATGCCTGCAGAGGCATAAACGTAAGAGGCGGCCCAGTAGTTGCGCCATTCTCTCGGGAACTGGTAAATGCCGAGTTCGAGGTACTTGGCGGCGTCGGTAGCAATTCTTTCGACTTCGGCCTTGTCAGCACTGGTAAACGGCTTCTTGGTCACGAGGGCAGCAATCTTTTCACGAGCGTCGAACGAAATCTGCAAGTAGAGCGAGACATAGCTGCTGAGCAAACGTTCCGTTTCGGAGTTGATGTAAGCAGAACCGTCACCGAGACCGCGGAACTTGTAAACGGTGTCGATCATGGCTGCCGTAACCTTGGCATCAAAGGCGTTCTGCTTCGGCGTGAGGTCGCCCTTCACAAAGTTATAGACCATACCTTCCTGGACCATGTACTTTTCAAGGCCCATGAAGTTCGAATTGCCGACAGTCGTCGAGATTTCAATCGGGCGGTCCATGTTCTGGAGAGCAAGATCAATCACGAGCTTGTACTGCGTGAGCATCATGCTGGAGCGATACTTCTTGGCCCAATCGAGGAATGCATCCCAGACCTGGTAGTTCACCTTGAACTGGAGAAGCTTTGCAGAATCGGCATCAGAGAGGTAGCCCTTAGCTTCCATCTGATCAATACGTTCCTTGAGCTTCGGCTTCAAGGCTTCGGCACGGCGAACCCAAGTAGCAACCTGGTGGTTCGGGTTGTTGGCGCTGCTATTGTCAAGGACCATGTCGTTGTCGATGGTTTCCTTGTTGTAAGAAAGCTTGAGAACCGGCTCGTTCGTGAGCATCTGCTTGATGTACCAGTCGGTGTTACCCAAGGAGAGGTTCACCACGCGGACGTCCTTACGGACACCGGCAACTTCCTGAGCAAACCACAGCGGGAACGTGTCGTTATCGCCATTCGTGAAGAGGATGGCGTTCGGACGGCAGCTGTTGAGGAGGTTGTAGGCGTAATCCCAAGGAACCCAGAGGCCGGAACGGTCATGTTCCTTGTAGTTCGAAATGCACGGGACAAGTAAAGAGACGAGCACGAGAGCAGCTGCAATCGGAGAGGCGAAGGCGGCCGTTGTTGTAGTCGTTGCGGCAAGGAGCACAAGGATACCTGCGCCGATACCGTAAATCATGCTCATGAAGATGAAAGCCGGCGTGTAGAAGTAGTCACGTTCACGGACTTCCATGTGGACAGCTTCCGGGAACGGAGCGCGCTGGCCAAAGCGGGCAAAGCTTTCTTCAATCTTCTGCCAGTTCTTCCAAGCTGTGGTATTTTCGGCAGCGCTAATCTTCCTTTCGAATTCAACAATCTGCGATGCCGGCGCATTACGCATGCGGAGGCGTTCAATCCTGTACTTGGCAGTCTCAATCTCCTGGCGAAGGTCAATGAGTTCGTTCGGGTCCGGGAGAGATGTAATGCCCGCACCGGCGTTGTTCAGGTCGGCCACATTGCGCGTCATAGCGCTCACCCAGTAGTCGCGGTCGCGCTGTTCCATGCGGGTGCCATCGGCAAAGTTGATGTAGAACAGGAGACCAAGAGAGCAAAGGGCATAAAGCGACGAAATAAAGATACCCACATGCTTGTTGCGCTTGTAAACGTACACGCAAGTTGCAACCAGGAGACCGTTAAACAGCAAGAAGAAAAAGAGCTGCATAAAGGTATTGTCGCCCATGAACGACATCTGCGTCGGGAACTTGAATCCCAAACGTTCAATCGGTTCATTTTCGGAAGCATCAAAAGCGTAAACACCATTAGCGTAATTCACCCCGCCCACCTTAGTCGGCAGGTACTGAGCCATCTGGTAACCACCATAGCTCATGCTCGGGAAAGAGAGCACCTGGTGAGCAATCTGGGAACGACGGTAGAAAGCACGGGTAATCATGCTTTCGGAACCATACTGCTTACGTTCAATGAACGCATTGAAAGCTTCCCAGTTTTTGGCTTCGAAGAGGTTGCCGAGCTGGAGGTTGCCCTGTTCGTCGCGGATGTTCAGTTCCGGGTCGTTTTCGTCAATCGTCGGGTTGAGTTCCGAACGGATCGGGATGTAGAGGTGCGTGCTGTAGCCGACCAAAGCAAAGAACGCAAAGGCAAGCGAAAGCTTGAACGCATGGTTCACGCGAGCCGGGAAAACGCTACGGATAGCAGGCACAAAGACCACAAGAGAAAGTACGACAAGGCAGAAAAGCGAGATTTCAATGAAAGCAGAGACCATGTAAATCACGGAGCAAAGGAGCGTACCCGTAATCCAGATAGGGATGCGTTCAACAATCTTTTTCGGCTGAGCCACGAGAAGCAAGGCAAACACAGCCGGGACAGTGAGCATCGTGTAAAGGTGAGCGCCAACGCCAAGGAATGCGATATAGCAAATGAAGATGAGGATGCGGTCGCTACCCGATTCTTCGCGCTTGTTGTACCACACGAGACCGAGGTAAGAGACAAGCATCAAGATGAACATGGCAACGCCATAGACTTCAGCTTCGACCGCGTTGAACCAGAACGTATCGGAGAACGTGAGGAGGAAGCCAGCGACGAGAGCGGCAGTGCCGAGCACAAACGTGCGCATCTTTTCAGAAATCTTTTCGGCAAGGCTGTCAGTCTTGAGGACCGTTGCCAAAAGTTCCCAGGCAAAGAGGGCTGTCACATAGACCGTTGCGGCAGAACTCACCACAGAGATGTAGTTCACGCGCTTTGCGATTTCGCCCACGAACGGCAAAAGGAGAATGACCGCACGGGCAAAGAACACGAAGAACGGCGTTCCAGGAGGATGCGGAATGCCAAGTGTGTTAGCGCAGGCGACGAATTCACCGCAGTCCCAGAAAGAGACCGTCGGGGCCATCGTCATCATGTAAACGATCAATGCAATAAAGCCAGCGATACCGGCAAAGATGTGCTTATGCCACTTCTCGTTAATCTTCATAAAAATTAAGCATCCTTCTTAGTATTGTTTGCAACCATGCCACGCTTCTGCAAGAATCCGGCGAGGAGTCCGTTCACGAACGTACCCGAAGAATCCGTGCTGAACTTAGCAGCCACCTGAACAGCTTCAGAGATGACCACCTTCATCGGGATTTCAGGAACATACAAAAGTTCGACCATCGCGATGCGCAGCACAATCCTGTCGAGAGTCGCCATGCGCTCAATTCCCCAATGAGCGGAGCAGGCTTCAATTTCGGAATCGAGTTCGGCCTTGTGAGCAAGGACCAAGTCGACAAGCTTCATGCCGTACTTTTTCATGTTGTCCTGGAGCGGCTGGGCTTCCAGAACACCCGGGAGTGCATCAGCGACCGTACCGCCAGAAATTTCCATTGCGTAAAGCAACTGCATCGCAAAGACGCGAGCAGGTCTAAAACTTACTTGTGCCATAATTATTTCCCAATCTGCTTGTAAAGATTTACCATTTCAACGGCAGTTCTTGCCCAGTTGCAGCCGAGGTTTCCAGCCTTGAGGCCTGCGCGGTTCATCGCCTGGTCAACCGTGTCGGTCGTCAAGATTCCGAGAATCACCGGAACCTTGCCTTCGGCAGCGAGCGATGCGATTCCGCCCGTAGAGTTGTTCACGACCACGTCGTAGTGACCCGTTTCGCCACGGATAACGGCACCGAGAGCAATCACGGCATCGTAATCGCCAGAATCCACAAATCTGCGGCAGAGGCCCGGCAATTCAAATGCACCCGGCACATGAGCCACAGCGATATCATCGCTATCGACGCCGAGCGTTTCAAGTTCGCGGACAGCGCCTTCAAGGAGGCGGTCAGTCACTACTTCATTGAAGCGGGCGACAGCAATCGCGACCTTCAAACCAGAACCATTGAGGGAATTTTTGAATTCTTTCATCTTATTTTCCTTCATCTAAAACTTCGGCTGCGCCATGATCTGCATTGTCGAGATGGAGCTCGTGGCCCATCTTTTCTTTCTTGGTGCGCAGGTAAAAACGGTTGATGTTGTTGGGCTTGATTTCGATAGGCACGCGTTCCACAATCTTGAGACCGTAAGCGGAAATGCCAGAAATCTTGCTCGGATTGTTCGTGAGGAGTCGCATTTCCTTCACGCCGAGGTCTGCCAAAATCTGGGCGCCCGTACCGTACTGACGCAAGTCGGACTTGAACCCAAGGTGGAGGTTCGCCTCGACCGTGTCCATACCCTTTTCTTGCAATTCGTACGCGCGGAGCTTGTTGCAAAGACCAATGCCACGGCCTTCCTGACCGCGCATGTAGAGGAACACGCCGCCATGTTCGCCAATGAACTTCATGGCTGCGGCAAGCTGGTCCCCGCAATCGCAACGGAGGCTACCAAAGATATCGCCCGTGAGGCATTCGCTGTGGACACGCACATAAACCGGCTTACTGAAGTCCGGATTACCGGCAACCCAGGCCACATGTTCGACGCCATCGGTCTTGCTGCGGTAGGCATAAGCCGTGAAATCGCCGTACTTGGTCGAAACGTGCGGAGCGGCCACGCGCTGCACAAGCTTTTCCGTTTTCAGGCGGTAGTCAATCAAGTCGCGGATGGAGATAATCTTGAGGTCGAACTTCTTGGCGACTTCCTGGAGCTGCGGCATACGAGCCATCGTACCGTCTTCGTTCATGATTTCGATGAGGGCGGCAGCCGGGCGGAGACCAGCGAGCTTGGCGAGGTCCACAGCGGCTTCGGTGTGGCCTGCACGGCGCAAAACGCCTTCTTCCTGGGCGTAAAGCGGAGAAATGTGACCCGGACGGCCAAAGTCAGAGGGCTTGGAATTCGGATCGGCGAGAGCCTGGATCGTTGCGGCACGGTCGTGGGCAGAAACACCCGTGGTGCATCCTTCGAGCTTATCGACCATGACAGTGAACGGAGTGCCGAGCATGGAAGTGTTTTCGGCAGTCTGACGCGTGAGATTCAATTCGCGGCAGCGAGAAATCGGAAGCGGGCAGCAAAGCACGCCACGCCCCTCGTGGAGCATGAAGTTCACCTTTTCCGGTGTAATCTTTTCGGCGGCGATAATGAAATCGCCCTCATTTTCACGGTCTTCGTCATCAACCACGACCAAGAACTTACCGTTCTTGAAATCTTCAATGGCCTCTTCAATCGTATTAAGCAAGGTCACGTTCCTTTAGATAGTTTTCAATATATTTGCCGAGCATATCGACTTCCACATTCACCACGGTGCCAGGCACCCAGTTCCTGAGATTCGTGCGGGCTAAGGTCTCGGGGATAATGCAGACGCGGATGTAATCCTCCCCTTTTTCGGCCACCGTAAGGCTAATACCGTTTAAGGTGATGGATCCACGACGGATGACATAGCGACGCAAGTCAGCTGGCAGAGCCAAATCGACTTCCACGCCCGTTTCGCGCGGAGTAACGCGCAAGACTTCGGTAGTGCAGTCCACATGCCCCATCACAAAGTGACCGCCCATAAAGCTATCGGCGCGACAAGGATACTCGAGATTCACGAGATCCCCGACTTTTGCCTGCTGGAAGGACGTATTCACGACGGTCTGGTGCATGAGACAGAACGTTGCTTCGTCATCGGTACAGTTTTCAACGGAGAGGCACACGCCGTTATTGGCAATGCTGTCGCCCAGTTTGCTGTTTTTGAAGAATCCCGGCGACTTCATGCGCATGGTAAGCGCGTCTCCCCTATTTTCGAGGGAAATGATTTCGCCGGTTGCTTGAATTATACCCGTAAACATACGCGGGCAAATATAGAAAAAGGCGAGCGCCGCGCCAACACAAGTATTGCGTTGGCATGGCCGAGCCGCACTATATGCACTCCAAAGGAGTGCCATATAGAAAAGTAGACAGTAGGAAGGAAAGTGCAGGTTATTGATAGGGGTAAAAGGCGGATTATTTTTGCTTATTGGTCATTATCAGTTTATAGGAGTCACCGTCTTTAACGGAGCGTACTCGATATACCTGCTTTTTGCCGTCCTTATCCAAGATTTCTATGGGGCAAACGCCCTCTGCAAGGACTGTCACATTCCCCTCGTTATCCTTCTTTTTAATAAAGTTGCATTTGATATCGAAATCCTGAAGTTGTTCTCCGACATAATTCAGAATTTCGCAATTTGAAAGGGAACATTCGCCGAGGGTAAAAAAGGCTTTCCTAACAACAAATTTTTTTATTTGACGCTGTTGACGATCAGTTGATTGAAGAAAGAGTTGATCATCATCTATCCAAAACTCACCCTTTCTCTTTACCACATTAAAATTACCCCATAAAAAAGTCTTTGTACGCTGGCTCCCCATTAAGCCTGCATTCGCACGAACTGGGCAAATTCCAGTATCCAAAACTTCAAGGAATGATTTTTTATTATTAAACTTCACAAAATCGCAGCGGAACTCTACATCTTCACGAGGTATAGGCATATCGTAAAACATGCCCGTATTTTCAGTCTTTTTACGTTGTTCATTACACAAGGATTTTCGATCCTTCAAAGACGGCATCAACTTTTTAGCCATAGAATCGTTTATCGTCTTGCAATAATCGGCTTCATTTTCACAATAGACATGGAACTTCGGGCTGAAAGGATAATCAACCACGAAAAAATTATTTTCTATTTTTCTAGTTTTCAATAAATAAAAAAAGGAAGAATAACCACCCCAACTTTCCTTTGCGGGATGCACGCATTTCCCATTTTCTATACGTCCATAAAGGCAATACGAACAGCCATTTTCATCAGTCCATTCGTATTGCGTATTATCAGAAAATGCGCAAGCCACAAGGAATAAAATTAGGGCTGCGAGAAACTTCATACACTACCCCGGATAATACACGGTCAAGACATCGGGGCCGATGACGGCGGATTCTTTGGCAACGATGTTAGCGGGCAATTCGGGGTATTCAAGGCCAGCCTTGACGGCGCCAGACTCGATGAGATTTTCAAGGGCAATATCAACAGAAGAATCGGTGGAGCGCCAAAGATCAAGGCGGTTCCATAAAGGCTGCGCATTTTGCGACTGCGCGACTGCCGCGCCATTGAACAGTTCACGGGCAAGGCCAGCGCCGGGTTCAACCATCAGGCGGTGCATTCCACGAGCAGACAAATCATCAACCATCGCACGCCAGTTTTCGGCAAAAGAATCGTTTAAGAGTATAACGCACTCCGCAACGTTCAGCAATTTCGGTTGCGCCACGCACGAAAACACGATAGGCTTAGCATCACTAGCACTGAAAATTTTCAAACGCGAAATTTCATCAGCAGTAAATTCGTGATGCCCCGCCCAGACGATTTTCACAGGATTGTTGCCTGCGGCATAACGCACGTCAAGGCCCGGGTTATCGGCAAGGAGCGTGCCCGCACCAACAAGAACAGCATCACTCATCGCACGGAGTTCATGATTCCAACAGTTTGCGCCTTGTTTTGTAATTGCTAGCGGCAAATGGTTCCCCGCCTTATCCACGCAGCCCATAAAGCCATCCTGAGAAACAGCAGACTTGACTTCCACAAAGGTGCGCTTGGTGCTTACAAAATAATCATACGCTTCAAAATAGCGTTCCACTTCGGCAAAGACCGCTAGACCTTCGGCTTCACGAGAAGCTTTATCCAACGGCAACGAGCTCGTAAACTCAAAGACGCGGCATTCCGTACAAGATTCACCGTTCGAGCAATCCTCGACGCAAGCGAGAATGCAAGCGTCCACGCCCTCGTGAACTTCAACACCCGCCTCTTCAAGAATCTTGCGAGATTTCCCATGCACCACAGGATTCGGGTCGGAATGTGCAAAATAGACTTTCTGAATTCCCGCTTCAATAATCGCCTTGGTGCAAGGCGGCGTGCGACCGTAATGGCAACACGGTTCCAGAGTCACAAAAATAGAGGCTCCGCGAGCGAGTTCTCCCGCATCGCGTAATGCCATGACTTCGGCATGAGCACTCCCAGGACGCTGCGTGCGCCCCTTCCCCACGACAATTCCATCTTTGACGACTACGGCACCGACCGCCGGATTCGGGCGGCTCTCGCCAATCGCAAAGAAAGCTTGCTCTAAGGCAAACTGCATGAAGTTTGTGATTTCTGGAGTCATTCAAAAAAATTAATTCTGCGGCGGGAGAGCGAGGATGCCACCTTCGACGTTGAACACACGGGTGTAACCGTTTTCAACGAGGAACTTGGAAGCGGCCATGCTACGCTTGCCACTGCGGCAGTAAATCAGCAAGTCCTTATCCTTCGGGAATTCGCTCAAGCGCTGCGGCATTTCCTGAAGCGGAATGTTGATTGCAGTTGCAGCGGCCATACCCTTTGCCACTTCGGCCGGAGTACGCACGTCAATAAGGACTGCACCAGCCTTATGCATTTCAAAAGCCTTCTGCCAATCCACAGTCGTAATCGGAGCTACTTTCTGTTCAACAACAGCTGCGGCGGGCTGAACTGCCTCGACCTTTTTAGCAACAGCCTGCGGCTTCGGTTCTTCAGAAGAATTGCAAGCCGTCGTAAGTAACATTGCACAGAAAGAAATAGCCAATAACTTATTCATTTAAAAACTCCTTAAAAATACAAAGTAAAAGATAACTTATTTCACATGGGCATCGATAAAGCTAAACGCTTCTTGGTAAGCCTTATCGCGAACATCCTTGCGAGAGAGGAACAAGTCGTGCAAGCCATCGGGAATTGTACGCGTCGTCACCTTTTCGCCCAAATTCGGAGCCCATTCCTGAATATGTTCCACGTTCAATACGCCATCGCAATGCATGTAATCGTCCGTCCATTCGTCGCCATCTGCAGTGCAATCGCTATTCATCACAAGCACCGGAGACTTAATATCAAGCTTGGAGTGAACACGCTTTTGACCATTCATAATCGCACGGAGCCAGCCTAAATATTGCGTCGGGCGCGATTCACTCTTCAAATTTTCGTTGTACTCCCATTCGCCCTTTTCATGTTTCAAAAGGGAGTAGGCATAGTTGGGATTTCCCGTAGAACCGACGGAAAAATCCGGCAGGAATATCGACAAATCCGCAAGAATCGGAAGGCCGATCTTACGCAGGAACCAATTAAAGTTCATATCCAAGAACGGGCTATTGAGCACAAGCGCTGCAAAATGTTCATCATTGCGGTCATTCACGTAAAGCGACGAAATCAAACCACCCTGGGAATGCGCCACAATCACAAACGGAACGCGTTCCGCCTCTTCGTAATCGTCCACTGCAATTTTTTTGCTGAGTTCTACAGCGACATCAAGTTCGGCGTAAAACTCCTTGATATTACGCATGTCACCACGCGGGTCACCATCCACATACGAGCGTCCGCAATAGTGCAAATCAATCGCAAAGAATGCAAAGCCCGCAGAGTCCGCCTTTTCGGCAAGTTCCTTCTGGAAATAATAGTCGTTGTAGCCATGCACGTACAAGATGATACCACGCAAGCTCACGTTATTCTGCGAATCCGCACGCGGAGAACTCCCAAACGGATACTCAATCAACGTCGAGCGGAAAACTACCTCGCTATCGGGGCTCGTTTCAATCGGGTAAACTTTAAAAGGCTCGCCGAGTTCCATGTCCACTTGCACTTTAGACAGGGACTTTTCAATAATATCGGGATCCACATCAATTTTTGACGTGCTATCCAATATCACATCGTGCATCGCTTCGGCATTCGCAAAATACACATAAACCGCCGATGCAATAAAGAAAAGCACCAGCGGAATAATCATGACGATTATTTTAACTTTTTTCATGAGCTACATAATACTAAAATTAGCGACGCTCGGTCATTACGATAGGAGCTGCATCACGTCTTTTGCGACCTGCGATGGATTCAAGTGATTTTTCTCACAGAGATCCGCAAAGCTCACCTTGTCGTAGAACTCCTTGGAAAGCCCGCGCACAAGCACCTTCGCGCAAGTATCACCAAGAGCTGTCGCAACTTTTTGACCAAAACCACCCTCGATCACGCCATTTTCGAGCGTGACAAACACATCGTGAGTCTTTGCAAGTTCCAAAAGCAAGTCCTTATCCACACCGCTTGCATAACGCGGATTCACAAGCGTTGCATCAATGCCTTCGCGACGCAGTTCAAGCGCCACAGCTGCGGCCCGCTGGTAGAAATCGCCAAGACCGATCAATGCCACACGCTCGCCACGATGCACGACCTTAAACTTGTTGAGTCTGGAGTAATCCTTCTCGAAAATATCGCTGCGGTGATGTACAGCGTTCGGCACGCGAATCGCCACCGGATGTTCCGTCTGGTCAATCGCCCAGTCCGCCATCGTCTTGAATTCTTCGACGCATGTCGGGCAAAGATAAACCAAATTCGGGATGTTCGAAAGCATCGGGATATCAAAGATGCAGAGGTGCGTCGTATCGTTCATGCCATCGGCACCAGACATCGTCACGAGAATCGTAGCGGGATTATTGTTCGCGCACAAGTCTTGCGAAAGCTGGTCGTACGTACGCTGGATGAATGTTCCATGCGTACTATAAATCGGCTTAGCGCCACCCTTTGCAAGCCCGGATGCAAGAGCCACCGCATGTTCTTCAGCGATACCCACATCTATGTACTGCTTGCCAGCCTCTTTACGTCGAGCTTCATAGAAGCCTATTCCCGCCGGAACAGCAGAATGGATCACGACAACCTTCGGATCACTCTTGATTTTTGCCATGAGGTAAAGGCCGAGAATTTCACCGTAATTTTCGCCACTACCCCAGTTGATTTCGCTAGTTTCGATATTGAACGGAGCCGCCCAATGCCAGCCTTCGCGGTTCTGTTCGGCATAGGAATAGCCACGGCCTTTTTGCGTATGCAGATGCACCACGACCGGGCGCGTCGAATTTTTCACGGACTTGAAAATTTCAATGAGCGAAGCGATATCATTACCTTGTTCAAGATACTTGTAATCAAAGCCAAGCGACTTAAAGTAATTGTTTTCGGACTTGCCCGCAGTCGTGCGGAGTTCCGCCAAAGACTTGTAAAGACCACCGTGGTTTTCGGCAATGGACATTTCGTTATCGTTCACCACAACGATAAAATTCGTAGCGTATTCGCCAGCATTATCAAGACCTTCAAACGCTTCGCCACCGCTCAAGGAACCGTCACCAATTACAGCAATCACATTGCCCGATTCACGCAACACATCGCGCGCAGTTGCAAGGCCAAGCGCAAGGCTCACCGACGTAGAGGTATGCCCCACCATGAAAAAATCGTGTTCACTTTCGGTCGGTTCGCTATAGCCCGTCACATCGCCATAATGCGATTCTTCCAAGAATGCCTGGGCACGACCCGTGAGCATCTTGTGGCTGTAGCTCTGGTGGCTCACGTCATAGACAATCTTGTCCCTCGGAGAATCGAAAACGTAGTGGAGCGCAATCGTCCCTTCTACAAATCCGAGGTTCGGCGCCACGTGACCGCCACGCTTAGAAAGCTTTTTAAGGAGTGCTGTGCGCATTTCGGCGGCAAGCTGTTCGAGACTCTTGATGTCCAACGCTTTCACGTCGGCAGGGGACTTGATTTTTTCTAGGAGCATAGGAACCAAACTATTTTTAAAGGTGACCTTTAGTAATATATACAAAAAGTTTCGCAAAAAAATTTTTCAATGGTTGACAAATAAAGCCAACCACCAACTCAAGCAGCTGCGTTTCTAAATCAGAAGATTCCTCCTGAAATTTTTTGGGTTTTCTCTGTAATGAAACGCAGGGCATAGAGTTAATATAGGACTATTTTTTCAACCGTAAGCAGTTAAAAAATATTACAAATTCTTACGAATGATGAGTTTTCCTGTTTCGTTCAACGGTGCTAAAGGTACTTTCACAATGCCATCTAAAAATGCTCTTTCTTCCGGTGTAAGGGCTTTTTTACTGATGGCTATCCAGGGCTTTGAATCATCACAAGACAAGGGATCTCTCCCAAATTTGACAAACAAAAATTTCGAATTAAGCTTCATCAGATAATCAATGCAAGCCGTTGAACCCTTGTTTGGAGGTATCATGCTAACATAGCGAAACAAGGAATCCACATCCAAGGAATCAGAACCCAATACAGCCATTTTCAAAAGCTCGTTATTAACCACCAACAATCCATCTCGAGTATTTATCTTTGGAGGAGAAATTTTTTTCGATAAACCATCCAATGTTTTAGCCGAATCCAAATACTGTAGAATTTTTGCGTAAAATTCTTCTTCCGACCTCACTGCTTTTTTGACATATGCGGGCCTTTTTTTGACAAAATCCCGCATAAGAGAATCCGCATTCAAAATTTCGTGTTCAGAAACAACTTTTTTCAAAAATTGCTCAATTTCTTTTACTTCCTTTGACAAAATATATAACTGAGACCATTCTGCTACAGGTTGCCGTAAAATAAATTTTTTGTCTTTTGATTTTTTGACTTCGTCCAACTCGAGAGGACTCGACCAACTTTTTGTTATCGTGTGAATAAACTTATGGTCTATAGATCGAAAACTTTCTATACTTTCAGTATCAAAATCGGTCCGTATAAACGTATCAAAGATGGCTTCGAAATACCTGCCAAACACATATTCTTGTGAGATTCTAGAAAAAGCAATTCGATTCCACCAAAAAGAGATTGCCTCGGCATCCTTGATTTGACAAGGTATAAACCCGCATTGAATATTTTTACCTTCTGCAAAAACAGAAAAAAAGCAAAACAGTAGAAGCAAGACTATTCTTTTCATCATGGCGTTTTCTCAAGTTTTTTCAAAAAATCAATCTCTTCTTTTCCAAACTCATTCAAAGGGAAACCGACCCAGCCCCTGCAACTGAAACCTCGACGAGATTTCATTTTCTTATTCGTAATTAGAAAATCTTCATTATAAAACTTTTTGTAATAAAAATCAGATTTCACAAGAAAATATTGCGCCGATATTTTTTTTAAGAAATCACCGCAATCATACGGATGATCGGAACGTTTAATAAAGTCCCCTGTCTGGACATAAACCAAACTTCCGTCAATTCCAATAAAAGTTTCGTAATCAGTACAGAAACCATCCTCTTGTTCGCATGAATCCCCTATATCATAAACCAGAGAAATAGAATCAATATAAAATAGACTCGAAACGTTCTTTCCATCAGCAAACAATCGTCCATATTCTTTTTTTTCTACAAACTTAGATAGCGTATCTATAAGAACAGGCGTCTTTCCATAAAAAATTCTATCCATGATAGATTTTTCAAAAGGAGTTTTTATTTCTATAAATTTTGAAGAAACAATCAAGGCGGAATCCTGACGGAAATAACGAGATTCATCGTTTAATGCAAATACTGTATAGGATCGAGAATTTGCAAGGACACAAAGTAGCAAAGTCAATATTATAAGTAATCGCATAGTTATTGGAGACCTTTCTTTTGGTAAGCAATCCGACGTTATGATTTACTCTACAATCCTACCTGTATAATAGAAAAACTAGTTATTCCACCATACGCTAAAAATTAAATATTAATCTTGAACTGATGTTCTATTGTGCACAAATCGATAGAATTCATCCCTGGGAAAAGAAGAATAAACCTCATTGCAGTGGTCCCCCACTTTTTTCAGCTTATGAGATTCCATATCGTAAAGCTGCAAGCATCCTTTAATTTTTGGGGACGAAGATACATTTCCGTCTCGATCAATATCTATTGTGTAAACTGTCTCCCTGAGAAACCCCACTATCATTTCAATAGAATAACCACTTTCTGTACATGCAATATTTTCGGAACTAACCCAAGTAATCCCGCCATCGTATTCTTCAAAATCAAACTGAAAAAACTCTTTAAATTCCTTTTTTGGATTACCTTTAAAAATTTGGTATCCTGTAAGCATCACATACGAACTGTCTTTTGGGTCCATGCAGAATTTTTGGCACCTTTTTAACGAGCCACAGAACAGGCCGTTTTCACAGGCCCATCCTCGCTGGAGCATGCCGCGAGAAGGAGGGTTAATAGGGCATATATAATTAATGAAGGATTCATCTTTCAGTAGGACATAATTTTAATATAGGATTATTCTTTCGGTATCGGCATTGAGAGAATGGTGACATTCGCCCTTTTTTCATCGTGTATTTCCGTTATTCCGAGAACAACAATTGAATCTTTTGTCACCAACAAGCGTTCGTGTGAAAAAACTGGTATTTTTTCATTTTCCCATGTTTCTCCCCCATTAACGCTATAATATAGATAGTGAAGTAAAGTTCCTGTTCCTATATGAAATCTAAAAATTCCAATCATTAGATTTCCTTTAACAAAGAAATCCGATGGCTTCATATATTCTAAACGAAAAAAGTGCCATTTATTTGGAAAAGATGTATGGAGTTTAAATACACCTTCTGATCTATGTATAATACGAACTTCATGGATTGACGATGGCGCATCATCATATCCACAAACAACCCAGTCGTTGCTATTTTGGGCATACATTTTTCCCCATCTTTGACAATAGCCGGACAAATTTGAACTGGGACCATTCAATTCTTCTAATATAATCGTTTTTTCGTTTGAAAAAGAATCTTGTTTACTCACGTATATTTCTCCAAACTTTCCTCCTAAAACGGCATCGCCAAAATTATTCCATTCATCTTTTTTTTCATTAAAATACACTGCCGTGTCAGCACCTGTCAACGTCCAGGTTTTACCGTCATCGTTTGTATTCAAACTTACCCGCCGTTGTTTTCCCAAGTATCCGATAATGGAGTATTGCTTTGCATGATCCTTTATTGTCACTTCATTGGCAAACACAATTACTTTATCATATGAAAAAGACTTTTTTTCAAATACATCTGAAACACCTTCATTAATCCATCTTTCATCTATTTCCCTAACCTTCATTCCGCATAAAAGAAGCAACGGAACAAGAATCGCAATTCCAATAGGAAACAGGCAACCGACAGCAAAAATCATTTTGCCAAATTTCGTAAGTCTAATTTCGGTCAAACATGAATATTTCATTATAAATCTGAACATATTATTTTCCTAGAATCCAATTCATACGATTAGTCTATCTCATCAATATGCTCCCTATAGCTATTTCAATATATCGGAAATAAAGCTGATCCGCAAGCGCTACAACTAACTTCTTATTTATATCATCATAAGAAAGTTGCACGGTTTCTGATGTAGGCAGTTCTATTTCTTCCCAATGAGAGCCTTTATCTATGCTATATCTTAATACGGTCGGACCTGACAAAAATGGTCCCGTAACAGCAAATGCAATTATTTCATCCGTCACCAAAATTGCTTTTGGAGAATCTGAGGCATGCTTAGAGCCTGACAAATTACGCCATTCACCAATCTTTTCAACATGATTTCCATTAGATTTAAGAAGAACTATGCTCGCTTTTCGAGGTTCCGAACGATATATTTTTCCTAAAATCCAATAATTCTCTTCATCATAAAACATCAATGTAGAATGAAGATCTTGTTTCACATCAATAATAGTGGACGAGCCATCAAAACGATTAATGCGCCCAACTTGTGATGTAAAAGCAGGATTTCCTTTACGAACTATAAAATTTGTATATAAAGGTTTTTCCTCAACATACCAAGAATCATCAGCTATAACTTTATTAATCTGATGAACTTCAGGATTTTTTTCATCTAGATTGCCAAATATCGGCATTTCACTATTGAGTAGTTCCTGTTCTCCAAACAAGTTCCATGAATTCCCAGAATCCTCTGATATATAAACAGAAGCTTTTGTTTTTTCTTTCTCATAATTATATAAAAAAATATACTTTGAGTACCGAAAAAAACGAGGCATATTTTTTGCATCAGGAAATACTTTCAAATTCCAAGTTTTTCCATCATCATTAGAATTTAATGTCACAGGAACAAAAGCATAACCATCTAGGTCTGAAAATCTATACCCCAATACAGAAATAGAATCCTCGTTTTTTACAAAAACATCTAGGGGAATTATTCTGTAATTTAAAATTATAATTTCTTTTGTTTGCATGTTTTGATCTTTTAAACACCCCAAAAGACTAAGCACTGAAAACAAAATAAAAACTTTCAGCAATTTATTCCACAACTTCATTTTGTAAGCATCCTCTCAATTGCAAAAATTTCCCACTTTAATTACGACATTTCCAAATCAGAAGATTCCTCCTGAAATTTCTGGGGCACTCTCTGTAACGAAACGCAAGGCATAAGGTTAATATAGAATTATTGTTTGCATAGATTAAATTCTGGAAAATCAATTTCAACAATAATACACTTATTTGATACCTCTAAATAAGATGTTCTCCTTTTTCCAACACCAAATATATAATTTGCGTTTTCAATCTGAATTGGAGCTTCGTCATCACTTTGTGAGCATCCTAGCAACACAAGAAGAAATAAAATAAATATAAATATTCTCATGGCAACTATTTTAGATGTTTGACACAACATCAATAGGCAGATTACACCAACGAATCGTATTAAACCCAGATGTGGATTAAGCTTTAGCCTTCATTTTCCTAAATACAGCAACAGCACCAAAAATGAACAGAAGTAAATACATGCTATAGATAATAGTAGGAACCAAACTATAGGCAATAAAATAAGTCAAATCACTTGGAAGCACAAAACGAACGCCGATAATATTCCATATTATTTTTTCAACAACTAGATAGTAACTACATCCGTCAACTCGGAATCGACCTCCAGTAAACGGAAATAGCAACATAATCAAAACAGAGCATACAAGCGAAATTTTAGGCGATAATTCAAAAACATTTAACAATACCAAATTAAGAATAATAAGATACAACAATTCAACTTGTCCATACATATAAGGGACATCAAGAAAATGAACAAAAAAATCTTGACTTTCCATCCACATAAAAATCATTGTTGCAACGACAAGATTCATAACATTTATTGTTTTTTTCATTCCTATTTCCTAGTCCTTTTTTGTAATTGTGGCTTATTCATGTTTAGTTTATTTCGCAATAGCTGAACAGCCTCCATTCCCATATTTCCAGAACATTTCTCGAATGATAAACAACTATTGAGTGGTAATAATAGCTATAAGTAAGTTCAAGTTACAATACATACAAAGCGAGAACAACAACGAGTGCAATAAACGGGAGCGCAAAAAGCGCAAGGAATCGCAAGCAATAGAGAGCCACCTTCACATTCCAGAAGAAAAGGCGCCACCGCCCCTGCTTGGTCTTGCGGATTTCGGCCTGACAATCGGGGCAAATATTGCCGATTTTATTGCGATAACGGATGGCAAGGTTACTTTCCATCGGGGACATCCCCACCTTGTCATTAAATTCCTTTTTGCAAATTGAACATGTACTTAGCATGCTGCTAATATAACAATTTAGTTATTAGTCATTAGTCTTTAGTCAGTAGATTTTAGTTTGGCGCCAATGGCGCGGTTATAAAACCATTGACTATTAACCAACGACCAAAGTCTAAATTCCCTTAAAGAGCGTAGTTATTTCTAACGAGTCGCGATTTCCTTCAAAATTATGACCACCGGAATATCTATATCTCAATTTCCATGTAATCAAAGTGTCTTTTTCCAAAGGCGATTCAAGATTATTCCAAAGATAGAATGGCTTTTTATTGTAAAGCGTTGGATAAGTCGTAAGCATTGATATTGGACGAAGAATATCTTGATAAATACAGATACGTGAAGAATCTACCGTCGTACATTTAGTATTATTCGATGCCCAGTCCGGCAACCCATCCACCGTAATGGTATATCCTGAGAACAAAGTATCTATTCCAAAGATTGGCTTTTGCGTGTCAAGCGTATCCAGCGCATTGCGGAACGTAACCGTATCAAATGCGGGCGCATTGATGGCAGGAACATAATCCGTCCAAGCTCTTGGACCATAATTCAAGAATGTTGTGTCACGAGCAATTGTTCGATATGTTTTATGAAGAACATCATGGAAAACAGTATCACGCACACAGCGATACCCCGGTTGAGAACACAGTGGCTCATTCGTTATTAATACAGGATCTAAACGAACGACAGCAACCTCGGCAGAACTCGTTGCAAGATTATCTGTCTGATTATACATATAACACACACTGGAAATTTCGCAACTAAACGTCTTTTGCGTATCAGAGGAATCAAGATTGCAATAAACAGGAACTCTACCGCATGGGCCTGAAGTCCCACTTTTTGCAGCACTTTGCTTAGTAAGTGTATCGTATTTTTCCGTATAACGATCAAAATAAATAAAGCTGGTGTACTTTTCATTGCCTGTAATCAAAGTATCGTCGTAAACAGTGTCCTTATAAACATTCAAGACACTATGAACAAAAATGGTATCACAAAAAGTACGCAACGAGTCCAACTGTTCCTGAGTTTTGTACTTTAACATATCAATCGTACATTTGCCATCCGGAGTGTAACTTATCGGTTCCCGAAATGATTCCGGACCAGATGTTGAGCTATTGCACGATGCGAACAACGCCGCCACCGAAGAAAGCAAAAGAGTTTGGACTAAATTTTTCATGTAAATAAAACTATAAAATGATTACAGAAAAACGAGAGCAAAAATGCAGGAAAACGGGAGTAGACGTGGAAAACTACACCAAAAAAAGTCAGAATGTATTATATAGAACTTAGTTGTTTGTAATAGGTCACTAGTCAATAGTCATTAGTCAGTAGATTTTAGTTTGGCACCTACGGTGCGACTATTCTACTTTTTCACAGCCACCAGCATGGTAGAACCGAGAATCAAGGCGATACCCGCAATAATGCGAGTCGTTAGCGTTTCTCCAAAGACCATTACGCCAATGGTCACGGCAGTCACGGGTTCCAAAGCACCGAGAATTGCCGTGGGCGTGGAGCCGATAATTTTCACAGCCTTGACCATGAAGATGAGTGAGAGCACCGTCGGCACAAGGCCCAGCATAAAGCCCCAACCCCACGAACTTGCCTGCGTAAAGAGCGGCGGGAGGCCAGAGCCAAGCGTCACGGAATAAAGCAACAAAAAACACAAGCAAAAGCAGATGGCGTAAAAAGTCATCTTCACAGAACCCATCTGGAGGTTGATGCGGTTTGCCATCACCATGTAAATGGCATAGCTTATGGACGACAAAAACACCAGCAGGCACCCCACCGTGCTTAGCGTCGAGCCATCGCCGCCGCGATACAAGAGCGCCACGCCCGCCATCGAGACCGCGATAGAAGCGATTGTCCAAGCCTTTATACGTTCCTTGAAGAAAATGGCCATGAGCACCGAGACTTCGAGCGGATAAAGGAACAATAGCGTGGATGCAAGCCCTGCGTCCATGTACTTGAAGGATGCGTAGTACGTAAGCGAACTTACCGCAAAGAGGAATCCGAACGCGACAAGCGCACGGAACTCGCGGAACGAGATTTTAAAATGCGAACCTTTCGCGAGAATTACCACAAAAAGGAGAATCGCCGCCGTGAAAAAACGGTAAAAGAGGACCGTCTCCGGCGAGTAATTCTGGGTGTACAAATGCAACGCGCCCAGCGGATTGGTGCCGTAGCAAATGGCGGACGCAGCCGCGAGAGCGAAACCTTTTAGAGATGATAGACGAGAGACGAAAGACGAGAGAATCATAAAACTTTACTGGATCCTTCGACTACGATGCTACGCATCTTCGCTCAGGATGACACTGCCATCGTGAGCCACAAGCGGCACTGAGCAAACGTGCCGTGGTGGCGAGAGCGAGGCGAAGAGGGATTTTTTCCATCAGCGATAGAGCCGAGCGGTCTATATAGCAAACTTAGTTGCGTCGGCGAGCTGCACGCTAGCGATGCGGGAAATACCCTTGATTTCCTGCGTCACACCGTAGAGCATATCGGCTTCGGCCATGGTACGCTTGTTATGCGTCACGACGATGAACAAGGTCTGCTTACTGAATTCACGAAGGAGCGCCATAAAGCGACCGACGTTAGCATCATCAAGCGGACCGTCGACTTCGTCCAGCACGCAGTACGGAGACGGCTTTTCCATGTAAATAGCGAACAAAAGCGCCGTTGCCGTAAGCGCGTGTTCACCACCGGAAAGAGCCTTGATGCCGCGCATCTTCTTACCGGTCGGGCGGACGTTGATTTCGATGTCGGCGTCGAGAATGTCCATCGGCTTGCCCATTTCGTCCACGCGTTCCACGAGGTTCATCTTCGTTTCGCCATTGAGGAACAGCTTGCTGAACACGAACTGGAAGTTCTTCTGGATGCGTGCAAACGTATCCAGGTAGCGCTGGCGGGCAATGTCGTCAAGCTTTGTAATGGTGCGGTCGAGCGATGCACGGGCGCGATCGAGGTCGTCGAACTGTTTTTCGACTTCTTCGAGGCGCTTCTTTTCGTCTTCGTAATCTTCCATCACGTTGATGTTAATCGGGCCCAGTTCCTTGATTTTGCCGCGGAGTTCACGGATTTCGCGGTCGGCTTCTGGCTGCGTGTATTCCACACGTTCGACATTTTCGGGATTGTCAAGATCGACAGACCATTCATTCGTGATGCGTTCGCGGAGGCGGTCGAGATTGTTCTGAAGGGATTCCTGACGACGGCCGACGTCATTCAGTTCCTTCATCTTTTCAATCATGTCATCGCGGAGGCGGTTCACTTCGTCACGCCAGCCTTCCAAATCACCGCTCACGAGGTCATAGCGTTCACGAGCGAGGTCGCGATTGCGTTCAAGTTCGCGGAGCGCATTATCCTTCACTTGCGCTTCGTCAGCGAGCTTGTTGCAATCCGTCTCAAACTTTTCAATCGAAACCGTATTCTTTTCGATTTCTTCACGGCGGTTGCGAATCGTGTTGTCCAAAAATTCCATCTGGTCGGCAATAGCGACCACGCGGTTCTGGTTCTGCTTTAAGCGAGAAGTCTTGTCTTGCGCACTGCGTTCGAGTTCACGGACATCTTCTTCTTTTTCGCGAAGCATCGTCTCGTTTTCACCGAGCTGGTCCGAAATCGTCTGGTAACGTTCTTCAACCTTTTCGACTTCAGCTTCGGCTTCGGCAAGTTCCGCATCGCTGTTCTTGGACTGCGCAGCCGCTTCAATTCTGTTCTGCGCGTTCGTCACATCGCCATTCAACTGGGTCAAGCGACGGGTGCAGTTTTCAACCGTATTCCTGTGGATGCGGATAGAAGCATCGCCACCACGCAGAGAATCGCGCTTTTCACGGATTTCATCGACCAAGGACGAGAGCATCTGAGTATCTTCTTCGGTCAATTCACGCAAGCGGTCCACATTTTCTTCGCCGGCAGAAATATCACCTTGCACTTTTTCCAAAAGCGCTTCGGCATCAGCAATTTCGTTCTTGCGGGAGAGAGCCCCCGACGTCGAAACGCCAAACGACACAAGGCCGCTTGTACGCACAATCGTATCAGCGGTGACAAAATTCAAATTTTCACCACGGTATTCCTTCGCCAGATTCAGCGCAGTCTGCAAGGAATCTACAACAAAATAGCGAGAGAGAATTCCCGAAAGCCACGGAGAAACTTCGTCGTCCGTCTTGACAAAATCTTTGAGCGAACCGACAACGCACGGATTGTTCACCGGCTTGTCGTAAGCAGGGGCTGCACTCGAAACAAGCGACATGAGCACCTTGCCCACGTTTTCACTCTTGAGCGCATCCACAATTTCGTTCACGGCACTGTCGCCATTCACGACTACAGAATCAAGAATTTCACCGAGAGCAGCTTCGACGCTCGATGCGTATTCCGGCGTTGCCTCGATGCGTTCAGAAACAAGACCGCCAATGAGGTTCGCCTTGTTTTCCTTGAGGTAACGGTTGGCATCCGAGCCCTCGTTCATCACGCTTTGAAGCACGTCAATTCTAGACTGCAAACGGGCTTCTTCATTCTTCAAGCCCTGCAATTTCTGTTGCGCTTCGGTGAGTTCGGCACGTTCGGATTCCAAGCGTTCTTCACGCGTGGCACGCTGTTCTTCGAGATTTTCGATTTCGCGATTCGTGTCTTCGATACCCGCCTGGATTTCGGCGATGTTCGCTTCGGCATCGGACTTTTGCTTGTCGAGACCTTCGATTTCGGTCTGCCACTTCGCGATGTTCGACTGGAGCATGTTGACTTCGGCGTCCATGCGTTCGAAGCGTCCGCGGAGGGAGTTCACGCGGTTTGTGGCCTGCAAACGAGCATTCGAAAGTTCACGGGACTGCGTACGCAAGTCATCAACCTTGTCGCGCATGACCTGCAGCGTTTCGCGTTCACGTTCCAAAAGCGCATTCAGCTCGTCCATGTCGTTTTCGCTACCGAGAACGGCAATTTCTTCTTCGAGGCGAGCTTTTTCTTCGGAGAGTTCCTGCGACTTCTGTTCGCTGCGTTCAATTTCGCCCTGAGCCTTTTCGTTCGAAGATTCAAGGGCCGCCATGGAATCGCGCAAACGCATGATATTGTTGTTCAGGTCGTTTAAGGCAATCGTTGCCGCCTGGACATTGCGTTCCAAATCGCGGTAAGTATTTTCGTCTTCGCTAATCGCAAGCTTCTTTTCTTCAATCTTAGCCTGCAATTCTGTCGCCTGCGTCTTGGAAGATTCCACTTCGTGGTTCATGCGCTTGGTCGTAGAATCAAGCGTGGCGAGACCTTCCTTGTAGTCCTCAAACTTGTCCAAACTGACAGACAAATCAAGTTCGCGGAGGCGCGTATTTAATTTCTTGTATGCATTGACCTTTTCGGCCTGAGTTTCATAGAGACGGACAGAACGGCGCACACTGCGCAAGTTGTCTTCGACACGTTCCATGTCCATCTGCACGCGTTCGAGCTGGCGGCGCGTTTCCTTGCGCTGCTGCTTGTACTTGCTCACGCCTGCAGCTTCTTCGAAAAGTACTCGGCGGTCGTCCGCCTTGTCCGAAAGAACCGCCTTGATCATGTCGGCGTTCATCTGCGAATATGTGCTGGAACCAAGGCCCGAGTCAAAGAGCAAGGCGTGAACATCACGCAAACGGCATTCCTGGTTATTGATGAGGTATTCGCCCGAACCATCGCGGTGTACGCGGCGCGTCACAATGACTTCGGAATAATCAGAAGCAAGCGTGCCATCGCTATTATCGATGACGATAGAAACTTCGGCAAGACTCATGGCGGCGCGTTCTTCAGTACCGCTAAAGATAACGTCTTGCATTTTCCCCATACGCAAAGCGGCGGCTTTCTGTTCGCCAAGCACCCAGCGGATGGCGTCTGTAATATTGGACTTGCCACAGCCGTTCGGCCCAACGACAGCCGTAAGACCCTTCGTCGGGAAGTTAATTTCCGTTCTCTGCGCGAAGGACTTAAAACCAAAAATCTTTAACTTAGTTATCTGCACTGTAGCAAAATGTAGTAATTATTAAGTCTTAGACGAAAGACGAGAGACGAGAGACGAAAGAAAAAAGTAAGATGTTGGGAATAGGCGGTAGGACAAATGCGTAAGATGAGCGTCGCGACAAAGCTTGCTTTGGCATGACCGAGTCGAGCATTTGGTACTTGAACATAGTGAAAGTACAAGTAGACAGGGGAACTTAGTTGGCAGAACTTAGCCCGCTTCGCTCTTAGAACTTAGAGGGATGAGCAATGTTCTAAGTTCTAAGTTCTAAGTTCTAAGTTCTAAGCTCTAAACTCTAAGTTCTAAACTCTACTTCAACTTAAAAGCAACATTCCCGTCTTCGTCTTGCGAGACAATGAGGTGCTGGCTGCCGCCATCAAAGTCCAGGTCCGTTTCAGTATAGATCATATGAACGTTTTCTTCCGAACCGCAGCCGCTTATATTTTTTTCAATTACATTCGGTTCGCCTTGTTTGGCTAAAGTATTGTACACTCTAATAGGCGTGCTATAAGTAGCACAAAACTTCGCTATGCTTACTAACGTTTCACCATTCCACTTGTCAAAGCGAACGCGGACCTTAAACGTTCCGACCCAGTCTTCTTCGACAACCTTGCTCTTTTCGCCCGGTTCAATCGCATCGCGAATCCACGGCTGCACAGACGTTCCGTCTTCAGAAATAATATCAACCCCCAAAATCGTGACATCCGTCTTGTTTTCGACCTGGAGCCTGGTCGACGTATCCGTAAACAAATGGCTCATGCAAGCGGAGAGAGAAAGTGCAACCAGACAAAGGAATATACGCAAGTATTTCATTAGTAGCCTCCTTCGTTAGAAGTTGTTCCCGAAGATCCTGTTTTTTCGTAGCGGATTCCCTTCGCTTCAATCACCTTATTGCCTTGAGCATCAACCTTCGTGCTGCCCAAATTATGCTGTTCAGACAAAGCCTTCAAGGATTTTTTCAAATCAATCCTGCGGTCTGTCGTTTCCATCGGAGCCGCCTGAGCCGCACCGCGACCAAAGAACCTGCCGCCAATCGAGCCCAGATTCACCTTGACTTCTGCGATAAACGTTCCACTGGCATGGAACATATTCTCGTAGTCAAACACGGTATTGTAGCCCAAACGGATAAAGAAGAGATCAATTGCACCACCCCAGAGCAAGTCCTTAGCGCCAGCGCGTTCATGACGGCGCAAACAGGATGCCTCAAAAGCAAACAAACGAGACGGGACCGGATAAAATTTCAACGCCGCAGAACGAAATCCGTCATCCGGGAAATCAAACGTCACATCAGCATACAAAACTTGTTCATAAAGATTTTGTTCCCAATTCAAACGGACAAAGTTATCATCTCCGCCATCTTTTTTACGCCTGTAAATCGTAGCGTTCAAATTTGGCAAGAACGTCTTGTAACCGCTTGAAACACCGCCGTAAAGCGAGCGTGATTCCAAATCAAGCGAGAGGCGGATCGTCTGGAACGTATTGCGATAGAAGCTCGCCTGCAAGCTCACGTTCTTGTAACGAGCATGAGCCCAGTAGAACAGCAAGGAATCCGATTCGTTCGGATAAACTTTATGGCTCGCAAGTTCAAGATTCTGGTGTTGCAAGCCGAGCGCAGCCGTAACATCATATTTTGTATTCGTGTACGAAAAGCCCCACGTAAACGAAGATGAAATATGCGCGAAATCGCCATAATGCGGGAAGAAGAAAAAGTCCTGAGAATCCCAACCCGCGCGGTCAAACCAAGTGAGGAATCCCAAATGAGAAATGGAATCCAGCACCCAGCTCCCGAAAATGCCGTAATGGTGCCTAAACGCAAAACCGTCATGAACACCGTACTCGCTCTTGAGTTGCAACTGTTCAGACGAAGGCGTGTAAGTGTAGCCAATATCGATAAAACCACCTCGCCCACCACGCATCACAAGACCGATATCACGGAGTTGACGGTCACGCATCACAAGGCCACTCTGAGTTAAAGCCTCGGTCGGAATAGGATCTGCAAAGGCAACACCCGCCGCCAAGGCAAATAAGAATAGAATCTTTGATAATTTGTTATGCATTGACATATACCAAGCTATAGAACAAAACTAATATAATAATACTTGTGGTTGGTGGTTAGTGGTTGGTGGTTAGGAAAGAAAGAACTCTTGATACTTGCATTCCTGTCTACTAACCACTGTCTACTGCCTACTGTCTACTACCTTTCGTCTTTCGTCTATAGCCGCTTGCGGCGTTCTTTCGTCTAAATCAAAATTGGAAATACAAGAACGGATTGTAGCTCTGGGTAAAGAGCGCAAGCGTTGCAAGGATGAAAAGCCCAAGCACGACAAGCGATTTTTTGAACGAGACGTCAACGCACCAATCGTAGCTGCGGAACTTCCAGAACGAGAAGAGCCCTGCAAGCAGCATGAAAGTGACGCATGTCGGCGTGAAAATTTCAGTAGACAAAATCACGTCGGAAGCAGCCGTTGCGCCAAGCCCAAGCATATTCTTCCACATGCGGACGGCATCACCAATGGAATCTGCGCGGAACAGCACCCAGCCAAAGAGCACAATCACCTGAGTCAAAAGGATTTGCACCACGCGAGGAGCCTTGTAGTACCAAGCGTTCTTGTTGTTCGCACGTTCGACAATCATGAAGAAGGCGTGATAAAGGCCCCAGCACACAAACGTCCAGTTCGCACCATGCCAAACGCCACTCACGAACATCACGAGGAATAGGTTGAAGTACATGCGCCCCGTCGGCACGCGGTTACCGCCCAGCGGAATGTACAGGTAATCGCGGAACCAGCTTGTGAGGGAAATGTGCCAGCGCTTCCAGAAGTCCGTAATGCTAATCGAGCGGTACGGGCCGTTGAAGTTGCGCGGGAAATGGAACCCGAGCATAAGGCCAAGACCGATCGCCATATTAGAATACGCCGAGAAGTCAAAATAGATCTGGAACATGTAGGCAAGCGAACCCCACCAGCTATTGATGACGCCCGGAGCATCGGCTGCAAAAACGCGGTCTGCAATGATGCCCACCTGATTTGCAAGGAAGATTTTTTCGGCAAAACCAAAGCAGAAGAACAAAATACCGCGCACAAAGTTTTCGAGCGTATGCGTGCGGGTTTCAAGTTCTTCGGCTACCGTATTGTAACGCACAATCGGGCCAGCCACAAGCTGCGGGAAAAGCGCCACGTAGCATGCGAATGTCGCAAAATTCTTGACCGGAGGTGCCGTACCGCGCCACACGTCTATGGCGTAACTCATGGACTGGAACGAGTAGAACGAAATACCCACCGGCAAAAGGACCGTCATAATCGAGAACGGCTCACAGCCAAGCATGGTCGCAAAATCATTCACGATTCCCATGCCGAACATGTAATACTTGAAGAACCCAAGCGCACCGAGATTTACCGCAATCGCCGTACCGAGCGCAAAATTCCGCTGGAACTTGCTTGCGTCAGGCGCCGAGATGAACCGCCCAGCCACGTACACCACGAGCGTACAACCGAACATAAGGAACACGAGCCATGGTTCGAGCCAGCCGTAAAAAACGTAACTGAAGATGGTAATGAACAAGTTCAGGAACGAATGCTTAGCCCCGAGCTTGAAGAGAACAAAGTAGCCAACCAAAAACGTCGGCAAGAAATAGAAAAGAAAAATCTGGGAAGAGAAAACCATTAATTACTCGTTCACTTCAATAGCCAAGTAGCGCGGGGATTCGTCGTCAAAGTATTCATCTTCAACAGCGCCGTCCCAGTTGCCTTCGAGCGGGATCAGCTTGAGCGTGTATTTGGACTTGGCCTTGAATTCGCCAACGTTGCCCTTGGACTTGTCGGCCATCTTGTCCTTGACCTTGCCGCGAGCGATGAGCGGGTTATAAACACCCACGAGAACTTCCTTGGCGTCGAGCTTGCCCGAAACAACCTTTTGGACCTTGTACTTAAATACATAGACATAGCTGTACAGGTCATTGCTAGGCATCTTGCCCGGAATTTCGGTCAAACGCCCTTCAATGGTGATCGGGTCGGCGGCGAACACAAAGGCGGCCGCGAGGAACAGAGAAAGTATGATTTTCTTAAGCATAAGATTAAAATAGTAAAAAAAAACGCGGGATGCCCACTTAGTAAGGAGGAATATCGTTCCAGGGAGACAATTTCCCAAAATCAATTATTTCAGCATCTCAAGTTCCATAAAACAGAAATTTAATCCAAAATTCACTAGTTTTTACTTTATTCAAAGTGCGATTTTTCAAAATTTAACGAAAATTTTTCAATTTTTACACCAAAACAGGTCGTTTCAAAATAAAATTTCACTAAAAATTTCAAAAAATTTCACAAAAGTCGGGTTTTACCTCTTGCCACCCTCAAAAATTACTCCTATATTTCAGCTCATCTAAATTTTCATCTATTCTTTAAAAGACAGGATAAATTATGGCAAATAAGACCTTAAGTGGTGCCGAAGTGATTATCGAATGCCTCAAGCGTGAAGGCGTTGATACAATTTTCGGCTATCCCGGTGGATCGGCCATTCCGATGTTCGATGCCATCCTCGACTCCAGCATCAAAGTTGTGCTCAGCCGTCATGAACAGGGCGCAACCCACATGGCTGACGGTTATGCCCGCCAGACCGGTAAGGTCGGTGTAGCTCTTGTCACTAGCGGTCCGGGTGCAACGAACACGTTTACAGGTATTTATACAGCTCTCATGGATTCTAGCCCGATCGTCGTGCTCACGGCACAGACGACGACTCCGAACTTGGGCAAGGACGCTTTCCAGGAATGCGATACTAGCGGTATGACTTTTGCAACCGTGAAGCATTCTTACTTGGTGAAGGACACGAACGACCTTCCGCGCGTGATGAAGGAAGCTTTCCACATCGCACGTTCTGGCCGTCCGGGCCCGGTGCTTATCGACCTCCCGAAGGACGTGACTGCAGGCCCCTGCACCGCTCCGTTCACGGACCAGATGGACCTTCCGGGTTACAAGATTCCGACCTACGCTTCTACTGAAAGCGTCGAAAAGGCCGCCGAATACCTCAAGAATTCCAAGAAGCCGCTTTTGCTCGTGGGCCACGGCGCCATGATTTCTGGCGCACACCGCCAGGTGAAGGAACTTGCCGAAAAGCTCGGCGCTCCGGTTTGCTGCACAATGCTTGGCCTCGGTGCATTCCCGACCGACCACGAACTTTCTCTCGGCATGCTCGGCATGCACGGTACAATTTACGCCAACAAGGCTGTCCTCGAATGCGACTTGATCCTTTCGATCGGTAGCCGTTGGGACGACCGCATTACCGGTAAGCTCAGCGAATTCTGCAAGAACGCCGTGAAGATGCACATCGACATCGACCCAGCCGAAGAAGGCAAGGTGTTGCAGCCGGATGTGTTCATGTGCGGTGACGCGAAGCTCGTCCTGGAACAGCTCCTCCCGATGGTGAACAAGCTCGATACCGCCGACTGGATCAAGACTTGCCAGACCTGGAAGAAGCGCTATCCGCTTACCTACGCCAAGCAGGGCGGCCTCCGTATGCAGCACATCGTTGCTACCGTGAGCGAACTTACGCAGGGCAAGGCCATTGTTACCACAGACGTGGGCCAGCACCAGATGTGGGTTGCACAGTTCTTCCACATCAACTATCCGCGTCAGCTCCACTCCAGCGGTGGCGCAGGCACGATGGGCTTTGGCTTCCCGGCTGCTATCGGTGCCGCATTCGGCAACGAAACCGGTTGGCCGGTTTGCAGCTTCAGCGGTGACGGTGGCTTCCAGATGACCGAAGCAGAACTTGCAACAGCCGCGATCCACAAGCTCCCCATCAAGATTTTCGTGATGGACAACAAGTACCTCGGCATGGTGCGCCAGTGGCAGGAACTCTTCTACGACCACCGCTACTCCAGCGTTGACATGAGAGGCAACCCGGACTTCGTGAAGCTCGCTGAAGCTTACGGCATCCCGGGTCTGCGTATCAAGCGCCCGGCCGATGCTGAACGCGTGATCCAGAAGGCTTTGGACTACAACGACGGCCCGATCCTCATCCACTGCGAATGCGAAAAGGAAGACAACGTGTTCCCGATGATTCCGGCAGGCGCTCCGATCACAAGCATGATCACCGAACAGCCGAAGACGCAGCTCGAAAAACCCACCGGATCGACGTAATAGGAGAATTAGAAAATGAAAGATATTGCACATTCTATTAGCTTGTTAGTGGCAAACCGCCCGGGCGTGCTCGTGCGTATTGCACTCGTGTTCTCCCGCCGTGGCTACAACATCGATTCTCTCGTCGTCTCCCCCACGCTCGACCCGAACTTCAGCCGCATGAACATCATCGCTCACGGCAATCCCGAAATCTTGATGCAAATCATCAAGCAGCTCGAAAAGCTCGTGGACGTGGTTCAGGCCAAGGACCATACCGGTACGGACGCTGTGGAAAAGGAACTTGCCCTCATCAAGGTTCGTTGCACTGCAGAACAGCGCACCGAAATCTTGCAGCTTTGCGACCATTTCCACGCCAACACGGTGGATATGACGATGACGTCCATGATTATCCAGATTACGGGCAACAGCCAGAAGGTCGATACCCTCAAGAGCTTGTTGCAGAAGTTCGAAATCGTGGAATACATCCGCACGGGCAAGGTCATCATGCTCCGCGGTGAAGATAAGACTTAGCCTTTAGAACTTAGAGCTTAGATCTTAGAACTTAGAGAAATGCATTCGGGATTCCGGATGCATTTTTTGCATATTCTAAGTTCTACCAACTAAGTTCTGCCAACTGCGGCGAAGTCGCAACGCCTATATGCAACGGATGCAACAAAAACGTTCAGAGCCAATCACAAAAAAGGCCCCAAATTACACTTTATATTCCAAAACAAACTATATTAACATGGTGTAAGGATGTAAGGAGGAAAATTTTTATGAAAATCGAGAAGAAGAAAGTTACCGGAAATTCACGTTTGTCGAATGCCACCAAGGCAGGTGTTGCCTCAATGCTTGGCATGTCCGCAATTTTGATGAGCGGCTGTACAGGCGATGCTGAAAGTGGTCAGGTTATCGGCCCTGTTGAACCAGACAACAACAATCCAAACAGCAGCGACGCCTCCGAAAGCCCCGAAATACAATCAAGTTCTTCTGTAACCGATATTCCGCTGAGCCACGAACGACTCAGCAGTGAAGCCATCGAAGCACTTTCTTCTTCTTCCGTACAAACGCCAAGCAGCTCTTCTGTTGCACCAATTCAAAGCAGTTCGTCAGAAGAAATCGTCAGCAGCTCATCCGAAAGTTCTAGCAGCACATTTGTCGAAAAGCCCCGCAGTTCGTCGAGCGTCAAGGAAGAATCTAGCAGTTCCACAGAAGTCGTCCCACCATGGCCAAGAGATTGCAACAAAATTGATTCTATGGGCGTAAACGTCATTATGTGCCATGACGATGACGACTTTCCGCTAGTGAGCATGGTGTCCACATACGAAATGTTTGACAATGTATAAGATCTGCAAGTGTTAGAGGGAACCATGAAAATTGAGAAGAAGAAAGTCGTCAAAAGCTCAAAATTGAGCCATTTTACCCAAAGTGCGGTCGCAGCTGCACTCGGAATTGCGGCATCCATCGGTGCAACAGCTTGCGATGACAGTGTATCGGCAAATAGCGGAGACCATCCCAAGCAGCAGCCAGAGAACGAACCGACATGCGGACAGGCGGCATGCGGAGAACAATACAGCAGTTCTAGCTATACCGACATTTCTTCAAGCGGAGAACATCTCAGCAGCGAAGCCATCGAAGCACTATCCTCTGCAATGCAGCCATTGAGTAGCTCCATGGTGTACCCGCCGCCAGAATCGGGTTCCCCGATGGTCATGTCTTCTGAACGTCTCAGCAGTTCTTCCGTCGAAAAACCTAGCAGTTCGTCTTACGAGCCACCTCCAGAAGCAGGCATTCTCCCGCCGTACGAAGATTCTTCATCAAGCGAAACGCTGTCAAGCTCGTCCGAGGAAAAGTCTAGTAGCAGCAAAACAGCAATCCCTGCCACTCAAACCACACCTGCCATAGATACGCTCAACCCTCGCATACACATCTGCGATGATGGCTCGTGTATGATATTCAGCATGGTCACCACGTTCGAGCAAGACGACATTCAAGCATGAATTTAGTCCTTTGCCTTACAGAACAATGTAATTTACGTTGTACCTACTGCTATTACAAGGAATCGCAAGCAGACCGCAAAACGGTCATGGACGATGCAACCCTCGAGCAGGCCATCAAAATTGCACTCGACCGCACGATTTTCTTTAGGCAGTCGTACTTGAACATCACGTTCTTTGGAGGGGAGCCGCTTTTGCGAAGGGACGCCATTTATAAAGGTGTTGAATTCGCAAAGGCGATTGTCGATGACGCGATGGACAAAGGCAAAATCTCAAAAAATTTCAAGTTGCAATTTGCGGTCAACACAAACGCCACGCTGTTTGACGACGAATTCTTTGACTTTTGCGAACGCGAAAAATTCCGCATTTATCTTTCACTCGACGGGCCGGAACACCACCACGATATCGCGCGCCGCACCGTCAACAATACGGGAAGTTTCAAGGCCATCGAAAAGCATATTCCGCGATTCGTGAAACTCGGCGCAGTCGCGTTAAGCACCGTCACGCGAGCCCACGTCAGCACGCTTTTTGAGAGCGTCAAGTGGCTGCACGAACAGGGATTCCAGAGCCTTACCACAAGTGTTGATTTTGACGGTAAGTGGAGCGGTGAAGATTTTGACAAGCTCGCCTTGCAATACCAGAAAATGGCAGATTACTGGAGAGAATGCCGCGAGAAAGGCGACAAGTTCTTCCTCGGCACAATCCACGACAAAGTAAAAATAAGACTTATTAATTCGCGATACAGACTTTATTCGTGCCATGTGTACAATGGAGCCATCGGTGTTGCGACAAACGGGAATATGTTCCCTTGCACACGGTTTATCACCTCAAACCCAAACACCCACTATGTGCAGGGGAACGTTTTTACCGGCTTTGACGAAGCGGCTTGTGACAAGATTCGAGTATTTTTAGACAACGACAAAAAGGAATGCGAGGGGTGCGACATCCGCTACCGCTGCTGTGCGCACGAGTGCGCCTGCACGAGCTACTACACGACGGGGACAATAGAAGGAGTGTCACCCGAAGTGTGTACGCACGAAAGAATGCTCGCAGAAATCTGCGATACACTGCTTGAGAAAATGGCGTAAAATAAATGGCGTAAAATAAATGGCTAAAATCCGAGGACAGCTTCGGAGATTTCGTTCGCTTCGTCGGAACCGTCATCGGCGCGGTCGGCATTGAACTCGCCCCAGCCTTCGCTGGTACCGCAGCCTACCCCAACATCCATCGTAGACCACTTGAACACGGCATACACGCGTTCGAAGCGTTCCAGAATTTCGGTCAGGACATCCTCGGGCGGTTCGTTTTCGACAAGGAAAGTTCCATCGATTGCATATAGCTCGGACTCCGGCAGTACCTCGAAGCGGCATTCGTATTCATCGGTCATGTAATCTTCGACGGAATACCATTCTCCGGAATCGACGCTCGGCAGTTCGGCCTCCGGGAAATGTTCCATGAATGCGCTCCACAACGCATCAAGATCCTCTTGGACTCCAATGAAACGGACTAAGATTCTGCAATCCATACAACCTCCTTTTGATTTCAATTTAGAAAGAAAGAGCCGAGCGGTTCTTACAAAACAAAAAAAGAACTCACATAGTGAGTTCTTTTTTTTCTGGAGGTGAGGGGAGTCGAACCCCTGTCCAAAATCACGTCCATGTACGTTCCTACAAGTGTTCCCTTCGTATTTAAGATCTCGTCTTATCCACGCCCAAGAAGGTCGGCGCGGAGTTTGACCAGCCTAGTAAATCTCGGGAGATGCCCCCAGGCATGACACTTCCCTATCCCATATTGCGTCCGGACGTACATCCCGATGGGAGCGGAATGAGGCCCGGCGTTGCCGTTAATTAGGCAGCGAGTGCGTAGTTTTCGTCAGCACTTATTTTTTTTCAGACTTTTTAACGAGTTGCCCTCGTCTGAGACCTCGACTTGCAACTAACACTTCGGTAACCCTGTCGAAACCAGAGCACCCCCTTGTGTTCTACACAAGGATGCTCGGTTGAGACAGGCCTGTCGATTAAATGCGAGCTAGCGAGCATTTAAGCTCTTGAGAACGCATGCGTTCGAAAGACCCGGAGGGCAAAATTGCTGCGAGTAGCAGGAATTTTGGCCAACCAGAGCACCCCCGTATATTAGCGGTTGAGTACAAATATAACAAACATCGAGTTAAAAAGCAAAGGGGTCCCCACCTTTCAACTCTCGTCTAAACTACCCCTGAGAGGTTTCGGCGAAGCTCAAGCGTTCGTAGTTTTTGAGCGCGAGGTTCAGGCGATATTCATTCGGGAAGAGGCACACGAGATTGCGTTCCTTATCCATCATGCAATCGCCGGCGTATTCTTCGGCGAACTTGCCGACATCGGCTTCGGGACCCTTCACCCAGCGGATGCAATGAGCTGGCACGCGGTCAAGTTGCACGTCGGCGCCGTATTCGCTCTGCAAGCGGAACTTGAGCACGTCAAACTGGAGTTCACCCACGACGCCCACGACAGGCACAGCGGACTTGAGCGGTTCATAGAGCTGCGTTGCACCTTCTTCCGAAAGTTCGGCAAGGCCCTTCGCCATCTGCTTAGACTTGAGCGGGTTCAAAAGCGTCACGCGGGCAAAGTGTTCCGGAGCAAAGTCCGGAATGCCCGTGAAGTTCATCTTTTCGCCATCCGTAAGCGTATCGCCAATGCGGAAAAGTCCCGGATCGTTGATACCCACGATGTCGCCCGCCCAGGCGTGGTCAATCACTTCCTTGTCCTTCGCGAGGAACGCGGTCGGAGCAGCCAAGCGGATGTCACGGCCCGTACGCACGTGGAAAACCTTTTCGCCACGGGTAAAGCTGCCCGAGCAAATGCGGAGGAATGCCGTGCGGTCGCGGTGTTTCGGGTCCATGTTGGCCTGAATCTTGAAGACAAATGCACTGAAAGCGTCTTCGTCCGGCTTAACCGGGCGCTTGTCGGTGTCGCGGATCATCGGCGGAGGAGCGAGTTTTGCAAAAGCGTTCAAAAGCTGGCGCACACCGAAGTTGTTCACGGCAGAACCGAAGAATACCGGACACATTTCGCCCTTGAGGAACTTTTCGTGGTCGAACGGATCCATACCGCCCGTGACCATTTCGTACTCTTCCTTGAACTGATTCACCCAGTTTTCACCGCAGAGTTCAACGAGGCGCGGATCATCCGGTCCTTCCATCTGGATAATCTCTTGCTTGCCATCGTCCGGGTTGAACGTGTGGAACGTATTTTCGGCGATGGAATAGACGCCCTTGAAAAGCTTACCGACGCCAATCGGGAGCGTAAACGGAGCAGTCTTAATCTGCAAAACGCTTTCAATCTGGTCGAGCAAGTCGAGCACATGGCGGCCGTCCAAGTCCATCTTGTTGATGAACGTGATAATCGGCGTATGGCGCATGCGGCAGACATTCATCAAGCGAATCGTCTGCTTTTCAACACCGTTCACACTATCGATAAGCACGAGAGCGGCGTCCACGGCGGTGAGCGCACGGTACGTGTCTTCGCAGAAGTCCTGATGCCCCGGGGTATCGACGAGGTTGAACATGCAACCTTCGAACGGGAAGTTCAACACGGAACTCGAAACAGAAATACCACGTTGCTGTTCAATCTTCATCCAGTCACTAACGGTATAGCTCTTGTTGGCCTTCGCGCGCACGTGACCAGCCTCGCGAATCACATTCCCGTACCACAGGAACTTTTCGGTGATGGTGGTTTTACCGGCGTCAGGGTGGCTGACGATGGCGAAAGTGCGGCGTTTTTCAATTTCTGGATTCATGGAGCAGTAATCAGTGATTAGTGGTTAGTGGTTAGGACGCAACCATTTTTACGCGGGCAAATATAGCAATTTTAAGTGGTAAGTTCAATGTATCATTAGTAGGCAGTAGACAGTAGGAGGACGAGAGACGAAAGACGAGTGACGAGAGGTAAGATATCTTTTTATTTTTAGAAATATGGCAATTAAGAAGACGCAATCTAGAACCGTAAAGAATACGAGGACTTGGGTAACGCATGAGTTTCCTGCACTTTTCGATGAAAAATCAGAGGTTCTGTTGCTTGGTTCCATCCCCTCGCCCAAATCGCGCGAACAGGGATTCTATTATGGGCATCCGCAAAACCGGTTCTGGAAAGTTCTCGCAAGCGTCTTGAATGAGCCAACCCCTGAGACCATCGACGAGAAAAAAGCGATGCTTTTAGAACACCATATCGCATTGTGGGACGTTCTTGACAGTTGCACTATCATTGGAGCAAGCGATACGAGCATTGAAGACGTCGTGCCGAATGATATCGCATCGCTCATTGCGAAAACGAAAATCAAGCGCATCTTTTGCACAGGCGCCACTGCGCACAAACTCTACGAAAAATACTGCGAAAAGGCGACCGGAATCAAGGCTGTCAAATTGCCGTCCACCTCCCCCGCCAACTGCGCTGTCAAATTCGAGAAACTCGTAGAAGCGTATGGGGAAATCAGACGAGAGACGACAAATGCATAAGCTGAGAGTCGCGGCCAAATTCATTTGGACATGACCGAAGCGAGCATTTTGGACTTAAGCGAAGCGATAAATGCGTAAGGCGAATATTGCGGCAAAAAACTTGTTTTTTGACATAATTGAGCCTAGCATTTAGCACATGTGCAAAGTCCAAAGACGAGAGACGAGTGACGAAAGAACAGCTACAAGCTTTTGGGGTGGAAGCTTTTGCGGTGGGCAGGCGAGAAGCCTTGGCGGCGGATGGCGTCGAGGTGAGCCTTGGTGCCGTAACCGGCGTGCTTGTCAAAACCGTATCCCGGATAAAGTTCTTCTAATTTATCCATATAGCGGTCACGGAAAACTTTCGCAAGGATCGAGGCCGCCGAGATGCTAGCGATGCGGCCATCACCCTTTACAATCGGCATCTGATTTTCGGCAGGAACACCACGAATCTTGAGATTGCCATCGACTGCGATTAGAACGTTAGACGAGAGGGCCGATGCCGGAACGGAGTCCGGCATGACATCGTTCAGCGAGCCTTTGACTTCAATGGGGATTTCGGGGGCGGATTCGTTGAGGCCGGGGAATCCGAGGGCCTGCAAGGCACGGCGCATCGCCAAGAAGTCCGCTTCAAGAATGTTGATTTCGTCAATTTCTTCAACGCTCGCGCTAGCAATCGCATAACAGGCACAAGCGTCCTTGACCGCATCAAACATCGCTTCGCGCTTAGGGCGAGAAAGTTTTTTGGAATCGTTCAGCGTCAAGAGCGCATCGGGCGACTTGAGTACAGCCGCGCAAGCGACAACAGGGCCTGCAAGCGGTCCTCGACCAACTTCATCAATTCCCACGACAATCGCGGAATTCTCCGCAGCGAACTTGCGCAGAGCCACCTCCCCTTCTACCGGGGATTCAATGTTTTCCAAAAATGCGGGCAGTTTGAATTTCATAGACCCAGCGAGGCCGCGTATTCCTTAATTGTCTTCCAGTACAAAGCGTGTTCTTGAACCAAGACGCGGGCGGCAAGCGTATCGGCGGTATCGTCTTTCATCACAGGAACTTTAGTCTGCGCCAAGATACGACCGCGGTCAATTTCTTCGCTCACGAGATGCACCGTCGGGCCAGATTCCGTTTCATGCGCGGCAAGCACAGCTTCATGAACGTGATGTCCAAAGAAACCTTTACCGCCAAACTTCGGCAACAGCGACGGGTGAATATTCAAAATGCGGTCCGGCATACGCTTAAGCATGCAAAGTGGGAGCGCCTTCATGTAACCGGCCAAAATCAAAAGGTCCACATCGTACTTGTCGAGAACTTCAAGCATAGCCGCTTCGTACGCAGCCTGATCCGGATGCGTCTTACCCGAAATGTGATGCACCGGGATTCCGAATTCTTCGGCATGATGCACCGCACCACAACCAGCGTTGTTCGTGATTAAGAACTTGCACTGGGCTTCGAGGTCACCCTCGCCAATGCGGTCAATAATTGCTTTGAAGTTGCTTCCACCGCCGGAAGCCATGACGCCAATTTTAAACATGGGCCAAATATAGTTTTTTTTAGACGAAAGACTAGAGACGAGAGAATATTCCAACAATCATGGAATCAAAACAAATCTTTAGAGTACCTCTTTCGTCACTCGTCTGTAGGACCATAGGTCCGTTCTCTCGTCTAACTTACTTATGATCGATTCCAGGTGGAGTGCGGAGGTAATAGATGACGCACGGGACGGTTATGCAGACGACCCAGACTAAAAAGTTGACGTAGACGAACCACGATTCAAAGGTGACGTGGGCTGGGATAACGTAGGCTTTCAACAGGGAAAACACGACGATGAGGAAAACGCCGGGGAGCATATGTGCAATCAACTTAGTCATACCCTAAAAATAAATCAATCAGAAGCAATTGATGTAAATAGTTTGAAAAAAGACATCGTAAAACAAAACTTCACTGGATCCCCCCGCTACGCTCCAGGATGACGCATCCCTCTTTCATCTCTAGTCTATAGCGGCATAGCCGCGTTCTTTCGTCTATTTACTATCTTTCCACCCGTATAAACCTTTAAATTATCGGACCTCATTATGAGCATTAAAGAATATCTTGCCGGTGCAAAAATGTCCGGCTCCGTCCAAAAGCTGATGACCCCGGGTCTCGCTGTGGAATTCATTCAGCCGTGGTACACCCCGCTTTCTACAACTCCTTCCACCACGGGTATTGCCGTGGGCGGTATCGGTTCTACGTTTACAGCAACGCCAGCAGGCACGACTCCCGTGATGAACGTGATGCCGGGCGTCCAGGTTCGCACCGAAAAGGCTTCTGACCTCCGCTTCAACAACTTCTTCTTCAAGGAAGCTGTGCTCAGCGCAAAGGCTGCGCTTGTGATTGGCAACTTCGCCGCATTCGGCATTTACAACAACAACTTCCCGCTCCTCGATGCTAATGGCGCACGCGTTTTCGGCGACGCCGACATGAAGGACCAGAAGAAGGCCGAAGCCAAGCTCAACAAGGTTCTCGCCGACAAGACTTTCTTCGAAACGAACAAGGCCGCTTTTGAACGCTGGCACATCCAGTTCAGCGACCGCACTCAGGCTTTGATCGCCGCAGGCAAGGACACCGCCGCCATCAACCGCGCCGTGCTCATTGACTTCTTCGACGGCATGGTTGGCGAAAAGGCTGCACGCGAAGGCGCTCTCACCGCCGCTTGGACAAACGACAGCGAATTCCTCGGCCAGCCGGGTTATGACGCCGCCAAGATGAAGTACACCGCCCTCTATCCGGTTAGCGAAACTGTCTATGAAGGCAAGGGTGTCGCCATCACCAAGACGCAGTCCAGCTACGTGACTCCGGGCGACGAACGCCTCTCCAGCCTCCCGGTGAACGCCACCGTCTTCACGCTCGAAAACAACACCAAGGAAACCCGCGAAGTGACGATCGTCCAGATTCAGGACAGCATCACGGGCTACATGGCCAAGAAGGACCGCCAGGGCGTTCAGGACTCCAGCTTTGTTCTCGTTCCGGCAGCACGTTTCCCGAAGGGCGTGCAGTTCGACAAGGAACTCGAAGATGGCCGCTCTGTTCGCGGTATCGAATTTTATAACGAAAAGGCTCTCGCCGAAAGCGACTTCAACGGTTGCATGGGTGTGAGCGTAGCTTGGAACAAGAAGGACAACCTCAACGTTTCCGTGAAGCCGATGTTCTACCAGGACGACGCCAAGTCCGTCTTGAAGGCAGCTCTCCAGAGCGGTCGCGTTGCAGGCTCCTGGGTCAAGAACGTTTACAGCGGACGTGAAACGATTGCCGGTGCCATCGCCGTTACCGCAGTCCTCAAGCCGAAGCAGAAGGTCTCCTTCCAGTTCAACATGGTGCTCGACTTCCCGGAAATCAAGCTGAACAAGCTCACTTCCGCCAAGAAGTACACCGCATTCTACCCGGAAGCATACGGCCGCGTAGTCGCCCTCCTTACGGAAGCTCTCGCTGCCGACAAGACTTTTGATGATCGCCTCAAGGCATTTGAAAACCTTGTTCCGAAGAAGCCGGTTGCCAAGCTCTACAAGACTGCCGCCAAGCAGGCTGAATTCAAGAGCCTCGCCATCAACACGCTCAGCTTCCTCGCCGAAGCCACCGTGTGGGACAAGGAAGACCGTTTCCTAGTCCGCGAATGCGCCGACTATCCGTTCTTCAACTCTCTCGACGTTTACTTCTACGGCAGCTTTAGCTTGCTCGCCCTCATGCCGCGCCTCGATGGCGTTGTGATGAAGCGCTTTGGTGATGCAATCCTCGCCGTGAACAACAACCGTCGCCGTCACCACGAATTTGTGAACCTCCCCTACGCCGACCTCCCGGATCCGAAGCTCGAAGGCCCGCGCGCTGTGCGTGGCGCTGTGATTCACGACCTCGGTAGCCCCTTCGACGCCGAACCGGATGCCTACGACTGGCACAACGTTAAGGAATGGAAGGACCTCGCTCCGAAATACGTGCTCATGGTCTACCGTCACTACCACAAGACGAAGGACATGCAGTGCCTCGCCGATTGCAAGGAAGCCGTTTACGCCGCTATGGAATACCTAGAAAAGATGGTGAACCCGGGCGAAAACTTCCCGCTCACGCACGGTACGGACGATACGTTCGACAACCTCTGCAGCTACGGCATCTCCGTTTACTGCGGTTCCCTCTGGATTGCAGGCCTCCGCGCTGCCGCAAAGATTGCAGAGCTCCTCGGCGACAACGAACAAGCTGCCAAGTGGAACGAAAAGTCCGAAGCCGCCAACAAGGAATTCACCGAATCCCTCTGGGACGAAAACGAAGGCTACTTCCGCTTCTTCGTGACCCCGATGGAAATGAAGGACTTGAACGTCGAAAAGTACGCCGAACTCCGCGAAGCCGTGAAGGTTTCTCTGGAACTCCCGGAAGATCCGAACGCTGGCGTGAAGGCAATCAACGAATGGCTCTGCGCAGGCGAAATCCCGGACGGCGAAGACCTCTCCAAGAACGAACTCCGCGGTCTCAAGAAGGCTTGGATTACGGCTCAGTGCAAGGAAGCCTTCACCAAGAGCTGGGAAGCAAAGATAGCCAACGACTGCGACGACGTGTTCGCCGACACGATGCTTGCAGACACTTACCTCCGCTTGCTCGACCTCGAACCGATTACCGACAGCGCTAAGGCAAAGTCTAACTTGCTCAGAATTTTCAATACGAACTATAAGGCCAACAGCCCGCTCATCGGTGCTGCAAACCTTGTTCGTAAGGACGGTTCTCCGCTCGACGAATTCAACTTCCAGGCTCACGACGTTTGGATCGGCATTCAGTACAGCATCATGACCGCCATGATGTTCCACGGTTTGGAAAAGGAAGCCTCCGTGCTCGCCGATTCCATGATCGGAAACCTCTATGACGAAGCCCGCGTTCCGTTCGCTGCACCGGAAGGATTCAACGGTTCTTGCCGCCTCCACCCGGAAGCACTCGTTGCAAAGTTCGGCCTCAGCGCAACTGCCGCCGACAAGATGCACAAGGAACTCCTGAAGAAGGGCGCACTCCTCGCCGACTCCCGCATCAGCCCGAAGCTCCCGCGCAATCTCGCCACCTTCACGAAGGCATTCGGCGCCATTGCCAAGAGCAACAAGGTTGATGTGAACGAGCTCTTCACGCTCCTCCACAGCACGGCACTCAAGTACACCGCTGGTAAGTACTTCCGCCCGGGCATGGTGTTCGCTCTGCTTTATAAGTAATCGGAAAATTCAACGCACAAGAAAATGCGCAGGCTATTGATTAGCCTGCGCGTTTTTTAATTCCTCGTACTTTTCAAATATAATAAATCCAGCAAGGCGAGAGAAGTGACCGATTTTCGGGCATTTACGAGCCGCAGCGGATTTGGAGCGAAGCTCAAAAGTTTTTGGAAGTGAGTTCGTTCAATCAGATGTTCGCAATTTGTTCAAAATTAAATTAATGCAAAACGGTCTACAAAAAAAACTACAACAAACCACTAAATAAAGCATCAACATTCTTTATATCTTCTTGCTCTTTTTTCTCGCAACTACTATTTTTTGCAGATTCAAAAAATTTAAAATTTCGATCAACAATACTTTTTAAATCAACATTTTCGCGAATAGAGTCAATTTCATCTTCTTTCAAAAATGGATACGTATCTTTGATTTCCTCCAAAAAAATTTTCATTTCTTCCGCAACTTCTTCACATGATGTACATATAAAAGCATCAGTTTCATTTCCCAAAATATTTTCAATATCATCAAGCAATGATTCATACACACATTCTTGCAGATATTCAATAACAAAATGTTGAGCAAAAGATGTTTTTCTATAACCCTCTAAAATAGCACCAAAATCCGAATAATCGTTACAAAAAGACCAACCACAGCATATGATAAATTCAGAAAAGTCATATTTGGATAAATTTTCTATAACGATAAAATAAAAATCAAATTTATTATCATCAGTAATTATGTCGTTATTTTTTATAGCATATTTTATCAGATTAGGAACAAGCCCACACTTATTTCCCATAAGGCGAATTAAACGAATTTTCGCATCTGACCACGTTTTTTTAGGGATCTCTTTTACAATATCCCTATAGATCGATTGAACATCATCAATTTTTTCTTCATTTGATTCTATAATTGTTATGGAATCAACCGTTCCAAGAACACTACACAATTTAACTATTATATCTCTTTCTAAAATGGTGGGCAATACATAATCGGTAACAGATGGGTTAAACACAGAAACAATAGCTTTCTTGCATCCACCCGATATTTCAACATCCCTTCTTAAGATAGATCGAAGACACCCACTCAAAACATATTCAAAATCATTACGTTCCAGTTCAGGAATTTTTATACCCATTACAACAAGCGCTTTACTATATGCATTCTTGAGCGTACTCTCTTGAATTTTTTCTCGATTAGCAACAACTAATTGAACTAAAAGGCGTTGAGAAGAGTCTAATTGCCCTGTAAAGCAATTTTCCCAAATTTCTTTAGGATTATCCAATGATTCAATGATGAACTCTAAATAATGTTCTTGTTGCGAATCTTCAAAATTCTCCTGTTTTGTAATAAAATGGATTAGTCGGGGATTAAAATTTCTATGTTCAACAATCGTCTTATAAGCTTTGTTTTTCACAATGTTCGCAATTTCACCAGCCCCCACATTTGAATTTTGCAAATGATTGTACAAAATTCTAGCTTTTGTTAAATAAGAGTATTCCCCCACATTAACTATATACGCCCGTTTCGTAAGACGATAATCTCGATATCTTTGGCTATAGGCACATGCTTTTTGAATGATATTCGTCCTAGAAGTAAGAATAAATCGTTTGTTCTTTTCTTTTGACATCCGTTTTAGGAAATTAACAATAGAACAGTCCTGTTTCCCAGAGAAACAGTTGTAATAGGTGCTACCTAAAAAATCATCAAAATAGAAGATAATCTTCTTTTCCGTATCACTTAAATCATAATCGTCGTGCGAAAACTTACCCTCAAAGAAATGAACCTCATACCCTTCTTTGAAATAAAGAAGACAAATATATTCAGCCAAAGTAGTCTTTCCCACGCCAGGTTCGCCAGCAATTACAGCTACATGGTTCTTTTCTAGCGAATCCACCACATTCTTCACATCAGGAGTTTCAACAAACACATTATTTAAGTCTTCCCATCGGTTCTGCAGTTCATAAAAACAGTTCATGTTAGCGGGTTTAAAGAGCATCCTAACTATTTCGGCGTTCGTCGCCCACAACTTTATGGTAGATTTCAAAGTCGCAGGATCTTTGTCAAGTAGACCACTTATTGAAACCGCACCCAAAACAACTACGTCTTGAACGACATTCTTTATCAAAGCTCTTAATGTTTCAGCCTGATTCCGAGATAAATTTAAAGATGTCGCTAAAACATAGCACGAAATATTCTCGTTTTGAATTTTTGGCAATTCCTCTTTTTTTATTACACTCTTTAACCTGCTAAAACCAGACCTAAGATAATGTTTCGCTTGAACGATGGTTTCCTTAGGGAGGTCATAGACAAGTCCATCAATCCCATTATCACGGCCTTCGGCATACTGTTCAACGACTCTTGTTTTACCAATCAAGAGTTTATCGACCATTTCTTGAAAATCATTATCGCTTAAAACAGAGAAATCGTAGTTCATATTCAAATCTAATTTGCATGGGAGCGATTTCACACCAATCTACTTGCAACGGCTTCCAAACAAGATTAAAGCAATCTTCCACAGAAGTTATTTAAAAGAGCAATAAGGCTATAACATATAGACTTTTAATTCATGCATTCATTCAAAGTTACAGAATCAAATGTATAATTGATGGTCAAAATACAATCTTCTTTTTTATGCATATAGCACAACTGATTATGATAAACAACAAGCCATTTGTACTTACGAATAACTTTTGCCTTTGCCGCCACATCATCAGAGTTTTTATTATCAATGTCGTCGTAATTACAATACTTGCTTATATTATCTCTCAATACATCCATAAAGCAACATTGTCTGAAAACAATTTATATTCCACTCGCATATCAGCAAGTTGACTCAGTACGAACGAACTATTAATTGAAATCGCAGACTTCACAGAACGCTCTATCTTTTTCTTCAAATTTTGTACGAATTCAAGTTCAGCCTGTTCATTGCCAGAGAAGAACGATTTACAGCCAAGAACATCGAAATATGCGATATAGTAGTCAGCATATTATATTCTCCTATTTTAAATTTATTGTTTTACTTAAAATATTCCTGCTCGAATTTTTTCAAAACTCTACAGGTCTGCCCGGCACGAAGAACAGCTGCCATAGCAAGATTATTCAAAAAACCTATCGGCACAAAAACACCTGTTTTGATATTATCATAAAACTTTTGCATTTCAATCGAAAAAACCTGAGCACAATCCACATAAGAATCATGATCAAGAAAATCATTTTCCCGTTTCAGAATTTTAGGCTGAGATTCTTCTGGTTTGAAATACACCCTATTCGTATTGATAGAGCAACATACAATTAGAGATTCCGTTTTCTTAACTACCAACAAATACTTTCCGTGATCCGTCTTTATCACAGAATTCATCTCTGAATGCACGACAGAACCGCGTTCAGAATACAATTCCCCTATTAACTTTTTTGGCAAGTCCATAATTAAAGAGCCTGCCTAAAAAGAATATCATCTTTTACATATTTGCGTAATTCGCAATCAGCACCAATTTCATCCAGAATTTCATCTATCCTGATGGATGTATTCATACCAGATTTTTGTGCAGAATTCCATGCATGCTGATGGGACAATCGAGTTAATTCATCAAATGATTTATCTTTATACAAATCAAAAGAATACGACAAAGCCTCTATATCTGATTCCGACAAGAAATCAGAATTAACAGTTTTCAAAGGAACAACAAACCCTTTTTCAGAGCCCTTGTCAAACCTCCGAAACGCATCTCCTTCCGAAGGCGTAAACTTCATTTCATCGTATAAAACAGATGGAACAGGACCATTATTCATAGCGATATAGGTATCACCTGTAACAGTCCTACCATATTTTTTCAGGTGGTATAAGTCAGCAAACCACAAGATTTTAAAAATCTTATGCAAGCGACATTGGTCTTCGGGCAACTTCGTAGCAACCCACAAAGCTGCGTTAAGCAAGACCTCTTTGCCAAATAGCGGTTTAAAAGCAGACATTAAACACCTTCTCTATAAAAATATGAAAAAGAATACATTCAGTCAACATCTCCCCAAAACAAGGTTTCATTCTTTTCACAAGCTTCAGATATACACATTTGTACACTATAAAATATACACAAGTTTTTTCCGTTTGTCAATACTCCGCATCAACAAAAAAAAGAGCAGCGCAATTTGCGATGCTCTGTAGAAAAGATTTTGAAGCAGAAAAAAGCTACAACGCTTTAATTTCTTCGACTGTAAATCCGGTTCGTTTAGAAATAGCTTCTAAAGGAAATCCGTCATCGCGGAATCCCCTGGCCATGGCTTTTTTCTCTTCCAACGCCTTAGCCTCAGCTTCTTTCCTTCCTTCTTCCCTGCTTTCATGAAGATCAAATTCGTAAGTCATATATTTATTCCTTATGAAAGTATCGGTCTTGTAAAAGGACACCTGGTTGTTGATGGCTTCGGTTTCGCAGAAGTCAGCATTCCTCGTTTATAAACCTATCCCTCGCCCCACTAATTTTCAGGCAACTCAAATGAATTTATCCCGTACACCTTTTTCAGGTGTTCGTCGATGAATTCAGAATCCTTCAATTTCTGCATCATGACACGCAAGTCATAATTATTCAAGCAACCTTTCTTTTCAGCTTTCCTTGCAACAATTTTGCGGACTTTGAGTTCCTTAATTTCAAAACAGTCCAGCCAACTGTCGTATTCCAAAAAATCGGCATAATTCTTCTGAGAAAGCAGGTACTGCTCATTTTGCCATTCAGGATCGTTGGAATAATCGTTTTCCGAATTTATCAAAACTGCAGCAATCTGTTTCCGGTCCGACTTAGCTCCGGAAACAACAACATATTTCAGCCTAGTGGGATACCCTTGGGTATTAATGCCATCCGCCGAATCAAGCTGCACATAGATGATATCACCGACATGCAAGTCTTCAGCATACTTCACCACGCAAACTTCGTCATGAAGTTTGGCAAGAACTCCGTTTTTGTCTTCCATTACGCTAACTCGGCAACAAGAAGTTCTTTTTCGCGGATGTACTCAATCATCTTGTCGGAAGCGTGACCGGACATCGCAATATCGATATTCGTCATAACATCCTGCTGAGGATCCTTCTTGGACCTGGCGACAACGCTATGATAAACAGCATCGTGAGATTCCTCGGACAGGTCATAGGACTTTTTGTCCTTGCAGTAGTCAAACCACTTGTCGAGGTACTCGCGTTCCTTCTTTGCGATAAAATCCAGATTCGGCTCTTTCAAGGCATAGACCTTCTGGTCGACAACCTTGATGGATTCCATGAACTCCTTCAAGTCGGGGAAATCGTCACCCACCCCATCTTCGACATTCTTTATGACCTTGTCGGTCAATGTCGGGATAGGGCCATGCATCCTGGCCTTGAAAGTTTCTGGGACCAAAGTCTTGCCAAAACGGCACAGGTAATCCCTTTGGGCAAAATAGATTATCTTGAAAAGCTTGATGTAGTCTACGCCGTCATCAAACTTCTGCAATACATAGAGTATCACATTCTCGATTTTCTTTATTTGCTCTAGAGTCTTCATTTTACACCACAAAGATAGAGTTTAATTCAACGCTTGTCAAACCATCTAGCGTGACAAGCGCACTTTTCACACCCCTAAAATACATAATCCATTTTGACAGTTTGTGACAAAACGGGATTTTTTTTCCGAAGCGTGAAAAAAAAAGCAATTACATCTACCTTACGGGATGCTCTCCACCGCCCAACCATTGACCAGTACAAAGCCAAATTTCATAGAAATAAAGCCACTCAATCGCCCATGGAATTACCGTTTCAGATAAAAGCATCGATCTATCCCATGGTCTTTTCTTAGGATGATAAAGGCATAGTCTTTGTTTCTGATTGTCATATACATGTTCTAAACGAGTTGCTCCTTCAGCCAATTCCAATGGTTTCGGATTAACAACATATTTCCCGTTCAAGTCTCTCAACTGTTCAATCGGAGTCCTTCTACGACCCATAAAACGTGTGTCCATGCGAAGCCAAAACTCCTACCGAACCAATTGTCCCTGCTTTACTAATTCTAACTTTTCCGCTATCAAATTCCTTTTTCATACTCGCCCCCATGTTTTCAAACAACGCTTTTGTCACGCGTTCACCAAATTTATCTGAAATAAATTTATAGACACGATCTTGTCCTTCAAGAGCTAAGAGCGTTTGCAGGTCATTCTTGAGAGCCACAAGCCACTTATAAAAATTCGCTCTTTTCCGAGGAGTCTCCTCCCATTTATCGGCAAAGGGAAATCCCGGCTCGGAGGCCGGGATGACATAGGGGTGTGACGGTTTACCCCTAGCACCAGCAAAACAAACAGCACCCTGCTCTTGCGGGGTGCTGAAATTCGGCAATCAACCAGCCTTGACTAGTTCTTTCTCCACACCATCTTGTTGACGATGCCGGTGTAGCTCTGGATGATCTTCACGACCTTGGTCGAGACGTTTTCTTCGATGTAGTCCGGCACAGGAATGCCGTAGTCGCCGTTGGAGTTCATCGTGACGGCGGTGTCGACGGCCTGCAAGAGGGACTTTTCGTCGATGCCGGCGATGAAGAAGCAGGCCTTGTCAAGCGCTTCGGGGCGTTCCGTGCTGGTGCGGATGCAGATTGCCGGGAACGGGTGGCCGACACTTGTGAAGAAGGAGCTTTCTTCGGGGAGCGTGCCGCTGTCGCTTACGACGGCGAATGCGTTCATCTGCAAGCAGTTGTAGTCGTGGAATCCGAGCGGTTCGTGCTGAATCACGCGCTTGTCGAGCTTGAATCCCGATGCGGCAAGGCGGTTACGGCTGCGCGGGTGGCAGCTGTACAGAATCGGCATGTCGTACTTTTCGGCCATTTTGTTGATGGCGGTAAAGAGGCTCGTGAAGTTCTTTTCGGTGTCGATGTTTTCTTCGCGGTGGGCGCTGAGCAAAATGTACTTGCCCTTTTCGAGGCCGAGGCGGGCGTGAATGTCGCTCGCTTCGATTTGCGCGAGGTTCTTGTGCAGGACTTCGGCCATGGGGCTACCGGTCACGTACGTGCGTTCCTTGGGCAAGCCGCAGTCAGCGAGGTAACGGCGGGCATGTTCGGAGTAGGCCATGTTCACATCGCTGATGATGTCCACGATGCGGCGGTTGGTCTCTTCGGGCAGGCATTCGTCCTTACAGCGGTTGCCTGCCTCCATGTGGAAAATCGGAATGTGCAGGCGCTTTGCGGCAATGGCAGAAAGGCAGCTGTTGGTATCACCGAGAATCAGCAATGCGTCCGGTTTGCAAGCGACCATGAGCTTGTAGCTGCAATTGATGATGTTACCCACGGTTGCTCCGAGGTCATCACCGACGGCATCCATGTAAACTTCAGGATCCTTGAGGCTCAAGTCCTTGAAGAACACGCCGTTCAGGTTGTAATCGTAGTTCTGGCCGGTGTGCGCGAGAACGCAGTCAAAGTACTTGCGGCACTTGTTGATGACTGCCGCGAGGCGGATGATTTCGGGGCGCGTACCCACGATAATCAAAAGTTTCAGCTTGCCGTTATCGGCGAATTTCACACCAGAGTAATCAGTTTTAATCTGCATTATTTTACCACTTTCTCCCCGAAGGTATCCGGGTGGTTCGGGTCAAAGGATTCGTTCGCCCACATGACAGTCACGAGGTTTTCGGTCTGCGAGAGGTTGATGATGTTGTGCGTATAACCCGGGAGCATGTGAACCGCTTCAATCTTATCACCGCTCACTTCGAATTCCATAATTTCATCCGTGCCGACCTTGCGTTCCTGAATCAGGGCGCGACCGCTCACCACAATGAAGAATTCCCACTTGCTGTGGTGCCAGTGTTCACCCTTGGTAATTCCCGGCTTGGACACGTTCACGCTGAACTGTCCGCAATTCACCGTCTTCAAAAGTTCGGTGAAGCTGCCGCGGGCATCAACGTTCATCTTGAGCGGGAACGAGACCTTTTCCTTGGGCAAGTAGCTCAGGTAGGTGGAGTAAAGTTTTTTCTCGAAACTGTTGTTCGGAATTTCCGGCATCACGAGCGTATTCGGCTGATCGTGGAACTTGTTGAGCAAATCCACAATGGCACCGAGCTTAATCTTATGGACCGTCGGCACTGCGCAATAGCGACCATTTTCCGTCAAGACCGTTTCAACGCCGTCAAATTCGGCATGATGTTCCCCGCCCTTCAAGGCGGCAATCATCTCTTCCACGAGGTCATCGATGTAGAGGAGTTCCATATCGACGTTCGGGTCGTTCACCTGAATCGGCAAGTCGTTCGCGATGTTGTTGCAGAACGTAGCCACGGCACTGTTGTAGTTCGGGCGGCACCACTTACCGAACAAGTTCGGAAAACGGTACACCAAAACCTTCGCGCCAGTTTCTTGGCTGTATTCAAAGAACAGCTCCTCGCCCGCTTTTTTGCTACGGCCATATTCGCTGTTGCCAAAACGGCCCGCAAGCGTCGCCTGGATGCTGCTGCTGAGCATCACCGGACACAAATTCTTGTGGCGCTTGAGCGTTTCCAAAAGGTCACTTGCAAAACCGAAGTTGCCCGCCATGAATTCGCTATTATCTTTCGGACGGTTCACGCCAGCAAGATTGAACACGAAGTCCGCGTGCATGCAGGCGTCATCAAGGTCCGCCAAAGTCGAGTCAATATCGTATTCGTAGATATCGCCAATGATCAAATCACCACGCGTGCGGTCCTTGCCATCGCGGATGTTCTTGAGCGCAGCCACCAGGTTGCGACCCACAAACCCCTTTGCGCCAGTCACCAATATATTCATTACTTACCCGCCTTGGCGAGTTCTTCGCGGATGTACTGGAGCGTGAGGAGTTTCTGCTTCACCTGTTCAATATTCAAGAGCTTGGTATTGCTGGAGTTGAACTCGGTGAGCGTGTTGCGTTCCGTATCGCCCTTGTTGAAGTACTTGTCGTAGTTCAAGCCGCGCTTGTCGCAAGGCACACGGTAGAAGTTGCCGAGGTCAATCGCATGGGCGCATTCTTCGTTTGTCAGGAGCGTTTCGTACATTTTTTCGCCGTGACGGATACCGATGACCTTGATAGCATTCTTGTCGCCGCCGAAAAGTTCGCACACAGCTTCAGCCTGAGTTTGGATAGTGCAAGCCGGAGCCTTCTGCACCAAAATGTCGCCCGAGACACCGTTTTCGAATGCAAACAGCACCAAGTCCACAGCTTCGTCGAGACTCATGATAAAGCGCGTCATGGAGCCTTCGGTAATGGTAATCGGCGGACCTGCGCGAATCTGGTCAATCCACAGCGGAATCACGGAACCGCGGCTGCACATCACATTGCCGTAACGCGTGCAGCAAATCTTCGTCTTTTCCGGGCTCACCGTGCGGGACTTTGCCACGATGACCTTTTCCATCATGGCCTTGCTCGTACCCATCGCATTCACCGGATAAGCAGCCTTGTCCGTGCTCAAGCAAACCACATTCTTGACACCTTCTTCGATGGCGGCTGTCAGCACATTGTCCGTACCGAACACGTTGGTCTTGACAGCTTCGAGCGGGAAAAATTCGCAGCTCGGCACCTGCTTGAGGGCAGCCGCATGGAAAATGTAGTCCACCCCGTGCATCGCATTCTTGACACTCTGGAGGTCGCGCACATCGCCGATGTAGAACTTGATCTTGTCGGCCGCTTCCGGCATCTTGGCCTGGAATTCGTGGCGCATGTCATCCTGCTTCTTCTCGTCGCGGCTGAAAATGCGAATTTCGCCGATGTCGGTCTGGAGGAAGCGGTTGAGCACAGCATTGCCGAAACTACCCGTACCGCCGGTAATCAAGAGAGTCTAGTCACAGAAAATGGAGCTTGACATAAATAGTCCTTTTTATTGTTTTTGCAAGCAAAATGTAGTAAAAATGAGAGGACATTGTGGAAAGAAAAGAGCATGTACCGCAACTACCCCTAATTATCGTGTTCTTACACAGTAGATAATCTTGAAAAACTAAAAAATAATGCAACTCATAGAGTTTAATCAAGGCTATAATGTTAAGAGTGTATAAGTGCTACAAAATGAAATCATCATCCTTAGCAAGATATTTATATATTTCTCCTCATATAAAGCAGGTTTATATTATGAGAGTAAAGAAACTTAGAATCGAGAACTTTCGTGGAATAAAAAATCTTGATCTAGATTTTTCAAATTCAAAGATGGTCGTCTTTGCAGGAATCAACGGTGCCGGCAAAACGACAGTGCTCGTTGCAATGCAATTTCTTTTCTCATGGTATGTTGCCCGACTAAAAAGCCCCAAAGGTAAGGGATTGTCTTTAAGCGATTGCGATATTACAAATGGTGAACCATATGCCTTTATTGAAATTGAAGTTGTAGAAAAGATAGGAGAACAAGATCAAGTAGTTCGATGGTCGCTGTTTAAAAAACGTACATCATATAGAAAGAATATAGAACGACAAGCTAGTAGGGCTGAACTAAATAATTATGCCGATTCCAAGATAGAACGCTTCATAGATGGGAAAAATCACAATCTGCCATTGGTTGATTTTTATTCAGTCAACAGAGTTGTTGATTCCGTCCCGTTGCGTGTTCGTAAAAAACACGCTCTCAGTCCACTCGATGCCTTTGACAGTGGCTTAAACAATAGTGTTAATTTCCATTCATTTTTCTTGTGGTTCCGTGAACGCGAAGATCTAGAAAACGAGCTGTATCGCGAACACGGCACAAAATTCAAAGGCGATGTTCAACTCACAGCAGTCCGTTCGGCCATCAAAAATCTTTTGCCGGGTTACCAAAAGTTTCGTGTTAAACGCGATCCTCTTTCTTTTGTTGTTGAGAAAAGAGGCGAATCATTTAATTTTAGTCAATTGTCCGATGGCGAAAAGTCATACATTGCGTTAGTTTGCGACATAGCCCGCAAAATGGCGATGGCGAATCCTAATGCAGAAGATCCGCTCAAAAAAACGGCGGTTGTGATGATAGACGAAATTGAGTTGCACTTGCACCCCGAATGGCAAATGGGGGTTATAGACCATCTCAAAAAAACATTCCCAAAGGTGCAATTCTTTTTGACAACGCATTCACCGCATATCATTACCAATCTAAAAAACTCTGAAAAAGACATGCTTATAGCATTGTCCAATGGCGAAGCGGTCCCTACAAAGCGAAACCAGTACGGTCAGACGGTCGATTTGATATTAAATGATGTATTTCAGTTGAGAAGCTTACGAAATGACGATGTTCAAAAGAAATTAGATGAACTTTGGATTTTGCTAAAAAAAGGTGATTGTAAATCAGATAAGTATCAAGAGATTCTATCCTGGCTCAAAAACAATATAAACCCCGCTGACCCAGAATTTTTTAAAATTTCCTTGCAAGAAAAGCGTATAGAGAAGGGGCTTGTATGATCTCTGTCAAGAAAAACGCCTCTCTAAATTCTTTTACAGATTATGTTTATCGCGAAAAACCTAGAACATGGGAAGATCTGCATAAACAGACGAAATTTCCAGACCTCTATAGCCAAATAAAATTAGCTCTTATCAAAGAACAAGGTGGCGTTAGTGCCTACACAGAAGAGCCAATCTCTCCAAAATCTCATATAGATCATTTCTACAAGAGAAGTTTATTCCCTAAGCGAACTTTTGATTGGAACAATTTATTTGTAGACGGTCTAAGCGAACATTATGGGGCCAAATATAAAGACAGTATTGTCACCAACAAACGTGATTACGATTTGCTAATTTCTCCAAACGAAAACAATGTTGAACGATATTTTACCTATATGGAAAATGGAGAAATAATCGTTGCTCCCGGATTGTCAAAACAAGAAGCCCAAAGGGCTGATTACACGATAAAGACCTTTAATCTAAATAATTCCGAATTGAAATCAAGGCGTGCTAGAATTTTAAAAAATGTTCACGATTTTGGAATGGGATTGACGCCCAACGACATCCGATCAGCATTAGTTGATGCTGGTTTTAAAACGGTTGTTGAATATGCATTGATATAGGAATGTAAAACAAACTGGCTGTGTCAAGGGGCTTTCGCAAAAAAGTTTCTGTTCTACATAGGTAATCTTTTAAGTGTCACTTTCCTTTTTTTGAAATTAAGTATAGTAGCTAAAATTTGCGAATATGTGGTAAAATTCCAAATTGTTTTCGTGTACACACTTCAATACCTTTATGCTATTGTTCTGCGTTATATTTGAAATTTCTTGTTGATCTATGATACCATAATTTAGCGGGTAATTGACCTTAGTGTTGTCGGTTACGTATTTTTTTATAACATCCCATTTTGAGAAAAATTCGTCGTTTTTCCCTTCATAGTACATTAGATTTATCAAAATATGTCTTGACGGGTCGTAGTTGAATACCTTTTCTATATGTTTTTTTAAATCGGCATTCCATCCGTTGCAATTAATGGCCTCTAGAACAACCGTACTACAACCTAAATCCATGGATAGGTCAAGTTCGCCAGCTTGCTTACCTTTTCCTGCCGATTGACCGCTTCTGTTTTGATCCTCAAATTTGTAGCCGAGCATGGAAAGTCTACCATTTAGAATAGATTGTAATAGATCTGTTTTGTAATCTTCCGACATGTGTGAAGAGCTGGCGGAGACTGCTTTTATTTTCTTCAAAAGAATGTTTAACGCAGTACATAAGTCATAGACTACAAAAAGACCTGGATTATTGCTATGTTTGCTGATGGATGGTGGTAAAACTTTGAAACGATAGTCATTGGGCAGGCCAAGAATTTGAAGGTAACTGTTTTTTAGAATTGGAATTTCATCTGCCCAAGATATTTTCGATTTTAGAGAATTGTACTCCTCTTTTTCTTCATTAGAGACTTTAATTGTGTTGAACGTTTGAATAGCCATTTGCCAATTTTGACGGCTTATAAAGTATTCAACAATGGGTTTTACCAGTTGAAGTTCGCTTTGATTACTTCCTAAAGAATGATATAGATTTAAAAGATCTTCTTCTTTGTCCATGCTGGAGTATAGTGCTACTTTTGTAAGGTACAAGTAGTACCAATCTTGCGGTTGTCTGGTTTCAGTCTTCTCAATTTTTTGGATTTCTTGTAATAGAGGGGCAAGCACCTCTTTTCCTTGAAGTGTGTGAAATTTTAAATACAAGCGAGCAGCCTTGTATTTTAATTTTGTTGAATTCCCTTCTTTTATTCGGTTTATATAGAGCCAAGCTTCGTTGTAAGCCTTCTGTTCTATTTTTAGTAATGAAATCAAGTAATATTGTTCGTTTTTTAGATCAATAAGGGATTCTTTATAGCGTCCAGAATAGTCTTCGTATAGGCATTTGTATTGAATTAAGTTTTCTACATCTTTTTTCCAATATAAATTGTAGATTTTTAGAATTTCAGTATCTAGCACAAAAGGTGCCGCAACTTGGTCTTTTACACGTTGCCTGACCTGATTATCTAATTTCTTTAGAAGCATGTCGGCAAAATCATCGTTAAGATGAGAATTGTACAAATCGCGTAAAAAAGAGGTAAAGTCATCAAATGTGTTGAAGTGATAATCAATGTCTTCTGTTAGGTTTATAGAATCCTTTATGTAATCTTTGTCTTCTGTGTTTGGAAGATGATTATATGCCTTGATTTGCAGTCTAGGGTCATCGCCCATAGAGAGAGCAACAAGAATCTTTTTTCGGTTTGATTTATCAAATAATTTTATTGTTGATATCACAAGAGGGAACAATTCGTTGTTAAAATCAGCGCCGAAATTTGACTCATGTACAGCTTCAAAAATGGCGAATTTTTGTTTTTCGGGTTTATTAACAAAACAACTGTTTAGAATTTGAACGATGTTTGATTCTAGTAAGTTGATTTTATCGTTATCTTCATGCTTTCTCCATTCACAATATACAGAGCAGAGTATCTTCAAGTGGAAACGGAGTTTCTTTGGACTAGACATTTGTTTATCAAAATTCTGCTCGTTAGGGTCATAATTTAAATGGTTTTTGATTTCTTGGCAAAAAGAACTAAGTTTGTTGTGCTTAAACAACCAATTAAAGAAAGTACTCCAATCAAGTTTATCTATTTCATTCCATTCGCTCCAATAACTGAAAGAATCATTTTGAAATACGGAATCATTATATAAAGTATTTATTAAAGAAAAACATTCCTCTTTTTCTTGAGCTTCTGTCCGATTTAGAAAAAAGAACAGATAGTGAAATGCGCATATTTTTATTTGTCTAACACGTTCTTCCCAAATAGGTTGTTGATAGTTGTTGTAGACGTCTAAAGCCGTCTTAAAGAATATTGAAGAAGGACTCTGGAATGGAATCTCTATTATTATTTTTTCATATACAATTTTATACAACTCCGACCATCTACTATCATAGATTCCTTTGACTAAAAGCATCAAAAATAAAGCAGCATGTTTAAAATTTTTTTTAGGAATTAAATTTTTTTGGACGAATGTTTGCGCATATTTTTCAATAATTGCGAATGGAATATGCTCATTAGGCTTTTGCTTATAGAATTGATCTTCACATAAGAACAGGAATGAACAAAAGAAGATTAAACCATATTTATCATTATCAATATATGCGAGAAGTCGCGTTGGATTAACCCTGTTTAAATAAAAAATGGTTTGATTGAGTAAATATGGTCTATTTTCAAATAATTCTGTTACATCAAAGGCATCGGGTTCTTGTATTGAATTGATTAGTAATGATTGTAATAATTTCACATAATCTTCACGAATGTTGAAATCTAAAAAGGAAATTTTCCATTTTCGTTTGGAATAAAACTTCAACCATTTGATAAACAGTTCGTTATATTTGATTGAGTAGTTGGAAACACCTGTTTTTAACACGATGTCTTTAGCTGAAAGGAATGAGTAATGGGCCAAATCTTCATTTAGAAAGATTTTTTCATCTTCAAAACCGTCCTCTAAATCTTGTTCCGTTGATAATATATTTTTTGCAGCTATTAGGTAACGTGTTTTTTCCCATTCAGGAAGGTTTTGATATACTTCAGGTTTAAAAATAAATTGAGTTGCTTTCAACCATTCTTTTATTATTTCGGTATCATTATGAAAGTCTCTTGATTGGAGTAATGAGTACAGAATTTGAGCAGATAATGATGTTTGATTGACTTTACCTACTGTTTGCCATAAGTTAAAAATGTATTTGTCATTTTTTTTGGTTATTTTAAAATCTTGCAAAAGAGATTCCAAAGGTGGCGCTTTAGGATAGAAATCCTTGAATTGAGTATAAATGGAATTAAAGCGTTGTAAGGGGATTTCGCAGGACCTAGAATCTTCGTATCTGTATTTCTCGGCAAGAAATTCCATGAAACCAAAATTGTCAAGCAATTCTTTATTGTCAATTTCTTTTGGAAGTTTGAATCCATTATTATCGGTTAATAGGTGAAGTATTGCACCAGAAATTTTTATTTGCCCAGCAATACTCCTTAGCCAAAATTTGCCCAAAAGATAGTTTAAAGAAACGTTAGTGAGATTATTTTCATTAAACAAATTAATTTCTGTTTGTATTGTGGCAGCATCTAAAGCGACATTGTTTTGGGATGCGAGAATAATTTTGGCAAAGAATGATGCAGAATCCCAGGAAAGTTCATTGTATTCTTTATATGTTCTAGAGCTACTTTTGACTAAATATGCGTTGATTAAACTTTCGTCGCTTTGGAGGGTGTCGTAATCTATCATTTGAGACTCCATCTTTTTCGATTAAATCAAAAATACGAATATTCTATTTGCAGGAAATATAGTCAATAAGCCCTACAGAATATGGGATATGCGAAGTTTACTAGTCTTGCCTGTTGAGCCTAATGGGTAATTTAAGTTTATCACGAAGTGACGGGAGGCTGTAAATTAAACGGTGTCACAATCCACAGCCAATAACCCAAAACCTTACTATAATGTAGGAAAGGATTGTGACAATGACAAACGAAGAACTGAACTCCGTAATGGCGAAGGCCAAGGAACAGTTCCGTAAGGGCGAACCGCTTTTTGGCAAGAACGTTTTCTCGCAAAGTCTTTGCGATACCATCGTTGCGTTTGTTACAAAACTTTTGGACGATATCCTTGTTTTGAGGCTTGCTATGCAACCTCTCGCATACGAGAGAATCAACAACTTTTTTTTTGCGAATCAGTGATTTTCAAAAGCGTTTTCCTTGAACAAAGAGCGGACTGCAGGCATCACACAGCGTCGCAGTTTGATGTATTCGGCATCGTGCCTGATATCGTCTATGGACATAGGAACGTTGCCAGCAGCATCTCGCGCAAGCCCCTTGCGGGCATTCTGCCATGATGTTTCACCATGCGTCAGGTCACTAAGACTCCAGCTACTGCGCCCCGCATACCGGGAGAACACCGAGTCAAAAACCGGCTTGAGTTCAGTAATGGAGTTTTCGGGGAGTGGCAGGTGCAGCGAATTGGACGCATAGAGCGACATTTTCCATTTTAGCTCCTTACGTCCAAAGATACTCTAGTTTCCCCTGCGCGTCAATTCCAGATGACTGCGAAAATAGCCGAGTCCGGCACAACCACTACACAAACGTACACTAAATTTTGGATTTTGTCAAGCTCTTTTTTATGGTTGCGATACAATTTCAGAAAAAATGAGGTTCTGCAGCAGTCTCGCCCTCCCCTACCGCAACTACCCCGAGGTTGCGGTAAGTGCTCTCGCAGAATAATCTGCTTATTCTGGGCGCAGGTCAGTATGGCGTCATGGCGAAGGAAATTGCCGAAGCCATGGGCGTTTTTGGCCGCATCGCGTTCCTCGACGACTCGTTTAACACCTTAGACGGTACTGACATAATCGGCACAACGGCTGATCTCCCGAAATTCGCGGAGCAGTTCAAATTTGGCTTTGTGGCCATCGGCAATCCGGCACTTCGTCGCAAGCTTACCGAGCAACTACAGCAAAACAGTTTTACCCAGGCGACTCTTGTTCACCCCACGGCGTACGTGAGCCCGTCTGCACAACTCGAAGCGGGCTGCTGCGTGGAACCGAATGCTACTGTGCAAACTGGAGCGGTAATCAAACAGGCTTCTTTTATCGCTAGCGGAGCTGTAATCCGCCATAATGCGACTGTCGGTGAATTCTGCCATGTAGACTGCAACGCCGTCGTGAACACACTCGCTGTGGTCCCGGCTGGTACGCACATTTTGGCTCAGGAGACCTATCGTGCATAAGACTCCCTATACACTCTTTTTTAAGCGACTTTTTGATATCGTCCTTTCCGGTTTTGGCATCATCGTACTTGCAATCCCGATGCTTGTAATCGCTATCGCCATCAAGCTCGATAGCAAGGGTCCTGTACTCTTCAAGCAAAAACGCGTGGGTTTGCACAAGAAGCATTTTAACATCTACAAGTTCCGCACCATGCGTACCGATACGCCCAAAGACGCCCCGACGCACGAATTGAGCGACCCCAAGAAGTGGATTACCAAGGTGGGCGGATTCCTCCGCAAGACGAGCCTTGATGAACTCCCGCAGATGTTCAACATTTTTGAAGGGACCATGAGCATCATCGGCCCGCGTCCGGCGCTGTGGAACCAGTACGACTTGATTGAAGAGCGTGACAAGTATGGTGCAAATGACGTTCCCGTAGGCCTGACCGGCTGGGCTCAGATTAACGGTCGTGATGAACTTGAAATTCCTGTGAAGGCGGCACTAGACGGTGAATACGTAAAGCGCCAGAGCTTTTTGTTTGATTGCAAGTGCTTCTTTGGCACGTTTATCAGCGTGCTCAAGAGTGACGGTGTCGTAGAAGGCGGTACCGGTGAAATCCACAAGCATGAGCAGGAGGCTCGCCAATGATCCACATCCTCATTACAGGCGCGAACAGCTACATCGGCACCTCCTTTGCCAATTACCTCACACAACCTGAATTTTCGGGCAAGTACCAAGTTGATACACTCGACATGATTGGTGACGCCTGGCGTAGCTTTGATTTTAGCAAGTACGACTCTGTTTACCACGTGGCAGGAATCGCCCATAGCGATAACGGTAAAATCAGCGAAGAACGTGCGAAACTCTACTACGCTGTAAATACCGACCTCACAGTGAAATGCGCCAAGAAAGCGAAGGACGCTGGCGTTAAACAGTTCATATTCATGAGCAGCGCCATCGTGTACGGCGACAGCGCCCCCATCGGTAAACCAAAATTCATCACGTGCGACACCCCAGTAAACCCGGCAAATTGTTACGGCGACAGCAAGGTTCTGGCTGAAAACGGCATCCGCCCGCTGGACTGCGACACCTTCAAGGTGGTGATTCTTCGCCCGCCCATGATATTCGGCAAGGGGAGCAAGGGTAACTACCCACTGCTCAGCAAGCTTGCCCGCAAACTGCCCGCATTCCCGAAAGTCGAAAACAAGCGCAGCATGCTCTACATCGGAAACTTGGTGGAATTCGTACGCCTGATGATTGAAAACGGCGAACATGGCACCTTTTGGCCACAAAATCCGCAGTACAGCAACACCAGCGAGGTTATCTCGCTCATTGCCAAGGCTCATAACAAGTGCTGCGTGCTCATCCCCGGATTCGGCTGGGCGCTCAAACTCATGAGCCACGCCACTGGCCTCGTGAACAAGGCTTTTGGCAACCTGGCCTACGACCAAGCCATGAGTGTGTACAAGGAACCCTACCAGAAATTCAGCCTGCAAGAGGCTATTGAGAAGACGGAGAGATAAGTTTGGAAAAACAACAAAACAAACTACGTATCCTGTTGGTCTCTCAATACTTTTATCCGGAAGTTTTCCGGATAAATGATATCGCTATTGAGTGGGTAAAAAGAGGGTATGATGTAACTGTTTTAACAGGCATTCCCAACTATCCGCAAGGCGAATTTTATAAGGGATATAGCAAAACTGAAAGAACAAGTGAAATTTGGAATGGAATAAAAATTATCCGTCTTCCAATTGAGCCTCGTAAAAAAGGTTCTTTCAATCTTGCGAAAAATTATCTGTCTTTTGTCCTTGCGGGTAGAAAATGGATAAAAAAAACAAAAATTGAAGCCGATGTCGTATTCACTTATGAAGTGTCACCCATGACACAGGCTCTTGTAAGTGTGTGGTATGCAAAGAAAAAACACATTCCTCACATTCTCTATGTTACCGATTTATGGCCAGAAAACGTTGAAATTATAACAGGAATACACAATCGACTTTTCATTTGGCCAATCCAAGCAATGGTCGATTACATTTACAAAAGAACTTCTCGCATATTGACTTCTTCTAAAAGTTTTATAGGTGCTATAAGAAAGCGCAATATCTCAGAAAGTAAAATCGAGTTTTGGCCTCAGTATGCGGAAAATTTTTACAAACCTGTAGAAAAAAGTTGCAATTCAGAAATTCCAGATGATGGTGTTTGCAATTTTGTATTCGCAGGGAATATCGGTTTTGCTCAGGGACTTGGCATATTACCGAAGGCAGCGGCAAAGTTACGCGAAGAAGGTGTAATTGTTCGTTTCAACATAATAGGAAACGGGCGTTATATGCCTGAATTGCTTGGAATCATAGAAAGCCTAAAACTTGAAAATTACTTCAACTTTATTGAGCGTAAACCAGCTGAACAAATTCCCGCTTATTTAGCAGCTGCAGATGCTTTATTAATAACATTATCAAAAAGTGAAGTTTTTGCCATCACAATTCCAGCAAAGACACAATCGTGCCTTGCTTGTGGGAAACCCATTTTGGTTTCTGCTGATGGAGAGGTTCAGCAAGTAATCAACGAAGCACACGCCGGTCTAGTTAGCAATTCTGAAGATGTTGACGGCTTTGTGCGCAACATAAAAAATTTCATTCAAATGGAACAATTCAAAAGGGATGAGCTTGGCGCAAATGCCTTGAATTATTCAAAGCAGCATTTCAATAAAAATTCTTTGCTTGCAAGAATGGATCAGATTTTTCAACAGGAGTTATAAATGTCGAATTTCAATGGAGCAACACTGTTAATTACTGGTGGAACAGGAAGCTTTGGAAACACTGTTTTGAAGCATTTCCTAGAAACGGATATTGGTCAGATTCGTATTTTCTCTCGTGACGAGAAAAAACAAGATGATATGCGCCATGAGCTTCAAGCCAAACACCCTGACTACGCAGCAAAAGTCAAGTTCTATATTGGCGATGTTCGTGATTATCGATCCATCAAAGATGCTATGCCTGGAGTCGACTATATATTTCATGCGGCTGCTCTCAAACAAGTGCCATCTTGCGAATTTTTCCCAATGCAGGCCGTCAAAACTAATGTTGAAGGAACTGATAACATGCTTCACGCTGCAATTGAAGCAGGCGTAAAGAGAGTTGTTTGCCTTAGTACCGATAAAGCTGCATACCCGATTAATGCAATGGGTATTTCTAAAGCGATGATGGAACATGTCATTACCGCGAATGCTCGTGTAGCTGCGGAACGTGGAAATACAGTGATATGCTGTACTCGATATGGAAATGTCATGTGCTCAAGAGGGTCTGTAATACCTCTGTTTGTTGACCAAATTAGAGCGGGAAACCCAATTACAATTACAAATCCTGACATGACACGTTTTTTGATGAACCTTGACGAAGCTGTCGACTTGGTTCAATTTGCGTTTGAGCATGCCAATCCAGGAGATCTTTTTGTTCAAAAAGCCGATGCAAGTACAATTGGAGACTTGGCGAAGGCTGTTCAACAGCTTTTCGGAGATACCGGAACAAGAATTATCGGCACGCGTCATGGCGAAAAACTTTACGAAACGCTTCTTACTTCTGAAGAACGCTTAAGAAGTGAAGATATGGGAAATTATTTCCGAGTGTCTGCAGATAATCGAGACTTGAATTATGACAAGTTCTTTATCAAAGGACAGGTCTTAACACAAGCCGATGAAGCCTACACCAGCCATAATACAATTCGCTTGGATGTCGAAGGAATTATTAAAAAGCTCCTTACGACTGATTATGTTCAAGAAGAGTTAAAGATTCAAAAATAGGGATTTAAATTAATGAAGTTCTTGATTCTCGGTTGCAATGGCATGGCAGGCCACATAATCTGCCTTTATTTGAAGGAACGGGGTCACGATGTTCTTGGATTTGCTAGATCAAAATCCAAATTCATTGATACTGTTGTAGGCGATGCAACAAATGCAACCCTTATCAAGGAAGTTATTGGTGTAAACAAGTTTGATAGTGTTATCAACTGCATTGGCATTTTAAATCAATTTGCAGAAAACAATAAAGCAAGTGCTGCTTATTTAAATGGATTTTTACCACATCAACTGGCTCAATTTACAGAGGGTTCAGACACCCAAGTAATCCACATGAGCACAGATTGTGTATTTAGCGGCAAGCGAGGTCAATATACAGAAGACGACGTTAGGGATGGGGTCACATTTTACGATCGTTCCAAAGCTCTTGGTGAAATTGAGGACGAAAAGAACATTACGCTACGAAATTCCATAGTTGGTCCTGACATTGACCCTAATGGAATAGGGCTTTTGAATTGGTTTATGCAGCAACACGGTGAAGTGTGTGGGTTCACAAAAGCTATGTGGACAGGACAAACAACCCTACAACTAGCCAAAACAATGGAATTCGCTGCAAAAGAAAAAGCTCATGGGCTATACAATATGGTTCCTGATACTAGCATATCCAAATGCGATCTTCTAGGCTTATTCAACAGGTATATCAGAGTTGAAAAGATTAAAATAAATCCTGTAGACAAAATGGCTGCGGACAAATCGTTAAAAAGAACTCGCTGGGATTTTGGCTATAAAATTCCTGATTATGAGCAAATGATTGCAGAATTGGCTGATTGGATGAGAATACATAAGACTTTGTATCCTCATTATGGTTTGTAACAAGCGTTTTAGAGAGGATTTTTCATGAGTGTAAAAAAACTTCGATTGATGACTATTGTGGGAACCCGCCCAGAAATCATCAAAGTGTCCGAAATAATCAAAAAAGCAGATAAATATTTTGATCAAATTCTTGTACATACCGGACAGAATTATGATTATGAATTGAATAAGGTTTTCTTTGAAGATTTAGGTTTACGCGAGCCTGATTATTATTTGGGAGTTGTTGGAGAAAACCTCGGCCAAACCATGGGCAATGTAATTTCGAAGTCCTATGAGCTGATGCAAGAGGTAAAACCAGATGCTTTGATTGTATTAGGTGATACAAATTCTTGCCTTTGCGTGATTTCCGCAAAGCGTTTAAAAATACCGGTATTTCATATGGAAGCAGGCAATCGTTGTAAAGACGAAAACCTCCCGGAAGAAGTTATTAGAAGAATCGTTGATGTAACAAGCGATATAAACCTATGTTATTCTGAACATGCTCGACGCTATATTCTTGATAGTGGTGTAAAATCGGAGTATACATATGTAGTTGGTTCTCCGATGGCTGAAGTACTTAGCAAGTGTCGTGATAGAATAGAGAATAGCTCAATTCTTGAAAAGTTAGGTTTAAAAGCAGGAAAATATATTTTGTTATCAGCGCATCGTGAAGAAAACATCGACATCGAACAAAATTTCTTTAGCTTGATGAATGCAGTGAATGCAATGGCAGAAACTTACGACTTGCCAATTCTTTATTCTTGCCATCCAAGAAGTAAAAAATACATTGATGCAAGAAACTTCAAATTTGACAATCGAGTTATTCAACACAAACCATTGGGATTTTTTGACTATAACAAGTTGCAGCAAAATGCCTTTTGCGTTGTGTCGGATAGCGGAACAATTCCTGAAGAAGGAGCCTTCTTCAAATTTCCGGCAGTTTCAATAAGGACGAGTACGGAACGCCCTGAAGCTGTGGATAAAGGCGTCTTTACAATAGGAAGTATAACAACGGAACAGGTTCTTCAAGCTGTTGACTTAGCTGTTTCTATGCACGCCAATGGAGATTGCTCTGTTGATGTTCCTGCTTATACTGACACAAATGTAAGTACGAAAGTGATTAAGATTATTCAGAGTTATGTAGGAATAATCAATAAGATGGTTTGGAAAAAATAAAAAAAATGAGTAATATTTTAATTTACGATGTTGCAGCAGAATCTGGTGGCGCGTTGAGCGTTTTAAATGAGTTTTATCAAAAAGCAAAAAACGACTTAAACAACAAGTATTTTATTGTTGTCAGCATCGTAAATTTTGAAGAAACGGAAAATATTAAAATCCTAAAATATCCATGGGTGAAAAAAACTTGGTTTCATAGACTTTTTATGGATATTTTCTTCATTAAGAGAGTTATAAAAAAATATAGGATAGACGAAATTTTATCCTTGCAAAACCATTGTATAAACGGAATAAAAGTCAAACAGTCTGTATACGTTCATAACGCAATACCATTCTGTGAACACAGATTTAAACTGATTCACGACCCTTTTTTATGGTTCTATCAAAATATTATTGGACTTATAACGAAAAAATCATTAAAAAAGGCTGATGGCATTATTGTTCAAAACGAATGGATGAAAAATGCTATTATCCGCATGCAACATATAAATCCTAATATCGTTCATGTTTTGCCTATAAAAATAAACTTAACACATGAAATTGAAAGAATAAAAACTGATAAAACCAGATTTTTCTATCCGGCTACAGCGTTTGCTTTTAAAAATCATAAAGTTATCATAGACGCAGTTAAAGCTCTTTCTTCAGAAGAAAAGGCTAAAATAGAGGTTGTTTTCACCATATTTGGAAATGAAAATAAATTATCAAGACTTATAAAAAAGGAAATTGAAGAATACAAATTACCAATACAACTTGTTGGGACTCTTGATTTTTCCAATATGAAAGAGTATTATAAGTCCTCATATTTACTTTTCCCATCATATGTAGAAACGGTCGGTTTACCATTGATAGAAGCTCAATATTTCAATGCTCCTATTATCGCTGCCGATTTAGAATATGCTAGATGTAGCGTAGGTAATTATAAAAATGCGCTGTTTTTCAATTATAATGATTCCGAGCATTTGTTAAAAAAAATGAAACAAATTGAGTAAAAAAAGTAAACGTTGTACGAAATATGTGAAATTGAATGAAAGAGCTCTTAGGTAAGGATGTGTAATGCCGAAAATTAGTGTCATTGTTCCTGTATACAACGTTGAAAAATACATTAAAGAATGTATTGAATCTTTGTTGAATCAGTCTTTTTCTGATTTTGAACTTATTCTTGTTGATGATGGTAGTACAGATAAGTCCGCCTCAATTTGTGATTTTTATGCTTCAAAAGATTCAAGGATTAAAGTATTTCATAAACAAAACGGAGGCGTGTCTTCAGCTCGAAATCTTGGTATCGAAAAATCTGTTGGAGAATGGATTGCTTTTGTTGATTCTGATGATTATGTAGATGCAAAATATCTTGAAAACTTATACAAATCAGCATATAGCTGCGATCTTATTTCATGTGGTTTTTTTGTTACAAATGAATTTGGCGAAAAAACGAACTCAAATGTTAATCCTAGTGGATTTTTTTACCAAAAAGATATTGCCGATGTTGTTAATAATGATTGGATTGTAACCTCTCCGTGGGCTCATCTTATAAAAACATCTTTGATAAAAGATAATGACGTAAAATTTTATGAAAATCGATCTATGGGAGAAGATACGATATTTGTATTAAGCTGCTTAGATAAAGCAAATTGTATTAGAAACATTCCTGAATTACTTTATTATTATAGAACTACACCAAATTCATTATTGCATCCCGATGAAAGAAAATATGGAAAGTATATTGAAGATTATATGTGGAGCAATAATATGGTTTATTCAATGAAAAATGGGACTTTTTACTTCTATTATAAGAGAAAATGTCACGCTTTGATGACAATTCTCTATAAAAAAGACATGCCCTTAGTAAAAAAAATAAGTAATGAATCTCAGAAAGCTTCAGGAAAAAAGATTCTTTGTTATTGGCTTAATATGTCTTTAAAATCAAAAATTTTGATGTCTTATATTTTATTCCCTAAATTTATACAATTTTTCGTAATGATTTTCTTATTTAAAATCTGTTTGAGAGGATGATCATATGAAAATTGCAATTGTCGGAGCTCAAGGCGTAGATTCTTTTGAATCCAATTTAAAGGAAGCCTTTGTTTATTGTGGTCACGACTGCGATATATTTGATATTTATGGAGGATCCTTTTATTGGAAGGGGCATCTTGGATTCTATACCAAAACTTTAGACAAATTGGCTCGTGCTTACAACGACTATTATGATCGAAATGTTTTTAAAAGATTAGCTAATCGTGTAAATGATTATAATCCAGATCTAATTCTTTGTGTTTATAGATTCATCCATCCTGTTTTTGTCAATTTGGTGAAAAAGAAAGGGCGAAAAGTTGTACATATTAATCCTGATCAAATAACAACATTGGAATATCAACAGGTCTTCGCATCTGATTATGACGCTTGGTTTGTTAAAGATCCGTATATGCAGCGTTTTATGTCTGCAAATATGCATTTAAATGTATTTAGGTATAATGAGGCTTTCAATAAGCGCTCTCATGTAAAACCGACTATTTCAAAAGAGGCTTGTGAAAAAGAGGTTGATATTGATGTGATGACATACGGTACATTTTATCCGTATCGAACACGAATGATTAAATGTCTGTTGGATAATGATATTAATGTAAAAATTTTCGGTGTCGTTCCTCATCGTTTTTATAACCATGAAGTAGATGTGGCAAATCAGCATAAATATATTACTGGTCCAGAAAAGTCAAAATTGTTATACGGATCGAAAATTGTATTTAATAACCTTCACTATGCTGAGATAGAAGGTGTTAATTGTCGTTTTTTTGAAGCAAATGGATCAGGGGCTTTTCAGCTTTGCGATTATCGTCCGGTTTTAAAAGAGTTGTTGCCTATAGACCCTGAATTAGTTTCTTTCAAAAATGTAAATGAAGCTATAGAAAAAATAAGCTATTACTTAAATCACCCTGAACAACGATATGATATTGTAACTAAGGTATATAATCACTTTCAAGAAAAATACTCTTATGACAATTTGATTGTTTATATAATGGAGAATTCTTTCAAGTGATGTATATAGCAACTTTTTTTATAATATTCTTTTTTTCTCTTTTACTTTTTGATTGCAACAAAAAATCTATTGCAGTTAAGATTACCTTTGCTATTCTATTGATATTTCTCGTTTGTCAAGAAGGCTTTCGTTGGCAAATTGGAACGGATTGGCTTCCATACTATCGTATGTTTGAATATAATCTTTCAGGAATGGTTGAATTCGGGTATGTTCTATTTTCGACTGTTGTAAAAACAATTAGAAATGATTATTCTTTCTTTTTGTTAGTTATTGCGTTGATTAAGTATATTGCTTTAGCTTGTCTGATAAAAAGATTTTCTATAAATCCCCTCATTTCTTTGTGTATTGCCTATGCCATTTTTATTCCTTTACTTGGGATGAATCGACAATTTTTAGCGTTGTCTGTAGTATTTTTCTCAATATATTTTATTGCAGAAGGAAAATTTTCAACTTTTTTCTTGTTGATTTGTTTTGCTTCATTTTTTCATAAAACAGCTTTGTTGTTTTTACCTGCATATTTTTTATGGAATCTAAAATTAGAGAAGAAAAAAACGATATGTATTCTTTTGGCGGCTACTGTAATAGGTTTTATAGGTGTTCTAAATGTTTTACCATTAGATTATATTTCTAATTATCTTGATGCAGGAAGTGCTTTCCGATTGCAGCTTTATATGAAAAATACGCATACTTATTCGATGATAAACGGATGTCTATTTCGTTTTTTTATTATTGCGGTTTGTTTCTCTATTGAAATTCCTTTGTATGAAAAGTGGTTTCATTTGTTCTTTAAACTGTATTTAGTTTCTGTATTTATGTATGTTCTTTTTCAAACATCTGCTTTGAATATTTTGGCAGGCCGAGGAGCTCTTTATTATTCCTGTTCACAAATCATTATTATTCCATATATTGTAAAATATTTATCTCGTGATCGAATTCACGAAATGCTTTGTTGGTTTGTCTTTTTTTTATTATATCTATATATAATGCAAAAAGATATTAATACTTATGCATTGAATTTAGGATATGACATTTTCAATCCTTATAAAAGTGTCCTTTTTCCAAATGGTTTATTTTGAAAAAAATAGTTTTTTTTTCATAGAAATATTAAATGTGGTTTTAGTATTAACAAAGTTACTCAAACTGTCATTCAAGATATCACTTGTAAAAAAGAGTATTTTGTTCCTCGTTTTGGAGCAAATCTTTTTTCTATTCTAATAAATATTGTATTTGTTTTTATGCATCGTGATAGACGTGCTGTAAACCATATAACAGGAGATATTCATTATTGTATTTTGGGCTTGATTGGTTGCAATAGCGTTTTAACGATACATGATACAGTTTTAATTGATTTTCAAAATCATCCGTTTTTTAAAAAGAAAATTTTTGAATGGCTATGGTTTCGTCTTCCTCTAAAGTTTGCAACCCGAATTGTATGCATTTCGGAAGAAACAAAAAAATCAGTTTTACGCTACACAAACAGATCAGATATAGAGGTTGTTCATAATGCAATTGACTTAAAATTTAAATATTCTCCAAAAGAATTGAATTTGGATAAACCTCGCATTTTAATTATTGGTACAAATCCAAATAAAAATCTGTTGAGAGTATTTGATGCTTTGAAGAATCAGTCTTTTTTTATTGTTGTTGTTGGAAAATTAAATGAAGAACAAAAAAAGTTTTTAGACCTGAATGGCTTTGATTACGAAAATAAAATAAATCTCTCAGATAACGAAATTGTAGAAGAATACAAAAAAAGTGATATTGTATCATTTGTTTCTCTATATGAGGGCTTTGGAATGCCTGTGATAGAAGCGAATGCTATTGGTCGGCCTGTTATATGTTCAGACATTCCTGTATTGCGGGAAGTGGCTCGAAATTCAGCTTTGTTTGTAAATCCTTATGATGTTGTTGCTATAAAAAATGCGTTTCTTGAATTGAAAAGGGATAGATTATTGTGTTTAGAATTGGTTGAGTGTGGATTAAGAAATGTGAATCGTTTCAAAAAAGAAATTATTCAAAAACAATGGGATAAAATATATCAAAAGGTATAATACATCATGAAAGTTGGAATAATTACACAACCTTTGGATCACAATTATGGCGGAATTCTCCAAAATTATGCTTTGCAAAAAGTTTTGAAACAATTCAATATTGACTCAATCACATTTGATTATTTACCAGGAAAACAACCTTTTTTTAGATATATATTATCTTGTATAAAAACGTGTTTGTTGTCATTTTCCTCTCAAAAACGTTCTTTTTATAAGTGGAATACTGAAGATGTTTATAGAAAAAAAATATTTGATGATTTTGTTAAGAAAAACATTGTCAAAACAAAAATTATTAGAAAATATCAGTCAAAATTGATTGTATTAAATAGACTCGACGCACTTATTGTTGGTTCTGATCAGGTATGGCGGCCTAAATACAATTATAGGCTTACTGATATATACCTAAAATTTTGTAAAGGAATGTTTGTAAAACGAATTGCATATGCGGCTTCTTTTGGTGTTGATTATTGGGAATATTCATCAAAGCAAACTCAAGAATGTTCCAAACTAGTAAAAAAATTCGATGCTATCAGTGTGCGTGAAGAATCTGGTATAAAACTTTGCAAGGAACATCTTGGAGTTGGTGCAACATGGGTTTTAGATCCGACGCTATTGCTAACAAAAGAAGATTACTTGCCAATTTGCGAAGAAATCCCAATTTGTAACGAAAAATATCTTGCAGCATATGTTCTAAACGAAAATGAAGAGACTACTGCTACATACGAAAAAGAGGCGGCGGCTCGCGGGTTGGTCATAAAAAAATTTCATGCAGATTCTAAATCGACTTTGACTGTCCCCGAATGGTTAGCCATATTCCGTGACTCATCTTATGTAGTCACGGATTCCTTTCATGGAACGGTGTTCTCTATCATATTCGGCAAGGATTTCAAGTGCTTATATAATAAAACCCGAGGTCCCGCACGATTTGATTCGTTACTCAAATTATACGAATCCAGCAAAATAGATGAAATGCGAGAATTTTCGTTGAACTGGTTGAAAAAAGCCTTGGAAAAATAAACATTTTTATATTCCCTGGTTACGCAAAAAATTTTTTTGAAAGGAAAAACACTCAATGAATGAAAATATTTACAAAGTTCTTATTAGATGCTTTACATATAATCAATCCGATTTTATTCTTGATGCATTGAATGGTTTTATAATGCAAAAAACGAAATTCCCGTATTTGATAGCAATTGTTGATGATGCTTCAACCGATGGCGAACAAAATGTAATTCAAAATTATATTTCTGAAAATTTCAACTTGAATTATTCTAAAGATGAGGAGTATGCAAAAATTACATGTGCTCAACATAAAGACAACTTGAATTGTTTTATTATTTTTTTTGCTCTTAAATTTAATCATTATAAAAATAAGATTGGATTTAAAAGAGTTGAATATTTGAAAGAATGGATTGAAAAATCAGAATATATGGCTTTTTGTGAAGGTGATGATTATTGGACTGATGAACTTAAATTGCAGACACAAGTAGAATTCCTTGATGCACACCGAGAGTACATGGCTTGTTTTCATAATGCTACGATAAAATGGGAAGGCCAAAATCGTCCCGATGAGATGATGTGTGACTTTAAAACTGGTGATTTTAGTACTGCAAAAATTTTTGAAAAATGGCAATTACCTTTAGCATCGCTTCTTATTCGAAAAGAAGTGGATTCATCTGATAGCTATAAAAAACTGATTGCTGAGTTTAGGGGTGGCTTTTGCCATTTTATTGCTGCATCCCTTATCGGCAAAGTATACGGTTTTTCCAATTGTTGGTCTGTCTATAGAAAGAATGCTGGTGGCATATCAAATTCAATGAGTTATGGTTTATGCAGCTTTTTAAATGTAAGGTATGCTATTGCATCTGGAGATCGTGATGCGCTAGAAGTCATGCTTAAAAGAATTCATTTTGCTTCAATTTTTGTTGCTTATATAAAGGGGGATATCTATGCTAAAAAATTACTTTCGCTCGTAAGAAAAGACAGGCTTTTTTTACTTATCAAGGAATTTATTCAATTTGTGCTTGTATGGTTGCCTAAAATGGTGATAAAAAAGCTTTTTAGATTTATTGATAGAGTATTAAATAGAAATCTTCTTCTTTTTTTGTGCATTATTATAGGATTATTTGGATTTAATCAACTATTTCCATCCGTTTTAAAGTCGTATTATGAGAAAACCTTTACTCCCTTAAATGTTTCTGACGAGGTCGCTTTTGAAAGTTTATTGCGGAATAACGTGTATGACGTTATCGACAGGGAATCCTGGTCAAAGCACCCCTTGGCAGGAACGGGTTCTTTGATAAAAAGATTACGTAGCAAAGTGCCTGTATGGGAGTATGGCGAGTATGGATTATTACTTCATTATGCATTTTCTTATGCTAAAAACAAAAATGATGCCGCATTATTAGCTCTAATAAAACAGAAATTTGACAATGCACTTGAAAACGAGTTCCGAGTTAAACGAAGTGATCAAATTGCATATGGAAATGTGGCCTTGGATTTGTTTGATATGTATCATGATGACAAATACAGAACTTTTGCAACGGAAATATCCCAGATGGTGAAAGAAGCTGTGCAACGTGATGGGCTGTTTTTGTATAGAGAAGGTTCAAAAGAACAACATGTTGACGCTATAGGACTCACTGTACCGTTCCTCGTCAATTACTCTAAAGTTTTTAACGATTCTGTAATTTATCAAGTTGCATACGATATGGTTAATGACTATGTTAAGTTTGGTGTTGATTACTTGACAGGAATCCCCGCTCAAACATATGACCTCACAACCCACGTTAAGTTGAATCATGCAAATTGGGGGCGTGGCATTTCGTGGTTCTTGTTGGGGACTCAGGAGGTTGAACTACAAAACGAGAATGAAAAAAAAACGTTTACAAATATTAGACAGTGTATTGCTTTCAAGCCCAAAGCGTTTGTATAATCATTATTTTATGCAAGGCGACGAGGTTGATATGTCAGCTACGATTCCTGTATTATACCATCTTGTATTAAAAGGAAAAAATGATTTTTCTAAAAAAGAGTATGTCAACCTGATTGCCCAATATTATGATTCAGATGGTTATTTAGGTTTTTGTTCAACATCGATTTCATTTCCCCATAAGAAAGTTGGGAAACTTCAGACTAATTTGATGAGCATGGGGGTGTCCCTATATATGTTGACCCTATTTTGATTTCAATTATTCTATTTTTTCGCTATGCCTACTGCAAAAACTGTTACAACTAATTTTTTTTGGCGATTCTTCGAACGTTGCGGAGCTCAATTCGTAGCGTTCTTTGTTTCTATAATTCTTGCTCGACTGCTGGATCCTGCGGTTTACGGTGAAATTGCTCTTATAACTGTATTCACTTGCATATTGCAGGTTTTTGTTGATAGCGGGCTTGGATCAGCTCTTATCCAAAAGAAAAATGCGGACGACTTGGACTTCTCGTCCGTATTTTATTTCAATATTGCTGTTTGTTTGGCTATGTATGGAGTTATGTTTTTTGCAGCCCCGTTTATCGCTGATTTTTATCATATTCCTCACTTAACGCCAGTCATTCGAGTGCTCAGCTTAACTTTGGTAGTTTCTGGTGTTCGAAACATTCAACAATCTTATGTTTCAAAGAATTTGATATTCAAGAAGTTTTTCTTTGCAACAATCGGTGCAACTCTATGTTCTGCTGTTGTTGGAGTGGCTATGGCTTATATGGGCTATGGCGTTTGGGCGCTTGTAGGCCAACAACTTACAAACGTTACCATGGGGACGATTATTCTTTGGTCCACCGTCAAATGGCGACCGAAATTAAAGTTTTCTTTACGTCGTTTAAAAGGGTTGTTTAACTATGGTTGGAAGTTGCTTGCGTCGGCTTTGCTTGACACTGGATACGGTCAGTTGCGCCAGCTGATTATTGGCCGAATTTATACAGCAAAAGATCTTGCTTTTTACAATCAGGGGCATCACTTACCTAATTTGATTGTGTCTAATATAAACACTTCCATCGACAGCGTTTTGCTCCCAGCAATGTCTGCAGAACAAGATGATAAAAATCGCGTTCGAGCTATGACTCGTCGCGCGATCAGTATTAGTACATTCATCATGATGCCTATGATGATGGGATTAGCGGTTTGTGCTGAACCGTTAGTTCGACTTGTACTTACGGAAAAATGGTTGCCGTGTGTGCCGTTTTTAAGAATATATTGTTTTACGTTTTCTTTTTGGCCTGTCCATACCGCAAATCTCAATGCCATCAAAGCTCTTGGACGGAGCGATCTTTTCCTTAAACTTGAAATCATGAAAAAAATAATTGGTTTGACTGCGGTGCTTATTACCATGAATATTAGTGTAATGGCGATGGCCTATAGTCTTCTTGTTACAAATGTGATTAGCCAAATTATCAACAGTTTGCCAAATAAAAAGCTTCTTGCGTACGACTATCTAGCTCAGTTAAAAGATATGTTCCCGCAAATAGCCTTATCTTGCATTATGGGTGGTTGTGTTTATAGCATTCAGTTTGCTGGTTTCAACGATGTTCTTACTTTGGTACTACAAATAGTTGCAGGAATCGTTATTTATACGCTTCTATCAAAGCTTTTTAAAATAGAAAGTTTTGATTATATTTTTAATACAATTTTGAAAGTTTTGAACCGCAAAAAGTAATTCTTTTTCTAAATTTGTCGGAAAATAAGGATATTTATGTCTGACAAAATTATTACAGTCACCTCTCCGCTCCTCCCATCATTGGACGAATTTGAACCGCTACTCAGGGACATTTGGGAACGCAAGTGGCTCACAAATAATGGGTATTATCACAAACAGCTTGAAGCTGCTCTCGCAGAGTATCTCGGAGTAGAATACATCAGCTTGTTTACTAATGGAACACTTCCGCTCATCACTGCACTTCAAGCGATGCGTATCACGGGCGAAGTGATAACGACCCCGTATAGCTTTGTGGCGACAACGCACTCCATCTGGTGGAATGGCCTCACTCCAGTATTTGTTGATGTTGATCCCGCGACAGGCAACCTCGATCCGCAGAAGATTGAAGAGGCTATTACACCGAAAACGACTGCAATTATGCCCGTGCATGTGTACGGCAATCCTTGCGATATTGAAGCTATTCAGGAAATCGCAGACCGTTATGGTCTTGCCGTCATTTATGATGCAGCGCATGCCTTTAATGTGAAGGTAAACGGCCGCACCATCCTTGATGCGGGAGACATGAATACGCTCAGTTTCCATGCAACCAAAACGTACAATACGGTTGAAGGCGGAGCGCTCATCTGCCATGACGCACGCACTAAAAAGCGTATTGACTACCTGAAAAACTTTGGCTTTGCAGGAGAAACGACTGTGGTTGCTCCGGGAATCAACAGCAAGATGGACGAAATCCGTTCCGCCTATGGTCTTTGCAACTTGAAGCATATTGACAACGCGATTGCTGCTCGCAAACAGGTTGCACAAAAGTATCGTGCAGCACTAGCGAATATTCCCGGTATCTCAATGTTCGCAGAACGCGATGATGTTACTTACAACTACTCGTATTTCCCGATTTTCGTGAACGAAAAAGAATACGGTATCAGTCGTGATTCTCTCTATGAAAAAATGAAAGAACACAACGTTCTCGGTCGCCGCTATTTCTATCCGTTGATATCAAGTTTCGCAATTTATCGCGGATTGCCATCTGCAACTAAGGAAAACCTCCCTGTGGCAACTCGCATGGCTGATGAAGTCATTTGTTTGCCTATGCATGCGGGACTTACGGACGAAGATGTCAATAGAGTATTGTCATTAATCAAGAAAGAATTTTAAAAAAAAGGAACCCCTACTATGAATAGCATGGAAAAAACAAGAGCTTTCCTCCAGTCCATCGGTATGCCGAAGGGCGATGCCTATGATTTGCCTACATCTCAGAAGCGTTTTTCTGATGGCGGTCAGTACCGTTTTGAAGTTCCGGGCATCCAGGGGCCTAAGGTCATGGAAGCTCTTCTTGAAGCCATGGACAAGTATGGAATTTGGCTGCACCGCGTGACTCAGACCAAGGGCATTATGATGCTTGCCGATCAGGATATTATGCAGATGGTCAACTTGGCAAAGAAGGCTGAGGTGGAACTGATTCTTGCCATCGGTCCTCGCGCAACAACGGATACGAGTGCATCCGTGAATACGCCGGAAGGTGTTCGCATGGGTTATCGTCTGCGTGGTCAGGAACAGATTGTGCGTGCTATCGAAGATGTGAAGCGTGCTGCCGCCTTTGGCTGTAGGTCCTTTCTTGTGTATGATGAAGGCTGCCTTTGGGTGCTTAATGAAGCCCGCAAGGTCGGTGAAATCCCCGCTGATTGCCGTTTCAAGGTGTCTGCTCATGCCGGCCATGGTAACCCCTGTTCCGCCAAGCTTCTTGAATCTATCGGTGCCAATTCTGTGAACCCAGTCCGCGATATTCAGCTGCAGATGCTTGCTGCGATGCGTCAGGCTATTGATATTCCTATTGATATTCATACAGAAAACCCAAAGTCTACGGGTGGCTTCATCCGTCACTACGAAGTTCCTGAAATGATTCGAATCGCATCTCCGATTTACCTCAAAACAGGTGGTTCTGTCGCGCAAACCCATAGTTGGGATAGCACTGAAGATGACGCAAAGAAGCGTGCCAAGCAGGTTACGCTTGTTAAGCGTATGATAGATTGCTATTATCCCGAAGCAATTCAGTCTCCCAAAGGAAATGCTTAATTAGAAGATTGGTCTTTCTCGCATGAATGAACAAAAGTTAGCCATTGTTTTAGGCGGAACATCGCCTCACGTACTTCTTGTAAACAAACTGAAGGAACGAGGTTATTATGTTCTATTGATTGATTATCTAGAAAATCCCCCAGCAAAAAAAGTGGCTGACGAACACTTGCGAGAAAGCACCTTAGATCAAGACAAGGTTCTTGAAATAGCGAAAGAGCGTAAGGCAGACTTGGTCATTAGTACGTGTATTGACCAGGCGAATAGCGTGTGTTGCTATGTTGCTGAAAAACTAGGCTTGCCTCATCCCTATAGCTATAAGACATCGCTTGAAGTGACCGATAAGGGACTGATGAAACGGATTTTCGTTGAGAACGGAATTCCGACCTCTAATTATACAACGACAGAATCCGTAGATTCTATAGATTGGAATCTGGTTCAGTATCCAGCAGTTGTCAAGCCGGTTGATTGCAACAGTTCTAAAGGTGTTCGACGAGTAGACTCCGATGAAGAAACCCGTTTACGGGTTGCGGAAGCAATTGAGATGAGTCGAACAAAAACAGCGATTATTGAGGGGTTCAATAGCGGTGCTGAAATCCAGGTTGATTGCGTCTCAACGCAGTCGGGCGTAAAGGTCATGATGACTCGCCAAAAACAGAAAATCGCATCTGATGGTAATGATATGGTCCTGCAGTCTTATAGCTCTGTTTTTCCTGCTCCACTATCGGATGAATTCAAACGTCAAGCACAAGAAATTGCAGAAAAAATCGCCAATGCGTTTAAATTAGAGAACACGCCGTTCTTCTATCAGGCCATCGTTACAGAAACAGGAATCAAGGTCCTGGAATTTGCGCCAAGAATTGGTGGCGGCTTGAGCTACCATGTGTTAAAATCGTTTGGCGATTATGACGCTGTGGAATGCGCGATAGACTCATTCCTTGGGAAAACTATAGTTGTTGAACCGAAGGAACAAACACGGTTTCATTCTACGAATCTCCTCTATATGCGACCGGGAGTATTTGATTCCGTCGTTGGACTGGAAGAACTGCATCAAAAAGGTTTTGTTACGGATTGTTTTGTGATGAAGTCTAAAGGATGCAAAATTGACAGCGATATGAGAAGTTCTAATCGTGTTGCTGCGTTTATTGTAGAAGGCGAATCATACGAAGAACTAAAACAGAAGGCGAGAAAAACCTTTGCTTCAGTTGAAATTCGCGATATCCAAGGGAATGACTTGCTTAATAGAGAAATTTATTCAAATCTATAAACGGTTTAATAATGAAACATCATCAGTATAATCCGAATTTCAAGTTTGTAAAAGAACCGGTCGATTTCAACAAGTATACGGACCGTAGTCTTTTGCAATATTGCCTGGGGGCCACTATGTATATGCCTGGCACCAAGGATTTTGCACAGGCGATTATCGATAAGAAGTATCCTGGTCTCACCTCCATGGTGATGTGCTTCGAAGATGCCTGCAAAGAAGAAGACGTGCCTGCTGCGGAAATCAATTCTATCCATGTGTTGGACACTCTTGCGGAATGTGAAAAAAATGGAACGCTGAAATACGAAGATATTCCGCTAATTTTCTTCCGGGTTCGTTCCGTTGAACAGTTTAAGCATTTTGCTGCGATGCTTGAGCCTCGTCACATTCGGTATCTTTGCGGGTTTAATTTTCCGAAATTCAATAGCTTGACATCCGCTCCTTATATGGAACACCTTGTTGAACTCAATGCCAAGTTTGGTGAGATTATATATGGCATGCCCATTATTGAAGATGCGCGAGTCGCGTTCAAGGAAAGCCGCGCTCAGGAACTGATGGCTATCAAACAGGAATGCGACAAACATAAAGACCTGATTTTGAATATTCGCGTGGGCGGTACGGATTTCTCGTCGTGCTTTGGTGTCCGTAGAGGAATCAACTATACGATTTACGATGTGATGACTGTTCGTGATTGCTTGATGGATATTTTGAACTTCTTTACCCGTAACAACGATTATACAGTTTCTGGACCGGTGTGGGAATATTTCCGTGTAAACAAGCGTATGAAGTTTTGCGATCTGCCGAAGGTTGACATCCAAGATACGTTGCTGAAACGTTCGCCGGTGGTAAATGATGCGGTTGATGGCTTGATGCGCGAACTTATTCTGGACCAGGCGAATGGTTTTATGGGCAAGACATGTATCCATCCGACCCACTTGAACTTCATCAATGGCATGCTTGCTGTTACGCAAGATGAATACAATGACGCCTACCAGATTTTGCATACTTCCGGTGGGGTGATTAAGGGCAGCAAGGGCATGAACGAAATCAAGCCTCATACCAACTGGGCGACAAAGATTTCAATGCGTGCCGAAGCCTATGGCGTAATAGAGTCTGAAAAGAGTTATCTGGAATTATTCGGTGTATAATCATTATAGTGCAAAATTGGAATTCATAAGATGAAAATTGTTCGTAGAATTAAAGATTTGATGAATAAAGCTAAGTGGAACATATTTCCTACTTATATGGCAGATCGCTTATACAATAATGCTAAGAAAAAAAAGATTGTTTGGTGGGGCCAACGAGATTGTTTTTCCGATATAGAGGATAACTGTAAGATATTCTTGAGTAAGGAGCAGTTGGATGATTCTGCATATAGAAAATCTGTTATTCGAGATATCATACTGTCTTATAGAAAGTATGGAATGACGGCTAATGAATACTTTTCATATGGATTCCCAAAGAAAAATGCATATGAACGAAATAAATATATTTCACGTATGCGAAAAGATAAACTTTGCATGGAAGCAATTGGAAAAAATTGGAAGGATGCTTTAGCGCAATTAAAAGACAAAAATATTTTCTATTCAATTGCAGGTCAGTTCTTTAAACGGAAAGCTTGTAAAGTAGATAGTGAGGATGATAGGTCTAATTTTAAACTTTTTTGTCAAGGACTTGATCGTTTTATAGCAAAACCAAGCAAGGGGGCTTGTGGCAAAGGCGTTGAAATTATCTCGTTGTTGGAAAAGAGTGCTGATGAGGTTTTTGACTACTTGCGCTCTAATGGCTCATATATCGTAGAAGAACTTGTCAAACAAGATGCTAGAATGGCCGAGTGGAACGAATCCAGTGTCAATACAATTCGTTATTTTTCTTTTCGAAAGGGCTCTGATTTTTCAACAATGGTTTCCGTGTTACGAGTAGGGCGAAAAGGAAGTGTCGTTGACAATGCTGGTTGCGGTGGCGTTTTTGCAGCGATAGATTCGAATACTGGTATCATCATAACTGATGGTCATGATGAATTAGGCCGAGTTTTCAAGGAACACCCAGAAAGTAATAAAGTATTTAAAGGATATAAAATTCCTGAATGGGAATCTTTAAAAAAATTTGCACAAGAAGTTCATAAGTCATTGCCTGAATGTCATAAATATATTGGTTTTGATTTTGCTTTGTCTACTCAGGGATGGGTGCTAATCGAAGGAAATTGGGGTGATATAATTATGCCTCAGATTTCTCTCGGTCGTGGTTTTTATGATGAATTCAAAGAGGCGATACTAAAGTGAATTTACTATTTTGTGGAGATATTGTTCCTGGGGGGGGGGGCTCTCCTATCAAGATTCCTTTATAACCAAGGAATTATTGGAGTATATGTCTACATTTGATTTTAGAATAGGAACTTTAGAATGTGCGATTGGCAATCATTTTGCTTATGATGAACGAAAAATGGCGAAGACAAAAGCGATTGTTTACGCTCGAGACGAAGACCTTGCAAAATTACAAGAAATGAACATAAATCTTGTCACTTTAGCCAATAATCATTTTTCAGATTTAGGCTTGGAAGGGATGGTTCATACAATTGAACTCTTGTCTCAAAAGGGGATTCTTTTTTGCGGAGCTGGGAAAAACTTTTCAGAAGCGCGTAAGCCAGCTGTAATTAAGAAAGACGGACAGGTGGTGGCATTTATAGGATGCTGTTTCCATGGCTTTGCTCCTATGATTTTTCATCCTGCGACAGATACAGAATTTGGCATTTATCAGACGACCATTGAGGAAATTCAACAAAACATCTCAGAACTAAAAAAAAGTTATGACAAAGTGGTTGTTCTACCTCATTGGGCGGAAGAACATGTTTTTATCCCTCCTTCATACTGCTATGAATATGCAAAAAAAATGATTGATGCAGGGGCTGATGCGATAATAGGAAGTCATCCGCATGTTATTAATCCACACACGAAATATAAAGGAAAAGATATTTTTTTCAGTTTAGGAAACTTCCTTTTTCCTGATATTTGTATGGATGTTCCAAGGCCAATGTTTTATCCAGCTTCTCTAAATGGATTAGAGAAAATATGGGCTTATCCGAAAAAGGTCGAAAATAAATCTCTTGTTATTTGGAAAAGCTTTAATAGAATTGGTATGATTGCAGAAATACAGATTGATCATAAGATTAAATCAAGATACACTTTTGTAAGCTTATCGCCTAACAACATTCTTGGATTGTATTATTCCTTTTTGCTTAAACTGCATATGTCTTTTTGTGGATTTTTAGTTAAAGCTCCTTTTTATGGAGTAATCCGTAAGCTGTATAATCATCGAATGAATGTAATTCGTCGCCTTATGATAAAGCAAATGTCGTTAAATGTACCTGTAAATATTTGATATGACACAAAGATCTTATATTTTTTTCTAAACTCGATGCATGTTATTTGTTAAAAGTTTAAAATTACGGATTGAAATTTTGTGAGAATCAAATGACTGATAACTTCTTGAAAAATTTGATAAAACAATCAAAGGATTCCATTCCAGGAAAGGTTTTTACTCAGGCGAAGAATTGTTTTATCGATTTTCTTGCATGCACTTTGGCTGGAGCGAAAGCTTTTTACGAAAAAGATCTCGCTTATATAGATTCTTTGGAATTCGGTAATGGAGCTTCTTCGGTTATTGGTTTGCCTCCCAAATGTTCCCTACAGACGGCGGCATTGATAAACGGAATGAACTCGCATGTTATGGAATTAGATGACGGTCATCGCAAGGGGGCGGTGCATGTTGGAGGAACTATTTTCTCGGCCCTGCTTCCTGTTGCTGAAAAAGAAAAAATATCCATGCAAGATTTCTTGTATGGAGCCATTATTGGTTATGAAACGACGATTCGCTTGGCTTGTGCGGTACAACCGGGAAACAAATTACGTGGATATCACGCCACGGGCACATGTGGAACGGTTGGGGCAACTATGGCCATTGCTGCGGCACTTCATTTTGATTTTGAACAGATGAAGTCCGCTTTTTCTGCCGCGGTAACGTCCGCTGCCGGGGTGCTTGAAATGCAGGAGGATAATGCTGACTTAAAACCGTTGAATGTTGGTAGAGCGGCGATGGATGCCGTTTCTGCTGCATATCTTGGTAAAGCTCGATTTAAAGCGCCCAATGATGCTCTTGGTGGCAAGCGTGGCTTTTTGGCTGTGATGACTGATGAAGCAAAGATATCTTTTTTGAAGGACTTTGAAAATGATTCTTTCAGCATCATGTCTATTTACAACAAGCCTTATGCCTCTTGTCGACATACACATCCGGCAATTGAAGCCGCAATGAAAATTCGTCAGCAACCAGGTTTTTTATTGGATGAAGTAGAATCTGTTTGTGTTCATACATATAAGCTTGCGGTCGCGGGGCATGACCATAAACTAGTGGATGGCGTAAATTCCGCAAAAATGAGTATGCCATATAGTGTTGCAGTAGCTCTGTTTACGGGAAATGCTGGGCTTAACGAGTTTTCGAAGGCTAATGTCGCGGATCAGCGGATTCTTGATATTGCCCAAAAAATAGATGTTGTGGCGGATGATGAGTTTACTGCGCTCTGCCCACAACGCCGTGCTGCTTTAGTTGATGTAAAAACGAAAACGGGGCTGTTTTCCGCAAGGATTGATTATCCCAAGGGCGAACCGGAAAATCCGCTGACCCCAGAAGAATTTCGGCAGAAAATCGAGGGCTTGATGTCTTTTGCTGGATATAGCAAGGATGTTTGTGAGAAGCTGATTGATATTGTTTATCGTCCTGAGTTTACTATTGACGAGGTTATAAATCTGTTATGATAGAACTGACAACTCCATTTAGCGAAGAAGATATTGCCAAGCTCAAAGTTGGTGATGTTGTTTCTATTTCCGGTTACATTTATACAGGGCGCGATGCCGTTTTGCCTAAAATTGTGAAACATGCCGAAGAAGGGACTCTTTCTGAAGTTGGTGTTGATTTACAAGGGCAGGTGATTTTCCATACGGCGGTGAGTCCAGCGGGCGTGGGTCCCACCTCCAGTAACAAGTTGGAAATTGAAAGCAGCTTTGAACCTCTTTCTCGCCATGGTATCAAGATGCACTTAGGTAAGGGCGCCATCAAGCCAGAGACGGTTAAGGCCTTGGCTGAAAATAATGCCGTTTTTGCGGTGATTCCTCCGGTTACGGCTTTGCTGGAAAGCCAGACAGAAGAACGAGAAGTTGTCTGCTATCCCGAACTTGGGATGGAAGCGCTTCACCGAATAAAGGTTAACAAGTATCAGGCAATCATTGCAGCTGCAAAGGGTGAGAGTATTTACTAGTATGACTGAAATCGTAAAAAAAAAGCCTCGTTCGTCGAATATTGAACTGTATCGCATTTTAGTGATGCTATCAATCGTGGCTCATCATTATGTGGTTAATTCAGGCTTGATGAATGCCGATGGTCCCTTGTTTGCAAATCCTACTAGTACAAATTCTATTTTTTATTTGATTCTTGGTATGTGGGGGAAAACCGGTATTAATTGTTTTGTGTTAATAACTGGCTTTTTTATGTGCTTTTCAAATATATCTTTGAGAAAATACTTGAAATTATATCTAGAGGTAAAATTTTACAGGTATATAATATTGTTTGTCTTTGCATGCGTTGGGATGACTGCTATATCTGGTGGGGCCTTGTTAAAACGCTTACTTCCTTTTTCTAGTATTACAGATTCGTTCACAAATGCGTTTATGGCTTTTTTCTTGTTTATACCGTTCTTAAACATACTAATAAAGGGAATGGATAAAACAAAGCATCTTTTATTATTGATTCTTTGCATTACTATTTATTCTGGTTTCTATCAAATTCCGGGATTGCATCTGCATTATAATTATTTATCGTGGTTTATTATACTATACATTTTAGGCTCGTATATTCGCATTTACGGGCTGTTTAGAAACGAAAACGTAATGTTCTGGGGGGGGGCGTTTGTGTCAATAATCCTGTCTATAGGGTCTGTTTTTGTGTGTCTAAGGCTGAATTTGCCAGTGTATGCGTTTGTAGGAGAATCCTTGGCTTTCATGTCTATAATAACTTCAGTTTCCCTGTTTATGTTCTTTAAAAATTTGAGAATCGGCTATTCTAGAATAATCAATATAATTGGAGCCTCGACTTTTGGTGTGTTCCTGATTCATACTAGTGGTGATGAAATGCGACATTGGTTATGGTATGATTTTATTGACGTTGTTGGACATTATGACGCACCCTCTTATGCATTATATGCTATAGGTAGTATTCTTGCTATATTCCTAACCTGTAGTATAATTGATATTTGCCGTATTTATGTATTGGAAAAGCCGCTATTCAATTTTTTAGATAAAAAATTAGGGGATAAGCAAATTTATACAGGAAAGGTGCTATAACATTTGGGTGGTGAATTATGACAGATATTGAACAGAAAGTTTGTGAATGTTTGATACAAGCTGGATCTACCTTTAGGGAAGACCAGAAAGAAGCGTATCGCAGGGCTATTGCTAAAGAGCCGGGAACGAATAGCTGTTGGGTGATGCAGCAGGTTTTAGATAATGCTTTGGTTGCCGAAAAGAATCGTGGGCCTTTGTGCGACGATACCGGCATTCCACATATCTTTATTGAGGTTGGTCCGAATCGTCAGGTTACTGGAGATGTTTTGGCTCAGATTCACGCTGGTATTGAGGCTGGACTTCGCAAGTTGCCAGGACGCCCCATGGCGATTTTGGGCGACGATTATCACCGTATTGATCAATCAGGCGGTTTGAATCCTGATTCTGGCGCTTTGGCTCCGTCTCCGATTCTGATCAAGCCGGTCGAAGAAGATGTTTTGCGTTTGACTATTTTGATGCTTGGTGGTGGTCCAGCTATTCGTGGGATTACGCAGCGCGTGTTTCACAAGCATAGCGTGCAAGTGGTGATTGATGAAATTGTCGCTCGTGCGATTCCGGCTGTATCGCAGTTAGGCTGCTCTCCGTGTACATTGGCTGTTGGTATTGGACGATCGCAGTTTGAAGCAACGTCTATGATGATGGAAGCAATGGCCAAGGGCAATTACGACTTCCAGTCTGAATTTGAAAAGACGATCACGGAAAGGGTGAACGAATCCAATGTAGGTGCTTTAGGGCTTGGTGGCAAGACTAGCGTGCTTGCAACGTTTGCAAAAGTTGGCCCGCAGCGTGCGAGTGGTGTTAGGATTGTTGCCTTACGTCCCTGCTGTTGTTTTGAACCGCGAAGGGCAACTGTGGAGCTGTAAACAAAGATGTCGGAAACAAAACAATATAATTACTGTTTGGATTTTATAAAAGGAATTGCGTGTATTTGCGTAGTTTTTATGCATTGCGAGTTCCCTGGATTGTTGGGAACGGTAGTCCAAGCTGTAAGCCGTTTTTGTGTTCCGCTATTTTTTATGGTTTCTGGTTATTTCTGCTATTTTATTTCAGCAAATCCTGAGAAAATAAATAGCAATATGGCGAGAAAAATAAAGCATGTGGGCAAAATAACCTTGTATGCATGTGTTGCCTATGTTTTATTTGACTTTGTTCAATATTTTGTATTTGGCAAATCTGTGTTTTATTTTAGCAAAGGCGCTTTACTTAACTTGCTCCTTTTTAATCAGCCGTTTGTCGTTGCGGGACAATACTGGTTTTTATTTGCTTTGTTGTATGATTATGTTTTATTCGCTCTTGTTTTAAGAGTACATAAAATTAAGAGTATCTATGTTGTTGCAACGATTATGATTTTTGTTTATATACTTCTAGCTCAAGGCATGCATCTTGCAGGAATAAAAATTCCAAATATGTACTATAGAAATTTTTTTGTTGAGGGTTTGTGTTTCTTTACGATGGGAAACTGGATACATGCTTATAAAAGTAAACTGAAATTTACACGGGGGGGGGTAATGGCTATCGCCATTGTATGTACTGTATTATGCTTGTTAGAGAGATTTTTGATGGGGCGAGATTTTGGTGTGAACATAGTTACTTTTCCCCAAGTATTTTGTCTATTTCTCTATGCTGTAAACAATCCAAATAAACATGCTGGGGTTCTTCAAATAATAGGAAAACGATACTCTATGTTCGTGTATATTATTCATCCAATTGTTTGGCATACTATGGAGCATGTTTATGAACTTTGCGGTGTTGCGTCTAATGTAGTTGCGTTGTATGTTTTGCCTTTAATTGTTGTTTTTATAACCTTGCTTATTTCACACATTATCTATTATGCCAAAAATTCTACACACATACCGGTACACGGGTAAACCCTGGGAAATTCTCAAGAGCGTCGTCCCTGCAGGTTTTGAAATCAAAACCCTTGATGAACCGACGCAAGAACAGCTTATCAAGGAAGCTGTTGATGCCGACTATTTTCTTGTGAGCGGACGTCTGCTCATAAATGAAGAAGTGTTGACTGCCGCAAAAAACTTGAAAATGATTCAGCGTACAGGTGTTGGTACGGAAATGCTTGACAAAGCAGCTATCAAGGCTCGAAAGATTCCCGTTTATGTGAATGCTGGTATAAATGCCCGTAGTGTGGCTGAGCATACCGTAACTTTGATTCTAAATTGTCTCAAGAACATTCCGCTGATTTCATCGAATGTCAAGAAGGGCGTTTGGAAAAAGCAGGAAACTGGAGTCTCCTGTAACGAACTCTTTGGCAAGACGGTTGCCATGGTTGGCATGGGGAACATAGGCCGCATTACGGCTGGTATTCTCCATGCTTTTGGAGCCAACATTATCTATACGGATATATTCCGCCAAAATGAAGATGTCGAAAAGACTTTGGGAATCTCTTTCCGGGCTTCATTTGACGAACTGCTGCCTGATGCGGATATTCTCTCTTTCCATTGCCCACTGACTGCGGACAATCAAAAGATTTTAAATGCGGTGGCCCTTGAAAAGATGAAGGATGGAGCCATTGTAGTGAATACGGCACGAGGCAAGCTTATTGACGAAGATGCTCTGTATAAGGCGCTTGTTTCCGGCAAGATTCGCTCTGCTGGGCTCGACGTCCACTATGAAGAACCTATGCTAGCAGATGATCCCCTAAAGACGCTTGATAATGTAATCCTTACACCGCATATTGCTGGGCTTTCCTTTGAAACCTTCCAGGGTATGATGAGAGGGGCTGTCGAAAATATTGCCGCTTTTGATAGGGGTGAATTGGATAGAATCAAAAACAAGAAATTCGTCATCTAACTATATCAAGGTTACTCATTTCGTTAATAATTCAACCACAAAGAGGCTGTAAACTAAACTGAGTCACAATCCACCCCTCTGCAGCTACCTGAATTTCGCGTTAGCCTTCGACGTTGACCACGATTGCGACCAGCATGGATACGCAGCAAGTCATCACTCCTCCCCACTACATAGAGAACCCTATACAACGAGGAATGCCTGTAAGAGGGGCTAGAGAACACCTCTTATTACACATATTTTCTTAAGAAAATAACCACATTGCGCACCCAAGGGAATACAGAGAGTATTCTGTAATAAATCTTTCGAGCGATGGGGATTGGGGGTAATTTTTCCTTATTTTCTTTTTTTAACAGTTCCTTATATTGGCTGAAACGATCTAAATAACGATAGAAACGATATTTTTTACCATATTCTATAAAATTATGAAAGCGATAATTTGAATAATTATCAAAAGAATCATCTAACTTGATCATATTTTCCATGTGTTTTTTTCGTTGCTCTTTTGTCGAATGTTCTCTCAATGTCCACGAGCCACGACTTTGAGTGCGGTAACAAGACATAATTCTGTCTATAAAGAATGGTTTTCCTTCATTTAAACAAAAACGCTGTAATTTAGCATCTCCAGCAGTAGAGTATTTGTAGTAATCTGGCTTATTCCTCTGAATACGAATCAAGAAATCAGTCTTTGTAAAATAACTGGACAAATGAAAATATACATCCGCTTGAGATATTATGCAATAAGCGTATTCATCTTGAGTTATGAATCCTGTTTTAAATTTTTTCCCAGCAGGCATAATCCTTTTTGTTTTCTCACCATTTTCATAAATAACTTGAACCTTGTGTAGGCAAATTGAACATTCTGGATGTTGTTCCATGGCTTCATATTGGAGTTGCAGTTTGTTTGCATCACACCAATAATCATCCCCTTCGCAAAAAGCAACATATTTACCCCTTAAAAAGGGCAACATAATTCGTGCAATGGAGCCATCCCGTTTCGAATATTGATTTTCAGTTTCATAAATTGGCTTGATTATCTTCGGGAACTTGGCCACGTATTCTCTTATGATATCAGCTGTTCGATCTGTAGATGCATCATCATGAACGATAACTTCAAAAGGAAAATCGGTCTCTTGCATTAAAAAACCGTCAAGAGCTTTTGCAATATACGATTCTTGGTTATACGTAATACACCGAACGCTTACCATTGGAGTTGTCCAATTCGTAGGCCATTTTTTCATTATTTCTTCTTGAGTACGCATTTTCAATTTCCCTTTATTGAATTCACGATCTTTTTCACGGATCTTTTTGCCTAGTGATACATTCGTTTTGGAAATGAAGGATAAGGACTATATTTATTTATCAGATCGTCCATGGAGCACTTGTCCAAATTCGCAAAGAATTCGGCGCGTTTGGGGTGTGGATTACTAGAGCGGACTATGCAGGGGTTGCCTTCGATGGCGTATTCCAACTTCGATTCGCATTGAACAATTTTATCAGCAATGGAGTCGAATAGGGTTTTGCCATGATTGGAATTCAGCAGAACAACTGAAGTCCCCTTGTTATCATCCATTTCTGGATGATACATCGTAAAGATACCTCCACTAGACGATTCAAGGCGGATAGAATCATTCTTAGCAAAGGCTGCAACAGTTCTTGGCTCATTAAAACATTCATTAGGATTTGAAACAACATTCGTCCACGGGCAGACTTGCTCACAAGTTCCGCAGAATATACATTTATCAGTATCAATAACAGGACGATAAAAACCTTTATCATCCAATCGCATTGTTATTGCGCTTCGAGCGCAAATGTTCGCACAGGCCGCGCAAGAAGAACAGTTTGAGTCTCTTTCTAATTTCATTTATTTTTCCAAAGCATTCTTAAGCCAATTCAACGAAAATTCACGCATAGTTTCTATTTTTCCTGAATTATACAAGTTCAAGAGAGATTTAAAACGTGCTGATCCACGTTTTTCATTATAGATGCACTTGAATTCCTTACCAAAAATTATCGAGAAAACAGTTCCATGAAAGGAATCCGTCACCACATAAGAAGCGTCACGGAACACGGCTAGCCATTCAGGAATTGTCAAAGTTGATTTGGAATCGGCATGGAATTTTTTGACAATCAGCCCACGAGCTGTAGCCTTTTTTTTGTAAGTTGTGATTACCTCTTCGTTTTCATCCAACACATACACAGCAAGGTATTTTTCGTTACAAACAGGAACTTCTTCGCAAATCGGCAAGTAATCTTCTTTGGTCAATAACAGAGTTGGATCCAAAACCCATGTTGCATCAACACCAAGATGCACTTTGCAAAGTTCTACGCCAGATTCTTCGCGGACACTGATAGCATCGAATTTTTGAGCAAGCTCAGAACACACTTTGGTCTTTTGTGGCGTATACTCCCAAAAATCAACACCAAATGATGCTGCATATGAAATACGCTTCATCGGAAAATCTTTAGCAAATTTAAGAAACATATCTTCAATTCGACAATTATACATAGGACGCCAAACCTGATCAGAGCCAACTATAACAGCATCTGCTTTATATTGAGCAAGAACATTTTTTGAAAGTTTTCGACATAAACCCGTTGTCTTTATGTTTTCAGAAACAAATAAACCAAACAATGAATTTCTAAAGGGAATCTTTCCAATTTTAGCAAAATGTCTTCGTTTCGCCTTAAAGAATAGAAATAAACATGTTTTCATCCAAGAACACAAATAAATCCACCATGGAGTCTGCCTTGGTAGCACATCAACCGTTATCGGAGAATGGTTGTTTCTTATTAATATTTTTTGCAAGGCGTAATTTTGCAAAATACCACCATAATTATTCTCTAATCGTTGCGTTACAATGACTACGTTCATAAAACCAGACCTTTTTGTTAGAAGAGCTTATCTAAAGGAGGATTAACGCCTAAAAATAAAAGGAAGTAAGCCTTTAACTTTATAACACATGTTTGCGATTATTGCAGGGCAATACAAAAAAATATATTCCGACAATTGCGTAGACATCTTTTCTTCCTTTAACCATTTGGATTTAAGGAAAATGATTCTTTTTCGAATGCTTTTAAATTCATCAACATATTCTTTATACGTTTTGTTTATTACTATTTTCCTGTGTAAATTAATCAACGTCCCAAATTCAAATTTCTCGACAACATCTTTTAATTTTTCATCATCTTCTATTAGATTGTACATTTCATGATAAGCATTGCAAATAGTAAGCTGTTTTCTTCCTATTTTTTGATTGCAGACAGAATCATTTCTGACAATATAGTTGTAACACGCACGATTTGTCAACGCCATTTTTCCAGCCATTAAAAAGGCTGAAAAATTAAAAAGAGTATCCTCACACAAATGAATATCTTCCTTAAAGAACAAATTCGATATGAACTTTTTATCGTATAATCCCCATATAGAATTACAATAACGCATGCTGTCAAAATCTTTTTTTTCCATCAAAAAGGCGCCATTTTCATCATAGGACAAGCCGTAATCAAATATTTCACCACATTTCTCCCAAATTGGGCGAACCACACCGGCATCATATAGTTTCATCACGTGAACAAGGTCACGAACATAATCGAGTCCAACCAAATCATCTGCATCTATAAATGTAAAACAATCACCTTGTGATTTTGCAAGACCATAATTTCTCGCTTTTGAAACACCACCATTTTGTTTATGAAATACCTTTATTCTTTGATCATGCGAAGCAAATGAATCACAAATCTTTCCTGAGTCATCCGTTGAGCCGTCATCAACTATAATAATTTCGAGATCTCTATAAGACTGATTCTGAATGCACTCGATAGTGCGTCCCACATAATTCTGCACATTAAAAACTGGGATTATCACACTAACTAACATATTTAGTCTCCTAATTTAATCAATTCCTCGAATTAAGCACAATTGATTCATAAACATTAAACAACGATTTCGCAATACTACTCCATGAAAAAGGGCCATTTTCACAAAAACGTTCTTTTATACACGCACTCAAAATATCCAGATTTATTTTACTCATTTCATTAATCGCCCTACACAGACTGTCAATATTATTTGCTTCGCAAATCATTCCCGTTTTACTATTTTCTATTGTCAATGGAAAATCACCTACATCTGTCGCCAAAACAGGTTTGTTAAATGCAAAAGCGGACATCACACAACCACTCTGCGTCGCCGACAAGTATGGCAAAACAACATACTTACAATGACGAATTAAATTCGCCAATTCATCATTTTCAATAAAACGATTAATAAAAATTACATCCTTAGACAAGTCAGAATCTGTAATGCACAAGTTTCCCTTTCCTGCAATAACTAGTTTTATTCCTTTCGAAGGCAGTTCCGATTTTTCATAAGCCGTCACTAGCACATCAACACCTTTATAAGGTTCAATCCTACCGAAAAATAAAATATAGTTTCCATACATGTTTCGCATTGTTTTGAATGTTGTCAATATATCATAAACACTTAATGAGGAAAAATAGATTCTATTTTTTTTCACATGGTATTTTTTACAAAACGAATCTAGAAGAGCCGTGCTTAAAAGAAGGACGTTTTTATTCGCTCTGTAAAACATCTTTCGTCTAAAGAAATTTTCAAACCAAGATATATTCCCATGGTCAATTGGATCATGAACAGTCAGCAAAGTATACGGAAAAGAATAGATAAATGGAGTTAAAAAAAATATCGTTTTACACGCCGAAGTAACATGAAGTATATCAAAATGGTTCCGACGTATAAAATTTTTTATTTTTTTAGACAATTTGATGCAAGAAAAAAAACTATTATCTGGATTATTTGCAACAAACCATTTCTTTAAATCTATAACATCTTTATACTTTTGAATAGCATTATATTCATTTGCAGAAAAGATCTCACATCTTGAATCAATTTTTTCAATTGAAAAAGCTGAAGATTTTAAAGATTGTGGAGATACAACCAACAGCACATGAACATCAACAAGCGCAGACATTTCTCGAACAAGAGAAATATCTAAATCAAAAAAAGACGGTACAGTAAGATATAGTACTTTCATTTTTCCTACTTTACTTTTTTGTTTGGCACATTTGGCACATATTTGATCAGACAACAAAATAAAACACATTAAATAAAAGAAATGGGCATTAAACAAAATTTGGTCAGTACAAAAGATTCCAAAAAAAATTAAGAAAAAAACATGCGGCCCCTTAATCGACCTCCATTTCCTCACTATATAAAAAATAAAATTTATAACCCCAAACAACCCAAAAGAAATGTACATATATATCAATGCATTTGCATAATTTTTTGAAAGGCCACATGCATTTTCAACAATTGAGAAATTACCTAATTGATTCAGCGTTATTCCGAACATATGTTCCCAGGCATTGAATGCCGACAAATAAGCCAGCGGACCAAACAATCTGTCATCAGAGCTTCCTTTGCTTATCCTAGACAACTTATTCATATTGACCAAAAATATATCAGAAAAAAGGAAATAACAGATGACAATACTCAGGACAATCAAAAACAAAACGCCAATAGCAAGGTACCACTTTGACATACCTATTTTACATAAATGATACACAAGCAATATCCCCAACATAAGAAATCCAGTACTACTACTCGAGCACAAAATTGACAGCGCAAAAAGATAAGTCAAAATATATTTTTTTTGCAACAATGCGATTTGAAAAGCTGGAAGCACATAAATAGAAAAATGTGCTGGTTCAGTAAAAAAAGACGATGGTCTATATACAACAAATGTTTCAACACGTCGATTCAATTCTAGTCCAGGAATAAAGACATCATTTTGAAAAGATCCTGTCAAAAACAAGAAAACCCATTGCCAAATTAAAACTAAGGAAACAACCACACCAAAAAAAAGCACTGTTTTTACAAATACTTTTACATCAATCAAATTAACAACAATGCATAACGGGATAACGCATAAAACAATACTAAACATGTTATGAAAAAACAAGTTTATATCAAACCAAGCATTATCAATTGTAAGATGAACTATCGCACCAAATACAGATATAATTACAATATTTAGTAGAAAAACATATTCTTCCCAAGAAAATTTTTTTTCTTCATTTGAGAAAAAAAGTAATGGAAACAAACATAACCACAATAGAAAGAATGCTAGGGATACACCAGGCAAAAACTTATACACTGCTAAAATTGGCAGAATTGCAATTGTAGCAGAAAACGGGATTCTAAGGTAATTCTGCATAAAGGTTTCAACAGCAAGCATTGTCGTAAACACTTTTCAAATTGCGTCTATACTCACATAAATCATTGTATTCGCCACTAAGTTCTACACACTTTCTTGACATTTTTTCACGAAAAGAATCGTCATTAACAATCTGTGTTAAAAACGCAACTAGCTCCTCATTATTATCGCTTAAAAAGCCATTCTCACCTTGATTAATTATAGAAAGCAAGCCATCAACAGGAGTCGAAACAACGGGAACACCCAAGGCCAAAGCTTCCAAGGCACACATTGGTAACCCCTCCCAACGGGAGGTCATCAGCATCACCTTACTGTCACTTAATATTTTCAAAGGATTAGCTTTAAATCCCAACATAAACACATTCTTATCAAGCAATTTTTCTCTAATAAGATCTGAAGTATCATTCGCTAATTCACCACCGCCAACAATACCACATTTCACATTTGGACATTTCTCTACCAATCTATGTAAAACTTCTATAAGGCGTTCTGTATTTTTTTGGTACGTCAAACGGCCTACAAAGACAACATCATAGTCGTATTCACAAGAATCTTCATTCTTTTTCTTTATCAAGGACTCAACATTTATAACATTCAACAAAATTGAGCTTTTGTTTTTAAACAACTGATGAAAGAAATAGCCGGCAAATGAGCTATCAGAGACCCAAAAAATATGCTTAGCCTTTAGAGCTGCCAGCAAAAACAACACGCTTTTTAAACTTATCGCCCTTGAATCAAAAGCATTATTATGAATATGACAAACAAGAGGAATTGTTCCACACGCAAGCGAGGTAAAAAAAGAAGCTCGCATATCATGGGAATGAACAACATCAGGTTTAAATTCTTTTATCACTTTTTTTAAACAGCTCACAGACATTTTCTTAATAGGAAAAAACTTAATATTTCTTTTTTCCAAAGCCTGTCTAATCGGTCCCTCAAGGCCACAGTACGCCATATTCATGTCATTTCTAAAGACATCAATAATTTGGCATACCACATTTTCTGCGCCAGAAAAACAATTTGTATTTACAACATGCAGCACTTTCATTTATAAATTTCCTTTATATTTCCAAGAATCTTCTGCAGCCCAAATCGTTCAATAGCAATCATATTGTATAATCCAAATTGCTTACGACTCTTTTCATCATCAATCATTTTTTCTAGCGGATCTAAAAGCGTCTTAACATCACCAGGCGAAAAATATAAGCCGCCTTTTTCATTTTGAACAAGATCTACATTTCCGCGAATCTTAGAGCAAATAATAGGAAGACCACTCGCCATAGCTTCCATCATAGACACAGAAAGTCCTTCTCGGAATGACGGAAATACAAATACATCAGCTACTCGATAAAGATTCAAGGCATCTGCCCTATACCCGAGTAAATGGAATCGGGATTCCACACCAAGTTCTTTTGCCAAATTCAGCAAATTGTCTTTTTGGTCTCCAATCCCGGCAATTGCATAATGAGTATTCTTATTGCTGAGTTCTGCAAAAGCCTTCAAGACAACTTGATGATTCTTGTTGACATTTAGTTCACCAATTGAAAGTAGTAACAAGCAATCTTCCGGTACACCAATTGCCTTACGAATATCATTTCTGTTTGCTTGAACAGACTTGATCGCCTCAAGGTCAATACCAACCCCAGGAACATAGCAAACTTTCTTGGCATGTATCTTCTTTTGCGCCAATTCATAATCTTCTTTATTAATGGTAATCAACACATCAGTGTATCTTGCACAGAATTTTTCTACGGGATAATACATCAACCAATTCTTAAGTGGAGCACCCTTAAAGAAATGGAATCCATGCGCAGTATAAATGACTTTCGTACCCTTTTTACGAACATTTCGACACGCAAGTCTTGCGATCATTGACGCATTCGGCGTATGCGTATGAACAATATCGTAGCATTCCGCTTCTACAAGATGTTTGAGCATCTTATAGGCTTTTAAATTGTCCGCGCTGAATGGAGATCGAGAAAAAGGGATGTCGTAAACTTTACAACCAAGTTCATTATACAAAGGATTAATCGGTTTTACCGAACACGATGTTGCAATTTCCACAGAATGGCCTTCCTGCAAAAGCATTTTTATATGCTCAGGGAAAAAATCCATTGTTCCAGAAACAGTTGTTACATAAAGGATTTTCATCTATGCCTTCTTTACCGCAATCTCATTGTATTTCATCATATAGACGCCTTCTTCATAGCAGCCTATATTCTCTTTATTTTCAACACCCTTGAGGTTATTCTCAATCAGGGCCATGTGATTGCAACCGCATTCAAAGGCATGAGGATATCCCCCGCCAAAGCGCGGATTTACCTCAGAGATATAGTATTTGCCATCAATTTCAAAGATGTCAATATCAATCTGTCCAGTGAAGCCGCTTTCTTCTGCAAACTTCTTTACCAACGCAAACAATTCAGGATTTTTGAAAGATACAGCCTTGTCAGTTTCACCGGCGCGCATCACAATCTTTTTCTTGGTGAAGATTGACACAACCTTTTTGCTAATCATGTCAATATACACGTCTGCGCCAATTTCCTGGCCTTTCAAGAATTCCTGAATCATCATTCCTTCGGAATGTGTGCATAGCAAATCAACAGTTTCCTTATCGAAAGCCTTAGATATCGCAATACTAGCACTTCCACAAGCCGGCTTCACAAAAACAGGGTACTGAATTTCGCCTTTTGCCAAATCGGCATAAAATGCGTCACGATCCATATAGGATTTTGCGCAATTGTAGCCATGGTCTTTCAACCAGTTGTACATCTTGAATTTGTCAAGGCTGCGCTCGCATAGCTCCAAACTAGAACCAATGATTTTGACACCAGCATCATCAAACAGCTTGTGATTCTTTGCAAGCAGATTCAGTTCTGGATCAATCAGAGAGAGAACTCCATCAATATGTTCCTTCTTGCAAATGTCAAGAATAATATCAAGATAACCATCAGCCGTAATGCGCGGAACGATGTAATACTTGTCGGCATCAAAAAGCGCCGGAGCAATTTCACTACAATCTGTAGCGACAATCCTACCATCTTTAAAAGTTCTCTTAAAATATTGGACAACCTTATTACGGGTACCACAACTAAGAATCAAGAAATTCATTTTCTACTCCATATCCTTCAAACTGTCGAAAAACAAAGGGGTTCCGCCTGTATGGATAAACAGCACATTTTTCGATTTAATTTTGCGTAACACTAAATAATCATTCATTCCGGCAAAAGCTTTTGCCACATATGTAGAATCCATAGGAATCCCATAATTGAACAAGGCGTTTTTTATCGTTTCCTGAACTAATTGATTTTGACAACCATAGCCATCAACGGTATAATCATCGACAAAAACAACATTTTCTTCAATTTGATTATCTGTAAACGAGATTGATTTAGCTGACAGATATTCCTTGACTGAATCAACAACGACATTTCTGCCTCTTGGATTTTTTCGGGCAATACTGATTCCAATAATTTGGCGATTATCGCCATTCATCATCTTCCCGCATACAAGTCCAGCCTGAGTCGTTCCTGTGCCTGAGGCAAAAAAGATGTAATCAAAGAAAACAGAGTTCTTCTTTTCAAAATCACAAATTTCGTTATAGCAGTCTACATACGCCTGCGTTCCAATATTGCCATGTCCACCACCAGCAATAAAGTAGGGCTTTTTGCCCGCAGCACGGAGATTGAGGATTATTTCATCAATTGTCTTACTAACATCTTTTACAGGACAAACCTTAAATTCAGCACCGAATAAATCCATCAATTGACTATTGAATGTCGGTTTGGAAGCCTCTTCAGGTGCTATAATATAGCAGGGAATGTTTCTTTGCCTCGCCATATTCGATACAACCCGACAGTGATTTGAGCTGCTACTGCCATAAGTCACAATGCAATCGTAATTTCCGGCATCAAACTCCCTAAAAAAGCCGAATGCCTTGCGAGCCTTATTTCCACCAAAAGAAAAAGGTATCAGATCATCTCGCTTAATCCATAGATGATTACCTGCATAATTATCAAGGTTAACTATTGGAGTCTGAAGTACGCTTTCTGTACTCATCAAAGTCCTCCAATGCGTTTAGCGATACTCCGTCATGCGATAGAACAACTTTTACTGTATCAATAATTATTCCTACATCCGTGAGAAACGTAAGATGATCAACATACCAAACATCTAATTCAAACTTTCTTTCCCACGTAATTTCATTTCGACCATGAGCTTGAGCATATCCTGTTAACCCAGGTCTTATACTATGGCGTATTCTTTCGTGTTCGGTGTAATATGGTAAATACTTCACTAATAATGGTCTAGGCCCGATTACGGCCATGTCGCCCTTGAGGATGTTGAACAGTTCCGGAAGTTCGTCGAGACTTGTGCTGCGTAGGAACTTGCCGTAGGCGTTCAGCCGCACGTCGTCAGGGAGCAGGTTGCCGTTGGCATCCTTCTCGTTCGTCATTGTGCGGAACTTGATGAGCTTGAAGATTTTTTCGTTGAGGCCCGGGCGCGGCTGCGTAAAGAACGGGTTGCCCTTCATCTTGATTGCGCCGAGAATCGTGAGTACGACGAGAATCGGGCTCAGGCAGATGATGGCTGCCAGAGCGCAGCAAAAGTCGAGAGGGCGCTTGAAGAAACGGGCGTACATACTTACTCGAAGCATTCCTTGATGGTCTGGATGATGGCGTCCTGCTGTTCGGGGGTCATCTTGTTGTCGCTCGGGAGGCAGAGCCCGCGGGCAAAGATATCGGCACCAACATCTTGGATTCCTCCGGCGATGTAGGCATTCGTGCGGGCGCGACCGTTCCCGTTGGCAGTGATGAATGCGTGGCTCATGTACATGGGCTGCATGTGCATCGGTTTCCAGATGGGGCGACCTTCGGCGTTCATGGCGGCGATGCGCTCGAGGATTTCCGTCGGGCAGCTCTTGCCTTTTTCGTGGATGTAAAGGGCCTCGGTTTCGCCGCGCACCTGCTTGCACATGGCATCCTTGTCGATGATCAGGCAGCTGAGCCAAAAGTTCGGTTCGCTGTTCTCGGCGTCGTAGGGGTTCATCTGCACCGGGAGCCCTTTCAGGCCTTCCTTGTAGCGCATGTAGATGGCCTTTTTCTGAGCGATGTGCTCTTCAAGGTAGGGCATCTGGCCGCGTACCACGCCCGCAATCACATTGCTCATTCGGTAGTTGTAGCCGATTTCCTCGTGCTGGTACCACGGGGCGGCCTCGCGGCTCTGTGTGCTCCACTTGCGCACCTTTTCGGCGTCTTCCTTGCTGTCGGTGAGGAACATGCCGCCGCTACTGCCTGTGATAATCTTGTTTCCGTTGAAGCTGATGGCGCTGTAGTCGCCGAAGTTGCCGGTCTGCTTGCCCTTGTAGCTTGCACCGAAGCTTTCGGCAGCGTCTTCGATGAGGAGGGCGTTGTGTTTTTGGCAGATGGTGCGGATTTCGTCAACGCGGGCCGGGGTTCCGTAGAGGTGTACGAGTACCACCAGGCGCACGTCCGGGTAAATTTCAAAAGCCTTTTCGAGGGCGACCGGGTCCATGTTCCAGGTCTTGTATTCGGTGTCGATGAACACGGCCTCGCCGTTCTCGTAGGCGATGGGGTTCACGGTGGCGTCGAACGTCATGTCGCTGCAGAACACTTTGTGTCCGCGGAGCGAACCTTCGCCCGCCTTGGGCATGCCGTAAAGGGCTTCGCCAGCGAGCTTTGTGCAGAGGTGGAGTGCGGCGGTGCCTGCGGAGAGCGCGACGGCGTACTTGCAGCCGACCTTCTCGGCAGCGAGCCTTTCGACCTCGTTGATGTTCGCGCCGACGGTGCTCATCCAGTTGGTTTCGTAAGCCTCGGTAACGTACTTGATTTCGTCGCCGTGCATCGTGGGGCTAGAGAGCCAGACCTTCTTCTCGAAACGCGTCATGGATTACCGCAACCTCGGGGTAGTTCCGACACATATAAGGTAAGGCGACCGTCGCCCAGACCAGTTATGTCGAATGTTAAACTATTGTTGCAAAAATATAAGTAATATTTCTGTAATTTTGTAGGGTTACTGCTCATTAAATGACAGAAATCTTATTTTTTTGAGTTGGGAGGACTAATAATTTAATCCAAACGCCCATAACGGAATCGTGTTGAGGAACCCGTGCTCAATATCGTCCTTGACGACAAAGCCGTTCTCTACAGATTCTATTTGCCTTTTTTTCTTGTTCTTGCCACCAACCTCGAAGGTCATGCCGTCTATCAAAAAATCAGAAACAGGCGAAGAAGCCACGCGGTTGTTTACCCGCATCAAGGAAAGGAATGCAGTTTCCCGTAAGTTCCCAATATCGGGTTTGCCATCCGATTGAGAGCAACAAAGAGTCGGGTTCGAAAGATAAATCTTGTCTATTTTTTCAAGGAGCGCCATCTTATCGTCGGCGTGCGTGCGTCACAATTTCTTGAAGCGAAACAGGTTTAATTTCGGTACCGCTTGTAAAATTCAGGAACTTTGCGGAATAAATTCTACAATTTTTCACAATTTTTGCTGAATACAATCCGCATTTTTGTTAAAAACTGCGGATTATAGACCTCGTTTAGAGCAAAACATCAAACCATCAGTTTCCAAAGCTTTTATAAAGTTTTCTCTTGACACGTAAGCGAAAATAGTGTATATTCGTGCAGTAGCACAAAAGTGCATATTTTGGAGATTTTATGATTGAGCGAATTCGAGGCGTTTTGGTGCAGAAATCCCCCACGTTTGTGGTTGTGGAGTGCGCGGGAGTCGGTTACGGCGTCAATATTTCGGCTTTTACGGCAGGCAAGCTGCCCGAAGAGGGCGCCGAAGTCATTTTGCACACGAACCTCGTGGTGCGCGAAGATTCCATGACGCTTTTTGGATTTGCGGATACGACCGAAAAGAACCTGTTCCTGATGCTTTTGGAGGTCAACGGAGTCGGGCCGAAGCTCGCACAGCGGATTCTGAGCGGAAGCACACCGGCAGACCTTTTGAACATGATTGCAAGCGACAACAAGTCCGCACTCGGGAAAATCAAGGGACTTGGCAAAAAGACCTGCGAACAGATGACATTAACGCTCAAGGAAAAGGCCTCGAACATGCTGCAGGCGCTCGGCGATGTTGAGGGTAGCGGGATTACGAGTGTCGGAGCGCTGACGGGAGCAAAGCTCGAGGCGGTATTGGCACTGCATACGCTCGGGGTGAAGGATCCGGCGGCAGAAAAGGCTGTCGTGAAGGCGGTTGAGGTTCTTGGGGACGGGGCGGATGCTGCCGCACTCATACCGGAGGCGCTCAAGTATTTGTAAAAGGCGACCCCGGCACGAAGGCCGGGTGACAACGCAGGTATAATATGGAAGATCAGCGTATAATTTCACCGCAGAAGTGTTCTTTTGACGAGGGCGATACCGACCGCAACTTGCGACCGCCTAGTTTGAGCGAATTTACAGGCCAAGACGACATCAAGGAAAGCCTTTCTATCGCCATTGAAGCGGCCAAACAGCGCGGCGATGCGCTTGACCATTGCTTGTTTGCAGGCCCTCCGGGACTCGGCAAGACAACGCTTTCGAGCATTATCGCCAAGGAGATGGGCGTCAACATCCATATCACAAGCGGCCCCGTGCTCGAAAAAGCAAGCGACCTTGCAGGACTCCTCACAAGCCTACAAGAGAACGACATCTTGTTTATCGACGAGATCCACCGATTGAACCGCGTGGTCGAAGAGTACCTCTACCCCGCTATGGAAGATTTTCGCCTCGACATCATGCTGGATTCCGGACCAGCAGCAAGAAGCGTGAACCTCCCCCTCAAGCATTTTACGCTCGTAGGCGCCACCACCCGCAGCGGGCTTTTGACCGGGCCGCTCCGTGACCGTTTCGGGCTGCAGTACCGCCTGGAACTGTACAACGAAAAAGATATTGTCAAGATTTTAATGCGTAGCGCACGCATTTTAGGTGTAGAACTCTCGGAAGAAGCGGCCAAGATTCTTGGCGGGCGGTGCCGCGGGACGCCACGAGTGGCGAACCGCGTGCTCAGGCGATGCCGAGACGTGGCACAGGTGCGCGGAACGGGAGTCATCGACGAACGAGCAGCGCTCAAGACGCTCGAAATGCTCGGCATCGACAGCGAGGGTCTCGACCCGACCGACCGCAAGATTCTCGCCATGATGATAGACAAGTTCAATGGCGGACCTGTGGGACTTGGCACCATCAGCGCCGCCATGGGCGAAGAACCGGATACGCTTGAAGAAGTCTACGAGCCGTACCTGCTCCAGAAGGGGCTTATTTCACGCACACCGCGCGGCCGCATCGCCACGCTGAATGCGTACAGGATGCTCCACAAGCCGCTTCCTAAGTCTCTGTTCAGCGAACAGACGGAACTTGAGCTGTAAAGACTAAGCGAGATTCAATCAGCAACTGCTAAAATTTCAACAAATCTCTCGTCTCTCGTCTCTACTCTCTAGTCTAAATAGCTACATTTACGGCGTTCAAATTTAAACAAGGATTAACAATGAGCAAGAATTACAAGATTGCAGTGCTTCCGGGCGACGGTATCGGTCCGGAAGTCATGAAAGAAGCTGTCCGCGTGTTGGACGTTGTTTCCAAGAAGTTCGGTTTCGACGTGAACGCCGAATGGGCAAATGTCGGTGGTGCCGCATACGACGAAAGCGGTTCTCCGCTTCCGGAAAGCACCCTCAAGCTCGGTGAAGCTTCTGACTGTATTCTTTTCGGTTCTGTCGGTGGCCCGAAGTGGGAACACCTTCCGCCGAACCTCCAGCCGGAACGCGGTGCTCTCCTCCCGCTCCGCAAGCACTTCAAGCTTTTCTGCAACCTCCGCCCGGCCCGCGTTTACAAGGAACTCGCAGGCGCATGCCCGCTCCGCGCTGACATCGTCGGCGACGGTTTCAACATCCTCACCGTCCGCGAACTGACGGGTGACGTTTACTTTGGCCAGCCGAAGGGCCGCGAAGGCGTTCCGGGCTCCAAGGAAGAAATCGGCTTTGACACCATGAAGTACAGCCGCTACGAAGTTGAACGCATTGCCCGCTTCGCTTTCGACGCCGCTATGCTCCGCAACAAGAAGGTCGCTTCTATCGATAAGGCCAACGTGCTCACCACGAGCGTGCTCTGGCGCGAAGTCGTGAACGAAGTCATCAAGGACTATCCGGAACTCACTCTCGAACACCTCTACGTGGACAACGCTGCTATGCAGCTCCTCAAGCGCCCGCGTGAATTCGACGTGCTCCTCTGCCCGAACCTCTTCGGCGACATCCTCACCGACGAATGCGCAATGCTCACCGGTTCCATGGGCCTCCTCCCGTCCGCTTCTATCGCCGAAGGTTCCTTCGGTCTCTACGAACCGGCCGGTGGTTCTGCTCCGGACATCGCAGGCAAGGGTATTGCAAACCCGCTCGCACAGATCCTCTCCGTGGCCCTCATGCTCCGCTACACCTTCAAGGAAGAAGAAGCGGCCAAGGCTATCGAAGCTGCTTGCGAAAAGGTCATCGCTCAGGGCTACCGCACTGGCGATATCTACCAGGAAGGCTGCACTAAGGTCGGCACGACTGGTATGGGTGATGCTATCATCAAGGCTCTCGCTTAATGACATTGTCATTCCCGGCTTGACCGGGAATCTCCCTTCTTTAAAGGAAAAGCGACCGGATTTCTCCGGCCGCTTTTTTTCTCTCCTTACATTCCTATCGTTTTTTACTTTACTTGAAGAGCGTCTATAAACCTGTTTATATAATCAATGGCGCTGTCGCTATCAGGATATTGTTCTTTCCACACGTTTAGTTCATCAACAAAGAATTCCCTAATCGGATTCTCCGTTGAAAGCGTGCCCTTGTTGCCAAACGCATTTGCAACCTGCAATGGCGATGCATAGGACGACCACTCAATAATCAAATTCTCTAGCAGGTTATTGACAATTTGGTGGTCTTGATTACGAACATATTCTCTTTTGTCAAAATCAAAAGTTTCGCCAGAAAGCCCAACTGCACTCATGATTTCTTTATCGGCACGTTCCTTGGCATCGGCCAAACTGCGACCCGAGCGGACTAAACGGTGCAAACGAAAAGTTTCCAAAAACGTCATCGCGTTTATATCAACGGTCCTTGACTTTCTCAAATCAACAATCACGCTATACGTCGCTACAAAGCGGTCTCTTTCGTGATCATACAAATCAAAAGACCAGGAACCGTTCCATTGCCAAGATTCGCTTTCCGCATACGGAGCGAGTTCAATTTTCACATACGGGCCACGAAGTGAGACATGGTCAAACGCAAACTCACCCGTAGAGCCATCGCAGCGACTATAGAACACCACTCCCGTTGTATCCAAGGTAACGGAATCCAGTTCCGCCATCCTTACCATGGTACCCGCATCCGCCACACGTCGCAACATCGTTGAATTTGTTGCGGTCGATGCAGATAGATGCGAGGCATGGCCTTCGACCGTGATATTGTCAAGAGCTACGCGATTATCTTGTTCACTCAGGGCAGGATCCGTCACCAAATCACCGACATCCGAGCAAGCAGTCAACGTTACAGCCACCAACATGGCATAAGCAATTTTAGAAACCTTCATATTTCACCCCAACTCGTTTTTATGATTCAATTACGATTCAATTATTTAACGACATGCAATGAGCATATAGAGAATCAGCGATTGCGCTAGCATCCTGGTAGGACATTGCAAGCCTATCATTGAATTCTGCCATGAATTCAGTATACTCAAGCGTTTCACTTGTCGTACCGTCAGTACACATAACCTCATGAGGAATCGGGTTGTCGCAAGGCTTTTCCCTTATGGACATTTTCTTGTCAAAGAAAGCAACCAATTCTTGTGTTGTGCTTTCAAAACAAGCCTTCGCTGGTTCGGAAAGGGAATCAACACCATCGCCAAGATTTTGCATTAAGTAATAATAACTGCTGAAAACACTATCTCCTTTTAAAACATCTATTCTATCATCTGCATAATCACATTCACAGACGGAACTCATCACAGAAACGGGTTCACAATCCGTTCTGACTGGATGAAGGTTGTTTGTAGGAACTCTAGGCGTATTATAGCGACTTATCCCTGCAATCTTAAAATCCTTTTCAAAACCTTCTTTATAAAAATATCCATCAAGCACAAAACGGAAACCCTTTAAATGGGAAACGACATCATAATTCGATGGATAAATTTTTCCAGGAACCCGGCCATGACTTGCATTAAATGTAAAATTGTCCCATGAAAAGCATAGTTCCCTAACACTTGTATCTGTCTTAGAAACAGTTCCCATACCGCATATATAATCATCGTAAACAGTGGCATCCATCAGTGCAGCAAGCGAATCATCAGGGATAAGTTGCAACAAGTAAAAGTGACCCGAATACGAAATGCAAATGCCGCCCATATCGCGAGCATCAACACTTTCAAACTTTCCGGATGCATCTTTACCGGCAAGATAAAATTCAAAATGAAGTTCTCTACGTTGATTTTTACGATAATAATCACTATTAGGAATATCATTTGTTCCCATAAACAGCGCTGTTCCGCACAAACTACCGCCACAACTATCAATCACGTCGGCAAGCGCCATCGAATCATATTCTGTAGTTGCGTTCCCAGGCCATTTCATAACAATATGAGCATCTTCAGGATATGTTTTCACCGTCCAAATACCCGAAGTATTCGTCCCATTATCATAACCAGTACGCACGCGATAGCCCGTTGTCGGGCCCCACATTTCAGGAGACCATATGCAGCCTTTTTCAATGGCTTCCAAGGAATCCGTCACGCCCATCACGCTGCACAGCACAGGCGTGTTTGGCATTACATTATTTCCCATGTTCGGAACGCTCGTCGAGCCCGAAACTGGAGAAGCGTTATCGGAGCATGCGGCAAACAAAAGAGCACCGAGAGCAAACAAACTATAAAGCTTTTTCATACTAAGCCACCTCATCTTTTTTTAATTTCCAAGTTAGCGGGAACAGTTGCATATTCAAATGATAGATTTGATCGGCATCTTCTGTTTCCGAAGCCATTGCGGCAATCTTTTTGCGGAACGCATCGATTTCTTGTGCAATACGTTCGTAACATTCGCGATTGACCGTAAGGGTCACGCTTGACACGCTACGCTCTTGCGGTTCAAAGCGTTCGATAGATTCACTGGCAAGTCGCAACATTTGGCGTTGCATCGAGTGTACGGCATAGGCCATGCCTTCCTTTGACGCGGTCACGTTCTTTTCGGTCTGTCGATACGAGCCGTCCGCACTTTTTTTCAGGAATCCCGCTTTCGTCAGGAACTCTAGCGACTTGCTGACTTCGGCAGCGGAGATTTCGTTGCAGCACGTTTTCGCCATCTGCCCTGGGGTGGCCCCACTCATCATCGGTGCAAGTTCGCGAACGACCTGATTTTTCCAGCCATCGAAATATTCAACAGCCTCCTTATCGACGACGCGTACTTTAAATTCAAGCGCAATTTGGCGCATTTCTTTCCAATACGGCTTTTTAGCTTCATCGTCCTTGGCATTGCAAAAATTGACGAGAGCAATAAAGTAGTTTGCTTCAAAACCCGCAAGCCCCATTGCCGAAATCATGCGGTTCATCGACACTCGGCTCAAATTGCTCTTGCCTTCGCTCACAAGTCGCAAGTAAGTCGGTGAAGAAAACCCCGCGAGTTTCGCAAATTCCCGCCAGGAGAAATACGAAGTCCGCTTTTGATCTTCGTAGAAATCCTTGATCAAGGGATGGTAATCTTTATATTCTATTATCGGTTTCATGTTACCAAATATACCCTATTTACAGGTTTCTATGACACAAAACACGCGTTTTTAGTCAAAAATCAATGTCAAAAATAAAATTTTTTCGTATATGACACAGTATAAAGCTTTTGAAATACAAGAAACCGATCCCCGAACAAGTCGGGGATGACAAGCAAAAGAGGGGATGCCCGCTCGGTGGCGGGCATGACAGTTCAAAAAAAACACCCTGCCGCGAGGCAAGGTGCATTCTGAATAAAGTTCAGCGAACGAATTAAGCGTTCTTCGTGAAGTCCACGTATGCCTTGAGCACGTCGAGGAAGACTTCGTCCGGAGTGTTGTCGCCAACGATGTGGCTGATGATCTTCGGATCGTACTTTTCGAGAACCTTAGCGGTGGATTCCTTGTAAACCTTGAGACGGTTCTTGATGACGTTTTCGTCAGCGTCGTCCTTACGGCCTTCGATCTTGGCGCGGTTGAGGAGGCGGGCAACGATAGTAGCTTCGTCCTTGATGTCGAGAACGAAGATGTGCTTCACGTCAACGATCGGCTTGATGAGATCGACCTGGGCAACCGTGCGAGGAATACCATCGAGGAGGAGGGTGTCCTTTTCCGGGTTGAGCTTGTTCGTGTTCACGAGACCTTCAACAAAGCGGCCGAAGATTTCAACGGTAGCTTCGTCCGGGACGAGGAGGCCCTTGCTGGAGTAAGAAGCAAGGAGCTTGCCGGATTCGCTAGACGGAGCGATGCCACGGAAGATGTCGCCCGTGGAGAGGTGCTTGAGAGCGGTCGTAGCGGCGAGCTTTGCGCCCACAGTACCCTTGCCAGAACCCGGTGCACCGAAGATAAGAACTGCAGAAATCTGAGACATTTATAACCTCATAGGTTGATTGTTAATTTTCGCGACAAATATAGCTATTTAGACGAAAGACGAAAGACGAGAGACGAAAGAAGTAGGCTACGATTTTATCTTCTCGCACTTGAACGAGAGTTTGCCGTTTTCAACGCCCACGTAAATCGTGGAGAAGTCCGTCATCGTCCCGAGCAAAAGCCCTTCGGCGATTTCGTCTTCCACCAGATTCTGGATGGAGCGGCGAATCGGGCGTGCCCCCAGCGAAGCATCGTAATTGTGGTTTACGACAAATTCCTTTGCTTCCTGGCTCATTTCCAAGAGGATACCGCGGTCGGAAAGGTTCTTCTGCAAGAATCCCATCTGGATGTCCACGACAGAAACGAGGTCCTTCTTCGAGAGGGCGCGGAACACAATCTGTTCGTCCACGCGGTTCAAAAATTCCGGCGAGAACACGCGCTTAACTTCTTCACGAATGGCGGTTTCCATGCGTTCGTAATCGTCCGTCTCGCCCATCTTGGTAAAGCCCATGCCACTGCTATGGCGGACTTCACGGGCTCCAGCGTTACTCGTCATGATGATAATCGTATTCTTGAAGTTGATCTTGCGGCCATAGCTATCCGTCAAAATGCCATCGTCCAAAATCTGGAGGAGCAAGTTGTATATGTCCGGATGAGCCTTTTCAATTTCGTCAAGCAGCACCACAGAATACGGATGCTTGCGCACCTTTTCGCTCAGCTGGCCACCGCCATCTTCAAAGCCCACGTATCCCGGAGGAGCGCCAATCAAGCGGCTCACACTATGCTTTTCCATGTATTCGCTCATGTCAATACGCACAAGCGAATCTTCGCTGCCGAAAAGTTCCTTGCAAAGCACCTTCGCGAGTTCCGTCTTGCCGACACCCGTCGGTCCCAAGAAGAGGAAGCTTCCCATAGGGCGCTTGTTGTTGCGAATGCCTGCACGACTACGGCGGATAGACTTCACAATCGCATCAACGGCCTGATCCTGGCCAATCACGCGCTGCTTGATTTCATCGCCGAGGTGGATGAGCTTTTGCGCTTCTTCGCCACCGAGTCTGCGGACCGGGATTCCCGTCATCTTACTGATGACGTCACGGATAACGTTGTCATCGACAACCGGCGTTTCGGATTCTTCGCTCTGCAGCTGCTTTTTGCGTTCGGCAATGCTGTTCTGCAATTCTTCTTCGCGGGCGCGGAGCTGGGCCGCCGAAGTGTAATCCTGGTTGGCTACCGCTTCTTCCTTTTTCTGGAGGCAGACACCAAGCTCGTCTTCCATGTTCTGCAAGTCCTGCGGAATCTTGATGGAATTCAGGCGCACGCGAGCACCTGCTTCATCAAGCACGTCAATCGCCTTATCTGGCAAGAAGCGTTCGCTGATGTAGCGTTCACCAAGTTCAACAGCGGCACGCACGGCATCCGGCGTGTAATGAACATTGTGATGTTGTTCATACTTCGGGCGGAGACCTTCGAGAATCTGGATAGAATCTTCGACCGTCGGCGGATTCACAATAATCGTCTGGAAGCGACGTTCAAGAGCCGGATCCTTCTCGATGTACTTGCGGTATTCATCAAAAGTCGTAGCGCCAATGCACTGGAGTTCGCCACGTGCAAGAGCGGGCTTAAAGATGTTTGATGCATCAAGGCTGCCTTCGGAGCCGCCTGCGCCCACAATCGTGTGGAGTTCATCGATAAAGAGAATCACGGAATTGCCCACGCGCTGGAGTTCCATGATGAGGCCCTTCACGCGTTCTTCGAACTGGCCACGATACTTTGTACCGGCCACCATGGCGGCAACGTCAAGCGTCACCACGCGCTTGTTCGCCAAGAGGTCCGGAATCTTGCGCTGCACAATCTTGAGAGCAAGGCCTTCGATAATCGCAGTCTTGCCCACGCCCGGTTCGCCAATGAGCGCCGGATTGTTCTTTTTGCGACGGCAAAGGATCTGGATCAAGCGTTCAATTTCTGCTTCACGGCCGATAATCGGATCGAGCTTGCCTGCGCGAGCCATCGCCGTGAGGTCACGACCGAAATGTTCAAGAATCGGCGTCTTGGAACGGGACTGCGGATTCGCCTGACGAGTTTGCGTATAACGTTCACGCGGTTCATCTTCGGGCTGACCTTCATCCATCGGCTGTCCGTCAGCCTGGCGCTTGATTTGCATCAGCATTTCCTGATAGTTTTCAAACGTCACGTTGTACGTCGAGAGCGTTGCTGCCGCCGGAGAATCGGTCTGCTGCAAAATCGCAAGCATCAAGTGTTCGGGGCCAATGAACTGGACGCCTTCTTCCTTGGCAATCTTCGCGGCATTGTAAAGCACCGCCTTGCACTGTCCCGTAAATGTCAAAAGACCGCCGTGAGAATCGCCACCGACCGTCATGAGGCCGCCGTTCGTACTCAGCGCACGCTGGATGGTCTCACTGAGTTCCGTCAGGTTGACCTTCAAAGCCTTGAGCGTTTCCGAGGCAACACCAGAATCCTCGCGAACAAGACCAAACAAAAGGTGTTCTACCGTTACGCAGTCGCTCCCTAAATTGCGGGCCGCAATACGTGCCGCCTGCAGCGCTGCTTTTGCCTTAGCTGAAAAAATACCGTTGATATCTGCCATATTTGCTTTTGTCTTTCCCGCCGCTGAGCGGGAATCTCCTATTCATTCTCTTATCACGCTCAAAAGATAGTTACTAAACATAGGCATGAGGTCGCACCTACGGTGCTCTGGGCTATGAGCACGGCACTTCGTGCCTTTGAGGTTTTAATTGTCAAGGCGTAGCCTCCTTTATTTCACTCAAAGCCTTGCTTGCAAGGCGACCTCAAAGCGAGTGAAATGAGCGACCTCATTGCTCAAGTCCCTATTGAATCACTCCATTATGCATCACGACTCGGCGTTTTGCAAAACTAGCAAGCTTTTCATCGTGCGTCACAATCAAGAACGCCTGATGGAACTTTTCATTGAGTTCGCCAAAGAGCTCGTTCAATTTCGCCGAATTCGCTTCATCCAGGTTACCGCTCGGTTCATCCGCAAACACGAGGGACGGGTTGTTCATGAGCGCACGCGCGATTGCAATTCGCTGGCGTTCACCGCCCGAAAGTTCTCGCGGCAAGTGCTTGAGGCGTTCCTTGAGGCCCACCGTTTCCAAAAGCATTTCAGCACGTTCGCGGCATTCCTTTTCGGGAGTCCCGAGAATGCGGCCCGGCACGCAAACATTTTCGAGCGCCGTAAATTCCGTGAGCAAGTGATGGAACTGGAAAACGAACCCAACATGCTTCCGATGGTACATATCGCGTTCTTCGCTACTGAATTTACTAAGCGGCTTGCCCTTGAACAAAATCTCGCCCGAAGTTGGTGTATCAAGCATTCCGACCAAATTCAAGAACGTCGATTTGCCAGAACCCGATGAACCCGTGAGCGCCACAAGCTCGCCCGCTTCCATCGAAAAATTCACGCCCTTGAGGATTTCAAGAGATTCACCCGTCTCGGAGAAGACACGACGAAGATTTTCTGTTTGTAGTAAGCTAGACATAAAAAACTCCAATAGACGAAAGACGAAAGACGAAAGACGAAAGAATTATATCAAACTCTTTACTCTTTCGTCTATAGCGAAGCCAAAGGCGAAGCGTTCTTTCGTCTAAATCATTCATGTCTAATCGCCCCCACAGGATCCAAGCGGCTTGCTTTCCACGCCGGCAAAAGCGTCGCGGACACGCACAAAACAATACCAATCACAAAAATCAAAATAACGTCAATCGCATGCACCGAAATCGGGAAATACGGAATCACGTACACATCGCCAGGCAGCTTAATGAAGTGGTAAGCCTCTTGCAACTTGCAGAGCACAAGTCCAACAGTTCCACCCACAACGGTACCGCCCACGCCAATGAAACTTCCCATCAGCATGAACACACGCATCACGCCCGCCTTGCTAAAGCCCATGCTACGCAAGATGCCAATTTCCTTTGTCTTGTCAATCACAACCATGATGAGCGAGCTGATGATGTTGAACGCAGCGACCAAGATAATCAAACAAATCACCGCCGCCACAATGAACTTTTCGTAGTTCATCCACTTGAGGAGCGTGATGTTCTTGGACTTCCAATCCATCCCGTAATACGGATAAGATAGCCAAGTCGCCATGCTATCGACCGCCTCGCCCGCTTTCCAGTGATCCTTGATGCGGAACTGGATGCCGGTCACGGTGTTCCCCATGCCGAGCAACTTCTGCAAATCCGAAATGCCGACATACGCAAGGTTTCCATCGTATTCGTAAGTACCCGTCTCGAAGATGCCGCTCACCACGCACATCATCATCTTCGGGCCACCCGAACTCATCGCCTCGTCCGGACTCTGGAATGTCTGCAACACGAGTTTGTCACCAACGACAACGCGCAAGCGCGCCGCAAGCCCAGTCCCGAGAATAATTCCCGGACGGCGTTTGCCACCCATGTCTTCAAGACTGTCGACCGAGTATTCTCCCCACTTGATGTATTTATGGATATCCGTCACGCCCTTGGCTGTCGCCGGGTCAATGCCGTAAATGACAATGCCATCGTTCACCTTCTTGGAGCTGATGCCCACCTTGTAAACGATAAACGGCGACGAAGCGACTACGTCAGGCACACGCTTTTGCACCTCCTGCGTGAGGCTATCGTACGGACCAATCGGATTGCCATTGTACGCCATCAGTTCAAAGTGAGCGTCCTTCCCAATCATCTGGGCCGTGACCTCTTCTTCGAAACCGTTGACCGCCGCAAGCGCCACCACCAGCGCAAACACGCCAATGGAAACGCCGAGCATACTGAAAATACCAATAAGCGAAACAAAGAGACTCTTACGTTGAGCCCCCAAGTAACGCCAAGCGATGAGAAGTTCGAGCTTACTAATCATAGACGAGAGACGAGAGACGAGAGACGAGAGATTATCGCATTTTAGACTTTTTCAAACCAGAAAGCATTTTTGCGATTTCCTCAGTCTTCGGATCGACGTCATCCAAAGAATCCTTTGAAATGTAGTTTAACAACTGAGCTACTTCTAATTGACTTTGAACCTCCATCAATGATCCATAGCTTATTTCAAGAAAATGTACAACTTCACGGTCCGAAGAACGACTCATACCCTCTGCGATGTTTGAAGTCACAGAAACAGCAGCTCGCCTAATTTGACTTGTTAGAGCAAATCTTTCGTAATCAGGAAAAGTTCTACACAAACGATAAACGTCTAGCAACCATTGCAGAGCTTTCTGATAAACCAATAGTTTTCTATACGCAAACATTCTCTAGATCTTTTCCTTTTACGTTCTTTCGTCTCTCGTCTGTAGCCGCGAAGCGACGTTCTCTCGTCTAAACCTCAGGCTTCATCAATGGGAAGAGCTGGACGTCGCGGATGGTCTGCTGGTTGGTGAGGAGCATGACCATGCGGTCGATGCCAAAGCCCACGCCGCCCGTCGGCGGAAGACCGCTTTCCACAGCGTGCATGAAGTTTTCGTCCATCGGATGGGTTTCACCTTCACCACCACGGCCACGACGCACCTGGTCTTCAAGGAGTTCGCGCTGGCGGATCGGATCGTTAAGTTCGGTGTAAGCGTTACCGAGTTCCCAGCCGTTAGCATACGGTTCGAACTGTTCGATGAGGCCTGCAGTCGTGCGGTGCTTCTTGCAGAGCGGGGTGCTTTCGGTAGGCATGTCCTTGATGATCGTCGGCTGGATGAGCTTGCCTTCCACCGTGAGATCGAAGAGTTCCAAGATGCCACGACCACGAGTAAATTCACCATCAAGGTGACCGCCGAGTTCTTCCATCTTGGCCTTGATTTCGTCGTCGCTCATATCGTTGACCTTGATGCCACCGAACTTTTCAATGGCTTCGATCATGCTGTAGCGCGGCCACGGAGCCTTGAAGTCGATTTCCTTGCCCTGGTAGTTGACCTTGGTCGTACCGTTAGCGGCAATGCAGGCGCGTTCGTAAATGTTTTCGAAGTGTACCATCATGTCGTTGTAGTCGGCGTAGGCTTCGTAGAATTCGAGGCCAGTGAATTCCGGGCTATGCGTACGGTCCATACCTTCGTTGCGGAAGTTCTTGCAGAACTCGAACACCTTTTCCATACCGCCAATGATGCAGCGTTTGAGGTAAAGTTCCGGAGCCACGCGCAAGTAGAGCGTCATGTCGCAAGCATTGTGGTGCGTCGTAAACGGACGAGCGTTAGCACCACCGTAAATCGGCTGGAGCGTCGGGGTTTCGACTTCGATGAATCCCTTTTCGATGAGGTATTCGCGGATAGCCTGCATGATCTTGGAACGCTTGATGAAGACTTCCTTCACGTCGTCGTTCAAAGCCATGTCGATATAGCGCTGGCGGTAGCGGGTATCCACGTCGGCAAATTCGTTGAACACGACCTTGTTGCCGTTTTCGTCGACCTTTTCCTTGGCGACCGGGAGCGGGCGCACAGCCTTCGAAAGCATCGTGACCTTTTCGGCACGCACAGAGTATTCACCGCTCTGCGTTTCGAACATCGTACCGTTCACACCGATGAAGTCACCGAGGTCGGTCATCTTCACGATTTCGTAGTTTTCTTCGCCCACTTCGTCACGGGCAACCACAACCTGCAAGCGGCCATAGCGGTCCTTGAGGTGCATAAAGCACATTTTACCCTTGCGATTGAAACGCACCACGCGGCCGGCAAATGCAACCGGTTCCTTGGTCACCATCAAGGCATCCTTGTTTTCCTTCAAAACCTTGGAATCATGGGTCCTGTTAAACTTGTGCGGATAAGCATCCACACCCATTTCCTTGAACTTGTCGAGCTTAGCCAAGCGAGCCATCACCTGGTCATTCATATCTTGCATTGCCATATTGTTTTACCTCGTGAATATATCACGTCTTAAATTTGAACGGGGTAAATTTAGAAAAATAGATGGCTGCTATTTATGCTTCTTCATAAAATACCACGCAATCAAACCCGATATACTCAAAGTATGCGGGACACTAAGCCAAAGTTCGTTCAATGGCACAGGACGCGTCGGAATTTTCACCCCCAAATGCAGCGATAAAAGTAAGCCTATGGTAAAAACAATCGTAAAAGCAAGCCACTCGATAAAATACGCAGTCGGCTTTTTAGACATATAAAGTAACAAAGAAGCAAAAGCAACTAAAAAAGACGATTCCAAACCCTGCCTTACATTCCAAATAAAGCTAGTTATAATAAAAACTAAAAAACAAATTAACAAAGTTAAAAAACACTTCATATTGATTCTTTTTCATAATCAATGATAATAAGTATGAAGAAAACGGCCTAAAAAATATGTAAAAATTCTAAGCACAAAAGCAACCCAAAAACATACAAACCATATGCGATTTTTCACCCATAAAATTTGAACATTCAAAAAATCAAGGAATAAAAGTATTGATGCAGGTAAAATTAAAATACCAGACAAAGCCCAAATTGTTCCAAAATCTTTTTCAAAGCCATAATGAATCAATGTCATTACATTTGACAAACCATATAAAAAAAGCAAAATCGATGAAATCAGGGAAAGCAGACGATTGACCCAAGGAAGTTCACCAATATTCATGGACATCCATTTTTTCATCAAAAACAGGCCCCCTCTACAGCACGTACATTTTTCAAATCACTCAAAAATTTAAATTGGATCTCTTTTGAGAAAGGATTATTTTCAACCTTAAAGCCATCTACCGGTTCTTTTTCATAATAAACAGTTATTACATCTGAAGTTTCTTCAATCACGAAATCAATATCTTCTGGAATAACATCAAGTCCATAAGTTAAAGGACACTTATAAGTTAAAAACTTGCGTTTTTCACCAGATTCATTTACATACATAACATCATATACGCGATACAATCCGTAATAACCATTGATAAATACTTGCAAAAAAGGAACAACCAAAGGTTCTTCTAATTTAGAAAGTTCATAGCCTTCAATTAGGCACCCAATCCCTTTTTTTGATTAGCCTTCGTATAAGCAAGCACTCGTTCATTGTCCACGGGAGTAAAATCTGGTGGATGACAAGCATACAAAAGAAGCATAACAAATCCATAAAAGCCTATAATAAAGACTTTCGCCTGCCTTTCATTCTTTTTTATCCATTCTACAATCGATTGCTTGTTCATTCACAATTCTCATTCGTATTCAAACTCAATATACAAAAACGACAACTCCGCTAAAAGTTGCCGTTATAAAATTCTCTGCAAAAATGCGGATAAAATTAACCGTTACCCCTGAGAGGTTTCAACGAAGCTCAAGCGTTCGTAGTTATTGAGCGCAAGGTTCAGGCGGGACTCATTCGGGAAGAAGCACACAAGATTGCGATCCTCATCCATCATACAATCGCCGACGTATTCTGCAGCGAAAATTTCAAGATAATCCTACATTAGGAATCATACCCCACAATACCGGAAGGAGCGCCTCTGCGTTGCAAGCAGGAAACTCCCGTAGATTTTAACAAATTTAAGAAAAATTCATTTTGACACTTTGTGACAAAATGGGAATGTATATTTAATGGTGTAGTAATCTTGCGTTTTTTCGCTTGTAACGCAAAGGAGTTAATGATGAAGGAAGTGAAGAGGAGCCCATAAACTTGCTGATGGAACCTGGTTGCAAATTGCGACTGGTTCCTTTTTAATACGGAGGTTGACAAGTAATAAAAAGTAATATATATTTATTATGTACACTATTTTAATGTCGAGAAGAGTCTCTCGGGCTGTCTCAGCAATGCCTCAAAAGCAGCAAGAAAAACTAGCGTTGCTTGTTGACGACATACGGATGAATGGCCCCGTCAGAACAAATTGGCCAAATTACGGAATATTGGCAGGAACGTCTACTCATCATTGTCACCTTTCCCACAAATGGGTGGCGTGCTGGATAGAAACGGAAAAAGGAATAACTGTGGAGGTTACTTATGCAGGCAGTCGTGGAAGCGCCCCCTATGCAGAACACTGATGAACCGGTGTCGTTCAAGGTTTCGGGCAAGAATATTCCGAAACCTGTCATTGCCTTTTTGGACGCGCTGTTCCCCGATTCCGTCCGTATCGAAGACGACGATGACGTTCTCGAGCCTGTGGAAGAAATGGATTGGTACAAGAAGGCGAAAAAAAATATAAATCCAGCCAAGACGCTGAAAATAATGCGCATAAACGCAGGACTTACGCAAGCGCAGTTGGCACAAAAAGTTGGTCTCGCAAAACAGAATTATAATTCGCTTGAACGAGGAGCCTGGCCCATTTCTATGCTCATGTCAAAGAAGTTAGCCGATGCGCTCGGGACATCTTATTTGATGTTTTTCCGTGAAAATAAAAGTCGGTCGCCTTGAATCAACCATAGCAGATGGAAGAATTGCTCTTTTTACGAATGCGCGGCTTTTAAAACTTGACTTTGTAGATTTGCGGCCAAAGCTTGCCGGTAATCCAGAAGTTTTTGCCGTCGTAGGCGATGCCGTTTAGGACGTCGACACCGGGGAATTTTTCGCGGATCTCCCCCGCTTTTTTCGAAAAGTCAATGTAGCGGAGCACCTTGCCGCTCGGGAGTTCAATTTCGGCAATCAGGTCGGTCTGCCAGATGTTTGCGTACAAAATATTTCCGACAACTTCAAGTTCGTTCAAGAGTTTTATGGAATAGCGGCCATCGTGAACCTTGATAATTCCGGACACATCAAAGCCGCCCGGTGCAATTTGCAAAAGTTCATCGGAACCGTTGCTCATCAAAAGCTGGTCACGCCAGAGCGTAAGGCCCCAGCCTTCGGTCGGGATGCGGAATTCACCCTTCTTTTTGAACGGTTTGCGCGAGTAGATAAAGGCCTTATGCGATTTCCAGGTGAGATAATAGATTTCGTCGCCAAGCGCTACGGAGCCTTCGCCAAAATAGCGTTCCTCAATGCGGGCGGAATCCAGAATTTTTCCGTCAAGCGTACGGCGGTACAGTCCAGATTTTCCATACAGCCCTGTGGTTTCAATCATTTCTTTGCCGTCAAACGAGAGGCCTTGCGTAAAATGAGACTGTTCGTGCGGAATAGAATCAAGGATTGTCGGCACAACACGGGGAGCCTCGGCGTAAGCAGACGAGAGAGTAAAGACGAGAGACGAGAGAATAAAAACGAGAGACGACAACCATTTAAGGCGAGAGTCGCGACCAACGAAGTTGGGCATGACCGAGCCGAATGGTTGGGACTTGAGCGAAGCGAAAGTCCAAAGACGAGAGAAATTCATATTTCAAAAAAATACAAATATTTCTAAATTTGCGGCATGGGTGAAATAAGAACTCCTGCCAAAGTGAAAATCATCGTGGGCATTCTCGCGAAAGATGCCGAGTCCGTAGAAGCGGTCCGCGGAGTGCTCAAGTCGCGTTTCGGCGAAGAAGACCTGAACTTGGAACCGTTTCCGTTCACGTTCACTAACTACTACAAAGAAGAAATTGGCGAGGCGCCGGTACGCGCGTTTTTCAGCTACGAGAATCTCGTTGACCGCGAGACGATTGTGGACATCAAGCTTTGGACAAATGATATTGAACTCGAAATCGCCAAGGAAAACGGGACTCCGGGACTGCGCCCTGTGAATCTTGATCCGGGCTACATGACGCTTGGGCAGTTCTTTTTGGCAACGACCAAGGACCAGCGCCAGCGCGTTTACATGCAGCGCGGGATTTTCGTTGAGCCGACGTTATACTTCCAAGATGGGCATTTCCACGCTTTTGACTGGACGTATCGCGACTACCAAAGCGAAAATTACATCAAGTATCTCGAAGAAGTGCGCAAACGCTTAGCGTACCAAATGACAACAGGAAAACCGTATAGTCAAAGAAACAAGAAATAAATTATGAAAGCTGGTATTTTTACAATTCTTCTTCTCTGCTGTTCCAACATCTTTATGACGTTCGCTTGGTACGGCAACCTTAAACTCAAAGAAATGCACATCAGCACCGACTGGCCGCTGATTCTCGTGATTCTCGCTTCGTGGGGCATCGCGCTCCTGGAGTACAGTTTCATGATTCCCGCAAACAACATCGGGAGCCGTATCAACGGCGGGCCATTCAGCCTGATGCAGCTGAAAATCATCCAAGAAGCTATTTCTCTCACGGTGTTCACGACGATTGCCGTCACGGTGTTCCACACGGAAACGCTCCAGTGGAATCACATTGTCGCGTTCTTGTTCATTATCGCCGCTGTGTTCTTTGCATTTTTGAAATAACGTTTATAGCGACGCATTTTTCAAAAAAAACTAAACAACAAAAGCACCGATTTTTCATCGGTGCCTTTTACATTTTTATCCGTTATGATTTATTTGCTCGGGCTGCAGAGATCATCCGCGCCAGAGATGTCCGCAATATTAAACGGCTGCGTCCATTCACTCCAGTCGGTTTCTCCATTGATGTCCTTCCAGACAATACGGATTTGTACATAGTATCCGCAAATACCACGGACATAGTCAGGAATGCACATTGACATACCAGTTTCATGAGCCATGATTTCTTCCCATTTATCAGCCGACGTGGATGCACTATACAATAGGGAATGTTCGTCAGCGTCATAACCAGAACGGTTCTTGCAAGAAGCAAGTATGGTCGTCTTTTTATCCTCGTCAGCAAAATCTGATTCATCAAAACGCTTCGTAATGGACGGTTCCTGATACGGGAACGTTTCGCTCCAATAGCAACTATCGCACTTATCAGAAGTTTTCTTCCCTTCGCAAGAGCCCTTATAGTAGTTGAAATTTTCTAGAGAAGTAAACCAACGGGCTTCGTAATAAACGGTATCCGTGTATTCCGATTCAACAATATACTTGCTGATAAAGTTTTCCGTGATTGTATATGTAGCCGAAGCGCTAATATAAGTTTTATCGTCCTTCGTTGAAGTATCCTGGTCTGCTTCGTACGCAGTCGTATAGCCCAAAATAAACTTTTCAGACGGCACAGGCACTTCAAGAGCCATGTAATCACGGTAAGAAATATCCGGAGTCAGCTGGATTGCATCGGTAAAGGCAGACGTATCACTACCATTGACCACGGCCATGCGGTAGTAGGTTTCAATCTTATCGCGACCCTGAATGTAATAGCGGCGCACGCTACCATCAATAGGAGACTTGAGACCTGTCCACTTGAAGTCCTTCAGCTTGGATGTCTGGATGATGAACTTTCTGTTCGGGTCATCAGAAGCATCGGAATAGTTCCAGCTGAGTTCCCAAACGCTCGGCGCAATACGAGAAATCGTAAGTTCAGACGGCGGAGTAGCAACTTCTTCTTCACCTTCTTCTGCACCGATCTTAGGGATTTCAATCACATTAGAATAATCACTTAAGCCCTTACTATCCTTAGCGGCAATACGAATGTAATAATTGCAATCTTCGGCCGAAAGATTGTAGAACTGCACGTCTTTACCCACAGAGGCCTTAACGTCTTCCCAATTCTTTCCATTTGCAATGTAGAGTTTCTGGAGAACAAACCCCGTTGCCGGACGCTTAGGAGTATTGGTGTACTCCCAAGAAAGCCTATATTCATCGTTGCCCAAAGGATCAAGAACAAGATTCTTCGGAACCGCGAGGTCAAGTTCCTCACCTGCAACCTTTGTCGTATCAGCATCAGGAACTTGAATTTCATCAGAGTATGTCGATAATCCCTTAGAATCCTTGGCCGCGACACGAATGTACTTACCGCCATGCTTGATTGCATCTACATTGAAGAAACGAACGCTCTTATTCGTAGAATCCAAAACAGCCCAAGCTGGACTCTTGGCGTTCACGTCAAGTATTTGCAATTTAAAGCCATTTTCTGGACGATTCTTGTTATCCGTATAGCTCCAGGAAAGCTGATACTTGTTCACGCCGATGGAATCAATCTTCAAACTCGTCGGAACAGCCAAATCCATACTGTTCGAAGAACTCGTGGTATCAGTTACACGAGGGATGGTAATTTCTTCAGAATATTCGGAAATTCCCTTGTCATCCTTAGCGGCAACATGGAAAAGCAAACCGCCTTTCTTGTTTCCATCGATTTTTACAACATGAACGCCCTTGTTTGTGGTGCCATCGTCAGACCACTTCGGGCTCTTGTCATCGAGGTTCAAACTCTGAAGCTTAAATCCCTGTTCGGGGCGATTTTCGTTATTCGTGTAGCTCCAGGAAAGTTGCCACATGTTGTCACCAACATTTTCGAGCTTGAGATTTGAGGGCGTAGCAAGGTCCGCATTTGTAATGGCATTAGCACCAGTTGCCGCAATCTCAACCATGTCCGTTGCTTTGGAAACACCACAATCGTCCTTGGCTGACACACGATAGTACTTGCCGGACTTGGATTCACCCTCCAGGTTGTACATTACAACAGCAGCGTTGGTTGAGCCTACAGACTTCCATTTGGGAAGCGAATCCGACATGTCAAGAGATTCAACAACAAAACCTGTTTCAGGACGATCGTCATTAGCGGAGTAATCCCAAATAAGAACCCACTTGTTCTCACCGTTCTTGATTACCTGCAAATTTGAAGGGGTTGCTAAATTTTTTTCAGTAAGGGACTTACAAGCAGCACTAGAGGTAGAAGAAGAAGACTTGCCACCATTAGACTCCCCTTTTGCAGACGACGAATATTCAGTATCATCATCTTCAGCGGCAGACGAAGACGAACTTGAGCAAGCTCCCAACGCAAAAAGGAACGCGGTCGCCAGACTTAATTTCCATTTTATGTTCATGATAAAACTCCACTAGAAAATTTTCTTTTACAATCAAATATATCATTTTTGCGTCAAAAAGAATACAAAAAGTATAATTAAGCCCAACCAAAACTAAAAATTGGGAAAAAGCGTATTCTAGCTAGAGTTTTCTATGAAAATTACAGCCTAAAGCGCAGACCTTGGTTGCCGGAACGAATAAAATACAAACCACGAGGCATAGCATTTGCATGAATTTCGCGACCAAAACCAGACTTGATTACAACGCCGTTCATGTCAAACAGCGACCAAGGGGCATCCATCGAGAGATAAATCGTTTGGGAACCGCGATCAAAAGTGATGTTGAGTCCAGAATGCGCCGCAGAAGCTACGCGAGGATTGTCGTAAAGTCCGACTGAACTTGAGTCCGCCGCCTTCCCGAACTTGATGTTCCCGACGAGAGTTTCGCCACCAAGGCCTTCCGCCGTGAGGTAAAAGTCCTGTACGCCCTTGAGCTTCGGCAAGTTCGAACATTGCACGTCAGTCCACTTAGAATCGCCTGCAGTGGGCAATTCGCATTTAGAAATCACATCGCCTTTTTTACTTTCGGTGCGGAGAGAAAGAGTGCCGCCAGCGCTGTTTTTCACCTGAACGGTTACGCCTACGCCAACAATGGAGTCGGTAATCACATTTTCGAAAATCGCATAGCCACCGTCCTTGATGGCAAATTCATCCTTATCAGTGAGGCGCACGCGGATGCCGTTATCAAAGCCATTTGCCGGAATCGTATCGCGGATGATGCGCAAGAAATCAAGACGGTCCAGTTCTGCGTAATGCTTACCCTTCGTGATTTCAATGAAGTTTGATCCGCGTTTAAGCTTTGTCGGAATGTACACGACAGACTTTTCGGGAAACTCTCTCCAAGCGCCCGTCAGCGGCAACTGCACTTCTTGCGTTTTGCCGTTGATGTCCACAAAATGCGAGCTGCCGTTTGCGCCATCTTCGGTCCAGTTGTTGTCGTAACGGTAACGAATAAGGTAATCACCCGCCTGCGGGATAATCATCGGCAAGCGAATCTTGCTATCGTCATAATTGATGTAAGCGCAGAATTCCCCGTTCGAAGCCTTGGAACTGCTCGAGATATCGACATGCGTGAGGATGCCGTGTTCAGCCTCGGCGCTCAGGTAACGCCCCATAAACGGTTGACCCAGTTCTGGCCAGTTGTCTTCGGTCCAAACGATATCGCGCACTTGTATGTAAGAATTACCGCCATCGTTCTTGTCGTAATAGTGGTTCACAAAGCGTTGGCGGTTCACATCTTCGAAAGCTTCACCGCCCGCGGGCCCGTAGTAGCGTCCGTAACGGCTGAGGAGAATCGTACCACCGCCATTCAAGAGAGCCTTGCCGCTGCGGTCTACATAGCCGCCATCAATGCGGTTAGAACGCCCGACCGTTGTCTTGTAAGAGTTGTTTTCGAGATCAGCGCCTTTTTTGCAGCAATTGTCCCAAGCGGTAAAGAGGAAGTACTTTCCGTTGTGTTCAATGAGGCTTGCGCCTTCGACGCCAGCGCCACCGCGGTTTGCGATATTCTGCATTTTTGCGCCATCTTTCACCTTGCCCGTTTTTTCGTCCAGTTCGAGAATGTGGATACCCGTCCCCCACGAACCAAACGCCATCCAGACTTTTCCGTCAAGATCTTTGAGCACCGCCGCGTCAATCGCGTTGTACGAATCGCTCTTAACCGTGTGAATCACTTCGCCCTGGTCCGTCCAGCCGTAGCCTGGCTTTGTCGGGTCGATTTCCTTACTCGACATGAAACCCATACCCGACGAGCGGATGCCCATTTCGGAACCGCAATAGTACATGCGGTATTCCCCGCCGATATAATGAATATCCGGCGCCCAGATGTCAATCATGTTCGGCGCGTACTTGTAAAGCCACTTCGAGAATTCCGGCATGGCAGGGTCGCCATTTTTCCAGTTCAGCGCGTCCTCGGAAAACTGCATAAGCATGTGATTATCCGTTGTCGCAAGCGCATAGCCATCCTCGTAGCGGATAATGTCGGGATCATGGCCCGCCCAACGGGTTTCCTTGGCATACCAATCAGCGGCAAAAGCAGCCTCAAACGAGAGGCCTGCAAAGAGGAATGCAACGGTGCAAATTCTAGAACAACGAATCATACGACTCCTTTAACCACACACCAGCATACACTATTTAATTTAAATTCCGAAAGGATTTTTCGGTACAATTTATTTGCAAAAAATCACTTCACTTTTACAACGTATCGGCCTTTGGGAAGGTTATTAAATTCGATATCGGTACCGTAAGTTTTTTTACGGGAGACAATTTGCCCCATCGGATTCAAGAGGTAAGCCTGATGAACGCCAGCATTATCGAAGTGTACGCGGTAACCGTTAGGGATTTGAGTCACCGAGTAGTTCAATGTCGGACGAACAGCCGGGAGCGCCACAGAGGATTCGCTCGAACTGCTCACAATCATTTCGCTGGAGCTAGATTCCGCGGAAACGCTGCTGGAACTTGACTCTGGGGTGTTCAACTTGAACATTATATTTCCGACAATGGCTTCGCCGGAAATACCAGACGCGGTCAGGTAAAAATCCTTGATGCCCGTTTTGCTTTTGAGCGTTCCGCAGTTTGCCTCAGACCAGCCATTGGCTGCAGCCTTAGCCGTTGAAAGGTCACATTCGGCAAGGACGATTCCGTTCTTTGCACCATCACGAATGGCGAGCTTGCCTGCGGTTGCATTTTTCACTTGGATAGAAACTTCGTCACTCTTGATGGAATCGGCAACAACGTTTTCAAAAATGGCGTAGCCGCCATCCTTGATAGCAAATTCATCCTTGTCCGTGAGGCGCACGCGGATACCATTATCAAAGCCGTTTGCCGGAATCGTATCGCGAATCACGCGCAAGAAGTCGATGCGGTCGAGTTCCGAGAAGAATCCGTTCGGCTGCGGTTCAATTTCGATGAAGTTGCCACCGCGCTTGAGCGTTGCCGGAATCATCACAATAGACTTTTCCGGGAACGTTCCCCAAGAACCTGTCGGCGGGAGCGTCACGGTTTGAGACTTGCCATTGACAGTGACTTTGTGCGTAGCATCGCCTTCGCCGCCATTTGCATAGCGGTAACGCAATAAGTACTCGCCCGCTTGCATGATGTTCATCGGCAAACGAATCTTGGAACCCGCCGTGTTGATGTAAGCAAGGTATTCGCCGTTCGAAGCCGTATTGCTGCGCGTAATTGCGAGGTCACCCGAGACTGCACGCGTCAAAGCGCCGTGTTCGACTTCGGCACTTAAATAACGCCCGAGGAAGGGCTGTCCCATCTCAGCCCAGTTATCCTCGGTAAACACAACATCGCGAATATGAATATGATTGAACTTGTCGCCGTTAAGATCGTAATAGTGATGCACAAAACGCACGCGGTTCAAGTCTTGGAAAGCTTCGCCGCCGCCCGGACCGACATAACGTCCGTAGCGTTCCATAAGAATTGTACCGCCACCATTAGCCATATCGTAACCCGCGCGGTCCTTGTACGGACCGGTTACTTTATCAGCACGACCGTAAGCAGTCTTGTACGTTGTCTGTTCAATATTTGCGCCCTGCTGGCAGCAGATATCCCATGCAGTAAACAAGAAATACTTGCCCCCGTGTTCAATGAGACTCGGTCCTTCTTCGGCACCACCGCTTGCCTTACTCGTGCGGCGTGCAATGTTATAGATGGTCTTGTTGTCACTAGCCTGATAGCCCGTCTTTGCATCCAACTTAATCAACTGAATTCCAAGACCGAACGAACCAAAAGCCATCCAATAATTGCCTTCGGTATCACGAACGACATCGGCGTCAATTGCATTGTACTTGTCCGATGCCACCGTATGGAAAACGTGGCCATGGTCCGTCCAGCCGTAGCCCGTTGTGCCAGGCATAATCGACTTTGTGGACTGATAGCCAATCGCAGACGTGCGCTTGCCGAAAACGGAGACGCAGTAATACACGCGGTATTCGCCGTTCATGTAATAAATGTCAGGCGCCCAAATGCCTTCGGTTGTAGGCGCATACGTGTAAGCCCATTGCGGGATTTTGCTCACCGTCGATTTGTGGTTTTGCCATGTGTAAGCATCTTCGGATGTCCACAGTTGCAAATTATTGTTTGTGCTCATGAGGGCGTAACCATCCTCAAAACGCACCACGCTCGGGTCATGACCCGGTTGCAAGTTGTCCTTGGCGTACCAATCGGCAGCCGATACAGCAGAGACGCCAAAAGCGCCAATCGTTGCAAGAGTCGCGCTCTTCACGAGATTCGCAAAATTCAAAACCTTCATTTCCATACTCCTTAAAATTATTTCACCAAAACCTTTGCTGTAGTACGGGCTGCGCGAACAAAGTACATTCCCGAACGAACGGAACGCACTTGGATTTCACGACCATAGCCACGACGCACAACAACACCATTTACATCAAGCAAAGCCCAAGACGCTTCAGCGCCCAAACGAATCACGCGAGCACTCGCATCGTAGTGAACCTGTTGCAAAGCCGGCGCATTCAAAATACCGCGCGCAATCCCCGTCGTTCCACCATTGCCGGAGTCCGTCGGCGGTTCAACTTTCGGCAATTCAGCTTTTGCAAATTGCACTTTTTGGTTGTCCGTTCCTGTGCGAACCCACGTGATGACCGGCATCCCGACTTCCTTCGAAATGTTCAGCACATCGCCGAGGTAATCGCTATCGTAATCCGCGAACAAGAAGTAACCCTTCTTTGCAGATGCATTTTCAATGCGGATTTCACAAGATGTTTCAGAAGTTTTCACCGTATCCAACAACGTCTTGGGCGGGCAATAGTAGCGGCCCGTTGCAAAATTCTTGAGCGTGTAATAACGTGCCGAATCGCCATGCGCAAGCACCCAAAGTTGCGCTTCGTTCTTTTCGTCTGCAGTTTGCTGCACCACGATACCATCGTTATCTTCGAGAGCCAAATTGCTATGCGAAACCGTCAAGCGGTAACCGCCCTCTTCGAGAAGCGCATTGTTGACCGGATCCACGCCATCCGTATGCTTGATTTTCTGGATTAAGCCATCGCGGTCGTAATAGAGGTAATCGATATTCACGGAACGGCGGTACGTCCAGCCGCCCGGAGAATTTGCGCCGTGGTACATGAAATACCAATGTCCGAGATACTTGAAAATTGCCTGATGGTTCGTCTCGGAATTGTCCATTTTATCGTTGATGACGCCTTTTTGCGTCCACGGTCCGTTCAGGCTCGGCGCCATGGAGTAGTTCGTCGTCGAAGGGTAACCCGAGGCATAGCTGAAGTAATAATTGCCTCGGAAATAGTGCATCCACGGAGCCTCGAAAAAGTCCTTGATCTTGATATCTTCGGGCGTACTTGCAAGCTCGATCATATTTTCCTTGAGTTTCACGCGGCGACCCGCACTCCACGAGCCCCAATACATCCAGATATCGTCACCATCGTAAAAAATCGCGGGGTCAATATTCAATTTCACGTCATTCGGCGTATTGTCGGTGATAAGTGCCTGCCCAATCGCATCTTTCCACGGTCCGGACGGATGATCCGCGACAGCAACGCCAATCGCAAAACCTTCACTCCCATTTTCCTTGATGGTTCCGTGATGGACCGCCACATACCAGTAAAACTTGCCATTTCGGTATTCACAGTGGCCCGCAAAAGCGCTCGCATTCGCCCATTTGAACGTCTTGACGCTCAAAACCGCCCCGTAATCGTGATAATGCTCCATATCGTCGGTCACGAGCACGTGCCAGTCGTTCATGATGAAGGCTTTATTGTTATTGCCCTGCGGCCCCTGTTCATCGTGGCCAGCAAAAATAAAGAGCGAGTCGTTATGCACGAGGGCTGCGGCATCCGCAGAATAAAAGTCCGTCGTCAACGGATTTGCGGCAAAAGCCGATTGCGCCCCAAAAGCGCCAAATAGGCAAAAGAGGCCAAAAAAGGCCCATTCCAACGTCGTAAAAAATCCAGAACCCCTAGTCCTCATAAACATCTCCGCGTCCACACCAACAACTTTCTTAAATATATATCAAAAATTATAAAAAGTCCACATATTTATTTATGACATTGCGTATTTTTAGAGCAAAAACAGAAAACAATCCACATTTTCACAAATTAAAAGTCAACAGTTTAAACAATCAGCAACAGCCATATAATACAAAGCGTATCATTTAGGTTTTACGCAGTTTATTCACGTGAAATCATTCATTTATTTGAAACATTTTTCTAATATAAAACGCACCCAAATTAATTATATTTTATGTTGGGCAAGTTTGATTAGGAGAGTGGATTATGAAAAGATCTTTGTTGGTCGCACTATGCGCCGCATCTGTCGTTTACGCAGGTTCATTCAAAACCTGGGATGCAGCCAAAATTTTTGAAGAATTCCTTCCAAACTTTCAGATCCATACAGGACTTGGCAACGGACTTGAAACAGAAGGCTACTGGTATTCTTACAACGATAACAACAACTTGGGAACATCTAAAATCGCTTGGCCAGCACAGATAGATGCATACGACAACATCAACCAATCTTTAGATCCCGTCATCATGGAATGCAAAGGCCTTGCTGGCACAGCGATTCTAAGCAAAGAATCTTATGAACACGATCCGTATGTCGGTGTGGGTTTCAATGTTGTCGGCGAAACCTCAGAAACAAACCCAGCGCCAGATATTGGTGATGCATCAGCCTGGGGCGGGCTCTGCGTGACCTACATGTCAGACACAGATATTGCCTTGGAACTCGGTCTTGGTGAAACCGTCGATTCTACAATCAATTACGCAAATCCAGCAATAACACTTCCCGCCGCAAAAGCTCCAAACATTCTATCGCCCAACGGAAAATACGGAAACAAAGTCGTCGTCAACTGGTCCGACTTTAAACAGCCTTCATGGTACGATGGAGCCGTTAAAATCAACGGCGAGACGGCAGCAAAACAGCTCGCCGCCATACACTTTAAAATTCAGGCAGATCCCGGCTCATACAACTTCAACATCTGCGCCATCGGCCCGAAAGACGGAACATGCCCGGAAAAATGCGGAAAGTCAACATCCGCAGGACAGTTTATCACATGGAACGGAGCAGACGAAAACGTAACCAGCCAAGTTGAGACTGGGCTCCGCAACGAAACAGATATAAGCGGATACTGGGTAGCCTATTCAGACGATAGCGATGGTGCCGAGTCCAAAATACTTTGGGACATTGATTTAAGCCCAGAATGGATACCCAATAAATATGACCCAATCATCGATTATTGCAAAGGAATGTGCGGAACAGCCCATCTCAGAAAAGCAACTTCATCCCACGTTCCTTCCGCAAATGTAGCCTTCTGCGTTGTCGGAACGATTTCAGAACACGATTTCTCTCTAGTCACAGGCGATGCCTCTTCTTGGGGCGGACTCTGCGTGACCTATACATCGGATACAAACATATCTCTGGAACTCGACATTGACGATACCGACGATCCCATAATAGATAATGCAAGTCCGGCAGTCAAATTGCCCACCTCCAAGACTGGCAATAGAATGATTTTCAGCTGGTCCGACTTTAAACAGCCTTCGTCGTACGACGGATCCATTAAAATCGATGGAGAAGCTGCAGCAAAGCAACTCACCGCGGTCAAATTCAAGATACAAGCAGAGGACGGCGATTACCGTTTTAACATTTGCGCGGTCGGCCCCAAAGACGGGACATGCCCGGAACAATGCGGGACGCCAAGTGCAGGGATTCAAATTGCTCGTGGAACATCCGCAGTCAAAGCTATTTTGAACGGGCGCACGCTAGGATTCACGGGAATCAAGTCCACAGCCACCGTCGAGGTTTTGAATTCGCTTGGGCAAGTCGTGATGAAGGGCGCCATAAACAACGCAGCCACGCTTAACCTTACATCGCTTAACGCAGGCATTTACATGGTGCGTGTGAACGGGAAAAACGTGAATTTTGCAAAGAAAATAGTACTGAGGTAAAATAAATACGAGATACTGACCCTGGAACAGTGTCCGGGATGACTTAGGAGTTTACGATGAAAAAGTTTTTATTGACAGCACTTTGCGCAGCAACATCAACTTTTGCAGGGCCGTTTATCACATGGAACGGTGCAGACGAAAACGCTTACAATATCTGCCGAGTTGAAACCGGGCTTCTCAACGAAACAGAAATGAGCGGATTCTGGTTCACCTATGAAGATGACGGTGAGGGAGGCGCGTCCAAAGTCTATTGGGATGTCGATCCATGCCGAGATTGTTCAATATACTGGCTTGAACCCATCATCGATGATTGCAAAGGGATGTGCGGGACAGCTATTCTCAACAAATGGAATTCACCCCATACAGCATTTACGGGTATAGGTTTCAATGTCGTCGGACAACTTTCAGAAAAAGATTGGACACTAGTCACAGGCGACGCCTCCTCTTGGGGCGGACTCTGCGTGACCTACACATCGGATACGGACATAGCTCTAGAACTCGGCCTTGGCGAAGTTACCGATTCCACAATCAATTACGCAAATCCGGCAGTCAATCTCCCCGCCTCCAAGACTAGCAATAGAATGGTTTTCAGCTGGTCCGATTTTAAGCAACCTTCGTCGTACAACGGAGCCGTCAAATTCGACGGTGAAACCGCAGCAAAGCAACTCGCTACGGTCAGGTTCAAGATACAAGCAGAAGACGGCGATTACCGTTTTAACATTTGCGCGGTCGGCCCCAAAGACGGCACATGCCCAGAAAAATGCGGAATGCCAAGTGCAGGGATTCAAATTGCTCGCGGGACTTCCGCAGTCAGCGCAATTTTGAACGGGCGCACGCTTGGATTCACGGGAATCAAGTCCTCCGCAACAGCTGAAGTGATGAATTCTCTTGGACAAGTCGTGATGAAGGGCGCCATTAACAACGCCACGAATAACGCCACAACGATTAGCCTTGCATCGCTTAAAGCGGGAATTTATATGGTGCGCGTGAGCGGGAAAAACGTCAATTTTGCAAAGAAGATTGTACTGAGGTAAAGCTATACGAGATGGAGATTCCCGGTCATTCCCGTCAAGCGAGGACAGGCGCCGGGAATGACATGCAAGGGTATCAAGCGAGAGGTCACTTGTGAACTCGCATTTGATACCCGCAGCAGTCAAGCCACGAAGTGGAATGACATGAAAGGTTAGACAGTCCGGGGTGACTCAGGAGGCTACGATGAAAAAGTTTACGTTAACAGCACTTTGCGTAGTAACATCAACTTTCGCAGGCACATTTGAAACATGGAACGGAGCCGACGGAGTCCCCGCTGTAGAAACCGGACTAGGCAACGAAACCAATACTTACGGAATATGGTACGATTTTAATGATTCCTTCAATGGCGGTGAATCAAAAATCGTTTATCCAGTTCAACCATGTCACGAATATTATTCATGCGAACCTCACTATATGGATGCGGTTATTGAGCATTGTGAAGGAGTATGCGGGACAGCCACTCTCTATAGCGGCACATCAACTCAAAAACCGTTCTCCGGCATGGGATTCAACATCGTCGGGGAAGCATCCCCCACGGACAACACGATAGTCGCAGGAGACGCCTCCGCCTGGGAAGGACTCTGCGTGACCTACACATCGGATACAGACATATCTCTGGAACTTGGCCTTGGTGATGCCACCGATTCAACGATAAATTACGCAAACCCAGCAGTAACCCTCCCCGCCACCAAAACGGACAAGAGGGTTGTTGTATCTTGGTCCGACTTTAAGCAACCATCATGGTACGATGGCTCTGTCAAATTTGACGGAGAAACAGCAGCAAAGCAACTTGTCGGAATTCATTTTAAAATTCAGGCAGAACCAGGTGATTACGAATTCAGAATTTGCGCCGTCGGGCCTAAAGATGGAACATGCCCAGAAAAATGCGGAATCCCCACACCACCGGACGATATCAAGGTCACTCGTAGAACATCCACAGTCAGCGCTGTTTTGAACGGGCGCACGCTCGGATTCACGGGAATCAAGTCCACAGCAACTACCGAGGTTTTGAATTCCCTTGGACAAGTCGTGATGAAGGGCGCCATTAACAACGCAACAAATAACGCCGCAACGCTTAGCCTTGCCTCGCTCAATGCGGGAATTTACATGGTGCGTGTGAGCGGGAAAAACGTGAATTTCGCAAAGAAGATTGTATTAAAATAATTCAACAATTTTCTATATAGCACATAACGTATCATAAACAGACTTTGTTATACATATGATACGTATCATAAGAATACAATTCGTAATAAATTCATATTTTTTCATTTTATCTGATATTTCCTCAGAACATTTATACAAAACGAGTATATCTTATTTATAGTTCCACTTTTGGACTAGGGAGGAAACATCATGAAACACGCAATCACGCTGGCAACAGCCATTTTTGCTGTATCCGCAGCATACGCCGGAACATTTCAAACATGGAACGGCGAAGATGGAATATCACAGGTCAATACCGGACTTGACAACGGTTCCGAAACTTCAGGTTATTGGTTCAGTTATGCCGATGATGGAGACGGAGGACAATCAAAAGTTGAATGGCCTGCAGATATACAAACCGAAACCGGGGTGTCGCTAGACGCAGTTATCGATACTTGCAAAGGCGTCTGTGGTACCGCCACGCTATCTAAGGGTACATTAAAATACAACCCCTTTGTAGGCATCGGTTTTAACATTGTCGGAGAAGGTCTTGACGGAGACCCCGAAGCTGGAGACGCGACGGCTTGGGGCGGGCTCTGCATCACATACACATCAGACATTGCAGCCGATCTCGAGCTTGGTCTCGGAGCTTACGATGCCACCATTGAATACGCAAACCCGGTATTCAAGCTAGCTAAAGCTAGCACAACCCCTGTAACCAAGGCCGTTCCCTGGGCTAAATTTGCACAGCCCAGTTGGTATACCGGCGCTACAAAAATTTCCGGTACAGAAGCCGCGAAGCAACTGGTTGCAGTAAAATTCAAGCTTCAAGCAACTAATGGTGACTACAAGTTCAACATCAAAAAAATCGGGCCATATACAGACTGCAATCCTGAAGGAAGCAATGCCATCAAGGCTATTCGCGGAGAGTCTTTAGCCAAGGCAATTCTTGCCGGCCGCACTCTCAGCTTTACAGGAATCAAATCCGCAGCGACAGTCGATATCGTCAACACCCAAGGCCAAACGGTCGTCAGGGGGACAATCGATATCACAACAGCTTCGCTCAACCTCGCTTCACTCGATGCAGGAGTCTACATGATTCACGTCAACGGGAAAAACGTCAATTTCGCAAAGAAGATTATATTGAAGTAAAACAATACATGATAGCAGCCCCATAATAGCGTCTGGGGTAAAAGAAAACGCCCACGGGTTTCACCCGTGGGCTGTTTTCGTTAATGAGCATCCACGCACTGTTCTCCCGTGAGCAAAAAGCGCTCGGTATTAACCGAGCGCGATTGCGAGAGTGAGCGTCGCTCACATATTTCTATTGAGTCTAGACGCGAACGGTCTTATTACGTGTGTGCGTCAACCCATTCAGCGTTCTTCTTGCAAGCTTCGACAGACTTGTCGAAAGCAGCCTTTTCTTCGGCGCTCATCTTGACTTCGAGAATCTTTTCGACACCGTTTGCACCAACGACAACCGGCACGCCGCAGTAGAGGCCGTTCACGCCGTATTCGCCATTGAGCTTTGCAGCGCAGGAGAACACGCTCTTCTTGTCGAGGAGGTAAGCTTCAGCCATGTGGATTGCAGAGGTAGCCGGGCTGTAGAAAGCAGAACCGCGACCGAGGAGGTTCACGATTTCGCCACCTGCACCAGCGGTACGCTTTGCAAGTTCAGCAAACTTTTCCTTGCTCATGAGCTGAGAAACCGGGATGCCGCCGACAGAGACGCATTCCATGATGGAGACCATCGTGTCGCCGTGGCCGCCCATAACGAGAGCCTTGACGTCTTCGACGGAAACGCCGAGTTCGTCAGCGACGAAGCAAGCGAGACGAGCGGAGTCGAGCACGCCAGCCATACCGATGACCTTGTTGGCCGGGAGGCCAGACTGCTTCTGCATGTTGTAGACCATGGCGTCGAGCGGGTTCGTAATAACGATCACGAATGCATCCGGAGCGTTTTCCTTGATGGCTTCAGCAACAGTCTTGATAACGCCGCAGTTCTTGTCGAGGAGGTCGTCACGGCTCATGCCCGGCATACGCGGGAAACCAGCGGTAACGATAACAACGTCAGCACCCTTAATAGCGGAATAATCAGTAGAACCCTGAAGATCAACGGACGAATTGATGACGGAGCGGCCTTCCATAATGTCAAGAGCCTTACCCTTCGGCATGCCCTGAGTCATCGGGATGTCGATAAGGACGACGTCGCCGAGGTTCTTCTGTGCAAGCACGAGAGCCATTGTACCACCAATTTGACCAGCACCAACGAGTGCAATCTTCTTTCTAGCCATGATTAACCTTCCTTTTAAGGTATTTAAAATTTTACGTACCAAATATAGCAAAAGAAATGTAAAACCGGCAACGTTACAATGTTATTTCTTTGTCATACGAGATGGAGACAACCACATCGTAACCCGTCATTTTTATAGTAACTAGTAACTACTAACTAGTAACTTTTCTATCTTTGCTCGCACTATGAGTATTGCAATTCCTCAACTGCCTAAAGGCACACGTGATTTTTACCCGGAAGCCGAGCGCATCCAGAACTATATTTTTGACACATGGCGCAAAGTCGCCGAAAGCTTCGCCTACGAAGAATACGAAGGCCCGATGTTTGAACATCTGGAACTTTACACCGGAAAATCCGGCGAAGAAATCGTAAGCCAGCTTTATAACTTCAAGGACAAGGGCGACCGCGAAATTGCACTCCGCCCCGAAATGACGCCGACACTCGCCCGCCTCGTGATCCAGAAGGCCCGCGAACTCAAGAAGCCGTTCAAGTGGTTCTCCATGCCGCGCCTGTTCCGTTACGAAAAGGCTCAGAAGGGTCGTCTCCGCGAATTTTTCCAGCTGAACATGGACATCATCGGCACTGAAAGCATCTACGCCGAAGCAGACTTGCTCGCCTCCATCGCCACAATGCTCCGCAAATTCGGCCTCAAGGACTCCGACTTTGCCATTGGCGTTTCGAGCCGCAAGCTCCTCGCCACCTACCTCGAAGAAATTGGCGCCCCGAACCCGGCTCTCGTTTACCCGGTTCTTGACCGTCGCCTGAAAATCGGCCCGGAAGCATTTGCCAAGGCACTTACCGAAGCTGGACTTTCCGAAGCACAGATCAAGCAGCTCGACGATTTCATGAGCTGCAAGTCTATCGAAGAAGTGCGCGCCGCCGTGAAGAGCGAAAACGCAACCGCCGCCCTTAAGGAAATTGAAGACCTCTTTGCTACGCTTGCTGCCGCAGGCTTTAGCGAATGCGTGAACCTCGACCTTTCCATTGTGCGTGGCCTCGCCTACTACACCGGCATCGTGTTCGAAGTCTTTGACAAGGGTAAATCCATGCGCGCTATCGCAGGCGGTGGACGTTATGACAGCCTCACCGAAAAGCTCGGTGGCGACCGCATCCCGGGCGTTGGCTTTGGCATGGGCGACGTCGTGCTCGCCGACCTCCTCCGCGAACGTGGACTTCTGCCGAGCCCGAAGCAGCATGTGGACTTCTACATCGCAAGCTTCACGAACGACATGAAGAAGATTTTCGAAACGGCCCAGGTGTTCCGCGCAAACGGCAACTCTGTTTCTCACCCGCTCGCCACCATGAAGATGGGCAAGCAGCTGGAACAGGCCAACTACCAGGGCGCAAGCATCGTCGTTTATGTCGATGGTGACAAGGCGGCTGCCGGTCAGTTCGAATACAAGGACCTCCGTGACGGCACCATGCACGTGGGCGATGTCGCCGCGATTGTTGAACAGCTGAAAGCTTAACTATGACTCCAGTAAAAGTATTACTCAGCATCATTTCTCTGTTCCTCGTCCTCGGGGTGATGGCGCTTGCCTACCCTGAAGACGGAATCCATATTGGCGATACGACGCTGCGCTACCCGAAACTTTCCCAGGTTTTCGAGAAGGCCGAAACAACGACGGACTCCGCCGGAAACAAGGTGAAAGTTGAACAGGTCGACCCGGAAGACGCCATCCGCCAGATGATGGAAGAAACCAAGGCAAAGCAATTTGCGGCGTATTCGGACTCGCTCAAGTACTACGAGGACTTCTTTAGGGAAGGCCGTACGCGTTTTGACTTGCCGAACAACGACCTCACGTGGTTTGACCGTTTCTTCACGAATCTCCAGAACGCACAGAAGGATTCTAGTGTTGTCCACGTGATCCATTACGGTGACTCGCAGCTCGAAGAAGACCGTATTTCGTCTACAATCCGCGAAGACTTGCAGACTGAATTTGGCGGTAACGGCCCGGGCATGCTCCCCGCCGTGATGCACATCCCGTCGCAGTCAACCTCGCAGTGGAACAACGGCGACTTGCAGCGCTACATCATCTTTGGACCCAAGGAAGAACACGCCACGCACAACCGCTATGGACCTTTGGCCCAGGTGGGTGAACTCAACGGTTCTGCCGTTATCGGCGTCAAGAAGCGCGAAGGCCGCAAGGACATGTTCCCGCACGTCGGTAGCTACTCTACCATCAAGGTTCTCGCCAGCAACAAGGGCAGCCTCAAGCTCCGCCTCACCTACGAACATGACGTGACGGAACAGGTTGGAACAAACGCTGACGGTTCCCCGAAGCTCAAAATCAAGAGCAAGAAAGAAACCGCAGCCGCTCCGGCTGTTGAAAAGTTCACGAAGCTTACCGTTTATACGTGGAAGCTCCCGGATACGACATCGAACATCAAGCTCTACCTGAGCGGTCGCACGGAAATCTATGCTATTTCTGTGGACGGTTCTTACGGTGTCGCTGTGGACAACGTAGCCATGCGCGGTAGCTCGGGTACTGTATTCCACAAGATCGATAGCCAGCTCCTCGCCGAATCTTACAAGGCCATGAACGCAAAGCTCATCATCATGGAATACGGCGGAAACATGGTCCCGAGCATGACGCCGAAGACTCTTGACTGGAGCAAGAAACTCATTACCAGACAAATTCAATCCGTCAAGAAAGCGAATCCGGATGCAGACATTTTGTTCATCGGTCCGGCCGACATGGCAAAACAAATTAACGGAAGATGGCAAACTTATCCGGGTCTTGGCATTACCATCAAGATGTTGCGTGAAGTGGCTCTTGAAAACGGCCTTGCCTACTGGGATATGCACCGCGTGATGGGTGGCGAAGGATCCATGATCAAGTGGGTCAAAAAATCCCCGCCGCTCGGCTTTACGGACCACGTACACTTTACGCGCAAAGGCGCCTCTTACATGGGCGACCTCTTCTGCTCTTCACTCCACATGTACTACGATTACTTCCAGTTCCGCGAAAGGCACCACCTGAACGATTCGAAGCTTAAGGATATCCGCAAGTTCTCGGACCAAAAGCAGGCCAACGCCGACACGACCAAAGTAATCGACTTGAACAAAGAAAAGCTAAATCCTTAAATACCGGAGGGGGTGTTAAGTGAAGAAAAAGCTTGCCGTCATTGCTGCCATTCTTGGCATCGTTAGCATGGGTTCCATGGTTTCTGCAAAGGACATGGAAATCACCCCAGGCTATTATGACGTTGACTTTACGAAATACGATTTTATCGATACGTCCTTGAATACCATCCAGTTCCCGCAAGGTAGCGCTAGTTTCGAGCCATTCTTCAAGAAGCTCGACACGCTCGTTTTCGAGAACAGGGGCAAGGTGCGCATCCTCCACATTGGCGGTTCGCACTTGCAGGCAGACGTCATCTCGGGCCGCATCCGCGAACACCTGGTAAAGGAATATCCGGGCGCTTCGGCAGGTCGCGGTTTCGTATTCCCGTATTCAGCAGCTAGGACAAACACCCCCGCAAGTTACGCTAGCTATTATAAAGGCATCTGGGACAAGAACAAGAACGTCCAGCACGAAATCACTAAACCGCTTGGTCTCCTTGGCATTGCCATCAGCACTCGCGACCCGCGTGCCGAGATCACGCTCCTTTTGGACAAGTACAATACCGAACCGATTTGGGGCGAAACGAGCTTTAGAGTTTTCGGCTATAGCGACAGCAACGACGTTGAACCGGTGCTCCGCATCGATTCCATGGACGTCTTTGGAACGTTCGATGCCTCTAGCCAGAGCTACGTTTTCACGAGCCCGCGTCCGATCGACACGATCCAGATAGCATTCCGCTGGGCAGATACGACCAAGCAAGCCGAAGTTGCCGCCTTCATCACAGACTCGCTCTACAAGGATTCTGTGGCCCGCGCAGACTCGCTCGCCCGCGTCGCCGACTCCTTGCGCATGGATTCGCTCGGCATTACGCCTCCGGCAAGTTCCGCACAGCAAATGGCACAGGCAGTCGCCGCAGACTCGATGTTCCAGGGCGACTGCGAAGACGTTCTTGACACGAACTGCCTGAACCGCGACGAAGACTTGCAAGCAGCACAGGATTCCGTTGCCGCTGATACGGTTCCGCCTCGCCCACACTTTACGCTCACGGGCATTTTGGCAGAGAACAACGCACCCGGCATCACGTACACGAACGTCGGCATCAACGGAGCCAAGGTTTCAAACTACTTTGAGGAAACATGCCCGCTCTTTGAAAAAGAAATGTCCTACTACAAGCCGGACCTCGTGATTTTCGCCATCGGCATTAACGACGCCAATGTGGATGTCTTTAACGACAAGGCATTCCGCGAAGATTACGACATGCTCATCAAGCGCATCCGCAAGGTGAGCCCCAAGACGGCGTTCATTTTCGAGACGAACAACGACTCTTACCGCAAGGTCCGCAAGAAAAAATACGTGCAGCACCCGAACGGTGAAGTCGCACGCAAGGCATTCTTTATGCTTGCCGACAAGCACAAGGCAGGTGTCTGGGACAAGTTTTCCATCATGGGAGGCCTAGGTTCCATGGCCAAGTGGGAAAAGGCTGACCTCGCCAAGAAAGACAAGGTCCACTTCAAGACCGCCGGCTACCAGCTGCTCGGCGACATGTTCTACAAGGCTTTGATGCAGGCCTACTTTGACCACATCGCAAACCTCCCCGCCGAAGCTCCGGTCGTTGCACAGGCAAAACCCGCCCAGGCCAAGACCGCAGCAGCCCCTGCTCCCGCACCGGCACCAAAGACAATCCCTGCAGCATCTAGCACGGCTCCGGCAGCAAACGCCCCAGCAAATGCAAAGGCAGCCGCAACGATCCAGTCTAAGGTTGCCGCCCCCGCACCAACGGCCACACCAGCAAAGACGTCTACTTCGACAAAAACGGAAACAACGGCCAAGGCGGAAACTCCAGCCAAGCAGCCTGCCGAAAAAACGGTTGCTCCTCCGCAAATGCCAAAGCTTGCCGCCGCAGCCCATAAAGACGTTCCAATGCCTGAAGTCGTGAAGCAAACCGCTCAACCTGCGCAGCCCAAGATTCAAGTTCCGCTAAAGCCAATCACTCAAGCAGCGGAAACGCCGAAAGCACCAGCACCTAGCACGACGGACTCCAAATAATTTTCTAATTTACAAGCCCAAAAATCATGCTTGACTATATCATCCCCTACCTGACCCGCACATTCGCGTTTGACCCGAACTCTCCGTTACTCTTCACCCAGTTCTATTTCTGGGGTTTCTTCGCGGTCGTCTTCGCCATCTTCTCGCTAGTCCACAGCAAGCTTTTGCTCCGCAACGCATTCCTGTTTGCGACAAGCTTGTTCTTCTACTACAAGACGAGCGGCAGCTACGTGTGCATCCTCATTTTCTGCGTGATAGCAAACTTCTTCATCGGCAAGTGGATTGAGAAAGCAGAAGAAAAGTGGAAAAAGAAACTTTTGATGATTATAGTCGTGATTATCGACTTGCTGGTGCTCTGCTATTATAAATACTCTTACTTCTTCCTGGACGCACTTTACGACTTTACCGGCATCGAGCTCCACGTTTACAACTTCTTTGCAGCCGCAAGCAACGCAATGTTCAACACGCACTCGCTTGTGGATACGATTATCCTCCCGGTCGGCATTTCGTTCTTCACGTTCCAGGCGATGAGCTACTGCATTGACATTTACCGCGGTAAGATCAAGGCCGTAGACAACATCCTGAACTTCGGCTTTTACCTTTCGTTCTTCCCGCAGCTTGTGGCAGGCCCGATTGTGCGTGCAGACAAGTTCGTACCGCAACTTTACAAGCCGTATTTCCTCCCCCGTCGCGCATTTGGCATGGCTGTGTTCTGGATTTTGAACGGTCTCGCCAAGAAAATCATCTTGAGTGACTACCTCGCCACGAACTTTGTGGACCGCGTTTTCGATACGCCGCTCCTCTTTACCGGCCTCGAAAACTTGATTGCCCTTTTCGCTTATTCGTTACAGGTTTACGCCGACTTCTCGGGTTACACGGACATCGCTATTGGCGTTGCACTTTTGATGGGCTTCCGCCTGCCGCAGAACTTCAACAGCCCGTACAAGGCAAAGAGCCCGACCGAATTCTGGCGCCGTTGGCACATTTCGCTTTCTAGCTGGTGGCGCGATTACTTGTACATTCCTCTTGGCGGTAACAGAAACGCAACCGTCGGCACGTTCTTCTGGATGGGATTCTTGAGCCTTGTGGCCATTCTCCTTTCTGGCAGCATGTGGGTCGGCATCGCTCTTGGCGTGTTCTTCCTCTACATTGCGATTTTCGCCTACTTCAAGCCGGAATCCCGCAAGACGATTACCACGAACATGAACGCTATGGCAACGCAGATTGTCGGCGGTTGGTGGCATGGCGCTAGCTGGAACTTCATCATCTGGGGCGGTTTGAACGGCTTTGGCCAGGTGTTCAACAAGCTCTGGGTCAAGCGCAGCGCAACCGTCCGCGCCTCGATTGCACTTGGATTCTTTGCACTGAGCGCGATTCTCTATAAGCACTACACGATTCCTATATGCGCGATTACCGCCGTGTGGTTCGGCGTACTTTTCGTAGGCATCTACTCCACTATCATCTATCATTTGTTCTGCAAGAAGGAGCTTCCGTGGCTCACGACCGCATGGAATGTGACGCTCACGTTTGTGTTCATCACGTTCACGCGTCTCTTCTTCCGCGCAGGTTCGAACCTTGACCCGGCAGAAGCAAACGAAGTCGCCTGGAACACGGCAAAGAACATGGTCCACCAGATGGGTACCGCCTGGCGCTGGGATACGATCCTCCCGATTGCATGGGAACATATCAATATTATCCTCGTGTTCATCGCAGGTATGCTTATCCACTGGATTCCGAAGCGCGTGAAGTCCCGCTATCGCATCACGTTTGCATCGCTCCCGATTCCGGGAATGGTGGCGGCGACGGCGTTCATCATCTTCGTGATTTACCAGTTCATGAGCGCAGATTCTTGCCCGTTTATTTACTTCCAATTCTAGTTTAGACGAAAGACGAAAGACGAAAGACGAAAGGGGCGTGCAAAGCACGCCTTTTTTATTTGGGGCGATGAGGGCGCTGCGTGCCTCTCGGATCGCTTCGCTTTGGGCGGGTGTAAGTGGTTAGTGGTTGGTGGTTAGTAAGCAGTAATTTATAGGTTTTCTGGTATGGGCTCGGCACTGCGTGCCTCTCGGACCGCTTCGCTTTGGGCAATGAAGTCGGGGCATGCTTGACTTTGTTAAAAATTAACTTATATTTATTTTTATGAATATAAGATTACGCAAATTATTGGGGAAATTGTTCCTTTCGGGGGCTTCGTTCTTTTGGGCTAGCTGCGATTCGGCTACGTCAGCGGAAAAGCCTTCTGCATTTATTGACATTGACCAAGAACTCGCCAAAATAACACCAACGGACACAACCGGGCTCAGAGGGAAATGCATTCCCGAATATCAATATTGCGAAACGACAAAAGGCTGGAGCAGCTATTATTCCGCACAAGCTCACGCGGCATCTATCGCCATTGAAAAGCTTGATGAACAGCACAAGGATGAGCCAGACTACTGGTACGGCTACAACAGTTGTTACAGGGATATTTTAGGCTCTTTAGGGAATGCGCCTGTATATGGAGTTCCGGAATGCCCCTCAGACCTGACGCCTTGCGAAATGGACAGCACCTCCATCTACAGCATTTATAAAGGAGTCCGCATCGACGACGCATACATCGAGGCTCTCCAACGAAAAGAAAAAAACTATTACGAAACCGTTAAAAGCACTCTTGAAGAAATCAATGAGGGCATGGAAAAATGCGGTGTGCAATAACGACATTTTGACCATTTTTACAGAAATTTGCACATTCAAAATTTTTCACAAGTTTACTCAAATTTACATTAATGTTACGCAAAGTTTTCTTGTTAATATCTCGTGAAAAAATGTTCTAAACATAGTGACAAAAATCCAAAAATTGAGTATTTTTGAGCCCATATATATAGAACACGTATCCTTTATGAAGATTAAAACAATACTTATTGCAGGAGTCCTGCCGCTCGCCCTTTTCGCAAAAGACGACGCTCTCACAGGAAAAATTGTTCCTCGCCTCGTTGATTCCAGAAGTACGGAATTGGACCAAACCATTGACGGGATTGACAACTTCGCCCCCGAAGCAGAAGCTCCGACTGTCGGAAAATTCTTCATCAACGAAAGCAACTTTACTCAGAAAAAGTCCAAGTCTCGCAAGGCAAAGGCCACGACCAAGCCGAAGACAGAAACAGTCGCACAGGACTTGACTCACGCTTCTACCACGAACGATCTCGGTACCGAAGAAGGCATCAACAGCGATAGCCTCGACACCGAAGAAGCCGTCCGCGAATACGCCGAAGCCGATGCCGACATCAAGGCCACGACGGACTCCGCCTCTACCGGCGCTCCGGCCAAGTTGTTCGTCCTCGACATGACGACGTCCATCATCCCGACAGAAAGCCGCCGCATCGCAGGCCACTACGGTCCGCGCAAGCACCGCATGCATCGCGGTGTGGACCTCGGTCTCTGCCACGGTGAAGACCGCACGATTGTCGCCGCATTCGCAGGCAAGGTCGTCAAGGTCCGCAACCAGGGCCGTCGCAAGGGTTATGGCCGCTACGTGATTTTGGACCACGGCAATGGCCTCACCACGCTTTACGCCCACCTCGAACGCTGGAAGGTCAAGGTCGGCGACGAACTCCAGGCCGGCGATACGATTGGCGTTGGAGGCAACTCGGGCCGCTCGTTCGGCGCCCACTTGCACTTTGAAAAGCGCTACAACGGCGTGTACATCAACCCGGAAACAGTCTACGACTTTGCCGAAGGCACGTTCAGGGACATTTCAGTCACGCTCGATACAGACAAGCTACAGGAAATCGAAGCCGCCTACCAGAAGGAAATCGGCAAGAGCAAGTTTTACAAGGTCCGCCGCGGCGATTGCCTTGGCAAGATTGCCCACAAGTATGGCACATCTGTCGAACACATCAAGCGCCTGAACAACCTCAAGTCCGAAAAAATCCGCCCGGGACAAGTGCTGCGCTGCTCGTAAGGCTGTGGTTAGTGGTTAGTAGACAGTAGGAAGCTAATTTTAGTTGGAAGGTCGCGCGGGATTGCGCGACTTTTTTCAACAACGCCGCCGAGGGACAACCGCGTGCCGAGTGTTACTCTTTAGCAATCTTGTCGTACGCTTGGATAAGCTCGCGGTCCATGTCACGGCGATGCGCGGGAGACGCAAACTTGTTGAGCACCTGGCTCTTGTAAATCGTCCAGTTGCGCGAGAACGCGATATGCATGACCGAAGCAATCAGAAGCCCCGGCAACAAGCTGTAGCTCCCCGTCATTTCGCAGACCATCACGACGCCCGCAATCGGAGCTTTTGCAGCCCCCGCAAAGAACGAAGCCATCCCCACGAGAATGAACATCTCGGGCATGCGGATAACTCCCGGGAACGCCAGTTCGCATATTCCTGCAAACATAGCGCCAATAACCCCACCAATAAATAGCGATGGTCCAAAGACACCCCCGGAACCGCCCGACCCGACCGTGAGCGCAGTCGCCACGATTTTCGCAAGCACGATACCGAGCAAGAGCAGCACGCCCCACATTGAATGCGGCACCAGTCCCGCCATTAAGTTATCAATAAAATCAAAGCCGCCACCCGAAACTTCCGGGTATGCAAGAACCAACAGCGAAATGAACGCACCGCCCAAAGCAGGCTTGAGCCAAACAGGAACCGCCCACTTGCTGAAACGACGCTCCGACTCGTAGTAAAAACGCACGTACAGGTAAGAGAACGGGAAACAGAGCACGCCGAGAAGCGCGCATGCCAAAAGTTCCACACCCCCCGTAAACGGGAACGCCGGCACGCCACCAATCAAAGGCGCAGTCCCCACAAACGCCACGTAAACCGCAAACGACACCACCGAGGATACAATCGAAGTTGCAAAAGCGTTCGACTCAAAGTCCTCGCGGTAAAGCATCTCGACCGATGTAAGCGCCCCCGCAAGCGGAGCCTTGAAAATCGCGCCAAGCCCAGCCGCCGTACCCGCCAGCAAGAACTGCCCACGCATCATGCGCGGCATCTTGAAGAACTTACAAATCGTCGACGCAATGCCAGAGCCAATCTGCGAAATAGGCCCCTCGTAACCCGCCGAGCCGCCCGTCGCAAGCGTGATAATGCTCGCAAAGAACTTGACCGGCGCCACACGCGCACGAACATTCCCGCCCTGGTGATGGAAAGAATAAATCATCTTGTCGGTCCCCTGCCCCGCCGTCTCCGGCGCACGAGCCACCTTGTGGATGAAAAGCCCGACAACAAGCCCGCCAATCGCAGGCACCGCAGCAAAAGCGTACCACGGCAAAATACCAAGCGTCCACGGCATGCGAACCCAATCCACAGCGCGCTCAAGCCCCCAATGGAAAGCGACAGCGACAAGCCCCGTCACAAAACCGATTACCGCAGCAAGCCCAAGCTTCGGCAAGTAACCATTCACCACTAGAAGTTTCGCAATCGTCCGATGAATACGCTTCACGCGCCGCAAGATAGAAATTTTAGGGTTCCCTTCACACTCATTTTTTATATATTTCCAATCCAAAAAAGCGAAATAGCAAAAAATTATGCGACTCGAAGTACATCCAGAAAATCCGCAGCCTCGCATCGTGAAGCAGGCCGCTGAAATCCTCGAAGACGACGGACTCGTCCTCTACCCCACAGAATCTGGCTACGCCATCGGCTGCAACGCCGAATCCTCCAAGGCCATCCACAAACTTTACGCCCTCAAGAAGCCCATGAAAAAATTCTTCATGGCGCTCATCGTCCCGGACATCCGTTTTGCCACCGGCTACGCCCACGTGAGCAATTTTGCGTTCAACATCATCAAGCAGCGCGTACCAGGCCCGTACACGTTCATTTTGCCCGCCGATCCTCACATTGCGCGCAAGCTCGACGTGAAGCGCCCGGAAATCGGCATCCGCATCCCGACGCACCCGTTTTTCAAGGAACTCTTCCAGCACTTCGACAAGCCCATCCTCAGCACGGCAGCCAAGCTCAGCGAAGAGGACATGTTCGAAACCGACGACATCTGGAAAACGTTCCAACATTCCGTGGACATGATGGTCGACTGCGGCAACATAGAAATCAACCCGACAAACGTCGTGAGCCTCGTTGGCGACTGCGTAGAAGTCATCCGCGGAGAACTGGTTTAAAAAATCGCAAGGGAGATGCCCGCTCTGTGGCGGGCATGACAAGACATTAGAAAAGGGCCGCGAGATGCGGCCCTTTTGCTATACCCGGTTCGCGAGTCGAACGCGAGTTTAATCCTTAGGAGGGACTCGTTCTATCCATCTGAACTAACCAGGCGAGTAAGCGCAGACGAATATAGTAAATATTCGGGAAGTTATCAAGCGGATAGACCTATTTTAAGACCTACCCCTTTTTATCCTCCGCTTTATCTTTTCTTCCGACATTTACGCTACCATCATCCTTCTTCAGCAGTTCATCAAACATCAGACCACTATTTGCCTGATATTCGCTGATGATTTTACGATTACCAATCCAGTTAAAGGTGGCTCCCATAAACCATCTAGTACGCTGAGGAGTCTTGGTGACTTTGATGCCATAACCGCCAATTTGATCTTCATTTATGTAGAACGGCTTTACCTTTTTACCATCACGTTCAACGGCCAAAAGATTTGTCGATGGACGAACAGACTTATACCCATCATTATCCTTATCATCAGCACACTTGTAATAAATCGGCATTCTGCCTCGGCGGAATATAATATCACGTCCATTTTCTAGCTGTTCAGGAATGAACGGAATCCAGTTCAGCGGGACTCTATTCTGAATCAACAGAGAATATTTAGCGTCGACAACTGTAGCATTCTTATCATCCTTGCGTTGTTTATCAACTTCTTTAAAAACTGCATCAGACAAAGTTTGGCCATCCATAAAGCCACCACAACCATCATTAATCTTTGTTTCAACGCCCCAAAGCATATTGGCCATTTCATCGCGTAAGAACTGCACTTCTTCAATAGGAGCACCTTCTTCACAACGAAGAACTGTCGGCGGGAAAAGTAATCCCTTACAACAGGAGAAATCACTTTCACCATAAGCATCCGAGCGGCTAGAACCAAATAGGCACCAGCGATTTGTCAGGCCAACGGAAGCCGCATTTCCATCAACAGCCTCTGCGTTTTTATTGATCTTAAAAGTTTCATTAAAAGTATTCTTAACTTCGATATACTCAACGTCAAGAACCGTACCAGTTTCAGTTTCTAGCGGAGTAATCATCCAATCATTACTATAAGTGCTAACATACTGCATCACAACAGCGGTTGCAATATATTCTGGAGCGGCCTCTCCATTACCCATAGTGACTTTGCGATTTTCAAACTCCCAAAGCCTTTGTGCCGGAGCTCCAGGAATTTTTGCAGGAGTAGGAACGTACGTTAGATCCTTAGTAATCGATGTACGATTTCGCTTATTTGCATCCGCTTCAGAATCTTCCTTCGCATCAAATGAATACCAAGATAACGTTCCAGATGCATACTGATCCGTTGTATAATCAATATTTCCTTCATGCATGGAAGCTTCATATGCAAGCTTTTGTGAACTCCAATGGTTTTTTCCAGCATTATTTGGCAAGAATTTTTTTTCAAGCCAAGAAATATACTTCTGCTGAACTTCATCAAAGGCTTTCTTTTCATTCGATGGCAAAGAAATTTCTAGACATTTTGAAACCATTCTCAAGTAGACTTTATAACCATCAAAAGAACGTTTTCCATAAAAAGCAATGAATTTTTTCAAAGCCTTATTCTTCTGGGTCTTAAGTCTTTCCAAAGCAAAAGAATCCTTATCAGAATTTGCAGTATTCCAAGGCTCTTCAACAAAATCCGGCAAGGCATATCGTTTTTCGAGCTGGGAAACTACACTTTGAAGGCCAGCTCGAATCAACATTTTCTTCAGATACATCGCACATTCAACGCGAACATACGGAGTTATTTCGTAATTAACTTTTTCAACTTCGTATTCCAAAGGGGTCTTTGGAGAAATATCTTCTTCTTTTTGCCCTGCTTTTAATTCCGGACCCGTAGATTGGTCAGCATCACGAATTTTCTTTTTTACGGCATGAACAGTCACCGATATCGGAGACCCACAGTCATTGCCCTGGAAACGCCCAAACTGCCATTGACGAGTCAACATCCACAAAGGATCAAAGGGCTGCATAGACAAAGCTTTGTTGTAATCCGCATTACGCTTATCGGCTGTTTCTCTAGGATCACTCTGAGTTCTAGGCAAAATTCTAATGGTACCATTCGAACCAATGGATGTTTCTGTAGAAGAAACTTTATCTAAAAAATCACCATTAATAATCTTTGTGAAATAACTGCGATCTGTGCAAAAATCAATAGAATTCATGTTCACCCTCTCTATTACAGATTACCAAATTTATTGCCATACAACGGGAATATTTGCGAAAGCTCACTATCTTCATAAATGTAATATGGCTCTAAAGCACGATACTTCATCATCTTTGATGTAGTTTCCAAAATTCCCTTTAAACTGCTAAAATCCCATTTGGCATTAGCAGTAACCTTATTAGGATTCACAGCAACAAGCACTGTTTGAGGAGCTTCCGCATCGGGCCTATCGCAATGGAATACAAGCCCTGCATTATGCTTCTTGTAGGGAATATATTCCAACCAGGCATCAAATATGAATCCAGAATTATAATTTTTTGACTTGAAGGTTTTCTTGTCAATATTATACAAGACAAGAGAATCAACATCCCTAAGCTTGCTTTCGTCATCAACAGGTAAACCAAGCCAGTCTTCACCAATAAGGGCAAGCTTCGGAGTGCCACTAAAAGCATTGCCATCCAACTTAGTCGATGTCTGAAGAATGGAAACACTGAATGCATCCTTGTCCAGAGCGGCTTGAGCCATTGATAAATTATGAAGGTCCTTCATTCCCTCACGAACCTCAGCAACTTCATCTTGCCATTGGTCAAAGGAATCTTCATTCAGCTTATCATTATAGTTACCAAATTTTTTCTGGGTAACAAAGTTGTCTATATTCAAGTCATTACTATCCAACCTAAACTTGGGGAAAATCTTAACGTTTTTCAAAGTCAGTTTTTGGATGGCATTAATAATTATTTCAGAACTAAACTTGTTTATCTCTTCTTCACTAGAACCAACTAATTCAGTGCATTCTGCAATCCTTTTTTCCAGTTCATCCGTTGCAGACTGAACCATTTGGAAAAGATCCTTTTGGATTTGCACAGAATGCTCTCGTTCCTTAAACTGCAAAACCATATCGAATCTACCAGCATACGCATCAGAATCAAAACCAGTAAAGCAATTCACCATGCCAAAGTCAATACAGTCGCACAGATTCTTATAAGCATCCGAGACCTTACTGTCGTCATACCCACCATTAAAGACGAGTTTACCACTAATATTATCCACAACGGAAGCCTGATAAAGCCAATGAGTCATAACAGATTGTAATGTCTTTGCCTTATCTAGCAATACAGCACAACGTTTTGCCAATTCATTCTTATCCATCAAAGCTTCATCATCTTTATCAGATTGAATATCGCTAATCCAATCAGAAGGAAGCATTCCATGGCTCTTTTTCAAGAGGTTTCTTATAGTCTGAATTCTGAAAGAATCATCTTCCAAGCTCATTTGGCTACTAGAACAGGATATCGTAGCATCTTCACCACTTTCCATAATAGTAATTCTGCTTGCATAATCTCCCGTTTTCAAACGCCAACGTGTTTCAAGATAATTAATAAATGTTGACGGATAAGCCGACAAATACAAATATTCAGAAGCAGACACATTTACATATTTAAGAGAGAACGGTTCAATAAATGTTTCATTCTTTTCTTCTTTTTTCACAAAGAAACAAATTTTGTCCATTCCCCCAACAAGTGATTCAATCCAAGCATCAACACAGGGTTCAGCAAGACTGAACGGCTTACCAGAAGACGAAACATTTTCAGGCAGCATCACGCCCGCCTTGTGAGATATCACAGCATGTTCACTAGGAGTCTTTAAAATTTCCGGATCAGGAAGTCCACCCTCACCATTAGCCATAAAGTTGCCAATCGCATAGAATGAAGCCTGATCACCCATGACAAGACGATGAACTCCTTCCGAAAGAAGCAAGTCATTCAGGGCATCGTACGAATCCATTAAACGCTCAATGATATTGAAGAAGGCCGTGCGCTGTACGTCACTCATTTTCAGGTCTTCATCACGCAACCACGCCATTTTTTCATCATTTTCATCTACAAGGCGCTGTTTCAGCCATTCACTAACAGAGCTACTCCAAGTCCACAAATCATGATTAATAATGGTTTCAAGCAAAGCTTCACCATTAATTACTTGCATTGCATAGTCTTCCGCTCTAGCATCTTTAGCTTCAACATTTACCGTCTGGGGGAACAACTGGCGTAGCGGATAGATAAACATATCTAATTCCACTTTTTTACCATGTAAAGTGGCATCATGCAAATATCGTTCAAGGTCACAGCCAAGGACAACACTCATTGACATGCCAGAACGAATACCATCAACAAGTCTCAACGCTTGTCTAGCTCTCATAGAGGACAAGTTGACACACACATGCGAATCATCCTTATTGGACTTCGATTTAAGATAAGCACTACGCAACACAGCCGCAGAAAGAGCATGTTGAATAGACGGAGCTACAATAAAATGATCCTGATCTCCATTCAAATTTTTTGAATCTTTTTCTTTCAAATTGAAGATCCAGCCATAGGCTCCAATCTGGCATTTTTCACTTGTCTTTCTAGTCATGACAAAATCTAAAACACCATTAAACCAAGCATCAAGCCTATAGGTCAAAATATCTATAAATTCAGTCGCATAATTTATAGAATCATCTTTACTAAACCCTTCAGCAATTAAGGCGTTTACAAGACTTGATTTTTCAATATTATAGATTTTATCGGAGCCTTGAATCGGCTGATTTCCACAACCAGCATCATTAAATAAATTATTTAAAAGGCTTAATCCACCTAACGACGGTTCATTTTTCTTGATCAAAACTGATGAAAGTTCATCACGTTGAATAAAGGATACAGAATAAGGGGTCTGACCCGCCATTTCCAAATACTTCTTTTCGGCATCCGTTCCCTTCAGTGAAGAAAGATTTTTCACTTTATCTTCACATAAAGTGTCCCATTGCTTTTTAAGAACAAGCAAGTCTCCTAAAAGTGCATAAAGATTTCTATAATCCGATGAAGTTCTATAATCTGTTGAATTTTTCAAATAAGAGTATAGGTTTTCATACATCGATACAGGTAAAAAACCATAAGGTAAATCACCAATTTTTACTGACGGAATGTTTCCTGTAGCGCGCACATGATCTATAAGGAATCGGCCAATGAAATTTCTTGTAAGAGAAACATTTGTATTTTTTTCATTCAATTTTTTCCATAAAATTTCATAGGCTTTCTTAGTATTATTCTCCCTTTCTGAATTAAAATTATAAATATGTCCAATACATCCTGTATAATCCGCATTAAGATGTTGAGAAAGAACTTTAGCATCATTATTCGAACCGCTAGAAAGGACATATTCGCCATTTACTTCAACTTCATACCGGCAACGTTTTTCTTGGTCATCACAGCTTGTCGGCATTGATCCATCAATAGAATTTGTCGCAATACGAGGATCAAGTAATTCCAAGGATTCACCAAAATAATTATGTCCATTTAGCAAATTCAATAAATCATCTTGATTGGACTCGGGTTGTTTCACACCCAAAACATAGATGTAATTAAAGCCCTTTACATTTGCCCCAACTTTAACGGTAATAGCCATACCAGCGTCTACAGCAGCATTATAATCAAACATCCACTGAATAGATTTATCAACTTTTAAGCCACTGCTATCAATAGAACACGAAGGATCACTGTTAGGATCAATCGTAAGCTTTATATCTTTCCGCTTCACATCATTTGAATAAACAATATAATCCTTTTGTGCAGAACTATACCTTATAACTTTTCCATTCGCATCAATAGCTTCACCAATAAAAACAAATTTTCCAGGCAAGAATGAAGCTTCGGGAATTTCAAGATTTTTCTTTTCTCTAATCTCACATGTCCTAAAAAAGCCATGAGCGTCCATACGTTTGAGATATTCATCCCTCATATCAGACAATGAAACTCTAAATTCCACCTTATAGTCTCTGATGAACTCATTAACAACCTTCATCAAGTCATTCAAAGACCAATAGTCAAGATCCTTTGTCTGATCAAAGGTGACATTACGCTTCAAATCTGGATTTTCATCATAAATTTTACTAATCGATTCCAAGCGACGCTTCAAATGATTAGCCATTTCCAAAACAGAATCATAAAGATAATCAACAATAGAAGTTTGCCTTAAATTCTTGCAAATTTCATACATGTCATTCAGCATCATTTGACATAGCTTCGTCACATTATCTTCAAAAGCATCTGGATTAGACTTATTAACAATGCCATTTTCATCAATAGGCAAATTACCCAAATTTTTATAGATTTTTTCACAAGCTTTTTCAATCTCGGAAATTCCCGGATAGGGACGATGGCCAAAAAGTTTTCCATCCCTTTTATAATCATCAAATTTAGGCGGTCTCAAGCACCTACAAATCCATGCCGCACGAGAAAGAGGATACTTCGAGCAAAGATTAAGCCATGCTTCATATTCTCTTCTTTTCGAGCCGCTTGCAATATACCATTGAATCCAAAAACGTTTACCGTCTTCAGCTTCATCAGGACAAAGTCCGTTTTTATGATAATCCAAAAGTATTTCATCAGGGATGATTCTTACCCGTAGCTCTTTGTTCGCACCAACACCAAAGAAACGAGTTTCCAGCCTTAACGGAAAAAGGCAAATATTATTAGATTGGGGAATTTGATTAAGAATATCGTTAAGATCGGTCATATTAATTCTTTCCAATTAAGGTTAAAACATGTTTGCCTACAATAGAGGTTTTAATAGCACTACTTGCAGCAAATCCTGCAGCAGAATCATATTCTTTATTTTCAGGAACCATAAACTCCATATTTTCTGAAGCTTTTTCAAAAACAAGCATATAGCCGCTATTACCACTTCCATTAGCTTGGAATGATCCAAGAGCATCCTTGAATGAGATCCTAAAGCCAACCACATAAACGTCTTCACGGACAAACGCTTGGGAAACAGGTTTCAGTATTCCCTTATTTTCCTCAGAAACGCCATTCATGATACTAAATTTTAAAGATTTATTACTCTCGTAAGTACAACTTGCCTTTCTAAGAGTTATCTGAGTATCAGGGTAAAGTTTCATAAGATCACCCTTTATAGCAAAGAACAGCAAGTCACCCTTTGAACCGTTTTCAGAGACCACATGATTTTCGCCAAGAGCGTTTTTCCAACGATGGATGGAATTAATATCAAAATAGTTTTCTTTCTTGATATCATCGATCGTTGTATCAGAATCCCAGAACTTTTTAAAATAGGAACCTCGCTGATCCGTTGGATACTCACGCCAAAGCAGCTCTCGTCCCATTTCAGTATTCATTCCGCACAAATACGATTCAACAAAGGCGGCATTTCCCTTAAACATTGAAATACTATCATCTGGAAGATTTTCAACCCCAGGCAAGATAAACTCATCGGCAATATCCTTCAAATAATAATATGCAGGTTCAGGGAAAATCGGATAAGCCTTGATAGGATACTTCGAAGCAAGACAATCTTCAAGATAATTTTTACGCAATTCGGCACTAGCAAAAAATGTCTTGTAATACGTATCTGCACATTCTTTCAATCGTGCATATGCAGAATCATCCCTAAGACCATTTTTCAAAGACTCAACCTTATTATAGGCATCACTATCACGTTGTATGGACTTAATAGGGTCGGTTTTAGGAACATAGGCCGTAGTCACTTTCACCAATTCAACCCATGCATCGTATAATTTTGAATGTTGATTACCGATTTTTTTAGCCATTTTTGTGTAAAAATCATTCATATCACTAAAGGTATAATCGGCAGTACACTGATTATTCAAATAAGCTTCCTTAACATAAACATAATCAGGCATAAACAATGTGGCATGACATAAAAGAGCTTCTTGTTCTACAGTACTAAACCCAGATTGCCGTTTTTTTATTTCCAAAATACTTCCTACATTTTGGAAATTTTCATTTACAACATTGGATATAGATTCCAAATTACCTCTGCCATCCAGTCTATAGAACGAGACATTTTTAGCTCGATCTCGGTCTATAAAAAACACTGGTGATTTTTTTCCATTCAATCCATAAAATTTGGCAACAGTCGGAGTTCCATTAGTATAAAACATTTCTTTAAAAACAGAACTATCTAGCGCATAAACATTAACATTTCCGCCAAGAAAACTAGTATAATTACTTTTAAAATTCGGATTACTTTCTTCCGTATACCCATAAGTAGTAATTTCCCATAATCTTTTATTTGCAAAATATTCAGCAGGCCGACTATTACCAGAATACAAAGTATTTATATAATTTTGAACACCGTTCCATGCTAATTGGACTCGCGAACTTCTATTTTCAACACGATTAATACAATCCTGATATCTAAAGACATAGCTTAATGCTTTTACGGATATACAATTCAAAACACTTTGATTTTCATTCCATTCAAATAACATATTCAAAGGAGTTTTCACTACAAGATACTTTAAAAGATATGGATGAAGCCAATCCTTGAATCTAGACAAATTGTTAACATTAAAAGTATTCGCAAAAGGCAAACCGTTATTCCTATAACATTGACTATCCGCAATAAGCCCCAACACTGAGGAATCATCATCTTTTTTCAAAGCTTTTTTAGTAGTATTTTGGAAAGAAATGGATGCAAAAGCGTCAGGAATTTTCATAGCGTCCATAACATCGGCTAAAGAAGTTCCTTTTTCTTTTTTATTCTTTCCAAATTTCGTATTTTTCATAAGCGATAGATTCTTCATCATCCGTACAACCATTTTATTTGCAGAATCATTCGTATTTATCGCTACATCTTTTTTCCCTGCCCAACTGTAATTCATATACTTCACAGAGTCACTAACATTAGTACTGAGCATTTTTTGATTCAGTTCTGCATTTAATGTTTTAATAGCATCAATTTGCTTCCAAGCTCGATTTACAAGTTCCTCTTGATTTCTCTGTACAGCCTTTTTGCCAAGTCCCGCAGCAGCACGATAGTGAAGATCCAAATTAACCTGATTTAACCAGGGAGTCTTTGCATTTTTCTTCTCATCCAAAGATGTGGCAAGAACGTGTTTACCACCATAAATCGGTGGTGTAATCCACGGATCATCTCCGCTATCAACATTTGAATTCGATCCGTTACTTACCAATTTGGCATTTTCTTCAAAGACAGGACTTTTGGACAGTAAACTATTTAAATGATCATAGACATCTTTTTCATCAGAACTTGAATTGGGGAAAGCACTTTCAGCAGCACTCTTAACCGTTGTCAACGCTGCAGGCATATTGATTTTATTGCGAGTAGGCTTTTTCGCCAAAACAGCATAATCCAAGCCTTCACCCAAAGAAGTGACATCAACATCAATTCCACTTTTCTTTGCATCATTGCATACGAGAGATCTGACCTTTTCAACAAAGCTTAAATCACCCGTTCTAAAATTCCATGAATAATACGAGGGGAAAGTCAAAGGCGATTCATGTTTTTTCTTTTGTTCATCAAGACTAATTTCCCAAGCAGAGGTCTGAACAGCAATATTATTCAGACTTCGTTCAGTTTGATCTGCATTTTCATCATAATTAGGACCACGAAGTCCTCTAAGTCGACCGACTTCAAAAACAGGAATCAAGAAAGCACGATATTCAGCATTCCGTTCCATAGCATTACTTTTCACACCAAGAATACGGCAAAATTCCGCATCCTCGCCCTTTTTACTCTGAGCGTGAGCCATGCACCATACATCAGCAGGATTCGGGAAAACATTCTTATACTCGACATCACTTTCAACATTAAACGTGACAAGTTCAGTTCCCCAAGACGTTTTTTCAATAGAACATTTTGAGGATTCACAAACAACAAGTGCAAGCCAAGGACGTAATTTCTTTCCATTTTCAGCAGCCTTCGCCGGAGTAAAACGCCAAGCGAAATCAGGTTCCCAAAATTCAACATATGGATATTCATCTTTTGGGAAAGCATCAAAATCAGGAGTAGGAAACACGCGAGCAATTGCTTTAGAATCTAACGATATAACATCGCTAGGGCCAGAAAGAGCTATAGTTTTGGATTCCGTTCTTGTGACAACATTCACCAAAACAACCTTCGCACCTAATTTATTCAGGTTATTTTTAAAAGTTTCGGCTTCTGTTTTTGATACCGTTTTTCTGAAAAAACTATTGGGTGAATCAACAATTTCATTCGCTTTAGTAAGATTAACCTTAGCAAATGAAGAAATTGCATTGAGAACATCCTTTTTATTGGACTCATCAATTCCATTAAGAATAAAGTCCATTTCTGACTTCTCTGAATCAGACGAATCAGATTCAGAATTTGAAGACGTTTCTCCAGATTCAAGTAACCGGGCTTTAACAACTGTAGTCAGCTGTACTGTAGCGCGTTTTTTTGCTTCATTATCTATTATTTCAGTTTTATCAGATGTTTCTCCGAGATTATCAATCTCGTTAATTTGGCTACCAAGGCCTTTTCTAATCCAAGAATAAAAACTTGTTTCCATAAGATTATCTGCTATAGTTTAAAGGTTTGACTTACTACTTAATTTCTAAAGCCAGTTTGTTGCTCAAAGTTGTTCCACTACATGTGTAGTTCGCACTTTTTGTCGTTCCAGGATGGACCTTTAAAATCCTGCTAGATTTATTGTTTTTCCCAGCAGTAACAACAACCTCCACCTGAATTAAAGTATTGAGAGGTAAATTAAGCTCAGAAACAAGATCATACGTTTTTGTATTGCCCCTTGTAAAAGAGCCTGATGTTACCGATTCCCAGGATGTTGAGCCCGGTTTTTGATAACGGATTCTCAACTTTGCTATATAGGCCCCTTTATTGGTGCAGCTTACATAACGAATATGGTCTGACGTCACATCTGAGGGGATCGTTAATTCATAAGAAAAATGACAGCAATTTTTCCCGTTTGCAGTTGCATGGCTACTTGAAACAAGCTTTGTTCCATCAGCAAGCGACACATCGCAAACAGCGCTTCCATTTACTTCGTTGAACGCATAACCCGTCTTTTGGTAAAGATACACATGCACAGTGTACTTTTCACCTCCAGCAACAACAGGATATTCTTTTTTGTAATTAATAAATTTGTTATCACTAGCCCTAACAAACAAAACCCATTCAACTGTAACAGGCCCCTCTTTGACAGTATAGTCAAAGTTTATCTGATTCCCTGCTTTTAATTGTGGTGGAGCATTCAAAACAACCTTGCTTATTATTGTATTTTGAATTTTCACATTATACGAAAAATGGCAACAATTCTTCCCATTTACCGTAGCATGACTACTCGATACCAGCTTTGTTCCGTCCGCCAGCATTACATCGCAAACGGCACTTCCATTCGCTTCCTTAAAAGTATATCCCGTCTTTTGGTAAAGATATACATGTACCGTATACGTTCCCGCTGAAATTACTGAATTTTCTACAACAGACCTGTTATCACTTGACTGGACAAGAACTCGCTCTACAGTAACAGCTCCTTCCTTAACCGTATAACCGAAACTAACTTTTTCACCAACAACCCATTTCGGAGCATTTAAAACAACCCTACTTATTTCAACATCTTTCTGTACAGGTTTAGCAACAGCAACCCCCGATTCTATATTCAGTGTCAAACTGTTATTTAAAGTAGTTCCACTGCACGTATAATTCGCAATTTTGGTCGTTCCTGAATTAATCCTTAAAATTTTATCAGATTTTTTATTAGAACCAGCAGTTACAACTAGTTCCGCCTGAATTAAAGTATTCGCAGGCAAGCCAAGTTGAGAAAGTAAATCATATTTTTGAGTTTGACCAAGAGAAAGAGACGTTAAAGTTGTAGATTCCCAAGTTGTAGAACTTGGCTTTTGATAATGAATTCTAAGTTTTGCTACATAAGCACCTTTATTTGTACAACTTACATATCGAACATCATCAGCCACCACTATCGATGTCATTTCAATTTTATATCTAAAGTGATACCATTTCTTTTCATTCACCGTCATAATACCAAAAGGCTCTAACTTCGTTCCGTCAGCAAGCGTGACATCACAAACAGGTGCTCCACCATTGACCTCAAACGCATAGCCCTTTTTGGGACTAAGAAATACATGTATGACATACGTTCCTGCAGCAACCACCGAATTTTCAGCAACAGACTTGTTACCACTCGACTGAATAAGAATTTTTTCAAGCGAGGCTGCACCTTCTTTAACGGAATAAGCAAAGTTGAATTTTCCGCCCACAACAAATTTGGGTGCATTCAAGACTATTTTTGTTAACAAAACCTCATTTTCAGGAACAACGATACCCGTTCCACCAACAACATGATTTGGATCATATTCTTCAGGTATTTCATAAGCTTTCGTTGCCAAATATTCATCAAGCTGGCGAACATATCGATTAAAGCCTTCTGCAGACTTTCTCCATGAAACCCTAGATACTAATTTCATTTTTTTCTCAGAAGACTTTTTTTCCTGAGTATTCGCCTTAGAAACTGAAGTATTCGTAGTATCCATCCCATATTCTTTCGGTTTTTGGGGTGAAGTGGGGGTATTTCCTGCAGCTACAATCACATTAGGAGTTGGATTTGAGAAATCTACCCCATTTAAATTCATGTGAAGATTAGGAATTTGGGCATTTCCAGATGCAATCAAAACAGCTTGTGATGTAGACTGAAAGCCGATAGTCAGCGGAATGCCAAAGCTAACGATTGATCCATATATACCACGAACTTTCAATGAAATTTGAGCTTCATCCATTTCATGAACGTTCTTTTCAACAAGATCTTTGGACAAATCATATTCTCTACATGCATTAGGCATAACAAGGCCCAATGGAATTTCATCAGACTTTTTAAATCTGGGGGCAGAGAATGAGAGCGAATAAAATACGGGACGAGAACATTTATTTTGTAATTTTAAAAATTTAATTAAATTAGCCATTCTTTTTACCTATCTTTTTAACTTTATACATCTCCAAAAAATTTATTATGCATTCGCTCTCCACTTAGCCATCAATTCATCAACATCACTTGCTGAAATATTGGAAACATCCTCAAATTCTTCGCAAGCGATATTACCAGTAATAGTGGAGCCTTCTTCAGAACCCAAACCAGCATACAGCTTAAATCCTGACGTTTCATAAACATAAGATGGAGATTTTAATTTATCGTCATCATCCATCTTTTGAGTCAATGTGGGAGCAAAAGAAGCCTTATCGAGTTCATACTGGTCCTTATCAAGACTCTTACAACCAAATTTAATGTCAGAAATTTCAAGGCGACTATAATCACTAATTTCGTTTTCACCATAGCAGTTCATGTTTCTTTCAAAAGGAACTACGGACTGGTTAAACGAAATCAAGTCACTAGGGAGAACAACAAGTTCTTCATCCCTACGCTCCATCATCTTCACCATGTTGTCAGAGTAATCCGTAGATATTAGTTTCCAATTGGAATTATCAGCAACGGCCTCTGAATACAGCAGGAATACATCAATATATTTTTTATCGCTTTCATTCTGATCCTTGCCCCAAGTACAGCTGAAATCAACGCCGACATCAAAGAACAAGACACAGATATGAGCTTTACCCTTGGCATGCCACCTTGCAGGTCCAGAAAGGTCAAAGCTCAAGGATATGCTGCAAAGGGTAACCGAGCCAAGCTTTACGGCCAGACCAACCGACATATCGGCCATAAAATAGAACGGCTTGAATTGGAACAGCACATTGAATGCGGCATTGCCCGTCAATCCAAATTTATCCCAGCCAATTTTCATGTCAAAGGCAGCACCAAATTGGACTGTATTCGAAGTAATAGCAAAGTAGGCCTCTAGAGACATATTGACAACATCGAAGTCCAACTTCATGCCAACACGTTTCATATTGACCAAATTAAATCCTGATTCAGGCTTATACTGAGGATGGAAACCACCAATAGAAAGGATGAAACCCTTAGTATCACCACCCCAGTAAATGCGCAAGGCCATATCGCCATAAATGCTGATTCCTACAATCTTGGAATCAAACAAGGAGGCGTCAAAGAATATTCCCTTATCAAATTGAATACCACCAATAAAGTCCGCATTTATAGCCAAATATTTTTCTGCAGAATCAGCAAGACGGACTTTTACAACACCAGCAGCAATAATTGTTACAGGACTTGGAGCCTGAATAAACAAGCCAAAATCAGCCGTAAGTATTGTTCCCCAAGTAATTTGAGCCAACAAGCCGACATACATCTGTTCTTCAATAATGGGATAATACTTATCGACATTTGCAAGAACTTTATCAAAATCCTTCTTGATATCCTTTACAAAGAGAATAGATGAAAGACTTCCGTCATAAACCGCAGCTCTTAAATTATCGACATCGAGTCCCCTATTTAGTCCAAGAGAACCTCCGATTGCCGTAATCGAGAAACCCATACCCACTTGAATTCCAGGATTAAAGGTCACGCTAAGAGCGCCCATAAAGGAGAACGGATCCGTACCCTTGCCTGTTGTAAAGACAAGCATGGCATTTACACCAAATTTTTCCAAAACATTCAGTTCAATAGCACCAGCAAACCTTTGTTTTTCTTCATCCCACTGAATGCCACCAGAGCCATTCACGGCACTAGCATCAATACTAATTCCAATGCCTGATGGGTAATAAATCTTGGGATCAGCCTTTAGCGTCCCGGCCTTTCCATCTGGCGTAAACAAGTTCCACTTAACACCAAAGCCAAGATCGGTGAATGTGAAAGCAGCACATTTCAAGTCCGCAATAAATGTGGTCATCAAACCGGCTTCCAAATCGCCATTTTCAAGACCAACATCAAGAGTGAGATTCTTAAATTTAACGACCTTCAAGTCTATATTGCTATTGAACGGTATTTTGACATGAGCCTTGTCTTCTATTTTTAGGCCATCCTTAAGACTATAGGACACAGCCAATTTGCCTATATCAATATTGACATCACCGCCAAGAACAGCATCAAAGAAACCGTTAAGTTGCTTAAGCTTTAAAGCCAGCTTCAGGCCTTCCAAACTTGCAAGGAAGCCTACATCAAAAGCACCGTCGGAATAACCCGCAAAAATTTTCTGAGGGTAATTCGCTATTGACAAATCAACAACATTAGACTGAATCAACTTAACCGGATCAGGATTGTTATCGCCAACAGCACCTCGTTTGAACCACAATTCAAGATAAGCGCTCAAAGCAGATGTATCACCTATCGGCTTTATCCTAACACTAAATTTATCACTAGCCCGGTTGATGAAAAAGCCGATTTTTCCTTGAGAAAGTTTTTTCTGAATTTCTTCATTTTTGTCACTGACAGCCTGAACATCTTTATTCACCGACGCATTGGCACCCAATTCCATACGATGATTCTTACCAAGATTAAAAGCTCCCTTATAGTTACCCTTTACAATCGGGCAAATATACAAGCCTTCTGTCTTTTCATCACCTTCTCCATACTCACCAACAAAAACAGCCAACTGGATCAGTACATCAGCAGTTTGCGTGTTTGCTGATTTGTTTTCATACTGGTATTTCCACAATGTAACAGCAAAGAACTTATTTTCAACATCAAGCGTATATTCAGGCAAACGAACATTTGATAGATCAATATCGGGCAAATCAATAAGTTCGGAAACATAGTCTTTAACTTTAGTCGGAATAGCCCTATAAAGCTTTATCGCAAACTGAATACCATCACCCAAGGAATTAACATTGCCTGCACCTTCCTTAACAGTCTGTATAAGGGTAAGTAGATCCATTATAGCGTCAACAGCTTCCTCCGCCTTCTTCTGGACCACTTTAATTTCCTTTTCAGGATTCAAAATACCGTTTACCAAATCTGCATCGGTTTTTGCAATTTCAACTGCTGCAGACCTGACTTCACTTATTATCTGAGCAATAACATTTGCAGCCCATTTCTTGATAGCCTTCTTGGCGGCCTGAATATACGGGCGAACAACAAGTTCATAAATTTTCTGTTTGATACCTTCCAACCAAGCAGAAAGAAGATCCGTTGCCAAGTTTTGGATATCATCACCAAGTTCTGCAAGTCCTGCAATATTATTCTTAAGCCCTTCACAGAAATCGTTAAAGAACGTCCTAATGGCATTTTTGAAGGTGGTTATGTATCCACCAAAATCAATGGTGATTGCACCAGAGAATGCATCGCCAATAATCTTGAAATATGCAGAAGGATCAAAATTGGAAAGAGGATTTTTCAATTTCTTTCCGTTTACCAAATCAGACAAGCTTTGGCATGCAAAATTGCCAAGTTCATCGAGAGACTTCGGGACATCCTTTGTTTGCTTGTTAAATTCCGTTTCAAGATCATTTGCCAGTTTCTTAAAACGCTTTTTCCACTCTTCAGGATCAAAAGATTTCTTGAAATCACTCTGAATGGTTGTCGCAAGCGTCTTAAGTTCACCCTTACACGTATCGAAAGGCTTTGTAAGTTCATCCAATTTGAGATGAAGCGCATCTTCAACACTCTTACCCGCATACTTTTCAGTAATAACATTCTTGGCGGCATCCTTAAATGTATCAAGGAAAATAGTCTGAAGAATTTCCGCATTACCAAGATCTACAGATTTTACCTCACGAACAACAGCATTCACATCTTTGCTCAATTGAGATATAAGGTTCTTTCCCTCGGATTTCGCATCTTTCTTAAATTCAACAAACGCTTTCTGCAACGTATTCTTCGCTTCATAAGCATATCGTTCAAGAACTTTCAAAAGATCAATAAGGAACGACCTGAATTCTTTTAATACATTAACATTAGCAACATGCTCTATGCTATCATCAATACGGTTAATGATATCAAGGATAAACTGCTTAGCATTTTTAAATTCCGGAAAATCACTATTGAAGGAACGAATTACTGTAGCAATTTTTGCTGCAAGTTTTTCTACATCTTCAACATCATTAAGCGGGAACGCATCCTTAAGATAGTCCTTTGGCTTTGTGAACATTTTTTCCACGAGTTCCCAATGGAACACTGGAATTTGTATAGTCATACCGACTTTGTCTGCGGCCAAATCAATAAGGTCTACAGATGTTTTATCAGAAATAGCATTATTTGCATCCTTTACAAAGCCCACTTCTACTAAATTTATAGACTTTTCACCGACAATTCCGCAAAGATCTAAAATAGCGTAGGTTCTTTCAAAAATCTTCGCCAAGACGTTATAAGAAGGCAAATATTCTTCAAGAAGCTTATTGAGCTTATCCTTACACACATTTAGAGCAGACTGCAACTGAACGGACGGTTCCTTCGCAGGTTTTTCTGTAGCTGAATCGCTTTCAGTCGATGTTTGTTCACCATTTTCCGCACCATCTGAAGATGCGTTCTCTAAAGCAGGCGTACTCTCGGCTGCTTTCTTCAAAGCCTTATTTGCAGCTTCAGCCCTCTTAGCGGCATCATCCTCAAGATCCTTAATCGTGTCTTCAATAATGGTGATGGAATCAATATACCCACGAATTTCTTTCATCACCTTTTGAGCTACAGTCTCATTGACCTTTTCGGCAATAAATTTCTCTATGTCAGCACTGTATTTGTTGATTATATATTTAACATCATCGGCAAAGACATCCCTTGCATTCTTCAATAAAAGAATCAGGATGTAGTCCAATACACGCCGGCCAAAGTCTTCGTTGATGTACTTGTCTTTAATAAATTTTCCAAAATCCTTACAGTCATCAGCCAATTTTTTCCATTCAAAATCAGCAATTTTTTTAATTAAATCAACAATTTCAGTAACTAAATCAAATATTGCCTTGAGTTCACCACCAACGACAATGCCCTTGGATTTATTATCTTCACCAACATCTACAGGAAGATTTGTCAAGTCAATGACATCGCCTAAAGACAATACATGGTCTTTATTCGCATCATTCTGATCAACAACATCAACACAAAGAAGAGAATCTAAATTAAACTCACCACCCTTATCAATTAAATCCTTAATAGACTCACCTATAGTCTTTGATTTGATAATAACGGACTTTACAAGTTCATACAGCTCTCCGGATTCACAATGGGAAATATCATAACCCAAATTTTTTATGATATGATTGACAAATTTTTCAAAAGCATTGATACCATCTTTATCCAACTGTTTTTTAAAATCAGCCCAGGTAGCGTCTTTTCCAAGACAAGATTCGGTAAAATCCTTGAATACGGCATCGCCAACACGGCAGAATACTTGGCCCAACTTAACGAGAATATCCTTAGCTATATTTTCTGCAGATTCGCTCACAGTAAACCTTCCGTTTTTAACTTTTTAGTAATTTGTGTGATATCAAAAGCAATTCTAGAATAAAAAAATATCATTCGCATAACGTAAAAACATATTTACAACGTATTAGATAAAGACTTTATAAAGAATTTACCTCACGTAATTTTTTTTTTGCAAATTTCAAAATATTGAGCACAACATTAAATTATTAAAGCTTATTGTATGGCAATTTATACACAAGGAGAAAAAATGGCTAAACCAATACAACACAATTGTACGCAATACCATATTTCAGGAGTCCATTTTTACAATGGCGCCAACTGCATAGCAAACATATACTTTGACAAAAGTTTCTCTACTTGGGGAATCCAAAGTCACTCAAGATTCAACAACTCTTCTAGACAAGGTCGTTTTTCGCCACTTCAGAACGAAGTATTTTCTGTCCCTGCCGATTTGTTGCTTAATGAAGGAGATAAATTCACCCTTACCATAGAAATAACTGATGCTACAGGTGTAAAAGCACACGCCTTTACTTTCGTTTACTCAAGATATTCCGATGCTTACGCTTCTATCAATACTTTAGATATCAACAACAACAATATACTTTGGAATACTCTACACGATCATTTCGCCAATCACGTGAAGCGAATTGTTCTAGAAAATAAGGGGGCTTATGTTGCCAAGCTCCGAGTTCACTATTACAATTCGAAGACAAAAGAAACGGGTTCCAAAACATCAGGCTCCATGGCCGTGGGAAAATCAAAATTTTGGGATGGCATAACGGAATTACACCTGCCAAACAATAGTTACATGTACCCTGAAGTCGTTGTTGTTTGGGGTAAAAACAAAAAATGCGATAGCAAACTCTATTACGTTCGCCAAGATTCTACAAGAGTTGTAACATACAGATGCAAAGGTACAACGTTGAAACCTACAATTTCCGAAGTATAATTTGGATTTTCAGGCAACAAACCAAAATTTTTTCTTAAGGAGAAAAAAATGCCCATTATCAAAACGCACAATTGCACAAACATTCATATTTCACGTATCGGCATCGGCAACACGAGTAAATCCCCTGTAAGCATCGTTTGTAATTTACCGATAAAGAACAAGGAAAAGCTTCCAAAATTCAACACACCTTCGGGAATGGCTACACTTGCGGCCATGGAAACCGTTGTCATATCCGTAAAAGATCTTGACGTAAGCGAAGGAAGTACTTTTACTATACTTCTTTCAAACAACACTGCAAAATCAGCAGATAAGGTTGAAATCCACATGTTCAACTTTACCTATTCTAAATTTTCAGACAGCACTGCCACAATTGACACGTCAAACTTAGATAGAGAAAATATCATAAATTATCCTGAAGACGACCATTTTGCGGATCACGTAAAGCGCTTGGTATTGGAAAACAAGGGTGCATACATAGCTAAATTTAGGATTCACTACTACAACGCTGTTACAAAAGAATGGGGCTACAAAACGTCAAGCTCATTCACTGCGGGAAAATCAAAATATTGGGACTGCATTACAGAACTCCACTTGCCCAATAACAGCATTGTATTCCCCGAAGTCGTAGTTGTTGCAGGGAAAAATAAAAAATGCGATAAAAAATTCTACTATGTCCGTCAGGATTCAACGAAGGTAGTCACTTATAAATGCACAGGAACTACATTGAAACCTTCAATTTCTGAATGCTAGTTTTCTTCCTTACAATGTCGCAGCTCACACGCTGCGGCATTTTCAATTTATCACAAAACAAACATCCAAAACATAAGCCTAGTCCCGCAAGGGGCTAGGCTTTCTAGATTTTGCAACGTCGTTTAGAACAACAAATCAAGTGGACTGCGCGGCATTTTCCGTCGCTTTTTCAGCAACAGCAGCACCCGCTGCATTTTCAGCAGTCTCGCCCGTTTCCGGTGTGACTCTTGTGCGAGCGTCGTACAAAGCTTTGGATATGCGGGTAAAGGCTTCGACGACGACTGGGTCAAAGTGCTTGCCTGCCCCTTCGGTTATAATCGACATAGCCTTTTCGTACGGGAATCCCTTCTTGTACACGCGTTCGGCGATGAGGGCGTCGAAGACGTCGGCAACGGCCATGATTCGCGCAGAGAGCGGGATTTCTTCGCCCTTGAGGTGTTCGGGGTATCCCGAGCCATCCCATTTTTCGTGGTGGTAGCTAGCCATTTCAATAGATTCGTTGAGGTAGCCTGCATCAAACGTATCGCCCGCATCGTGAACGATTTTCTTGAGGATTCGCCCGCCTTCTGTCGTGTGGCTCTTCATGATGGCAAATTCTTCGTCAGTGAGCTTACCGTTTTTGTTCAGAATCAAGTCCGAAACCGCGATTTTACCGATATCGTGAAGCGGCGCAGCCTGCTTGAGCTTGCTGATATAGCCATCGTTCAAGACGCCCTTGAACTTGCCTTCAGCACGCAATTCCTTCGCAATGGCCTCGACATATTCAGCGGTCTTTTTGATGTGGTCGCCAGTGTTCTTGTCGCGCGCTTCAACGAGTTCCGCGAACTCCGTAATCATCACGTTCTGCATTTTCTGGATTCTAAGAACCTGATCGCGCACCTGTTCAATAAAGCTCTGGGTGTCCTCGGTCATCGAATTGAAATGGTCGTACAATTGGCCGATTTCATCACTTGTATTAATCTTGAGGTCCTTCACATACGCAACGGCATTTTGAATCAGCGAAAGATCGAGCTTGCCCATTTCAAACGCCATTGCCGTACGCATCGTAGCCCCGGAAATTTTCATGGCGGCATGAGACATCTTGTTCACAGGCACCACAAAGCCGTGCTTCATCACCTCAATAATCACCATCATAATAATCAGAGAGAGCCCAAAGAACAGCGAAAGGAGCTTGATAAAGAACATGGCCTCATCGCGCACGATAGATTCCATTGAGATATCGGCAGCCACATAAGCAACCGTCTTCCCCACCTTATTTTTTATCGGTCTATAAACGGTGAGGAGCCATCCAAACTGGTCATCCGAAACAATCGGCTCAATTTCTTCGCCCGCCAAAAGCTTCGGCAAATAGGGTTCAAACGAGGGGTCAAATTCCACCAAGTCTCCCGGAGCACTGCCCGGCACGCCATCCGTATCAAGATCAAACACCACGTGGCAACCATCCGGCAAAATCTTGTACACATACACGTACTTTGTCTGCGGGAAGCTTTCACGAATGCCACCAAGCACTTCACGGGTATGCGCATAGCCCTCGACACCATACCCCTGCGCCACGTAATTGTCCACCTTTTCGGCATCAATTGCAATAGACGCCGCTTCGGTCACACCCTTTGCGATACTGACAAAGTTATTCACGCAGTTGTCACGATACAAGAAGAATCCGATCATGCTCGCTAGCCCGCCCAAAAGGACTTCGGCAATAATCACCATGATCACGACCTTGTTCAGCAAGGAATGGCGAATCGTCTTCTTGTCCGAAGAAAATCCCTTGTCGGCATTCTTATGCTGGAAAAGCTGGCCATCCTTGAGTTCGTCCTTGACATGACGCGGGATAAAGCGGAAAATGAGAGCAGACAAAAGAACAATGACACTCTTGTCAAAAACGTCAATTACGATATCAGCAAAGAGTTGCGAATAAAAACGGTTCCAGTGCAGAACGTCGTGGAACGCAATCGCGAACGGCGCCGAGATGCCCTCACCAAAATTGAACCCGTACAAAGCGTAAGTAAAGATAGACCCGATACCGCCACCAATCAGTGCGAAAAGCACAATCACGACAAGCAGTTTCCAGATGCTGTGGAAAAAACCACGGCGGAAAAGAAAGGTCGCAAGTGTAGCAATCAAGATACTCAAGACGCCGTAATACGTTGCGACCGGCTCCGAAATTCCGTTGATGGCATTCACGCTAAAGCCGACGATAACCGCAGGCAGGTAACCGCCGAGCATGGCCGTAAGCACGGTACCCAGGCAGTCCAAGAAGAGTGGTATCCCAAAGAAAATAGCAAGCTTGGCGGGAATGACATTCAGGAGCAGGCCCACAAGCATCAACAGGAGGATGTTCCTTGACCGCGAGAAAAAGCCCTCAACGGACGCCCTTACCGCTTTCAGTTTTAACTTCAATTTCAAAGCATATTTTCTCATACCAAAATTCTTCCTTTTAGCTTACATAAAATAAATAAAAAAAAGAAAGCCCGCACGGAGGCGGGCAATAAAAGGTCAAAAAAGTTTAGCGGTATTCGAACTTGGCCTTGAACAAGTGCTTGCAATTGTTGGAGTCGTTGCCCCAGTGGTCAGACGAACCTGCAAAAATGTGGATACCAAGGTCAGCCGCACCAGCTACCAAGCGACTCATACCAGCGATACGCCAGATGCCGCGGAGAACATCGTCGCATTCTTCACGAGTGAGGTCAGCGCCTTCAATGACGCCCCTGCACATGTACAAACCGTCGTGGATAAACGGAGCCGAGTTGTAGACATCGTTACCCTTCTTGATATCCGGAACGACGAACTGAGCAAAACTCGGAGCCGAAGCGCCATCGGACATGAAGCCCCTCTTGAAAAGGCAGGTCAGCAAAAAGTTGCGACTTTTACCCTCGGCCCTGATGTAGCGCGTTCCCTTGACGTAAACGTAGCGGTCAAGCTTGAAAAAATACATCTTGCCGTTGCCATCGAACATGAGCGGGAAATCGATCGTGACATCGTCCACGGTAATGGAATTGCGTTCTTTTTCAAGGTAGGTTCTGCTCTTTACCTTGTCAATATACATTTTTAAGTTAGCCATAAACTCCTTCACGGTGCAACACTATTGTACACACGAAGTAAAAGATATAAAATTTATCGGGATTACATTTTCTTCTTACGCACCAATACCACAACAACCGCTACACTGGCGACCAACAGTACAAACGCCGCAAAGCAAACAAAGCGAACGCCCCAGCGATGCAAGCAGAAGAACGACGCAATCGCGCCCTGGCGCGAGCCATCGCCATTTTCATTTTCAAAATACTGGAGCATGCACGCACCGAGATTTCCGCCTACAACGCAAGAATCCTTCGCAGAGACATCCGTGGCGTATGGGCCTACACCGAAGTTGTAATACGTGTCGTTATAATACAAGGCATCCTTGCTAAACTGGCCCCATTCCATATTATCAAACCAAACGACAGGAACCAAAGAATGCAGCATATTGCGACGATCAAGGCTATCTATCTGCAAATTCAAATCGTTCAAAAGAATCATCTTGTTACGGGACGCAGGCTCGTCCAGCACAACGTACAAATAGTTTTTAGTTTCATTTTTTTCGGACTGGAGCAGGCCCAAGAAATTGCTGTAACTATAGATTCCGCTATAAGATTCCTGTTTCACAGTATCAGCAAACAGCAGATGCTTATCAATTGCCAAATCAGATTGTTCCATCATCAAATTCACATGAACAGACTCATTTTTCTTGGCAAGCTTATTTTTCAATTCACCAAAGAACTTATTGAACGTCACAGTACTATTACTATCCTTTGGGAAATTTTTAAAGAACAAAGTTACACCGTCACCACGATATTCCAATTCATCGGTATTGAACGTGATGGTATTTACAATGCGCTGGAAAGACGAATTAACCTTCTTATTCAAAAGCTCATCAATTTCACCTGTAAGTTTTGCAAAGAACGAATCCAAGCCGACATTTTTCCAGTCATTCTTGACAACGACCCAATCCAACTTTACATTGTGGCGGTGGGTTTCATTGACAAATTCATAATTTTCTTTTTCATCAAAATGCGTCAGCGCAGATTTTCCTGAAGGCGTCACAAGAGAGCCGTTATTATCAGCCTTCAGACCATAATAAGCAAGTCGAGTTACCCCTTCAAAGTCCACCCATTTTGTCGTATCACCAGCATACCAGTACGGGTAAAAACCTACGATTTCGCCATTCAATTCTTCTTTACGGCTAGTTCCACTAGATTTGCTGTTCAAAATTAGTGAAGCCTCTTCATTGCTATTCACTTTAACAAGCGAGGAGTCTACAACTTTCTTAAAGTAAAGGGAATAAATAGAATCTAATCTATCAAAAGTTTTTTTCCAAAGGTCATCCGAGCAAATTCGGCCACTATATCTATCAATAAATCTTTTTTCTCGATGAATATCAGATATCAATATTTTTCCAACATCGCTATATATCTGACGCATATTACATTCTCTTTCCATACATACGCCATATTTTTCCCTTTTCTTAAGTTCCCGATTCTTACATATTTCACTACAAACATTTCTTATGGAATCTACAAGATTTTTTCTCTTCTTGGTAAAAAACGATTCGAGAGCAGCATCAATATACATGTCCTGATTATTTACTTTCCCGCTACAAAGCTTAAAACTCGATGCCAAGAGATTTTTGGCGTAAAGATGAAGTTGAACAGAATCCAAGAACGCAGTTTTCTGCATCTGTTTAACAAAATCATACGCTTGTTGAGAAAACACCATCTGTTGTTTTGCATCATCAATAATATACCATTTTAATGAATCAATAGCATAATCATCCAAATAGGTCGGCGTATTGAGCATTCCCATCGCGTCTGTAGCAGTATCCTCTCGAACAGTCCACGATGTCTGAATGAATTTATTAACAATTTTTTGATGCTGAGGATACTCCTTAAACAGCTCCTTAAATTTTTCATTCATCTGCGAACGGCTTTCATACTTAAAGGCCTTCTGTTCTTCAATAATTTTAAACACCTTAGTGGAGTCTTTTAGCAAATCCTGTTCCGCATACGCTTCCACTTTTTCAGGCGAAATCGTATAGTAGCTCATTCGCGATTCATTTGCAAACGACAAAACAGAAGCAAGCCCTAAAACAAGACACGCCAAGAAATACTTCATTTTCACGGGATTACCCCTCCTATTAAAAATACGAACATACTAAATATAGCATATTTCAAATAAAATCACGGATTAACGAAACATTCCGCAACTATAGTCCTTGAGCCATCATCCAAGCTCGCCTTGGCGATAGACTTTGCATTCGCATTCGGGAGGCCCTTTACAAGCACTTTTGAAGTTGCAGAATCCATCAGCTGGAAGCGTGGAGGCGCCCCGCTTACAATCGGGAGTTCCGTTCGCGATACGTAAAGCGAAACACGCGGCGTTTTTTCCACGCAATCAAACTGTACAGGATGATCGCCCTTCAGAGAATCGTTTATCCGCAAGTCCCGTTCGGCATAAATACCCGAGACGCAATAGCACCACCTCAATTTCTTTGTCGGAACTTTTACGGTGCATGTCAGCATTTTACGGGGAGTCAAATGGAGTTCCAGCGCAAAAATCACGCCAAACATCCGCTGCAATTCCGGCATGGAGTCCTTTTTACGCCCGTCAAAATAAGCCTTGTCTTCAGATACTACGGCCACAGGGAATTCATCATGGGCGATGCAGTCAAAATTCGTCACGTTCCAAACTTCTGCGATCGAAGCCTTGACATAAAAGAAAAGCGTCGTTTCTTGCAAAAAAGCACTTGCCGGGGCCATAATACGCACTTTTCCATCGTATATACGGCACACAGCCTCTTCCCTTTTCAGGGTTTCTGCAGTTTCGGGAGAAGCGACGACTTTGAAACCACAAGAACTACCGTTGTAATACTCGTGGCAAAGAGAGACATCCACTATTCTTGCGTATTCCATTAGACCACCTCCCTACTCGACCATTCGGGAGAATGGAATAAATCCAATATACAATACACCTCAAGCATTTTCTTTCATCCCTTATATTTTATTCGCACGTATTAACATGCTTATTCCTGGTTATAAGCACCACATACACCCAAGGCCGCAATATAATTATAAGTTTTGCATAATGTAGATTGTAAAATTAATTTTTCCATAATTCAGTTGTTCATAACACCCAAAGTTTGTATAAACATGTAAATTCAGCAAATAGTCATTTTTTCGGATTTTTCGTCAAAAAACAGAATACAGGGATGATACAAATTTTGTAAAAATATAGAAACCATGTAAACTAACAAAACTTACATAAAAATTTGAGAACAAACGAGAGAAAAATCCACCCAAGAACCCCTTAATTTTGCACGGCAACTAGATAAAAAATCAACTTTTGGGGTAAAACAGTAAGAACAACTCTAAAAAAGCATACAAATTATCCCAAAAACGGCATTTTTTACTCAAAAACCGCAAAAAAAGAGGATAATTTTAAATTACATAGCATATATATGGGCTATTTATACTAAATTAGGCCCATGTTTGAGCAGAATACGAAACAAGAGCTGACCCCTCGTCAAAAAGAAATATTGTCCCTCTTGCGTAAGGGGCTTACAAACGCCGAAATTTGCAGAACTTTGGGCATTTCGGCTAATACAGTCAAGGTACACCTCGCCAACATTTACAAAATTCTAGAAGTCACCAATAGAATTGAAGCGGTTTCTACGCAAGAAGAGCCAAACGTTGACATCGACGACATAAAGAAAGACCTAATCATCGTTTTCAACAAAGAAAACGACCTCACGGCAACACCCAAGGCACACGAACTCTATTTGGCAGTCGTTGAATCATTCCATCAATACCACATATTCCGCATTATTGACATTCCGGAAAAGGGGCTCGTACCTGGATTTATCATCAGCGTTTCGTCATCGCGCGACAACGAGGACACGTTATTCGTCTCCATCAGACAAGGGGCATCAAACGAACTCCTTTGGACAACCTCAATCAAGGTAAACGACGAAGACATTATTTTGTTAGCCCAAAAAGCAACGATGCTCTTGTTCCGAAGCCTGGTCCTAGCTACGGCGAAAATGAGGTTCAACCGCAATAGTCCTATTCCCTATTGGTGGTACGCCTCGATGTACTGTAACGTCAAGCTTGAAAACCGCCACAAGGAATCCTTTGAAATCAGCAAGAAAATGCTTTCGCCACTTGCTTCAAACGATTACTACAACGAGCAAGTTGTCTACATTCTCTCAATGGCCTATTACATCGCCTTTTTGGAAAACTGGGGCGACAGGCAAGAAAACAGCGCTTTGCTTGGCGAGCTAGCCCGTAAAGCGATGTTCAACGCCCCATATTCCATCTATTCAAAGATGATTATGGCGTTCTACAACACGACTATCGGCAACAAGGCCGAAGCCATAGCCTACCTCAAACAAACTATTGAAGAAACGCCCCTTTTCATCACCGCCCGCGTTGATCTAATACAAATTTACTTGCTTACCGGAGAAGAAGATAAGGCACTCAAGCTCATCGAAGAATGCGAGCGGCTGATCCCCGAGACGGCAAACAAAGCATCCGTATACCACGCAAGGTCTCTAATCCTGTTTTTGCAAGGCAAATATGACGAATGCAAGAACCAGGCCAATCAAGTTCTGTTGTACACACCCAACGCAATGGCCGTACGCCTTATAATGATAGCCTGCTGCAACAAGACAGGCGAGCTTGAAGAAAGCGCAAAGCAGATCAAAAAGTTGTACGAATATCACTCTTCTTTCTGCAGGAACGACCTTGAACAACTTCTGATGGGAGTTCCACCCCAGAAGAAAGAATTTATAATGAATTCAGTACAAAACGTATTCAGGGATAATACCGTATTAACATAGAATTAATACTAATTTAATACAAGTTTAACACAAAATTAGTACTAAATTAATTCTAAATAAACTCATATAAACAACCAAATTAACATTTTATAACCATACAAATTAGTACAAACAAACGCCCTATCTGGTTATTGCGAAATAATACTAGCGGATTCTACCTTTAGAACAGAACTTAAGGACAAGCAACAAAGAAGTTCTTAAGTCAAAACAAACACTCAAAAAAAACTCTAATAGGAGATAAATAATATGGAACGTATCCGCTATATCAGGCTTCACAACTCCGGCGCTTTCGTGGCTCGCATCAGAATCCAGTGCATCAGCATGGAAACCGGTCATTCTTTTGAAGTTGAACAGGATGGTTATCACGACATTTGCGCCGCCGCAGAAAGAACTTTTGACTTGCAGAACGATGCAAAGGGCGCAATCAAGCCCGGTGACTTGGTAAAGTTGGAAGCTGTCGTCGTTCTCGGCAAGAACAAGACCTCCGAAGAAACCTACATCTACGATCCGAGTTCTTCCAAGATGGCCACCTACACCATTTCGGGTACAACGCTCATCAACTCGCTCAAGTTTGAAGGCTGCAACTAATTTTTCTCAAAATTAGGTTTAACAAAAAGGTGAAGGCCGCATTTAACGGTTTTCGCCTTTTTTTCTTTATTTCTAATACCCAATATAGCCCAAACGGGCTATTGCGTAAACCCACCCCAAACATGTATTTTTGTTCTGCAATTCGCAAGAATAAACAATACAGAGAGAGTGTACATGAAACCGCAAAACAGGTCCGAAAGCGCCGACAAGCCAAAACAGGGGCATCCATATTCAGACCTGGTGCAGATGGCGACGACCCTCATTTACAAGGACGTTTCCCACGTGAGCCTCAAGCAAGAGGCCATCATTAAGCTTCTGAAGCTTGCCACAGCCGAACTGATCGCTCCAAACGCCGAAAACGGCCTCAACGACGCCACCTCCCTAAAATCGGAGCTAAAAATTGACCTTAAAATCGGAGATGCGTCTGTAAACCAGAACACCGGGCGCACAGCAACCCTTTTGGACCTATACGCCGAACACGCCGCCGAATACGGATTCAACAAAAGCTTTATAGCCGAGAATGAAGAACCGATAACAGATTCCGTTCAAGAAGTCCTTGACGGCCTTGTGGATTCCGAAAACAAGGACCACATTTATTTAATAAAAAGCAATCCTTTAAGCGGCGCTATTGAAGGCTTTTTAAGAGCACTTTTAAAAGCAAGCGGCATTGTTGCCGGCAACATCAAAGACCTTATTGAAAGCGCCAAGAAAATCACACCTCAAACATAGTGCTGCAAGGGCCTGAATTCGGACACCTTCGGATTCTCGACCTTGCAGCATTTCCTGATGCGCTTACATTATGCACTAACGCTGAGTTCGCTTACCGCGAGAGCAGGCACTTTGTAGCTTGCAAACGGATCGCGGTATTCGTTGCCGACCGCCACGATGTTCTTGATGATGTCGAAGTAATTGCCGCTGAGCGTCACGCCATCGACCGGATGTTTGATAGCCCCGTTCTCGCACCAGAAACCGTGCGCCCCGATGCTGAGTTCACCGCTCACGGAATTGCAACCGGAATTGCCTTCCAGGCGTACAACGAGCAAGCACTTCGGGAAGAGCTTCAAAAGTTCCATGGTCGTCATGCTTCCAGGCGGCACGAGCATGTTGTAGAAGCTCGTGGACATCTTGCTACCGAAGCTGCGAGCGCCATTGCCTGTCGTTTCGCGGCCCGCCTTGGCAGCCGTTTCAAGGTTGTAAAGCGCCGAATTGAAGACGCCGTTTTCGACGACCTTCACGCGCTTCGTGAGGCAACCTTCAGAATCGAAATAGAACTTGTGTTCAAACATTTCGCCTGTCGGATCGTTCCACAACGAGAACACGTCACTGGCAATTTTTTCGCCTTCCTTGCCGTCGAGACGGGACTGGCCCTTCTGCATCGTTTCGGCGAAGAACGGCTGGCTGTACATACCGAGGAAACGTGCGGAAATGCGTTCCGAAAGAATCACAGGAATCTTGCCGCTTTCGATTTTCTGGGCGCCAAAAAGTTCCGTTGCATATTCGGCAGTCTTGCTTGCAATTTCATCGACAGAGAATTCGTTCCAGTCGCGGCCATTCTTGACAAAGTTGCCAAGCTTCTTGACGCCACCCCGGCTTGCGACTGCACCGGCACCCGCAGAAGCGCAGTTCGAGCGGGCTTCGTAGAAAAGTCCCGTGTTGTTAGCAACGATGGAATAATCCTTTTCGATATCGCCACCGAGATACGGGATATTCTCGATTTCCTTGGACTTTGCAAAAGTCGCCTTTTCAAGCTCGATGCAGAAGTCCTTCATCATCGCAAGGTCGAGCGATTCAAGCGCCGGATTGTAATTCGGTTCGCCCTTCGGGAGTTCAACGGCCTGCGGGAGCGTAATGTCGATTTTTTCGGTCCACTGCGTGTGGCAAAGAGCGTCCTTGAGCGTTTGGCGCAAGGCTTCGTCGGTGAGGCGTTCTGTATGCGCGTAACCCGGACGGCCATCCTTGATGACGCGGACACCGAGACCTACGGAATCCGAGATTTCGGTATTCTGCACCTGGCCTTGGAAGACGGACAAGCCTTCGGAATGGGTGTTAGAAGCGATGACATCAAACTGTTCGGCTTCGCCCTTGGCGAGGTCACACATAAAAGAAACGGCATCTTTAATATTCATATCGCAAGTATAATAATTATATAGTCAGGCAAAACTACTCTAATTTGTCATGCCCGCCTCCGAGCGGGCATCTCCCATTTATCGAGAGGCGCGGCTTTTGCGTTCGAGCATTTTCCAGTAGGCGGCGGGGCTACCCGTCACGGATTCAAGCGCATTCGCCATCTCGGTCGAGATGCTGATTTCACCCGCAATCAGCTGGTCCAAAATTTCAACCGAAACGCCTACCCTACGTGCAAATTCCGGCTTGTCGATTTTAAGCCATTCAATTCCTTCGAGGATCGCCTGTCCCGGCGTCGGGGTTCCATGTCTTGGCATATTTTAGTCACTAGTTAAAGGTCAATAGTTAATAATTAGAAAAGAAGCAAACAGTGTCATTCTGAGCGAAGGGCGTAGCCCGTAGTCGAAGAATCTAAGAGTCATCCTGCAAAAGATCCTTCCATAAAGGATTCATCTGCATAATGAGGATCTCCTTTTTCTCTCGTCGCCAGCCTTTCAACTGTTTTTCACGTTTTATTGCATCTGTAATTTCCGTATATCGTTCAAAGTAAATCAACTTATTAATCTTATATCTTGAAGTAAAAGTAGCTCCACAACCTTCAATATGCTCTAAAGCGCGGCGACTTATATCATTTGTAACACCTACATAAAGAGTTGTATTACTTTGATTTGTCATCATATATGTATAATAACTATTTGGCATACTTAAAATTATAGATCCTTCGACTCCATTACATTCCGCTCAGGATGACACAAAGCATAGATTCGATATTCAACAACATCTTAATCCCAACGCCCGATTTTTAAAATTCCACATCTTTCCAGCCTTCGGCGCCGAAGCGGAGGTCGCGTTCGACGAATTCCCAAATCAAGAGTTTCTTGCCTTTGAGCACGCTAGCCTTGCGGGCAAGTTTTTCACGGACGAGCGTTGAGGCGCCGCCGTCACTCACGATGGAAGCGACCGGACGGTTCATGTTCTTCGCAAAGTGCGCAATCCATCCGGCGTTCACCGGCGAATCGGTCTGGTAAATACGGCTGAAGCTGTCACCGAGAATCAAAATTTCGGACTTGCGGAAATCATCCTTGAAAGGAGTGATTGTGGTGTCGTACTTCACAGCTTTAAGCGCGCAAGCAGTTTGGCTCGTCAAAAGGCACAAAACATCCGTCGTTTTACCATCCTTTTTATCAGCCTTTTTCCGATTCATACATTCTTTATATGCAGAATCAATGCAAACGGTATCTTCCGGAAGTTCCTCATCTCGTATCTTGATATTCTGCTGCATCACGACATGACCGATTACCTTCTGTACCTTGAACACATTGAACTTGTTAAGCCCACTCATCTCACCCACGTCACCCATGCGGTCTGCAATGGAATCAGAAGCAACGTAGCGCACAGTATCCTTTCCGCGGAATTTGACAGATCCAGCATCCACCATCTCGCGGACTTTCTTTGCAATCACGTCGGCAGCAAGTTCTGCACCGCGCGGAGTCCAGTGCGTATCGTCGTTCAGGTAGAGCGCACCATCAACAGAATCGCGGGACTTCGCGGCCAAAAGCGGCGTGTACAAATCAACCGTGTTAAAGCCAGCACGCGTGAGAGAATCCAAAATCTTCTTGCCGTGCGACTGGAGCCCGGCGACATTTTCAGCACCCGCAACGCGAGAATCGCGCCCCGTCAAACGTTCGGTATAGATGCTCGGTTTGCCCGGCGTAATCACCACCAAGAGTTCCACGCCTTTCGCCTTGAGCTGGTCGCGGAACTTTTCAATCGCTTTCACTGGATTGTCGAGCTTGGCACTACGCACATCAAGCGGAGACGGCTGCACCAGAAATTCCACATCCTGGCGGTAGAAAAGCCACTTGTCTTCGGGCTTGGACCCTTCCCTGCCACACGACTTGCCGATGCAATTGCCAGCAGCGCCGAGAACGACCTTCTCGCCCGGATCGCTAAAGAGGTTCCACACTGCAAGTTGGTACTTGGGACGCAGAGCCAACACAATAGCGCTCTCGTCATCAATCTTATTTTCGAAAGCACGCAAATAGCGGCTCGTCCACACGCCGTAATGCTTCACGTCCAAGAAAGCACGCCACAGCGACACATGCCCAAGGTCAGCCACGAGCGACTTGATGCAAGAATCCGCCTGCGGGAACGATTCCGGTTCATCCTCCAGCTTCGAGAGGAGCGTATCGGCCAACTTGAGGCTCTTGTATCGAGTTTCAGATGTATCGAGTTCGGCATACGTATTCACCGAAAGCACAGCCGCTTCCAAGTCCGAAAGCGAAGACGTCACAGGTTCCAAAGCATCGGCCACCTCAGCACCCGCAGCAATAGCCTCACGCGCCGCACGCCACTTCACATCGAGCGAGTCCGCAGCCGCAGCGACCTTTTTCTCGCGCACAATCGGAGTGTAAACCACGTCCTTGAAAATGTCAAACGGCTGGAAGCGCTTTTCGCCACGCAAGTCGGCAACCGCCTGCACGCCAAACGGGACCAGCAAAAGGACAGAAAATACAATAACGGATATTAAATATTTCTTATTCACGAGAAATAAGATAGTATTTTGTTGCTTAGCGGCAGGTCACTACTCTTTGCCAACTGTTTTAATTTTGGTCCATTTGGCGTTATTGCCGATGTTGCGGATTAGGCGGAAACCCGCTCCATTACCTGGATGACCAGGTTCATAATACCCGTAGCTTATCCATTTCCAATAAGGACTTAAAGTATCGTCGAACCCATCTTCTAGAGAAACGTGATAATCGCCACCTTTTAGACAGGATGCGAACCCCATGTTTCCTTCAAACAAATCGTATTCAAAAAGAACATGCTCTTGAACGAGACCAAACATATCATATAATCCGTATCCATTGGGAGTCAGCTGGCCAACGGGTTCCGTTTCAAAGGAAACCATTTTTGTTTTAAATCTAGCGTATTTTTTTGTTTTTTCAAAAGAGCCCGAAGAATCTCCCCAAGGGGCCCTATTCTTTTTGTCGCCACCACGAGCAAGCATCATCCATTCATTGTAATATGGAAGTCTATAACCGTTCGAGGTACTGTCGTCAGAAACTTGAATATATCCGAGAACATATTGTTTAATAATACGTTGTCGAGCCGATAAAATACTTTCTCTTTCTGCATATTCTACAGGAGAAAATATATAATAAGGCTTTAGACCTTCACGAATACTGCGTGCGTTGGCATATTCCATAGCCCAAAATAGAGATACAGTATTTGCGGCCGTGTCTTGTGTTATGCAGTTTCCATTACGTATAGAAGCTCTCTTTCTGTTTTGCCACTTATAATCAAGAAGACTATCATTCCACATCAGTTGTGTAAATTCGCAGTTTGTAACAGGATATTTATCGACTAAGTATGTACCAGTAATGGAAACAAGCCTTTCTGGATCCTCATTTTTGGGACCACAAGCTATTGTTCCGTTCTCCTCTGTATTGCAAAACCCTTGCATCTTTAATTCTTTTTCGGAGTATCGATTAAATCCTAACAGAACTTCTTCGTTTTTGAAATCAAGATACTTCATCCCGACTGCTAAATTGATTTTCTTCGAACTATCCGAGTCAGGGAAATGCACCCTAAGTGTTTCAACACCAATAAGCGTCGGTGTTTCGAATGTCAGGCACGAATCGCTAGATATAATCGCGTTTAAGGAAGTTTCCCATGCGACAACAGGTGCATCAACACAAATTTTGACGATTTCGTTTTTCTCCACTTCGAGCCACTTTTCTTTGTTCAAAGTATCGCGATTTACATTAAATGTTCTTTGAATTTTATTTTCAGGAATCTTTTCCAAATTTTTTCTTGGTTTGACGCCATCAACCGGCTTTTTCACCAATATCGGACCACGAAATCTTTTTGCAAGCCCAACAAGCTTTGAATACTCCAAGCTGTCCTTATACGCACCGCGACTTTCTCCATGCTTGTCGTAATAGAATTGAGCATTCGCAAACGTAACGCATATCGTTAGGAACAACAAAATTTTTTTCATACAGTTGAATATACAAAAGTAACGTCGTTTGCAATCATCCACGCATGCCCCGCTCCTGTCTAAAAATATTTTACAAAGTTTTCATGAGCCAAACGGCTTGCTGAAGCGTGTTAATAGTATAGGGGGCAAATCATAACCAACCCTCTAAAGGAATTGTAAATGACCGAAAATAACACAACTTCAGAAAAGAAGGCCTACTACATCGTCACGAACGCGCAGGGTGAGGAATTTTTGCTTCCATATTACAGCGAAACGTTCCGTGTGCTGATGGATGACAAGGACACCATCCGCGATATGCTCAATTGTTTGCTTGGGCTTGACCATGACCATGAAATCATTGATCTCGACTACGAGTTCGAAAAGCCCATTGACGTTTTCATGCCGGAAGATGACTCCGCGCGCCTAGACGTGTGGGTAACAACAAAGGATCACCGTTATTTCAACATAGAGATGCAGAATAGAAGCCATCCATTCTTTCTTGACCGTCTCCAACTCTACAATTCCTATCAAACATTGCGTGGCAAGTACGAGTATAACAGGTCAACGTATTTCAAATTGATGGACGAAAAGGAACGTAAGGTTCATTTTTATGAACTTCCCGAAACGGTGTCCATCTGGCTTTGTAATTTCCAAATTCTCAAGTCAAAGGATATTTTTAAGGACACTTGGGCGGTCTATAGCGAGGACGAAGTTCACCACAGCGACTCAACACATCGGGCTCTTCCCATTTTCAGTAAAAATAGATATATTGTAATTGATTTACCGAACTTTAAGAGGATTCGCAAGAGCATCAGTTCACGCGAGGACTACTGGCTGAAACTCTTGTCTCAAGGGCCACTTGAAGTTCCCGAATCGAAGGACCCGATCTTTAGGGATGCGCTCAACCGTTTGCGCGTAAGCCGCATAAGCCCTGAACTGCTTAAAGCCTTGGAGGAACATATGTTCGATAAACACGCTGATGAAGCTATCGAAGCCGAAATTTGGCTCAAAGGACGTGAACAAGGGCTTGAACAAGGGCGTGATAACCGAAATGTTGAAATGGCTCTTGACATGCTTGCTGATGACGAGCCTGTTGAAAAAATCGTCAAGTACTCCCGTCTTTCCGAGGATAAAGTTCTTGAACTGAAACAGTCACTGGCGAAGAACGCTCTTAAGTAACAACCGGATTTCCCGGCTTTATGCCGGGATTTTACCGTCATTTCCATTCCGAAACAAGTTCGGGATAAACTCCGCAAGGGCGAAATCTGCATTTCGTCATTCTCGCAAAAGCGAGAATCTGGTGAGAATACGAAACAGTGCGTAAAAAATGAGGCCGTAGGCCTCATTTGGATAATGTCATTTCAGGAACAGGTTATTCCTTGTCAGACTTGACTTCGCTCCATTTGGCGTTATTGCCGATGTTGCGGATGAGGCGGAAACCGCCAATACTACCATATGAATAATACCCATAGCTAATATTTTGCCAATTATCATCAGCGCCTCCTCCCTTTAAATAAGAAGGACAATTGTTTTTCCTTTTACAGTTTGTATTAGCGTAACGAGGTCTATTGGGGTTAGGTCTTGATAATATTTGGTACTTTCTGAATTTTTGGGGTTTCTCTAATAAAACCAGTTCATTAACTAGACCGAAAATATCATACAAACCATATCCATTAGGCTGTAACTGGCCTACAGGTCCTGTTATAGAACTATTTATTTTTTCATAATATTCAGTTTTATCATTGAATTTTGCGTATTTTTGTACATCTTTAAACGTCGCTGAATCCCCCCAAGGTGCTTTGTGCTTCTTATCTCCGCCTCGAGCTAACATCATCCATTCATCGTAATAGGGTAGTCGATAACCATCCGAAGATGAATCAACTGAAACTTTGATTCGCGTTTCATCATGGTGGGTGAAATCACGATAGCTTATAATATATTGACCTTCAGATATAGTTTTATCATATTCAAATTCATTTTTCGAGAATGTTTCTTCTGAAAATGTATAATACGGTTTTAATCCTTCTCGAATACTGCGCTTATTTGCATATTTTAAGGCTTGATATAAATAAACAATATTTGTCGCAGAGTCGTGTGTGTCGCAACCTTCTTTACGTACGCTTAACTTCTTTCTTTTAATCCAATTTTTTTCTTTTTCATCATGTAGTTCTGAAGGAATTTCATCCCACATTAACTGTAAAAATTCGCAGTTAGTAACAGGATATTTATCAACTAAAAACATTCCTGTGATTTTTGCTAGTCTTTCATTATCTATATATTCATGCATATAATCAAATCCTAACAGAACATCTTCGTTTTTTAAGTCCAGATACTTCATCCCGACCGCTAAATTGATTTTGTAGGAACTTTCTGTATTAGAAAAAAACACATCGATTGTGCTGACTCCAATAAGCGTTGGAACTCGAACTTTTAAACAGGATTCACCAAGAATTTCAGAATCCAGTGCAGTGTTCCATACTTGTACTTTGGAATCTATGCAGATTTTTACCGTTTCATTCTTTTCAACTTCAAGCCAAGTTTCGTTTTTTAAAGAACCTCGATTTAAAGCGATATATTTTTCCCTATCTGAGCAGGCTGTACAAAATAACAAGCCGGCAATTACGGCCCCATAACTTGCAACCAAACAAAAAATCTTTTTCATACAATTGAATATACAAAAGTTGTCATTTGGACTTGAGATAGGTCCACTTAGCATTATTGCCGATGTTGCGGATGAGACGGAAACCAGCTCCATAACCTTGATGACCTGGTTCGTAATATCCGTAGCTTATCCATTTCCAATAAGGACTTAAGGTGTCGTCGGATCCGTCTTCTAGAGAAACGTGATAATCTCCGCCCTTCAAACAAGACGCAAAACCAAGGTCTCCTCTAAACAAACTTGATTTTAAGAGTACATGCTCTTGAACGAGACCAAACATATCGTATAATCCGTATCCATTGGGTGTCAGCTGGCCAACGGGTTCTGTTTCAAAAGAAACCATTTTTGTTTTAAATCTGGCGTATTTTTTTGTTTTTTCGAAAGTGCCCGAAGAGTCTCCCCAGGGGGCCATATTCTTTTTGTCGCCACCACGAGCAAACATCATCCATTCATTGTAATATGGAAGTCTATAACCGTTCGAGGTACTGTCGTCAGAAACTTGAATATATTTGATATCATGTATAGTAAAATCCCTACGAGTTACTATACGTTGTGTAGTCGATAAAATACTTTCTCTTTCTGCATATTCTTCTACAGGAGCAAATATATAATAAGGCTTTAGACCTTCACGAATACTGCGTGCATTTGCATATTTCATCGCCTGAAATAAAGATACAGTATTGGCAGCCGTGTCTTGTGTTATGCAGTTTTCATTACGTTTAGAAGCACTTTTTCTGTTTAGCCAATCTTCATAATAATCCTTTCTTAACGATTCGTTTCTATACAAGGATGTTGCTGGAATGCTATCCCACATCAGTTGCGTAAACTCGCAGTTGGTAACAGGATATTTATCGACTAAGTAAGTGCCCGTTACAGAAAATAGTCTTTCTGGATCTTCGTTTTTGCATCGACCGACAAGTTGGTTTTCTCGACATGTGTTAAATCCTAACAGAACTTCTTCATTCTTGAAATTTAAGTATTTCATTCCGATGGCTAAATTGATTTTATGCGAACTATCCGCTTCCGAAAAAGACACATCAACAGTTTCGACTCCAACAAGAGTCGGAGCTTGGAAAACTAAGCAGGAATCATTGAGAACACTTGATTTTAATACCGTCTTCCAAGCAAAAACTTTCTGGTCAACACAAATTTTAACGTTTTCATTTTTTTCGACTTCAAGCCAGTTTTCTTCGCCCAGAGAATCTCGGATTACATCAAAGATTCTTTCTATCGGGCTAAACTGCTTTATTATTCCCGCTGAAATATCCTGTTTTTTAACGCTATTCGAGCACGCATTCAAAACAAGAACAAAAAAAGATACACATAGTAAAAGAATCTTTATTTTCATACAACAGAATATACAAAAAAAAGGAAATTGCTCGGTTCTACATTTTCAGGAAAAAATTATTCCTTGTCAAGCTTAACTTCGCTCCATTTGGCGTTGTTGCCGATGTTGCGGATTAGGCGGAAACCGCCGGAATATTTAGGAAAATAATCGTTCGAAATATAACCATAATTAATTCTTTCTAAGTCAGAACGACGAATTCCACCTTTTAAACAAGCTGGGCAATCATCTATGCATCTTAATGGGTTTCTTTTTTTTTCTTCTTTAGGTTCAATGGTAAAAAAAACATTATAATTATCTCTTGAATAATTATGCTTTTCAAATAGAACTTGTTCTTCAACTAGGCCAAATATATCATATAAACCAAATCCATTAGGCAAGAGTTTTCCAACAGGTCCTGATTCATAATCATTTTTGCACCAATGAAAAAATGATATTATACTATATAAAGGACCTGAATCATTTAAATCAGAACAACTTACCTTATCTTCGAATTTTGCGTATTTAGAAATTTCTTTAAAAGATGCAGATTCATTCCAGGGGGTGTTGTTTTTATCACCACCACGAGCTAACATAACCCATTCGTCATAATAAGGAAGCCGATAACCATCAGAAGACGAATTATCATAAACTTCTATCAAGTTATTTTCATGCTCTATGAAATCATGGTAAACGATAAAATAATGATGCTCGGGAACTTCTTCAATTCCGTTACGATTGACAGACCTTGCTTTGCGATCAATTTGTACAAATTTATTACTAGTGTTTGAAAAGATATAATACGGTTCTAGACCTTCGCGAAGACTGCGAATATTGGCATATTTCATCGCCAAATATAAAGGAATTGTACTTGCTGCAGAATCATGGGTAATACATTTTTCGTTATTTTTTCTTGATTCTTTTTTTTGTACCCAAAATTTTGTAAAGTCTTTTTCCATGGTATCTATTTGGGGAGAATTTAGAGGAATTTCATCCCATAACAATTGTAAAAAATCACAATTAGTCACAGGGTATTTATCAACTAAATAGGAACCCGTAACATATACGATTTTTTCTTCATAAGGATTCATTTGGTAATCGTCATTACCATATAAAGTTTCTTCATTTTTGAAGTTCAAATACTTCATACCGACAGCTAAATTGATTTTATAGACGCTGTCAGAATCTGGAAACTTTATATTGATTGTATTGATTCCGTTAAGTTCTGGAACTTGAAATTTTAAACATGAATCGTTTAGAATTTCTGTATTCAGCGAAGTTTCCCACGTGCGGACTTTTGAGTCCATGCAAATTTTGAGGGAATCGTTCTTCTCGACTTCGAGCCATGTTTCCGAACTTAGGGAATCACGTTTTAAATCAATGTTCTTCAAATCATCGGAACATGATGTGCAAAATAGCGAACAAACAATCAGAGCAAACCAAATTACAACTAAACACAATTTCTTTTTCATACAACGCAATATACAAAAGTAACGTCGTTTGCAATCATCCACGCATGCCCCGCTCCTGCCTAAAAATATTTTACAAAGATTTCTTGGGACAAATGGCTTGCTCAAGCGTGTTAATATAGAGGAGGGCGAACTCAGCAAACTAGCCTTCTCGATTTTAACCGCCGCAAGGCAAGGAATTTTATGTCAGAAACTCAAAATACGCTCGAATTTTCCATTCCCTCATCTCGCGATCAACTGGTCGAGAAAACAATTGAAGAAATCAAGAAACACACCTATCTCGATCCGCTCTTTGATGCGGCATTCAAGGCTTTTCTGAGTGATGAAGAAGCTTTGGTCAATTTTCTGAATGGGGTATTTCATCTGAATGAAGACAACAAAATTGAATCCGTTGTCATCAAGAATTCCGAAATCAACATCATTTTTCCATCGGCAAAGCAATTCAGGCTCGACATTCGTGCCAAAACTTCGAAAGGAATTTGCATAAACATAGAGATGCAAAAGGCAAGGCCCGACTACTTTGTCGACCGAGTTCTTTTACAGCAATCTGCATTCATGCTCCAGAGCAAATACGAATGGGACAAGCTGAATTTCGGAGACCTTCCATCCTGTCTAACTAAAGAGGAACGTGCCGAGCGCGAAATCCACCGGTACGAAGTTCCTCCGACTTACGCCATCTGGATTTGCGATTTTTCCATAGGCAAACAGAAGTCGTTTCGTGGAGATTGGGCTGTTCGCAATAAGAAAGGCTTGACACTAACCGACAAGATGATGTATATTCTATATGATCTGACTAAGTTCAACAAACCTTACAAAAAAATCACGACAACCGAAGATCGTTGGCTTTATCTGCTAAAATATGCCGGGAAGGCCGAAAATCTTCCGGATTTCAACAATAGCATCATTGCGAAGGCAATCAACAGAATTTTGGTGAACAGAGCGTCAGAAAAACTCATCAGGGAACAGGCTAACGATATGGTATGGACAGAAGAGGAATTGGATCACTTGGCTTTGCTGGAAGTCCGTGCCGAAAAGAAAGGACTTAAACAGGGGCTTAAACAGGGACTTGAACAAGGTCTCGAACAAGGGCGTGTCGAAATGGCTCTCGCCATGCTTGCCGATAACGAACCTATCGGGAAAATCGTCAAGTATTCGCATTTGCCTGAAAGCAAGATTCTTGAGCTGAAGGCTTCATTGATGGGAGATGCAATCAAATAACAGCTCAATCCACCCCTGAAGTGCATATAAAAAGAGGTCTGCAGGCCTCTTTTTGTTTTGCGCGGTCCCTTACAACAATCTGCACATATGAACAATTACCCAAAATCCGCCAAATTGCACGTTTTATCGCCATAAACGCCAAAAAACATTTTCAAATAATGAAAAAAAACTAAATTTGGCTTCACTATGAATACTTCTATGAACGATTTATGGGTGGGTGTCGACGTAGGCTCCACCACTGTGAAAATTGCTGTAGTCGATCCCGAGACATCTAAGCTTTTACACTATACATATCAGCGTCATAACGCCATGCAGGCGAAAAAGGTCTACGAGGTCCTACGCGAAGCCCATGCCCTTTTCCCGGGCAAGAACTTCAGGGTCACGTTCTGCGGTAGCGGCGGTCAGCCGTTCGCCGAGGCCACTCACGCCTTCTTTGTGCAAGAAGTAGTCGCAAACGCACTTGCCGTGCGTGCCACCTACCCCGATTCCAGGGTCGCCATCGAACTCGGCGGTCAGGATGCCAAGGTTGTGTTCTTCGAAAAGGACAAGACCACCGGTAAGCTCATCGCCTCCGACATGCGCATGAACGGCGTGTGCGCAGGCGGTACGGGTGCATTTATCGACCAGGTCGCGGAGCTCCTCCGCATCAAGACAGAAGTATTCGAAAGCTACGCCAAGCGTGGCCAAAAAGTCTATGAAATCTCGGGCCGTTGCGGCGTGTTCGCCAAGACGGACATCCAGCCGATGCTCAACAACGGCATCGCGAAGGAAGACATCGCCCTTTCAAGTTTCCACGCTATCGCGAAGCAGACCATCGGTGGCCTCGCCCAAGGTATGGAAATCAAGCCGCCGGTCATTTTTGAAGGTGGCCCGCTCACATTTAACCCGACTCTCGTGAAGGCTTTCAAGGAACGCTTGGGCATCTCCGACGAACAGGCGATTGTTCCGGAACATTCCGAAGTGCTCGTTGCCATGGGCGCCGCTCTCGCTAACGGCTCCATGTTCGCAAACCAGGAATGCATGTACCGCGAAGAGGGTTCTCTCGACGCGCTCGTTCACTTTAACGAAATCCGCCAGGCCGAGAACAAGGCCAAGGCAGCCTCCGACCTCTTCTTCCAGAGCGAAGCGGAATACAAGCTGTTCCTCGAAGAGCACAAAATGGCGGACAACCATTACCCGCAGCCGCCTTCCGGCACAACCATCAACGTCTACTTGGGCATTGACGCAGGTTCTACCACCACGAAGTTCGTGCTCATCGACGAGAACGAAAAGGTCATCGACGGCTTCTACGCCAGTAACGATGGTGAACCGCTCGCCGTCTTGAAGCGTGCCATGGTGGACCTCGCCGACCGCTACGAAGAATACGGCGTGAAGCTCAACATCTTGGGCGTGGGTACAACCGGCTACGGCGAACAGCTCTTTGCAAAGGCCGTCCACGCGGACTACCACACGGTGGAAACCGTCGCCCACGCAAATGCCGCCCAGCGCCTCTGCCCCGACGTCTCGTTCATCTTGGATATCGGTGGTCAGGACATGAAGGCCATCTCCGTGCAAGACGGTGTCGTCACGGGCATCATCCTCAACGAAGCCTGCTCCTCGGGTTGCGGTTCATTCATCGAAACGTACGCCCGCAGCCTCGGCATCCCGATGGAAAAGATTGCGGAACTCGCATTCAACTCCAAGAGCCCGTCTCAGCTCGGCAGCCGCTGCACAGTGTTCATGAACAGTTCCATCATCACGGAACAGCGCGACGGCAAGCAGCCCGAAGACATCATCGCGGGCATCTGCCGCTCCATCATCAACAACGTTTTCACGAAGGTCATCCGTATCCGCAACCTGAACACCCTCGGCAAGAAGGTTGTGGTACAGGGCGGTACATTCAAGAACAACGCCGTTCTCCGTGCCTTCGAACAGTACACGGGCCTCAAGGCCATCCGTCCGGAACGTCCGGGCGAAATGGGCGCTATCGGTATCGCTCTCCTCACGAAGAAGTTCATGGAAGAAAAGCGTGCCGCCGACCCGAACGTGCAAAGTAAGTTTATCGGGCTTGAAGCCATGCGCACCTTTAGCTGGCACAACCAGCCAGGTCAGCTCTGCCAGTACTGCACCAACCACTGCTCCCGCACTATCGTCACGTTCAGTGACGGTCAGAGCTTTGTGACGGGCAACCGCTGCGAACGCGGCGAAGTCACCGCCGACCCGAACGATCCGGCAACAAAGAAGCTCATCGCCGAAATCAACAAAAAGATGCAGGCCGTGCCGGACATGATCAAGCGCACGAACCAGCTCCTGGTCAAGGACTACGCTCCGCAGATTCTCCTGCCGCAGAACGGAAAGACCATCGGTATCCCGCGCGTGCTCGAATTCTGGAACAGCCTCCCCTACTGGAAAGCTTTCTTCACGGCCCTCGGTTATACCGTTGTCGTGAGCCGCCAGAGCGACTACAAGATGTTCGAAGCAGGTCTCCACAGTGTGCCTTCGGATACCGTCTGCTTCCCGGCCAAGCTCGTCCACGGCCATGTGCTCAGCCTCATCGAAAAGAAGGTCGATCGCATCTTCTTCCCGATGATGATTTCGCTCCCGAGCGACCACACCAAGTTTAACGCCACGACGGTCTGCCCGGTCGTGCAAGGCTACCCGAACATCTGCCAGAACACGGACGAACCCGAAAAGAATTACGGCATCCCGATGGACCAGCCGATTTTCCACTGGGCAAACACCAAGCTCCGCAGAAGCCAGACCATCGACTGGTTCCACGACAACTGGAACATAGACCGCAAGACTTTGGACAAGGCGGTGACCGAAGGCGAAAAGGCTCTTAATAATTACCGCACCACGCTCCTCGAAGAAGGCCAGAAGATTCTCGACGACGTGAAGGCGAACAACAGTTTTGCCGTGGTCATTGCAGGCCGCCCCTATCATGCCGACTTGCTCATCAACCACAACATTGCAAGCCACTTTACTGCCATGGGCATTCCGGTGCTCACCACCGAATCGCTCCCGGGCGTTTACGACCAGGATGTGCCGAACCACACCCGCGTGGAAATCAAGAACACGTTCCACTTGCGCATGCTCGGTGCAACGATGATTGCATCAAGAGACCCGCATGTTGAACTTGCCCAGATCGTGAGCTTCGGTTGCGGACATGACTCCGTCTTGACCGACGAAATGATGCGCATGATGCACCGCGATTCCAACAAGGAAATGCTCATGCTCAAGCTCGACGAAGGTGACGCACGCGGCCCGGTCGGCATCCGCATCAAGAGCTTTATCGAAACCGTGAAGGCCCGCCGCGCGGCTAACCTCCCGGAAAAGCCGATTTCCAACGAACCGCAGTTCCACACGCCGTTCGTCGCGAGCGACAAGAACAAGCGTATCATCTTGACGCCGAACCTCTCCCCTGCATTTGCAATCCTCGCAAGTTCCTACATCCAGGGCAAGGGTTACCTCTCGGATTACCTCCCGGTTGCAGACAAGCGCGCTATTGAACTCGGCAAGAAGTACGTGCATAACGACATTTGCTTCCCCTGCCAGATCAACATTGGCGAATGCCTCAAGTGGCTCGAAGAACACCCGAACGTTCCTCAAACTGAAGTTTCGATGTGCCTTGCCAAGAACTGCGAAAACTGCCGCGCCGTGCAGTACTCCGTGCTTGGCCGTAAGGCTCTTGACGAAGCGGGCTACAAGGACGTTTCCATCATTACGACCGGCGTCGATACCACCGGCATGCATCCGGGATTCCAGCTCGGGCTTGACTTCCGCCTCCATACGCTCTGGGGCCTTGCATTCATGGACGCCATCGAAACGGCATACCGCGCACTCCGCCCCTACGAAATCCACAAGGGGGATTCCAAGAAGATTTACAGCAAGTGGATGCCGGAACTGATGAAGACCGCAGCCACCCTCAAGAAAACGGAACTCGGCTCAGCCAAGCGCCTCGTTGAAATGCTTCGCCAGTGCATCGACGAATTCAACAAGGTCGAAATCACGGAAGCCCGCCAGAAGGGCGTGCGCAAGCCGCGCGTTGCCGTGCTCGGCGAAATCCTCATGAACTACCACCCGAGCGCAAACGGACATGTCGAAGACTACCTCATGGACAACGGCATGGAAGTTTACCTTCCGGGCATGATGGACTTCTTCCGCGTCGACGAAGTTGTGCGCGCCGAAAAGATCAAGCGCGGATTCTCGGCCAATCCGATTGCAGACCGCCTCGAAGGTGGCGTCACATCAAAGCTCTTTGAACACGCCGCAGCAACCGCCAATAAGGTTATGCAGTCGTTCAAGCTCTACGAACACCACGCCGACTGCTTTGAGCTCGTGAACTACATCGACGGCATTATCGACCCGACGTACAACACGGGTGAAGGCTGGCTCATCCCGGCAGAAATCCTTTACAACTCGAAGCACGGCATCAACAGCTTCATCATTGTGCAGCCGTTCGCCTGCCTCGCGAACCACATCAGTGGTCGTGGCCTCACGAAGGCTGTGAAGGAACGTTGCCCGCACGTGCAAATCCTGAGCTTGGACTACGATCCGGATACCAGCTTTGCCAACATCGAAAACCGCTTGCAGATGCTCATCATCAATGCTCGCGAACTCGAACGTGCTAACAAAGTGAACGCTACTGCTAGGCAGTAACGAGGTATGGGCTCGGGCATCGCCCTCTGAGCTCGCTTCGCTTTGAGGTTTAATAACAAAAAGGCTTCCTCTTTTGAGGAAGCCCTTTTTCACAATTTGACTTAAATCGTTAGCGAATTAGCGGACTGCAATGCGCTTCGTAGCGAGGACCTTGCGGCCTTCAACGAGGCGAACGATCACAGCGCCCTTGCCAGCAAACTGAGCCATGTCAACGGTCTTTACAGCACCGGAGAATGTTTCAGAGAGGAGCATGTCTCCGCGAACGCTAAAGACCTTCACAGACTTCGTGCCGTTGGAGGTCGTTGCGATGCTCAACATGTTGTTGGCAACAGCCATGCTTGCCTTGGAAGCAACAGCTTCGGCGATAGCCAAAGACTTTTCTGGAGCCGGGGTCGGTTCTGCCAGCGGAGCAGCCTTGAGAATCGGCTTGATGTCTGCGCAATCGTCACCCTTGCAGACGATTTCAATCGGTTCTTCGACAACCGGTTCTTCAACAACTTCCGGTTCGTCTGCGCAAGCAACTTCGGACCACCAGTAGGTATCAGCAGCACGGTTGTTGATCCAAATGTCATTAACCTGACCGCGATCCGGGTTCAGAGCATAGCACTTGCCTTCTTCCATGTCATTGAGACCGGCGTTGAAGCACTTGCCATTGTAATCACCAGAGCCGTTCACGAATTCAACGCACTTAGCGACAACGATTTCGCTAGAGCTGGATTCCGGTTCAGAAGAGCTGGAGGATTCTTCGCTAGAGCTGGAGATTTCTTCGGAGCTAGAGGATTCTTCGCTGGAGCTAGAGACTTCTTCGGAGCTGGAGGATTCTTCGCTGGAGCTAGAGACTTCTTCAGAGCTGGAAGATTCTTCGCTAGAGCTGGAAACGACGACTTCGCCGCATTCCGTTTCTTCCCACCACCAGCTATCGTTGGCGCGGTCGTTGATCCACTGCTGACCCTTAACGTCATTAGCGCGATCGTCCTTCAACTTGTAGCACTTGCCTTCTTCCATGTCGGCAAGACCTGCGTTGTAGCACTTGTCAGTCGTGTAGTTGCCAGAGCCGCGAACGAATTCTTCGCACTTGGAAACGACAACTTCGCTAGAGCTGGATTCTTCGCTAGAGCTAGAGACTTCTTCAGAGCTGGAAGATTCTTCGCTGGAGCTGGATTCTTCAACAGAGCTGGAGGATTCTTCTTCGCTGGAGCTAGAAACTTCTTCAGAGCTGGAAGATTCTTCGCTGGAGCTGGATTCTTCAACAGAGCTGGAGGATTCTTCAACAGAGCTAGAAGATTCTTCGACGCTAGAGCTAGAGACGATGATTTCTTCGTAGCACGGAGTTTCGATCCACCAGTTGATGGACTTCTTATTTTTTCCATGTCCACTTGTTTTAGAAGCGGTAACATCGCGAGTGTATCCGGAATAAGAGCCAAATTGAGCCTTGATTTCCGGATTAATGGCGTAGCAAGTTTCTTCCTTCATGTTTCTCAAGTCAGCGTTGTAGCAGTTATTAGCAACAACACTGGCAGACAACTTTGTCTTGCCATAAGCAACACAAAGTTCAACGATTTCCACCTGAACGCTGGAGCTAGAAACTTCTTCAGAGCTGGAGGATTCTTCGCTAGAGCTGGATTCTTCAGAGCTAGAAGATTCTTCGCTGGAACTGGATTCTTCGGAGCTAGAAGATTCTTCGCTGGAGCTAGATTCTTCAGAGCTGGAAGATTCTTCGCTAGAGCTAGAGACTTCTTCGGAGCTGGAAGATTCTTCGCTAGAGCTGGAAACTTCTTCAGAGCTAGAAGATTCTTCAACAGAGCTGGAGGATTCTTCGACGCTGGAGCTGGATTCAACAACTTCACCGCAGGAAGTTTCTTCCCACCACCAACTATCGTTGGCGCGGTCGTTGATCCACTGCTGACCCTTAACGTCATTAGCACGGTCGTCCTTCAACTTGTAGCACTTGCCTTCTTCCATGTCGGCAAGACCTGCGTTGTAGCACTTGTCTGTCGTGTAGTTGCCGGAGCCGCGAACGAATTCTTCGCACTTAGAAGCAACGATGATTTCGCTGGAGCTGGAGGCCGGTTCTTCGCTAGAGCTGGAGACATCTTCAGAGCTAGAAGATTCCGGTTCTTCGCTGGAGCTAGAAACCGGTTCTTCACTAGAGCTGGAGAGCGGTTCTTCGCTGGAGCTGGAAGATTCCGGTTCAACACTGGAGCTAGAAACTTCTTCGATGCAAGGAGTTTCAATCCACCACCAGGTCTGAGAGGCCATGTTATTGACCCACTGCGGAACAGGATTTGCATCAATGCGAGCCGGATTGAAGGTGTAGCACTTGCCTTCTTCCATGTCAAGGAGGCCGGAATTATAACAATTCTTATCATAATCACCGACGCCATTGACGAACGGAATGCAGGCAGAACCATCCTGAGCAAAAGCCATTGCAGAGGCCACGCCCAAGACGAGGGTTGTTATTTTGGTTGTTTTCATTTATTCACCTTTTTTAGTTTATTTTAAGGTTGAATAAATTTAGCAAACAAATCATACAAAATAATTTCAAACATACAAAAATTATATTTTATATGGATAAAACGCTTAAATTTTTAAAATTTGAGCAATATCACATATTTTGTAATTTTATTTTTACCACTTGACAGCAGCAAATTTCGTTTAGTTGTCATCAATTATACGCAAAAAAGCAAACAAATATTTACAAATAAAGATTGTTCTAAATAGTTCGTTAAAAACCGCATTAATTCGTCTTAACACTAAATAATAAAAGGAGATCCCCGCCTTCGCGGGGATGACAACGTAAAACAAGAAAGCCCGAGAATTCACAATTCCCGGACTTTTAAAGTTTTTCCGCAGAAGCGGGCTTCGCTGTTTTAGCTTTTAGTCGAGCTTGATTTTCTTAAGGCTCGTGACGCCTGCATTTTTCACGCGAACGACATAGAGACCGTTCGGGACAGACTTCAGCGAAACATTCAAAGAACCATTGGCATGATTGTCGAAAGACTTCAACACGCTACCCGTCATAGAAATCAAATCCACATGGACATTACCATTAGCGGTAATCTGGAGAGACCTGCCAGAGAGGGTCATCTTCGGAGATTTCGTTGCAAGAGTCGGCAAGGCAATCGTAGCATCGCTGGAGCTGGATTCCGGAGTCACAGAGCTCGAAGAAGTCGGCTGCGAAGGCGTTGCAGCGGCGAGGTTCGGCATGTTACCCGAAACAAGCAAACCGTTCAAAAGCTTGAGGGACTGATTGAAGTAGTTTTCGTCACCGAGAGCAACCGCTTCCTTCCAGTATTCATCGAGCTTAGCCTGATACTTTGCATCAGAGATAAGCGCCGTCATGAGGGATGTCACGAACGTGCTGTTGTGATCGTTGCCGAGGCTACCAGAAGATCTGAGGACAGGGCCCTTCATGTTGGCGGCACTGACGGTAGAGACAAATTCAGCCATTTTCTTGTCGAGAGCGAGAGCACGCGTATCGCCATGCCAGCAAACAGCCTTGGCATTGCGCCACGGAGCGCGGGAAGCATCGTAACTATAGTAGTCATCTTCGCTCTTGCCGTTTTTATCAGTCCAGTCATCAATGAGGCCCGTCGTAACTTCTGCAGAGCTAGCTTCGTAAAGCTTCATGTTGGCATCGTAAGCGGTCTTGTTCCAGAATTCCGCATTGTCCGTATCGATCAAGGCAAAAACCGGCATGTAGGCAGGGTCAAAATAGCCCGGGTTCTTGCGGTTCAAAGCGGCATCACCCCACTTGTCGCCCGGCAAATGCAAACCGTTTGATTCGAACTCAGACTTTTTCATGGCTTGGATAAGCTTCTTGGCATCTTCCTTGTACTTTTCGTCACCGAACTGGAAGTAAGCCATTGCAAGAGCTGCGGCGGCATCGATATCGCCATCGAGTGCTGCACCATTACCGGCATCCCACGACTGAGAAAGATTACCAACCTTCCAAATCATGAGGCCGTTTTCGTTCATCATCTTCTTGTAGAAGTTCCAAATCTTGTCGAATTGCGGCTGATAGCTCGTCGTGTTATCGCTAAAGTAGACCATCAAAAGCATGCCGTAACCGACACCTTCCGAGAAATACGTATCAGAACCCGGATCAGAACGGACACCAGCAACATCGCCATTTTCATTGTACATGGTTTTGAGCCAGTAGGCAAACTGGGACTTCAATTCTTCGGAGGCCTTGGCCTTGTCGCTCAAAAGCGTTGCATTTCCACCGTAATCCGACATCTGCGGAAACGGGAAATTGACCTTAGCCTGGGCAAGCCCGAAAGCGAACAAACCGGCAAGTCCCATTTTTACCAAACGATTCATACACAACTCCAATGCCCACACAGGGCCGTTAAATCTATCTAAAAATAAATTATTAACGACCAAATTTAAATTTTTTTAGTCTTACGTTTTAATACAGTGTGCGGTCCATCACCACAAAAAGAGAATCGCGGTACGCAACGTGCCATTTTTCGCTAGAATCAAGCGTTTCAATCAATTTATCCCACCTGGCGTAATAGCGAAGCGGGAGCACCACGCGGTCGATATCCAGCGAATCTGCATCCACCAAAAAGAGCTTGGGCATTCTAGCATAGGTCAAATACCGTTCAAAGAAATCCGCCGTTTTCAGGATAAAACGCCCATCAATATACGTTGAATCAAGCGGGTTCATATACGCCAAGTAACCACCCGAACGGTCATCGTTAAACAACCTGCCCGGATGCGGGTTTTCCATCATCCAATGCGCAGCCCCCACAGGCACGCGCTGGTAGGCAATCATGGAATCGTAAGACGAGAGCGACTTGCCCCAAAGCCCAAGAACAAAAGCCAACACAACAGCCGAAAGCAACAATTCCGAAGTCAAAAGCGGGCTCAAGGTAGTACTCAAATTTCGAGTTTTTTCTGCAAGTTTCCCCTTAAGTTTCAGCTTAGAGCCAAGTTTTCGCGACTTTTCGGCAAGATGTTTCTTGAGCTTCAAACTAGAATTTTTGAGTTTCAAGCTTGTATTTTTAAGTTTGAGACTTGTATTTTTGAACTTCTGGCTTGAACACGAAGGCTGCACGGAAAAATGAACAACGACAGCAACAAAAACCGGCAAAAAGAGCACAAAGTTGCGCTCGGCAATAAGAGAAAGAATCGCCGTAATGAAAAGCCATGAAGGCAACAACCTGCGATTAAATATGGCCTCGACACGTTCTTTCGTCTGCCACGACAATTGCCACGAAGCATCAGGCGAAGGCTCCAAATGCCACCGGACAGCAGCCAGAACAATTCCCATTACAGAAAACACAAGCATCAAGGCGGACTGCAACACATTTTCACCGTTGAGCAAAAGCGTAATTGGAGAGCGGTTCTCCGCAATTTCACTTGCAAAAACCGTAGCCGACGGCGAAAGTCCAAGCAAACGGTCAAATAGTTCAAACGGATAGGGAATCAGGTTAAAGCCATCGTGATGGAGGAACGGCGTCGCAAAAAGGAGGATGACCAAAAGAGTCTGCCATGCCACCGTTTTGAACAAAATTCGCACCCCATTCCATTGCCTGACCTTTCCAAAATTAACCCAACGCCTAAACCAGAGACTATACGAGAAAAAGCCATACGCCAGAATTATACCCAAGATATACAGGCCTTGGCATTTACACCAAACCCACTGGATAAAAAGGACCAGGAGCACGCCTAAGAACTTATACAGGCGCGTCACATCACGAAATGTCAAGTGAAACACGTGATGGAATTTTTTAGGGTCCGCACGGCGATCCGCTTTACGGTCTTCACGCCATCCATAAAATAGCCAAGGCAACACGTTCCAATAAACGCCGAGGAACAGCATGCTCAAAAGTACCGGACGGATTTCAAGCTGATAGCGGAAAACAAACAGGAGGACAACAATCCCCGCAAACGTTATCGTAGGGAACTGTTGATTCTTTTTGATCGAAGGCAGCAAAAACAGCATGAATACAACGCCCCAAAGGAGCGCCTTAAACGCCACCAGCAACGGAGCGCCGCCAATATCATAGACAAACGCCACCATCTGCTGAAAATATTCATGCACATTCACAACAGGCTCGCGCACAGGCGTCCATGTGGTCACCCATTCACGCGCACAAGCCAGATGCCACCAGATATCGGTATCCGTCAGCGGAAAAATCGCAAAAAGAGCGACCGCAACAGGAACCAATATCAGAAGCCAAGACATAATCAACCTACTAGAATTTATTTGGACTTGCCATCCAGCGACTTGATCAACTCATCAATGCGAGCCGTGATTTTCTTGGCACCGTCTTTATTCAAATGGTCTGCATCATTTGCCAAAGACGTTGAGTAATCGTGGTCGCCAAAATTGTTCTCGTTCATGATGACAAAATTTGATTTGCTTTCGGTCATGGCTTCGATTTCATCAATCAACGCCTTGGCGTGGCTGCGGCGCATCCCGTGACGGCCATAAGTACCCGTTTTCTTGTAATACGGGCTGATCGGGAACATCACGCCAATCACCGTAATGTCGTTTTCCTTGGCTAGGCGCACCAACTCCCTGAGCTTGTCGACATCGCCAGAGAAAATTGCCAGGCACTGGTTCAGTTCAGACTTGGCAAGACACATGTTCAAGTTCGTATCCGGCACGCAGACATCCATCGTGTAGGTGGAAAGGCAAGTATTCTGGTCCATATCTACAAGGCAATTGGCGAGGTTCTTGTTGAACAGGCAATCGCTCCAAGTAGAATCACCGTTCATGACAGAAACACCGTTTTCATCAGTCCAGCCGAGATTTTCCGTGGCAGCATGCCAGCCATGTGCATCAAGGATTTCACCAATATCATCCGAGGCATTATCCATGACCATTTCCACAAACTTGTCATCAACACCTTCCGGGTAGAATTCATGACTTTGGTCGTATGCAAAGCCAAGTGCGCCACCCATGCCCGCATTGATATCCGTACGCGGGTCAATGTTGTACCACAAGTCAATATCGAGGCTCAACACAACGTATTTCACCTTGGGGCAATGGTTCAAGACGTAATTCTTAAAGAGGTAGTGCATGCAGTGCATGTCGCACGGCACAACACCCATATTCATTGCAGGCTTGCTCATTTCAGGAGCGGCAAAGCCCGCCCACAAGTGGGAATTGCCAAGGCCAACCACTTCCACCGTATCCTTCAGTTTCCAGAACATCGGCATCTTGTGCGAAAGCAGGTAATTTGTCTGGTTCGCGGCCGACACATAATGGCCCACGCTATCAGCATCCCAGTCCGAGGCAACCGGAGTCTTATCCGACGGAGTCCAGAAACTCGGGTGCCACAATTCCTCGCCTTCGACGAGATTCAGGATAGAGCCATCCTTCGTATTCACCAAGGCAATTTTCTGGTGTGCGCCATCGGCATTCGTAAGCGTTGCGACAGCCATCGTTTCGTCATTCTGCACCCATTCGCTATGGTCAAAGGTATAGCCACTGGGAGCAGCAACAGAAGAAACAAGCTTGCCACCATCATCGGCAATGAGCATACGTTCATGAGTGCGGTACTTCGAGCCGACAAACTTCGTGCCAGTTTCACCTGCGAAATCAAGGAAGAGCGTCTTTTTCGTCGTCTTGTTAAGCGAAGCATTGCAAGCCTGCTCGCCACCATACCAAACTTCATCTTCGGCTTTCGACTTTACCGTTGATTCCTTCGCTGCAATTCGAGCACGGAGCAAACGCGCTCCAGAGACCGTCAACTTTTCATCATCGCTGATTCCACCGTGATAAGCGCCATCAAAAAGCTTAGAAGGTTCGCCGAACTTGCCATTTGCAAATTTCACCTGCCATGTAGATGCTGCCTTGAACACAGATTCGTCCTTGTTATTGCCGGCATCCGTCACGTACACAATCACCGTATCGCCGTTTTCAAGCACGCGCCAGCGCGGAATCGCAGCCGACTTCACGTCAAGCTTTACAAGGCCAGTCCCTTCCGCATCCAGATTGCGCACGTAGACTGCAGAATTTCCACTAATTCCCTCCTGCCCCGTGCAGAACGTCACACGCTTGCCGTCCGGAGAAATATCGGGGTGATAAACGCCCAGAGAATCCTTGATTTCAACAATGGTCGGTGAAATCTTTGCAAAATCGACATAGGCCAAGTTTCCGGTCACGTCATTGCGGAACGCAAGCCTAGAACGCGAAACTCCAAAAATGGACGAAATCTTTTTCGAAGATGTGACAATAGACATATTCGAAGCCACGACCTCGCCCGAAGCATCAAGCCAAACCGGGTTGCTAATCTTTCCATACGCAAGTCGGAACCCGAGATATTCCGAAGAACTCGTACCCGTAACGGTGTAGACATCTCCACGGGCATACACGTTAATCGCCGAAGGTTCGCTCCTAAAGCTACCGCCCTTGATCACTCGTTCGCCAAGGCTACCGCCATTTGTAGCGCCCACAAAGTTCGTTATCGTCGTATCGCGGAAATTCCCGAGCCAGTCATTGACCCATTCCGTCACGTTGCCATATAGATCGCAAAAGCCGTTTTCGTCTTTTTTCTTGCAAACTTCGTGAGCCTTGAAATCAGAATTGTCGGCATTCCAGCTCTTTTCAACATTGGCCGAAAGGCTTGCCGCAAAAATCCATTCCGCTTCGGTTGGCAAGCGGTAAGCATCAACATTCGGATTGAACTTGAACCCTTCCAGAAGCACACAATGGCCATTCTTGTCAAATTCAGCCGAGGAATAGCTATAAGCGGTATCTAACTTGAACTTGACGCTTTTGGCATTGGCAAAAAGGACCGCATCGTAATAGGTGACATTCACCACAGGAACCACACTCTGAGAGCACTCAAGCGAAAGTCCGTTCTTTCCGTTCATCAAGTCCTTGAATTCGCCACAGGTGACTTCATGCAAACCGAGCTGATAATCGTAATCAAACTTGACGTCCATTTCAGGGCGTTCATTGACTTTAGCCGTTTTGTTATTCGTGCCTACTACTATAGTTTTTCCAGAAGACCGGACAAGCGCAAAGTCATCTTTTAGATCAGCACCGGGGCAATTGTCCCTTAAGGAACAAACAAGGGACGACCCCATTTCTGTCTGAGTCGGAGAATCATCCGAGCAGGATTCCAGGAAAATTATAGATAAAGCGGCAACGCTTAAGATAAGAGTATCTTTCATTCCAAAAATTTTCATATTATGATTCCTTGGAACTAATATACAAACTTTCCTTCACCCAGAATAACGTCAAATACATTATTACTTCAACGTTTTCAGCAGGGAATCTATACGCCCCGTCACCTTGGCTGCCCCTATCAAGCTTAGATGGTCCGTATTCACAGCGCAATCGTCCGCATAATCGTGCTCACCGTTCTTGTTTTCGTCAAGCACATGGAAATGCGGATACTGCTTCTGGAACTTATTCAGGGAATCCATAATGTCCTTGGCAACAGAGCGTCTCGGACCATAACGGCCCCAGGAACCGGTATTGCGATATCCCGGATTCTGCGGGAATATCACACCGACAATATTTACACCCAAAGGTTCCGTTTTGACGATAAAGTCCTTCAGGCGCTTGATATTCCATTCAATCTTCTGCATGCCGGCATCACCATGCCAGTTAGAGTCCAGTTCCACGGAAGCGGTTCCCCAGCCCGAGCCATCGGCGCTGAAGAATCCACGCGAGGGTTCGTAAATCGTCCTCGCCACATCGGAATACTGCGAAGAAAGTGCAACCGCATCCAAGAAACCGTCCGGCAAGCCGGAAGTCCAGAATCCGTGGCTAGCATCGTACACAAAACCCGGTGTCGTCGCAATCAAAATTTCCGTATATTCCGTAGAGTTGTGCCAAAGGTCCAAATCCAGGGACACAACGATACTCTTCAGCTTGTTCAAGTGATTGAGGCCATAGTTTTCGGCCACGTAAAGCGAAGCGTTCATGTCGTTACCCGAATGGCCCGTGTTCAGTGCAAATCCTGCCGTAATCGACGTGACCACCACGCTGTTTTCCGTTCTCGAGCTACCGACGCACAGAATTTCAACATCGTTTCTGTAGCGCCACAAAAGCGACATCTTGTAGCCCATTGAAATGTGCGCCCAGTCCTGCCCCTCCCTATAGTACACGCCAGCACTATCGAGATTGAGTTGCAAATCATCATTCAGGTCAAAATCCTTTTTCACCCACAGGCACGGGTGCCAAAGTTCATCGCCTTCGGCAAGTTCAATAATTTCATTCTTTGACAAGTTAATCAACGCAATCTTTGTATGCGCACCATTGACGTTTGTCAAAGTCGCAACGGCAATGTTACGGACACCAGAAGCCCATTCGCTATGGTCAAACGTAAAGCCACTCGGAGCGCCTATAGACTGAACAAGCGCACCCGTTGAATCAACGATAAGCAAACGTTCATGCACTGCATATTTCGTTTCGGCAAAAGCCTGCCCCGTCTTGCCGCCAAAATCAAGGAACAAGGTACGCTTGCTGCTATCCTTGGCAAGCGATGCATTGCAAGCCTGTTCAGCCTCGTCACCGTCCTTGTACCAAATTGTATCGACAGCATCACTCATGACAGTCGAGCCCGCCTTTGCAACACGAGCACGCAAGAGTCTAGCGCCCGTCACGGCAAGGCGATCGTCTTCGCTGACACCGCCATGATAAGCGCCATCAAAAAGCTTTTCGGGCTTGCCAAATTTTCCATCGGCAAACTTTACCTGCCATGTCGAAGCGGCCTTAAAGGTTGCATCGTCCTTGTTGTTGCTGACATCCGTCACATAAGTAATGACCGTATCACCGTTTTCAAGCACGCGCCAACGCGGAATCGCAGCACTTTCAACATCAAGCTTCACGAGGTTCGTTCCCGAAGTATTCAAGTCGCGGACATAGATTTCGGACTTTCCAGAAAGGCCTTCAATATTCGTACAGAAAGCAACTTTTTTGCCATCAGGCGAAATTTCAGGATGGTACACGGGGATGTTATCCACAATTTCGTTCACAACAGAAGCGCCACTTGAGTAATCAATATACGCCAGGTTTCCCGTAAGGTCGTCACGGAAAGCCAGTTTGACTTTATATGTACCCGTCTGAGAACGGATGGCCGTTGAATTTATGAGCGAAACCACGCGACTCGTCGCTGGATGACCATTAGAACCCAGCCAAACCGCATCAGGGATAGAGCCATACGCCAAACGGAAACCCACGTAATCCACATGGCTAGAACAGGTGACCGGGTACACATCTCCACGGTTATAGATATGGATGGAGCTTGCCGCATTCTTATAGCTACCTCCCTTGACCACGCGCATGCCGAACATGCCCGCATCAGGAGAGCCCACATAGTTTGTCAAAGTCGTATCCAGGAACTCGCCATACCAGTCGTTCACCCATTCCATCGCATTACCGATCATGTCGCAGACATTCGTTTGGCTGTCGTACTTGTTACAGACTTCATGGAGCGTGTAATCCGAATTTTCAGAAGTCCAGCCACCCGCGTGCTTCTTATAGGATTGAGCCACGAGCGACCATTCCGCTTCTGTCGGCAATCGGTAAGCTTTCACCTCGGGGTGGAAAGCAAAACCGTCTAGATTCGTGCAGTGCTTTTCGTGATCAAATTGAGTCCCGACATACGTGTAAGCGGTATCCATGCCTTCAGACTTGCTGCGTTCGTTCGCGTAAAGCGCAGCATCGTAATAAGTAACATCCGTTGCAGGGTACATGTTCGTAATGCACTTCACCTTGAGTCCGGTCGCAGGTTTCATCAAGGCGTTGAAGTCACCGCAAGTCACTTCGCTTTTGCCGATTGAGAAATCATAAGTCAGCAGGACATCCATTTGCGGACGTTCGGTCGCCTTTGCCGTAATGTCGTTCGTACCCAAGTGCGCCGTGACGTTACCAGACACGCGCAACATTCCCGAAAGGGAGTCTTCTACTGTTTTTACAACATCACTTTCAAATCCATAGGTACTATTGGAATCGGTGCAAGCGTACAAAGACACAAGCAGAATCGCTATAAGATATCTCATAATTTCTCCCCTTCTTTCATACATGTTTATCGACTTTTTACTGGCTCAATTTTGAAAGCAGCGAATCCAACCGATGCGTAAACTGTTCTGCTCCCGAAGTGCTCAAGTGGTCGACGTTATACGCCATCTTGTCCGTATAGTCGTGAGCACCAAACTTATTTTCATCAAACAGAATAACATCCATCGTCTTCACCGAATCAATAATTTCCTTCGCAGAACTCCGCCTCGGACCATACACACCAAACGAGCCTGTCGAAGCGTAGCCCGGATGTTGCGGGAATACAGTCACAACAACTTTAATCCCCTTCTGGCGGGCCACGTCCACTACATACTTAAAATAAACAAAATTTTCCTTAAATACAGGGGAATCCATATTACAATCTGCAGAATCCTTCAAAAATACCGGAAAACCCCAGGAATTATCCGGTAAAAGGAAGTCTTCCAGGTCGTACGGGTGCTGTAAAGCCGTTTCTGGGCGGGGAGTCACCTTCACTGCGTCGACAAAATGTTCCGGCAAACCATCGGCCCAGAAGTTGTGGTTTTCATCGTACTTGAAGCCAGGCACCTTGTTGTATATCACGTTAATCCACGTCGTAAACCCGTCGTACCATAAAAAGTCCGGAGACATTTCAAGGACCAGGACCTTTAGATTCTTGAGATGGGTCAGCGCATAGTTGATGAACAGGTAAGACATACCCGTCAGCTGTCCGGCGGAATACGCCATGTTGAGCAAGTTGTGCGACTTGATACTCTTATCGTGCAAGGCAAACATCGTACGCGAGGAGCCGAGCGCCAAAGCCGTAATGCTGTCGCGATTTTCCCAGAACTTCTGCATCTTGACACGGAGTTCCAATGCGCTGTAATAAGCGCTTGACGAATAATAGACGCCCGCACTATCCGTATTCAAATCCTTGCTGCTATAGTTGTTTTTCGAATGCCACAGGCACGGGTGCCAAAGTTCATCGCCTTCAACCAAGACTTGCACCGTACTATCGGACAAGTTAATTAACGCAATTTTCTGGTGAGCGCCGCTAGCATTGGCGAGAGTTGCAATAACATAATTTGAACCGCCCAGTACCCATTCCGTATGGTCAAACGTATAGCCGCTCGGGGCTGCAACACTTTGGATAAGTTTTCCCTTGGCATCAGCCACCAGGAGGCGTTCATGCGTACGGTATGAAGATCCGACAAATTCCGCACCCGTCTTGCCGCCAAAATCAAGGAACACCGTCCTATCGCTTCCGTCATTAGCAAGCGAGACATTGCAAGCCTGTTCCCCGTTGTACCACACCGTATCGTTTCCGTTTGCGACAGTCTTTCCGTACGGAGCCACGCGAGCACGCAACAGCCTAGCCCCCGATACAGCGAGCTGCTTGGTTCCACTCACGCCACCATGGTACGCACCGTCAAAGAGCTTTTTTGGTTTTCCAAACTTACCATTGTTAAACGGGACCTGCCACGTGCTCATTTCCGCAAAAGCTGCGTCATCCTTGTTATTTGCGGCACTCGTCACATAGACAATTGCCGTATCGCCATTTTCCTGAATTTTCCAGCGAGGGATAGCCGCATTTTCAACTTCAAGCTTGACAAGGTCCGTCCCCTTTGCATTCAAGTTGCGCACGTAGATACTCGACTTGCCATTCGTCCCTTCAAAGCCAGTGCAATAAGCCACGCGCTTTCCATCGGGCGAGATATCCGGGTGGTAAGCCTTCTGCGTATCCTCAATTTCAATGACCGAAACAACTCCGCTTCCAAAATCAATAAAGGACAAGTTACTCGTAATATCATTGCGGAACACCAGCTTGGATTCAAAAGTTCCCGTCAAGTGCTTCATTTCAAAAACGGACACATCCGACTTCACAATAGATTCCTTCACCGTACCGCTTTCATCAAGCCATGTAGCATCGGGAATCGTTCCAAGCGCAAGCCTGAATCCAAGATAATCGCCCTTTGTCGAAGAAATCACCGTATAGACGTCACCGCGGCTGTACAAAGTCGTTGCAGAAGACTCGTTTCTATAGCTACCGCCCTTGACAACACGTTCACCAAGGCTACCTTCATCAGCACCGCCTGCAAAATTCGTCACCGGCTCTTTCGTAAAATAAGTGAGCCAGTCATTCACCCATTCCAGAACATTTCCCGCCATATCGTAAACTCCAAGTTCGTTCGCAGGAGACGTTGCAACATCGTGGAACTTGTATTCCGAATTGACGCTGTTCCAGCCCTTTTCAGGGTCCCAGCCCTGGCTAGCCACATAAACCCATTCGGCCTCCGTCGGCAAGCGATAGCCCTTTACATTTTCGTGGAACGAAAGTCCAACCAAGTTATCGCAACTCCCCGAAGCATCAAAAGAAGCGCTCGTGTACGTATAGACGGTATCTAGATTTTCCTTTTTACTTTTGGCATTGGCAAAGAGTACAGCATCAAAGAACGTCACGTTTGTGATGGGGCTCTTATCGCGATACATGCCTTCGCACTTTTCGCCCGACGATTTAAGCAGTGCATGGAACTCGCCGCAAGTCACTTCATGTTCGGCGATATAAAAATCGTATGTGAAATGCACTTCCATCTTTGGAGAATCACTCTTACGGGCTCCGCTAACATCCGTCCCCAAGAACGTTGAATTACCTTTGGAATTGACATAAACAAAACCGTCAACACTCGTCACGTAATTTGACGGTTCCCCAGAAGATGGAGAATCGCTACTATCGCTACAGGAACTCCACAAAAAAAGAACCAGCGCCAAAAATGCAAAGCATTTCACATTTATCTGTATTCCGCCTTTCATTTTTCAGCCTCCCAGGATAATAACAATCGGTTCAAGCGAGACGTGAGTATATAACTTCCGCCATAGCAAAGGTGGTCTTCGTCTACAGCCATCAAGTCTGTATAGTCATGCTCGCCCATTTTATTTTCATCCATCAACACAAAATTCGGGTATTCCTTATGCAAGGATTCAAGCTCGCTAATCAACTTTTTGGCAGAACTGCGGCGGAGTCCATAACGGCCAAACGCCCCGGTTTTTGCATACGCTGGGCTCTGCGGGAAAATGAGGCCCACCACGCGGATATCGCGCTTCGCCGCTTCTTTAATGATAGTCATAAGGGCAGCCTTGCTATCGTCAATCAAATTCCAATGATCATCGAGGTAGACGCTATCCTGTTCAATTTCAGGTTCTTCACGCCAGGAACCGCAATTCGCATTCGCATAGCGGCCTCTATCCTTCATGTAATAACTTTCGTCCGATGAACCCACGGAGCTCTCGGTATATTCCAGCAAGCCATCCGGATAGCCCGCATCCCAGAATTCATGGTTGCGGTCATAAACGTATCCCGGATAATTTTCAAAATCCGTATAGAAGAAGTTGTCCCCACCCGGGCCATCAATCTTATGCCAGAAATCAATATCCAGAGAAACGACAACATACTTGAGATTTTTCATGTGCCTAAAGATATAGTTGTTCAAGAAATCCCTGGACATGTAAATTGAGTTTGGAGTTTGTCCAAAATTAACGGCAAAGAACTTCTTGTCAAAACTAAGCGGAGTCACACCAAACATCGGCCTCGACGATCCCAAAATAGCGACGTTAGCCGAGTCGCGGTATTTCCACAGGAGATTCATCTTATAGCGCATAATGACGGATTCCCACTTATCTGATGGGTACAGGTAAACGCCCGCACTGTCCGGATCCAGTTTACTCGTTTCCGGCACGTTGATCTTTTGGCGCCAAATGCTCGGATGCCAAAGTTCATCGCCCTCGACCAAATCCAGAATAGAGCCATCCCCCACATTCACAAGGACTACTTTTGTATGGGCACCATTGGCATTCGTAAGAGTCGCCACAATAAAGCCACCATCAGAATCTGAGCCGGCATAGTTCAAAGCCCATTCCGCATGGTCAAAGCTAAAGCCTTCCGGAGATGCAATCGCCTTGATGAGTTTTCCTGTACTATCGGCAATCAGCAAACGTTCATGAGTCCCGTAACTCTTACCCACAAATTCGGCACCGGTCTTACCGCCAAAATCAAGGAACGCCACGCGCTTGGAACCATCATTAGCAAGAGACACATTGCAAGCCTGTTCTCCGTTGTACCAAACAGTATCGCGCCCATCAGCGAGCGTTTTACCCGCAGGAGCCACACGCGCACGCAACAGTCGCGCACCCGTCACCGCCAGTCTGTTATCACTAGAAATTCCACCATGGTACGCTCCGTCAAAAAGTTTTTGGGGCGTTCCAAAACGGCCATTGCCATACTTGACAAGCCACGTACTCTTGGACTTGAATTCGCCATCGTTTTTGTTGTTCCCTGCATCGGACACATAGACTATCGCCGTATCGCCATTTTCAAGCACTCGCCAACGCGGGATCGAAACGTTACCATTGACCTTGACTTTCAAAGGTTTTGCGTTGCTCGTAGAAAGCGCACGGATATACGCCTCGGACTTTCCAGAAACGCCTTCCATTCCCGTGCAGTACACGACAAGCCTGCCATCCGGAGAAATATCAGGGTGGAACGAATCAATGGAATCAGAAATTTCAGTCACAGAAAGCGTCCCGTTGACGTAATCAACATACGCCAAATTGCCCGTGACATCATTTCGGAAAACGAGCTTGGTGCGGTACGTATCCAGGTTGTTTTTGACAACGGTCGCACTTGCCATCGGGATGATTCGACTGTCTCGGGCATGACCATCACGCCCCATCCAAACTGCATTCGGGATTTTTCCAAAAGCCAGACGGAAACCGAGATAGTCCGACTTTGTCGCCGAAGTGACAATGTAGACATCGCCTCGACCGTAAAGCTTAATCGCCGAAGGATCATTGCGATAACTGCCGCCCTTGATGACGCGCTCGCCAAGCACGCCACCGTCAGGCCCACCGACGTAATTAGTAATGGTCGTATCCTTGAAATAGCCAAGCCAGTCCGCAACCCATTCCTTGACGTTACCGCCCATGTCGCAAAAATCACCACGGAGGCGGGCATACGAACAGACTTTTTTCGGTTCAAAATCTGAATTTAACGCATTCCATTCGCCAGACGGATTCCAGTCACGGTCTGCCGCCATAATCCATTCCGCTTCGGTCGGCAAGCGATAAGCATCGACCTCCGGATGGAACACGAGCCCTTCCATCGTAATACAGCTACCTGTGACATCAACCGACGTGGATGTGTAAGTATAGGCGGTATCGTAGCCTTCACGTTTACTGCGCTCGTTGGAATAAAGAACGGCATCGTAATACGTCACCTTGGTCACCGGCAAAAGATCAGACTCTTCGCCATTGCACCGTTCGTCAAAAGTCGTCCCCATGATGCTCTTAAACTCGGCACAAGTGACCTCGTGCATACCCATGGAAAAATCATAGTTCAAAGCGGCACGTAATTGCGGACGTTCACTCGCCTTTGCCTTAGCCGCATACGTTCCCAAATACGAAAGCGTTCCACCACTTGAATTTTTGACTTTCGAAGCTCTTACGAGAATTAGGCCATCGTGAGCGTTGTCCGTTTCAACGGGAGCATTAAGCCACACATGGTCACCAAAAAAAGTATCACAACCAGAAAAAACGAGTAAAAACGGTACTAAAAAAAGTACCTTTTCAAAGAAGAAGGTATGTGCAAAAGACTTAGACATATTCTCCTTAAAAATAGCTTTTTAAGCTAACCCAAGCCACTCGTTCTCTGACCGTTTTCCCCTTAAAAACAGAGATTCTTCAATTAAAATAAGTAATCAAAATGGATTTGGCAATCTATTTTTCGCAATGGATTGATTAGCCTCAATTCCCGGATATTCTGGGAAAAATTCTTCGGCCATGCGGTACCACGTGAGCGCACGCGGAATGTCGTTTTCAAGGTACAAATTGCCGATATCAAACGCGGCAAGCCCTATAAACTGTCGCGTTTCAAGCGGTTTAAATTCAAGGCCGGTCCAAGGACCTTTTTTGTACTTTTCACGGTATTCTTCATCGGTATAGGTAAAGCCGCGACGGTTCGGTTCCAAATTCACAAAACTGTCCGAGGAGCCGTAACGCAAAAAGACATGCCCCGGAAGGAGAATAGCGTCGAGAGGCAAACCACGCGACTGCGCCACCATGAGCGCAAGCCACGAAAGTCCCATGCAACCCGATCTTTTGTTTGCAAGAACGCGAAGCGGAAGCACAGCATCTTTAGCAACAGCGGCCTCGCCCGCCCCGGCAAATTCGATATTCCAAAATTGCCAAAGCAGGTTTTTCAGGGATTGCAAAGTGTCGTGAGTCGCCGCAACACTACTATCAAAGTAAGCAAGTCCCGCATGCCAGTCACTAATGGAATCAAGGCAGCCCGGCGCGCGTTCTTCAAATACGCACGCCATTTCGCGATAGCTCATGGACTCGCTTTTCCCGTTCCAAAGCAAAAACGGGAGTGCAATCACGAGCGTCGCGAAGAAAAGCCACCAAAATAGTTTAGAGGAGAGACGAGAGACGAGAGACGAGAGATTCATCTTTAGTCTTTCGTCTAAATTCCGTCCCATTCCATCGGGCTTTGCCAGTAGTCGCGAGCGGTCATCATGTAAATCACGAGACGCTTGCTCAGCATGTCCTTTTTCATCTTCTTGAGGCGAGCGCGAACGCCAGGGCCTCCGCCCCAGCTCGTAAGCACCTGAACGTCGAGCCCCGTCGCATAAGCAAGCAAGGAACCCGGGCCACCGCTCTTCTGGTCCACGGATTCAAACACGCCCGTGAACGAGTCACCCATCAAGAGGATCGGAGCATTTTTGCCACCCTTGTAAGATTTATCGCCCTTGTAGATTTTCATGCCTGCAAGAGTATCTGCGGCATACTTGGATTTTTCCTTATCCGGCAAATGAGCGACCAAGTCCCCTTCGCGGAGCACAACCGTATCCTTCATCACGAGGCTACCCGGCTGCGGATTGGCATCGGCATACCAGCTGTACTGCGTCACGCGAGAAGCGAGCTGTTCCATTGCGGCAAGCATGCCCGGCAAAGCCCAGTGCGTATCGTAGCGCTGGTAGCTGTAATGCGGAGCGTCATCGCCACTGCGGGCCGCCATCAGAGACGGGTAAAGGTCGAGCACATCAATCCCAGCAGCGAGCATTTCGCGGATAAATTCACGACCGTTTACGTTTACGCACAAGTCCGCAGGCGTACCCTTTACAAGCTTGTCTGCATAGATTTCTTCTTTCACAGGAACCGGGACCACGAGAAGCTGTACATTCATGGAATCCAGATACTGCTTGAGTTCAATCATTCTCGGGAGCGGATTGTGGAGGCTATCCTGACCGCTAATTTTGTCTGCAACGAGGTAGTTTGCATTGCGGCGGAACCAGAGCATTCCGTTATCAGCCCAGGCATTCTGTTCCTTCGGGAGCTTCGCCAGTTTTTTCTTCAATGCTTCGCGGAACTTCTTTGTCGCAGGCGTTGCAGGGCAGCTATTTTCCATAGCGGCAAGCGTTTCCAAGCGAGCATAAGAACTCGTATCGAGCGTGCGGTTCACCGGCACCACTTCACCCGCAGCCGCCAAAGAATCGGCAACAGCAGCGGCACGCAACTGTTCATCCGTCAAGCGGAAAGCAGGAACTTCAAATGCGACCCACATCGGGCTCCCCATCGGGTTTCCGCGCATCACCGCAAACGGGCGGTTCGCACTTGAGTTTTCCCAAATGGCGCCAGGTGTATGTTGTTCCAAGTCCGTATTCAAAGTCGGGTACCAATAAGACGAAAGCGTACGGGCCCAATTCATTGCCTCTTCATTGTTCATCTCGGCCGTCATGTAGTAGTTCAAGACTTCCGCAGATTCACCACCCGAAACGACCTTGAGCTTACCGTAGAACGGAGTACGGCCAGTCCAAACGGCAGGCATGACTTCGGCCCACCATTCAATCTTTCCCTGATTTTCGCCCGTTCCAGGCACACCCCACAAACGACTTACCGTCTGGAAAGCGCGGAACACATCAGGTTCATTCCACTTGACCGCCTCGACTTCATTCAAGGCTTTTGCAAGAGCATCATCACCAGTCTGCGCGTAAAGGATCTTCGCAAACGGTTCCCACGCAATCGGGGCTACACCGGCAACCGCGGCAGGCTCATAATCCGAAATCGAGTCGAGCATCGGGAACGGGAATTCCTCAAGCTTTGCATTTGCCATCTTGCCCGTGTAATTTTCAGGCTTTTCATCCATGCCCGCCATGCGGATCGGGTTTGCAAAGTACGCCGCAAAATCAAGAGCGGCAAGCGTTGGCTTTTCGACGACGCGGACTTGCTTATCCCTGTCGAGCACGCGCATTTCGAAGACGGTCACAGGAGCCGCATAAACCGGGACGTGAATCGTCGGAGCAGCATCATTAGCCTGCACGGAAGGATTGACAGACGGAGCAGCACAGGATGCCGCAAGGAACATGCCCGCAGAAAGCCCTGCGAGACTCAATAAGGAAAGAGATAATTTTTTCATTTTCACGTCAGGAATTATAATAAAAATATAAGTACGGATGTGGGGCTATGAATTTTCTAAATTATATATCGTTAAAAAAGGAGTCTTTATGCCCGCTACTGGTGAACACAACAAGTGGATTGCTCTCGCCCTCTGCATTCTTCTCGGATACCTGGGTCTGCACCGTTTTTACGAAGGAAAAATCTGGACAGGCATTCTGTGGCTTTGCACCGCAGGTCTCTTTGGCGTAGGCGTTGTCGTTGACGCCATCTTGATCGTCATGAAACCGGAACATTATTAATTCTATGAAACACCTTTTTGTTATTGCAACCGGTAGTGCCGGAAAAATTAGAGACTTCGCCCATATTTTGGGCACAGACCATTACGAATTCAAGACTTTGAAAGACATCGGTTTTGACGAAGACATCGTTGAAGACGGAAATTCCTTTGCCGAAAACGCCATCATCAAGTCGAATACAACGGCTCAATGGCTCGCCAAGCGAAACATCGAAGCGACCGTTCTCGCCGACGACTCCGGTCTTGAAGTTTTCGCTTTGAACGGCGAACCGGGCATTTACAGCGCCCGCTATTGCGGCAAGCACGGCGATGACGAAGCCAACAATGTCAAGTTGATGCAAAAGCTCGAAGGCGTTGAAGACCGCAAGGCTCGTTACTTCTGCGCTCTTTCGTACCAGACCGTGACCAAGAACGAACAAGGTGAATTTGTCATCAGCAAGCCAATTATTTTTGAAGGCGAATGCCGCGGCGAAATCAACCACGCTCCTGTTGGCGACATGGGCTTTGGCTACGATCCGCTTTTTGTTCCGGATGGTGAAACGAGAACGTTCGCGCAAATGGAGCTTGAAGAAAAGAAGGTCATCAGCCATCGCGGAAACGCCATTAGGGCTTTGAAAAAAGCGCTCGGGAAATAAATTTGAGAATTCTATTTGCACCGCTACAAGGTTACACGACGGGCATTTATCGAAAAGCCCACGCTGAAATCTTTGGCGGTGTTGATGCTTATTACGCACCTTTCTTGCGAATTGAAAACGGGAAACCGCGCGAAAAAGATTTGCGAGATTTAAATTCGTTTGATAAGAATGCGCGCGAAGGGAACTGCGCGGGATTCGTGAATGGGAATGCGCGCGAGATTCCGCAAATTATCGCGAACAGCGTCGATGAATTTAAAATCCTCGCAGACGCGCTAATCGCTAAAGGCTACACGGAAATCGACTTCAACATGGGATGCCCCTTCCCGATGCAAGTCAACCGTCATCGTGGAGCAGGAATCTTAAACGACAAGCAAACCGTCCAAGAAATAATGGACGAGATCAGGAAAATATCTAACGCAAACGGAACTGCGCCGGTAAAATTTTCCGTCAAGATGCGGCTTGGGCAAGACACCCCCGACGAAGCCTTTGCCATCCTCCCGATTCTAAACGAAGCGCCGCTCTCGCAAATCACACTTCACCCAAGACTCGGCAAACAGCAGTACAAAGGCACAATCGATTTCAAATCATTTGAAAAGTTTTATGAGGAATGCCGCCATCCGCTCGTTTATAACGGCGACATCACAAGCGTTTCGCAAATCTGTGAAATGGAACGACGCTACCCGAAGCTTGCCGGCGTGATGATTGGACGAGGAATGCTTGCGAGACCAAGTATGGCCGCGGATTACAAGGAATTGCGCGATATAAACTGCGCCGACCCGCAGGATTTTCTCCGCAAGCTTTTCCAAATGCACCAGATCATATTTGACCACGCTTGCAAAACGTACCAAGGCGACAGCCAAATTCTCTCGCACGTACAAAGTTTCTGGGAATACCTTGAGCCAAGCATTCCCAAAAAGATTTTCAAAAAAATCAAGAAAGCAGGCAAACTCAGCGAATACCAAGAAGCAATTATGGCAATGAGGGAGCTCTCGTGAACAGCGTCTACATCGAAATCACGAACGTTTGCAATTTGCATTGTAGCTTTTGCCCCTGTGGCAAGGAGCCCGCGAGCCGCACGTTCATGGATTCCAAGCTGTTCGAAGATTGCATCGCAGGCGCTCAAGAAATCGACGCAACAAATGTGTACTTTCATGTTCTCGGCGAACCCACGCTCCATCCCGGCTTTGCGCATTACGTCAAGAAGTTAGAACTAACACCATTAAAACTCACGCTCACAACAAATGGCACCACAATTGAGCGCACAGGTCACCAAATTCTAGCCTCGCCCTCCGTTCGCCAAGTCAACTTTTCGACGCATGCCTACGCGGAACTCCCCCGCGAAACCGCTGAACGACATTTGCAAAACGTCCTTGATTTTTGCAGTCTTGCGATTGTTGAACGCCCCGATCTCTACATCAATTTACGATTGTGGAACGTCGGCGCCAAAGAAGCCTCCTCGTGGAACAGCTACATGCTTATGCGCATCCACGAGACATTTGGCGTTGATATCACGCCCGGGCATTTCTGCAGTCGCCACAAGAGTTTCAACATAACCGGTCGACTTTATCTGCACGAAGACACAAGATTTGAATGGCCTAGTATAGACGAAAGAGGCGAGAGTCGCGACAACAAGTTTACTTGTTGGCATGACCGAGCCTTACTGTCTGACGCCGAAGGCGTCAAAGACGAGAGGATAGGCAAGGAAATCGTCGCAGGTACATGCCGCGCGCTAGACACGCACGTAGCGATTCTCCATGACGGTCGCGTTGTCGCCTGTTGCCTCGATCACAGCGGACAAATTACGCTCGGTCACATCGGCGAACAAAGCCTTGCCGAAATCATCAACAGCCCAATGGCGCTAAATATAAAAGAAGGGTTCGCGCAGCATGAACTACGCCACCCTTTTTGCCAAACCTGCAGTTTTTGCAAACGGTTTAAATAAGCGAATTCAAATTAATAACGGGTTTTGTCCGTCTTTGTCGCCCACTTTTTGAATGCGACGAGCGCATCGTTTCGCATAAAATGGTCGCACTTGATAGCACGTTTTTCGTACGGCAAGTCAAGCTGGTCATAGATAAAGGAATCGTCAAATTCGATTGCAGCAGCATCAACTTTTGTATTGGCGTAGCAGATGCGCTTGACGCGGGCCCAGTACAAAGCGCTCAGGCACATCGGGCAAGGTTCACAGCTCGTGTAAACGGTACAGCCATCCAGCATGAACGTTCCGAGTTTTGCGCAAGCATTGCGAATTGCAGTCACCTCAGCATGAGCAGTCGGATCATTATTCGGCACAACGCGATTTGCGCCCGTTGCCACGACCTCGCCATCCTTGACAATCACAGCACCAAACGGACCGCCGCCATTATCGACATTGTCAACGGACAACTGAATCGCCATCTGCATAAAACGCTTGTCTTCGTCCGTGATATTCTTCAATTCTTCTTGCATAAAAACTCCTTGACCTCACTAAAATAATCAAAAACATTGGGAAAATCAACAACAGGAAAACTTCAAAACACGCTATTTTTCCCAAAGTCTGTCATGCCAGCCACTGAGCAGGCACCGCCTTTTTCGCCCAAGGCAATGGATTTTTAACTATTTTTTGGCAATGATGATTACGGTTCAAGATTTCACGGGCGTTTATGCCGAGCAAGCCTTTATGCAAGAACTGCGCGCCACCGCAGAAACAAGCAAGGACGTTCGCTGGCTCAACTGCACGAAAATCGTAGGAACCGACTGCTACTGCGACGACGACGCCATCAAGGAAATTAACGAATTGATTGATAACGCAGAAAGCAACAGCAAGAGTGAAAGCGACCGCAATATCAAGAATCGCGACAATTCCACAAGCGACATTGCGCCACAACCAGGTATTCACTTTTTTGACAACGGCAATTATCATTACATGAGCAAGCTCTGGACCGACCGAGTTCAAGAATCATTCACGCTCATTGTATTTGACCACCATCCCGACATGCAACCGCCCCGCTTTGGCGGAATTTTAAGTTGCGGCGGTTGGGTCAAAGAAGTCCTTGAAAACAACAAGTTTATCCAAAACGTCATCATCATCGGAGTTAAAGACGAACTCGTTGAAACCGTCCGCGAAGAGCTTTCGCAATCCGGGGAAGCAAATATTTTAGAGAAGGTTACGTTCATCAAAGAAAGCGAACTCAGCACACTCCCGTCTATAATCTGCAGCGATTCTGTGAACGTTTTCTCGTCTAATCTCTACATTTCCATCGACAAGGACGCCCTATCACCAGTCTATGCTGCCACCAATTGGGATCAAGGCACGCTTACGTTTGACGCCCTCAAAGATAGCATCACCGCACTTACCACAGGTCGCAAAATTCTTGGCATCGACATCTGCGGCGAACGCGCCCACGATTTTGAAGGCGACGAGCACCACACCGTTCAAGAGGCAGATTCGCTCAACAGCGAGCTGAATCGAGACCTTGTCGAGTTTTTAAATAATCTTTAAAAGTATTACTTCACAGTAATAAACTTGCGGCGTTCCGTATTTGCGTTCTTCAGCTGCATCACATACAAGCCAGCAGGCAAGCCGCGAGTCATCCAGGCGACATCGCTGACTTTCGCAGATTCCACATTCATGCGGCGCACCAACGCGCCCTTCGTATCGAAAATGTCGACGCGGTAAACGCTAGGCTCAACCACAGCAGCTGTTTTCGGACGAATCGATATAGTCTTTTCTTCCGATGAATCTTTTTCCGCAGCCTTCACAAGCGTTACATCGAACTGGTCGATGTTCGGGCCATCATTACCGCCAACGGTTGCAAACTTCACAGCATTTTCGCCTGCGGCAAGATTCACCAAGACTTCAGCCGTTTCCCAGACGGTCCAGCCACCAGTTGTCTTGAAAGATGTCGTTGCCGTATCTAAACCAGCAGAAATCGCAAGAGAGCGTGCTTCACTGGAGCCATTTGCAAAATCGATATCAAAGCGATATTGGCCAGCCGTATCGACTTTCACATTCACGACGACATCGCCGCCCTTATCGAAATTCACATAGCCATCGCCGTGGTAGCCGCCATTGCTACTTTCAGAAACACCACCTGTAATCGTACCTTTTTCGGCCTGGTACTGTTTATCAGGTGTCGGCGGTTCCGGTTCCACATAATTGGCATCGCATTCCGTCGGACTCTTGAGCGTAGCGCCCGCATTTGCCTTCACGGCAGCTTCGACTTCGCTCGCCTTGAGCATAAAGCTCGTGTATTCATACGGCGGTGTAAAAGAAGTCCCCGTTCCCTTTGTATTGCCCGAGCAATTCGTGAAAATATTGTCGATGACTTCGTTCACGCCCGTGCCGTTCGCATTGCCCGTATAAATTGGGTTTGCTTCGTTGATAAATACATTGCGTTCCGTGCGCACTTTGCACATGTGGCCAGCCGAAACGCCAAGCACATCGGTTCCGTTTGTGATGCTAGCATTGCCCGTAAGCAAGTTGTTCACCACATGAACGTTTCCGTAACGGCAGCGTGGTTTGCGCTGGTTGGCTGCCTGCCACCAGTTGAACATGTAGGTCACATTCAGCTTGCCTTCGCTTTCGGGTTCATTGTCAGAACTGCCGATGAGATTCGAAAGGTTGTGCGAACTCTTTTTCTTGTAGCCAAAAATGCACCACGTAAATGTTACGTTATCTGCACCTTTTACCACATCGGCATTGCCATCCTGACCATCCCAGAATTCACAGTGGTCAATCCATATATTTTTGGAACCGTTATTTTCAATGGTAAGGTTGTCCCAAGCCTGCTCAGCATTACTGCCCGGCCCTTGAATCACGATATTGCGGACGATAATGTTTGAAGCCTTGCTGATGTGAATTGGCGCTTTAAGCACAGTCCCCGGCTTAAGTCCGATGATGGTCTTGTTGGAACCCGTGATATTCAAGCGGTCCCCCGTTCGCCCGCTCCAGCCATCGCCAAGCGTACCGTCTATGTAAATCACACGCGGAGAAGAATCCTTCGCGTACTTTTGCAAATCGGCAAAGGTCGTCACTGTAATGGGTGTTGCATTTCCGCCACCGGTTACATTAAATTCAGTCGATGTACGGCCCGAACGAGTCGCCCAGCCAATCGATTTACACTGATCCACCGCTGCAGACGCACAAACAGCAAGTCCGCACAGCACCGCTAAAATTCGATTCGAAGCTTCAAACATCTCAATAAATTCCTTATTTTTCCAACATATAATTTATATTCCCAAAGCCATTATAGGGCGCAATTCCGAATTAAATTTCTAGACATTTTGTCAAAGAAACCAAGCGACGAAACTAAAATTGCTATTATTCCTTACGGATTACAAATAATCAATAACTATAACTAGCAAATAACAACTATGGATATCAATCAGCTCGCACAACAGCACATTTTGAAGCAGCCGCTCTACGTGACCGGCAAACCCATCGCCTACACCGCTCGTGAATTCGGTCTCGACCCGAAAGACATTGACAAGCTCGCCAGCAACGAAAACCCGTTTGGCCCGAGCCCGAAGGGCATGGCCGAAGCTCGCAAGGCTTTGGAAGAAGTGAACCTCTATCCGGATGGCGGTTCTTACGACCTCATCGGAAAGATTGCTGAATTCCGCGGCGTGAACCGCGAACAGATTGCTGTGGGTAACGGCAGTAACGAACTTTTGGACATGATCGCTCAGGTGTTCCTCGGCCCCGGCACGGAAGCCGTCATGGGCAACCACAGTTTCGCTGTTTACAAGCTTGCCACGATGGCCATGAACGCCAAGATTGTTGAAGTTGACATGCCCGCTCCGGGATACAACTACAACCTCAAGGCTATGCGCGACGCCGTGAACGAAAAGACCCGCATCGTGTTCCTCGCTAACCCGAACAACCCGACCGGTTCTGACCTCACCGCTAAGGAAATCCTCGACTTCGCCGACAGCCTCCCGGAAACTTGCGTTCTCGTGATGGACGAAGCCTACACCGAATTTATCGAAGACACGCCGGAACTCGTTCCGGATTTCAACAGCCGCATCGCCGCTGGCAAGAACATCATCTGCTGCCGTACGTTCAGCAAGATCTACGGTCTCGCTGGTCTCCGCGTGGGCTACTGCATCACCCGCCCGGAAATCGTCGCCCTCATCAACCGCGTGCGTGAACCGTTCAACGTGAACAGCATCGCTCAGGCAGCAGCTATCGGCGCTATTGACGACCAGGATTACGTGAACAAGGTTCGCGAACTCAACAAGAAGGGTCTTGAACAGCTCAAGGCAGGTTTCAAGGAACTCGGCCTCCCCTACGTCGACAGCCATGCAAACTTCATCGCCGTCAGCGGATTCAAGGATCCGATGGACGCCTTCAAGTTCTTGCAGGCCAAGGGCACCATCATCCGTCCGCAGCCGGCTATGGGTGACGTGCTCCGCATTACCGTCGGTACCGAAGCTCAGAACAAGAAATGCCTCGAAAACATCAAGGCATATCTCGGCAAGTAAACCGAGAAAGAGACTGCGCGAAGCCCGCGCCTAGCGCCAAAGCTCACGGCGTTGTCCGTGTGATTTCTAAGCGCGGTTTTTGTAGCAGAAGCCAAGCAGAAAACCTGGTCCGCGAGGGCCGGGTTTCTTTGCGTGGTAAAATCGTCCGCGATCCGGACACTCCCGCCCGCGAAAATGACGAGATTTGCGTTGACGGAAAGCCCGTAAAGGCAAGCGAGTTCGTTTACTTTATGATGAACAAGCCGCGCGGCTATGTCACTACGGCAAGCGACGAAAAAGGGCGCGCAACCGTCATGGACCTTTTCCGCGAGCAATACGCCAAGATGTTCCCCGGCAAGCCTGTGCCGCATATATCGCCCGTGGGCAGGCTCGATGCCGCCAGCGAAGGGCTTTTGCTATTTACAAACGATACGCAATGGGCAGACGCTTTATTAAAGACGAAAGACGAGAGACGAAAGACGAGAGACGACAAATGCGTAGAACGAGAGTCGCGCGGCCCCATCCACACAAAAATCTATCGCGTTCAGGTTAACGGGCACCCCACCGCCGAAGAACTTTCGCAAATGGAAGCGGGTTTCAATGTACCGCCTCGCGTCTTTGGCGAACCCGAAGAGTTCATGCACGCCGTCAGCGCCAAGCTCTACAGCGCAGGCGAAAAGAACTGTTGGTTAGAAATCACCTTGGACGAAGGCAAGAATCGTGAAATTCGCCGCATGCTTGCGAAGCTCGGCTACGAAGTTTTGCGCCTTGTGCGCATCAAGTTTTGCAATTACGAATTGGGCGATTTAAAGCAGGGCGAGATTCGAAAAATAAACCTTCATTAAGCACCCATCAATTAAACTTAGTCTTTATTTTATTCCTATATTCTCTCTTGGGAGGATATATGTATCTGAATAAATATTTTATAACCCTATCGGCTTTATCATTGTTTTATTTCGTTTCTTGTAGCGATAACGAATCTAGTACATTTCCTACAGGCATTACAAGCACAGAATCAGATTCAGTAAACACTCAAAAAGACATTTCGAGTTCATCATATAACGAAACAAGCTCTATTACATCGTCTAAGGATAGTACGCAAACAAAAGATACTACCATAGCAAAGGATAGTACTATTGCGAAAGATTCAACCTTTGCTAAAGACACATCCACCACAAATATTACTCCCGTAACAAAAGATTCCACCATCGCAAAAGATTCAACGACAAGCAAGGACACTTCCATAACAAACATTCCCAAAAACAGCGACATTTCCTCATCCTGCACTGTAAAACTAGACACTCTAGAAACGTTCTACAACGTATCCTGCAATGACGTAATCTTGGGGCATCTATTCAACAAAGACGGTACAAAACTCACCGAACTCCCAAACAAAGGCAACAACTGTTCCTTGAACGACCATCTTGACGGGATTGTCGATGTCACTTGTGACAATACAACAACCACGCTTTATAAAAGCCTTTGCAATTCTATCCCCTACGATCCCGCAGCAAACTACTGCTCAATATATATATTGAAACCCGTATATAACACTTCATTACCAGCATCATCGTCACCCTCATTTGTCTCTTGCAATAGTACCAACCTATGGTGTCACAACCCCAATATAGATACCGAAAGTTCAAGCAACTACGACAAAATAATTTACAAGGACAATGACGAATCGGGTTTTTACTTCAAAGAATCCGAGCAAGCCACTCATGACTTAAAGGATTGGCGAGGAATTTGCATTACTTACACATCTGAAATTGGAATCAAAATAACACTAGACCTAGGCAATACAAAAAATACCGAATTAAAAAACAACCTGCCACAGGCTTTACTCGGACCAACACCATCTACAATTCCAGAAGAACGCTGCTTCAATTGGTCTTCATTCAAACAGCGCCGTTGGGATAACACCGCCATATCGGGAGACGAAGCCTCCCAAAGTGTAGTCAAATTCATAATCGAGCAGCAAGATTCAACTAAAGGAAAATTCAATTTAATTCGTCTAAGAACAGTTGCAGATGAACTCAAGGACCCATTCATACCGTATCACTGTAGTGAAATGTGGTGCGCCCCAGACGGAAGTGATGAACTTTACATAGAATACGGAACAGAAAATGTCGGATATTGGCATTTTCAAACGGACGAAAAAGAAGGAGGATCCTCAACCTTAAATTGGCCGGTCCCAATAGGCAACATTTACAATGCAACATCACTGGAACCCGTCATCGTAAATTACGGAGAACTTGTTGGAAGTTACACGTTGAATAGCGGAATCGAGAAGCCCTATGTAAAAGTAGGTTTTGACTTAGACAAACAATCAACCCAAAATATCAACATTTCAGATTGGAATGGACTTTGTCTGGTATACGAATCTGACCATGATTTTTCTGTTGAATTAGCGCCTTATGGAAGCTTAATTTCAACAAACAATCCTACGGCAACAATTCCAAAGTCGTTTTCAAGAGCAACAATTGACTTGTCTTGGGACTCATTCAGTCATCCATTAAGCTCAAGCACTGTCCATGACATCAATTTTGTCTTCAGCGGCGCTCCCAATACCAATGGGTTATTCGCGTTCTATTCAGTCGGGAAACTAGGAACGTGCAAATAATTAAGCAGATCGCGGTTTACCCGTCCAACCAAGTTTTTCACGAAGAGCGCCCACAAAGCCCGTGTGACGCATACGAATAAACGTCGTCACAAGCTTACTTTCAGACAACATCACATATTCATCCGGTTTCATCTCAAGCGTGATGCGCCCGTCAAAAACAAGATCGAGCGAGCAATTCACCGCCGAAGCCATTCGCAACTTTTTATCCGTAAGCGAAAGCACAAGCGGACGCACCGAGAGGCTGCTCGGCGCCACAGGCGTGAGCACCACCGCAGGCGTCGAAGGATGGATAATCGGGCCACCAGCAGCAAGGTTGTATGCAGTCGAGCCCGTCGGCGTCGAAACGAGAATTGAATCCGCCCAGTATTCCGTCAGGCAAGTATCGTTATAAGCCACGTTCACGTTCACCATGCGTTCCGGAGCGTGTGCGCGCACATGGACTTCATTCAGAACAGTCTGCTTTGCAATGCACTTTCTGCCATGGTAAACAGCAGCCTCGATCATCATGCGTTCGCGAGTCGAGAAGTCGCCCGCAAGCAAGCTATCGAGCGTCTTGGTCAAGCCTTCCACACGCGATTCCGCCAAGAATCCCACGCGTCCGGCATTCACGCCGAGAATCGGGATGTTATGACCAAGCGCCATATGCGCAGCCGTCAGCACAGTGCCATCACCGCCAATCGCAAGCAGCAAATCCGTCTTCTGCAACGCGGATTCTTTCACCACGCGAATCGGCTTTTTCACGAGTTCCTTGAGGGAATCGAGCGCGTAAAATTTCACCTGCGGGTGTTCAAGCGCCCAAGAAGTAATCTGCTTCAAGGCACATGCCAAATCGGCACTCTTATCCTTGAACCCGACAATTCCAATGCTGCTGAAAGACTTTTCCATAACCATCCTCAAGTTTCGCGATTTCACCGTTGCGTTTGTTCCCGGCGTCAGCCTAACCACCTATTCCTTCTTCTCAGCGTTTTCTGCCACAAGCACATTCTTGAGCTTGTCGACAACACCCGGGAACATCGCTTCAACCTTGTCCATATTTTCAACAGGTTCATCGTTCTGGAGCGCAAGCGACAACACGCTCAAGGCAAGCCCCATCTGCGCCGAATCGCCACCGTCAAAATCGCTACCGTTCACAATCGTTTCAAGGCCGCGAATCACAAGGCCATCGTCGTACACGCCAACTTCGGCCCCCGTCTTGCGCAAGTTCACCGCCAGAAATTCATTCTTGGGGCGCATTTCCTTGCGGACTTCCTTGGGCACGCGCAAAATCGTTTCGCCTTCGCCGTAGCAAGCCGCCACAGCCAACAGCGGGTATTCTTCAAGCGCCGTCGCAATCACGTCTTCGCTAAAGCGGCGACCCTGCAAACGCTTTCCAGAAGCGAGCGGTTTGATTTCAACATCGCCAAAAACGTCACCATACTTTTCACGACGGCTCACCGTTTCAACGTTTGCACCCATGCGCTTGAGGCATGTGAGCGCACCCGCACGACTGCTGTTCAAGTCCACGTTCAAAAGCTTGATGACGTTGTCCTTCGGCATGTTCCCGACAGTCGCGAGTACCGCAAATGCAGTCGCTTCCGTCGTATCACCCGGCACATAGTATTCACGCGCAGTAATCACCTTCGTTTCCGAAAGTTCCGTGAACTGCGTACGTTCAATCTTCTTGCCCTGAGCAATCATCAAGCGGCGTTCAAATTCGCTCAACTGTTCCATGCCACGGCCTTCATATTTCACAGCCGCACCAAAGTAAATGAGCATTTTCGTCCACTGGTCATGCACCGTAGACTTTTCTTCAAAATTCAAATAGTCATTGCGGATAAGCGCACGGAGCAAAAGCCTGTTGCGCATCACAGACGAGACGTTTCCGAGAGAATCCTTCTTGACGTTTAGTTCGTCGCGCAAAAAGTTAAAGACAAATTTTGCCGGTTCATCTTTTTGCACCTTGATCTTGAAATACTTCTGGAGCGTTTCTTTCGCCGTATTCACGCGGGCAATTCCCGCATCATCGACTTCAGCGGCAAACGTGTAAAGCTGTTCATCGTCCTTGCTTGCGAGCGTCCAAAGCATCACGTTATCAGCTTCGTTGAACTTGAACGGAAGCATGGTCGGAATAGAGTACTGGAACCCCTTGCCATTCAAGACAAGCTGATGCCCTTGCAATTCATAAGTGAGACCAAAATCTTTCAGCGCCTCGGCATACTTTTCACTACCACTTGCCCACGCAAAATTTTCCAACACGGTGCGGCCATTCACCAAAAGCGCCATCACCAACGTCAAATTCATCCGTTCACGGTCGGGATTCATCAAGAATTCCATCGTCTATTCCTTAAGCAAATTAACGTCTTTCTTTAACTTCGTATTCCAAATATTGAAGCGTCTTCACGGCACGCGCCGCTTCTTCTTGAGTCTTGAACGCAAGCAAAAGCGTACCCGCCACATTTTCGCGGACCTTCATGAGTTCTATGTCGCGAATGTTGATGCCTTCTTCAGCAAGCGGCTGCATCACGCTCAACAGAGCGCCCGGCTTATCCTTGAGCTGGACCGTAATTTCGTAGAACGAGTTGGTATTATTGCGACCCGGAGCAAACAAGCTCGCACGGCCATCGTTACCCGCCTTGAAAATATCGGCAAGCGCCTGCGAATTATCGGCAATCACGCTATGCTCGTCATTTTCAAAATCACCCGAAGCAGGCTTACCGTCCTTCACGACGTTGAGTCCGTTCATCGCCGCAATCGTCTTGTCGAGGCCATCGCGGACTTCGCAAAGCGCACGAGTTGTCTCGTCGCGATTCGTCACGGCGATATCGTGCCACATTCCCCAGCCCGAGGCGGCAATACGCGTCATGTCGCGGAAAGCGCGGCCTGCAAAATGCTGGTAGTTGTGCTTGAGCAAGCGTTCCGGCAAGTTCCCGGCAAGCGTCGAGCTCAGCATCTGCGGCATGTGACTCACCCATGCCATCGTGCGGTCGTGATGTTCCGGCGGGAACACGACAGGATTTGCACCCACAAAGCGGATAATTTCCAGAAGCGGGGCATAAACAGATTCAGGCGTTCCATCCGGCGGACAGACAAACCAGTACGCATTTTCAAAAATCGCAGGATCGTTGTACTCGCAAGTACGCTTTTCGGAACCCGCCATCGGATGGCTACCGACAAAGCGGAACGGCGAGGGCAAGCGAACGCCCGCCTTGCAAATTTCAACCTTTGTCGAACCGATATCGCTCACCAAAATTTCTCGGTCAGCAGCGGCATTTGCACCTGCCCACGAAACTTTACCGAGCGCATCAATCATCTTTAAAATGTGGAGGATCGGCGCACAGAGCAAAATCAGGTCGCTATCCTTCGCCCACTTTTCAGTCTCGTCGTATTCAAAAAATTCATCGGCAAGTTCAAGTTCACGAGCACGTTTGAGCGTTGCAGGTGAACTCACGGCACGAATCTTCGTCGGGAGCTTAGCCTGTTTGATGGCAGCAGCAATCGAGCTTGCCAAGAGGCCAAACCCCACCATAGTAATGCGGGCAACCATTATTCTTCCACCTTGCGAGTTTCTTCCATGATGACACGGAAAATATTCTGGAACGATTCCGGAGAAAGCGGGCCACCGGCCTTTGCGGCCTTTTCAGCAACCAAATTCAAGACAGACTGTTCGCGACCTTCATCAAAAACGGGCAAACCTTTCTGTTTCTTGATTTTCCCAATTTCAGCAGCGTATGTAGCCCTCTTGTTGAGAAGCGACATCAGTTCATCATTAAGTTCGTCAATGCGAATGCGCCATTCATTAATATCCATATTGACGAATGTAGAAAAAAATTACGGCACGCGGTTTGCGTACTGGTACAGCGAAAGCCCAAATTCCGGGAGCGATGCAATCAGAAAATCAAAAATATCAGACTGGATATTTTCGTATTCAATCCATTCCACCGTATTGGCAAACGCATAGATTTCAAGCGGGAGCCCGGTCGGCGTTGGCGCAAGCTGGCGCGTCATGAGCGTCATATCTTGAGCAATCGTCTTACGGCTGCGGAGATACGCCGTGCAATAAGCCCTGAACGTTCCGATGTTTGTCAAATGGCGGCCATTCAGCTTTGTCACAGTGACATTTTCCGACACACCCGAACCTTCACCGATTTCACTTAACTTTTGTTCCAAGTACGGGCGCAGCACATCAATCTTCATGAACTTTTCAATTTCCTCAGGCGTCAAAAAGCGGATGCTCTGCTGGTCAATGAAAAGCGAACGCTTGATGCGGCGACCGCCCGATTCCTGCATACCACGCCAGTTGCGGAACGAATTCGTAATCAGGTCATACGCCGGAATTACCGAAACCGTATTGTCCCAGTTACGCACTTTCACAGACGTAAGCGTAATGTCAATGACCGAGCCATCAGCATGGTGGCGTTCAATTTCAATCCAGTCGCCCTTACGCAAGAGGTCCGACAAGTTTATCTGGATTCCAGAGACCAAGCCAAGAATCGAGTCCCTGAAAACCAACAACAGGACAGTTGCCATGGCGCCAAGTGTCGACAAAATAATCACCGGGCTTTTATTCACAATCTGCGACGCCACAAGGATGGTCGCCACGCAGAACATCGCAAGTTTAATCGCCTGGAAAATGCCACGCATCGGGCGCAACTTCATTTTCACATTGCGTTCATTCAAGCTTTCAATGACATCGAGCACCGCACTCGCGAGCAAGAACGCCGCTACCGTGAACAAAATATTTCCGATATGTTCACAAAATTCATAAAGCCAATGGCCCTTCGCGAGCACATACGGGAACGACTGCACCAGAATTATTACCGGCACAAAAAAGAGCGCACGCGAAATCACTTTCTTTTTCACAAGCAAGTCATCAAACTTGTTCGGAGTCTTTATGGCAATCCATTTCGCAAGCGGATGCACTACGAAATACAAAAAGGCATAAACAGCCACAACGACAGCAGAAAGTATTGCAAATTGATAGTAATCGTTCATGCCTACAATCTAAAAATTTCGTATATTATGCACCGAACTTTTATCATTGGAGCAATCATGAAAATAGCTGTTATGGGTGGCGCAGGTTATATCGGAAGCCACACCATCATCGAACTCTACAAAGCGGGTCATTCCGTTGTCGTCGTCGATAACCTCGTAAACTCAAGCGATGAATCGCTCCGCCGCGTAGCAGAGCTTGTCGGCTCCCCCATTCCGTTCGTCAAGGCAGACGTCCGTGACGCTGCCGCCATGGACAAGATTTTCAGCGAAAACAAGTTTGACGCCTGCATCCACTTTGCAGGGCTCAAGGCTGTCGGTGAATCCGTCGCGAAGCCACTTGAATACTACGAAAACAACATGAACGCCACTTTCGTGTTGCTCCACGCCATGCGTAATCACGGCTGCAAGAATCTCATTTTCAGTTCTTCGGCAACCGTTTACGGCAACCCGGCACAAATTCCTATTACAGAAGCTTGCCCCAAGGGCCAATGCACCAACCCCTACGGACAGACGAAGTCCATGCTCGAAGAAGTCCTCCGCGACGTGCAAAAGGCCGACCCAGAATGGAATATCGTTTTGCTCCGGTACTTCAACCCGATTGGCGCACATCCGAGCGGACGTATCGGCGAAGACCCGAACGGCATTCCAAACAACTTAATGTCTTACATCACGCAGACCGCAGTCGGACTCCGCAAGGAACTCGGCGTGTTCGGCAATGACTACGACACCCCGGATGGTACCGGCGTCCGTGACTACATCCACGTCTGCGACCTTGCCTCTGGCCACGTGAGCGCCCTTAAGGCTATCGAACGCAAGTGCGGCCTCGCCATTTATAACTTGGGTACAGGTCACGGCTACTCCGTGCTCGATGTCGTAAAAGCATTCGAAAAAGTCAACAACGTCAAGATTCCGTACAGCATCAAGCCGCGTCGCGCAGGCGACATCGCCACTTGCTACTGCAATCCGCAAAAGGCATTCGACGAACTCGGTTGGAAGGCCCAGTACGGCATCGAAGAAATGTGCCGCGACGCTTGGAACTGGCAAAAGAACAACCCCAAGGGTTACAAGGGCTAAACAACAAAAAAAAATTTAGCCTCCCGCTTTAAGCGAGAGGCTTTTTTTTATTCAGCAAGCGAGCAAAGGCTCACTAAATCTTTTACTTGCGTTTTTATTCGCGGTGGCCACGAAGACCATCACGTTCATAGTGCTTCTTGCGAGGCTGTTCATGGCGCTTGTAGTTACGATAAAGGTCTTCGCATTCGTTAATGCTACGAGCGGCGAAATACTTACCACGCTTCGGATCCATACAATTGATGCGGTCAGCACGGTCACGGCGGTAATCAATCTGCATCCAGACGTCACCATTGTCGCAGTAGAAGTCAAACTTGCGTTCCTTGTCACCACGATAGCATTCACCACGGCTATACATTTTCTGATCGTTGCTGTAGCGTTCTGCATGAATTCTGTCATGACGGTCGCACTTCGGTTCTGCAAACTTGCAAGTGATCGACGGAGCCGGAGGAGGTGGCGGAGGAGGAGCTACGCGAGAGTGTTCTTCCTTCTTTGGTTCAACGTTAATCGTCAATGCCATAGCAGACGTGCTGAGCAGCATGAGCGACATCGCGCAAGTAAGCATAAGCTTATTCATAAGACCTCTTTATACTTTAATTGTTACAACAAAAATAATATATTAAATATTTTGTAACAAAACAAACGTTTTGATAAAAAAATTAATGGTCCCGCCAAGCAGGCAGGACCATAGATAAATTTTATAACGAGCAAATTCCAAGACTTTAGATAAATAAAAAACAACTTCGTTGTTTTTCTAGATATTGCGCCTCGGTCATGTGAGCCCGCAAGCGGTCTCCCGCGACGCTCGGCTTATATCAACGTACCGCTTCGCGGTTCTTTAATCAGCGGCTCGGCAATGCCCGTGCAAGCACGGTCGCAGCACTCGCCTTTAGATTAATTCTTCGGCAGTTATCTTTTCGTCGTGTTCGGGTTCCTGATAGCAGGATTCCGGCACTTGGACTTGGTTCTGAAAGTAGGCTTTGTGAGCGGCAATCACCTTTTCACGGGCAAAAGCGGCATCCTTCCATTCACCAATTTGTACGTCCTTGCCTTCCAGTTCCTTGTAGTTCTGGAAGAAGTTCTTCGTAATGCGGAGGAACATCTGGTCCACGTCAGTAATGTCGCAGAACGGACGCGGGTTAAACACCGGCACGCCCAAAACCTTGTAGTCCTTCTTGCCACCATCGGTCATGTCAAGTGCGCCAATCACGCGGCACGTGCAAACCGTACCCGTAATCATAGATGCCGGGCTGTAAATGAGCATATCCAAAGCATCACCATCGTCTGCCTTGGTGCTCGGGATAAAACCATACGTGCAAGGGTAGCTCATAGAGCTCAAAAGACAACGGTCAAGACGGAACACATGCAAGCGTTCGTCATATTCATACTTCAAGTTCGTGTCTTTGCCGATTTCCACGACGCAGTCCACTTCGTAAGGATACTTGCGTCCAATTGGAAGATCCAAGTAGTTTATTGCCATTTATTCTCCGTCGGCCCACATTGAGCCTCATTATCTTTTTATTACAAATATAATCCCTAATTTAGTATTTATTCGGAAATTGTAAAGTCTTTTTTTACCAAAGTATATTCAAAACCGAATTACCTACTCCGCCAGCGCTGCGTTGTCGTCTTGCCCAAGATACCCCAACTAAACTTCGGTTTTCCCGTATCGGGGCTGTAGCCAACTTCAAAACGGATTCGGTCAAGCGCAGGGATCACGATATGCAAACCACCATAGACAGCCCCTTCGTAATTTTTCCAACCAGGAGCCCCCTTGTCCCAAAGCACGCTTGCATCAAAACCTGCCACCAGCTGGATTCCGTAAAAGAAGTTAATTCCCCACAGCGATGCCGAACGGCGTTCCAATAGCACAAAACGCTCTTCCAGATTCAAGAGCATTTCATGAACGCCCAAATGCTCCGCATCCGGACTGTTAAGACCACGGAAAGAGTTCGTACCGCCATGATAGAAATAATCATAGCGTTTTACATCGCCCGGGCGCAAACGAACAAGCGCTGTTGCCCCCGTAACAAAACGACCGATCGAATAGTAAGCGCGAGCATCTTCCAAGAATTCAACAAAATTTTCGCCACGCTTTCCGCCAACGCCCACATGCGTCACATCACTTTCAAAATAAATTCCCTTACGCGTATCAAGTTCGCTATCGCGGTAGTCCACAGCAAAGCCAAGCCCAAATTCCGGTAGCACGCCAGGTCCTTTTTCAAGATAGCGATAAGTCAACTTTCCTAAAAGCGAATAATGCGGAACAAATTTCCAATTCAAGTCCAAACTCAACAACCAACTTGCGTCCTTGAATTCACGAAGGTCGTCCCAGCTATCGGTTCGCGTAAAATCAATATTCCAGCCAAGCGGGATGCCAAACAAATATGGCGAACTCGCGTAAAAGGCATACTCGTTATTTTCAAAAAACGGATCAATAGCCGTGCGGTAGTGCACTTCGGCACGAATGTCTTCGCCAAGCACGTTCAGGTTCGCAAGCGCAAGCCCAAGCATAAGACCATCGCGGTCAGTTGTCTTGCTATCCGGCGATGGAATCCAACGGAAGATTTCTTTGAAATTATAAACGACGTTTCCATTTTTACAAGAAACGTAAATATCCGTAAAGAGGTCCAAGTCTTGGAGGCGAAGCTTCTCCGATTCAAAAGTCTTCTGCGAAAAAGAGCCCCCAACCTTGTGCGTAAGTTCGCGCCACACCACACGAGGCTTAGTATGTTCCAGGCCTTCAAACTCAATCGATTCGATTTTTGCACCATCGCTGCACAGGTCGGAATCGACACGCAGCGAATCCGACTCTGCAGCGTTTGCAGATACAAAAGCGGAAACGACTCCCGCCAACAAAAAAGTCTTCACAAAAAATTTCACGAATCAAAGATACAAAAGGCATCCGCAGGCGGTTTTGGCGAATCTCACAAAAATTGCTATATTTGAGGCACCAAATTGAGGTGATTATGTTAGACTTTTTAGCAAACAACTGGCCCTACCTGATTATTCTAGTTGTGGTCGTCGCTTTATTTTTTGTTATCCGTGGTGCGCTCAAAGGCCTGAAGGCCAGAAGCCCGTTCAACATGGAAAACATCCGCAAAAGCACCGAACCGAACTTCCTCGCTCTCCAGCAGAAGTCCAAGGCTTTGCTTGCCGATGCCGACATGATTTGCGAAATCAAGCCGGGTAGCGATCAGGTCATCCCGAAGAAAGAAGATATCAAGTTTTTCCGTCGCGCTGTTTCACAGAAGTTCAAACTCGCTGTGTTCCAGGTTCCGGGTACAAACAAGGTCGTGTTCTTCTTCTGCAAGACTGAAGCAGGCATCCGCAGAAGACTCCAGAACTTGGTCATCAACCAGAAGTTCCGCGAAGGCAAACCGCCTTACGTTGATGCAACAACTGGCGAAAAGCTGAGATACCCGAAGGCTTAACGAGACGAAAGACCGCTTCGCTCACAGACTAGAGACGAGAGAAGCGAAAGATCTAATTTATACACCCCGGTCAATGCGCCGGGGTCTGTTGTTTAAAGAAACCTAAAGAGAACATCTACAATGCGCACGTACAAAGATTTAGCCATTGCCGAAGAAGAACAAAAGCTCGTAGACGCCGTCAACAAGACGAACAACCTACTCGTCGAAGCGCCCACCGGTAGCGGTAAGTCTTTGTACATCCCGTGGTTCTTGAGCAACCACTTTAGCGGTCGCATTGTCGTGTTACAGCCGAGACGCATTGCAGCACTCGCCCTCGCGCAGTACTCAGCAAAGCTCCACAACGAGCCATGCGGCAAGACCATCGGTTACCAGTTCCGTCAAGACAGTTGCAAATCTAGCGCTACGAGAATCTTGTTCCAAACGTACGGTAACTTTTTGCAGGAGCTTCTGCACGGCAAGATGAACGCGGAATGGGTCATCTTCGATGAATACCACGAACGCAAAGCCGACATGGACTTGCTCTTTGCGTACTTGCTCAAATTGCAAGCCGCAAACCGCGCATCAGGTAATGAATGTATCAAAGCGCCGAGAATCGCCGTCATGAGCGCGAAGCTCAACCGCGAAGAAATGGGACAAGCGCTCGGCGTCAAATGTCTAGAACTCGGACATCCGCTTTATCCCGTACAAATTCTTCACCAAAAACCTGCCGCAGGCACAAACATCAGCGCAGGTCAGGGAATCGAAAGCGAAGTTGTCCGTGCATTGCGCACTTTGTACCGCAACAACGTTTGGCAAACAACGCTCGTATTCTTGCCGGGTAAAGCAGAAATTGCCAAATGCCACACCGCCGCGAGCGAAGCTCTGGGCGACAACGTCGCCGAGTTCCTTGAACTCTACGGCGGCCAAGACCGAGAAACGCAAGACCGCATTTTCGAAGAAACAGAACGCCCGCGCGTCATCTTTACGACCAACATTGCAGAAACGTCTATCACAGTCCCCAACGTCACAGGCGTTGTCGATAGCGGCATCGAGCGCGTCAGTGAATATGATGATAGTGAAAAAGTGAACGTTCTCCGCACGCTCCCGATTTCGTTGCAAAACGCCATCCAGCGCAGTGGCCGTAGCGGTCGTACACAGAACGGTTGTGCCATCCGCCTCTGGACAGAAGATGCCGAGAAGCACATGCCACAAGGTATCGTGCCAGAAGTTCTGCAAATTGAGCCCTCGGAATTTCTATTGCAAAAAGCAGCGCTCGAAGATTCATGGGCCCTATCGCCTAACGGCTCCAGGGTGACAATTGATGATGACGTCATTGCGAAGCAATCCCAAATAAAACTGCCGACGGCGATTCCAGAAGCGCGCGAAAGAGTCGCCAATGCGATGCTCAATAACTTCGGCATGTTGCAAGATGGCCACATCACGGAACTTGGCAAGCGCGCCATTCAAACGCCAATTTCAAACATTCCACTCGCATTGATTTTAGCAAAAGCAACGAGCGCCGCAGCCCTCCCCGACTTGCTCCTCGCCGCCATGGCTTGGATCCATTCCGGCACAGAGTTTGTACAGAAATCTAAAAACACGCTCAATTTGCTCACGCTTGCAAGTGATACACTTTCTAAAGCCATCAATATTCCGCGAGAAGTCTCGTTCACGCTAAAGCAGCTCCGCGATTACAGAGACAATTTAGACGAGAGACGAGTGACGAGAGAAGAGGTATGCCTATCGCAAAAGGCGAGCCCGACACACGCGCCATAGCCCAAAGCCTTCTCGCTGCATTCCCAGATGCACTCGCCACCCCAAGCGGTAACGTTTACAAGTTGAGCAACGGCAACACGATCCGTTTGCAAGTATCAGAGCCGCCTTACGCATTGCTCGCACTCTCCATGCTCCGCACGGGTGGAGGCAGCAAATCCGAACTGCGCGTAAGCCTTTACGCTCCAGTGCCCAAAGAATTGCTTGGCGGCGAAAGCGAAAACATTCGCTATGAACTGTTATGGCGTAGCGGTCAAGAACGCTTTATCGGCATCGAGATTCACGAAAGCGAAAGCCCCAACGGCGACATCCGCGAAACAAGCCGCAAAGAAATTCTCCCGCAAGAAGCATCGCCCAAAGTCCTCGAAAAACTCAAAGAGCTTACCGCCGAAGCTTGGCGCGACAAGCTCGAAAAAGAAAACTGGACCGGTCGTTACCTCACCGAGAACATCCAGACGCTCCTCATCAAGATGCGCCTTGCCGCAAGGCTTTACCCGGAATATGGGCTCCCCGAATTCAATGACGAAGACATGGAGCTTATTCTAAATGAACTTACGGACGGCATATTCCTATTGCGCGACATCAACGAAGACCGCTACCGCAACATTGTCGAAGATTACTTCGGCAAGTCCATGTTAGCCTGGCTGCAAAAGACGTTCCCCGATCATTACGTACTCCCCAATGGCAAGCGCGCCCGCTACAGCTATCAAGAAGTCGCCACCGCCGATGAACAGAGCAGCGGCAAAATCGTACAAAGTGCAGACGGCGTTCTCGTCGAGATTTCCGCACGCATCGAAGACTTTATGCAGCTCCGCGGCGAACACAAAATCGCAGACGGCAAGCTCAAAGTGCGTTACGACATTCTAGCACCGAACTTCCGCACGATTCAAAAAACATGGGATCTCACAAGCTTCTGGCAAAACACCTACGCCGAAGTCCGCAAAGAATTACGAGGAAGATACCCCAAGCACCCGTGGCCTGAGAAAGTAATGTAAAACAAGATGCGAGTTGGCAGAACTTAGTTGGCAGAACTTAGTGAGATAGCAATATTCTAAGTTCTAAGAGCGAAGCGGGCTAAGTTCTATTTTACGGCGTAAACCGCGAGCGTTTTGCTGTACTCGTAGCCAACAACTAAAAGCGGTTCGCCATTCGGGCTATTTTCAGCAGAGATAAACAAAATGCCTTCGGGACCGCGATCTTTCGGGTCTAAATAGAAATCTTCCAATTTCGGGGTGTTCCCGTTTTCAACATCAGTAATATCAAACACGGCAACGCCACTCGTGCGTTCCAACCCAACAAAAGCATAGCGCTTATCGCCCACAATACCAGTCGTTACGTTTTCCGGTTCGCAACCCTTGTCTTCACTGCGGGCATCCATCTTGGCTTTACCCTTCTTGGAATTCCAGTTAAAGTAATCAGGCGCCATCAGGGCCATCGCTTGTTCAAAAGCATCACCGGAATCCCACATCAAGTGTCCTGTTTCGCCATCGAAAATGCTAATGGAGCGCGTTCCAAAGCTATACATGTAAGGACACTTGCCATTTTCAGTCTTGTCAGGCGCCACATTGCAGCGTTCCAAGTTGCTCACAGAAATATTCTTTACATCTTCAAGCACTTCAGCCGTAAACACGCTCGTATCCAAGACGCCATTCTGCGAAAGCATCATCGGAGTCGTCACATCCGTCCAAGCCTTGTAATCGTTAACCGGAGAACCTTCGTTCGCCGTAAGCACAAAAGTCTTCCCACCTGCGCTGAAAGCCGAAATTCCATCCGGTTGGCGCAAACCACGCAGCGGATAATTCTTGATTTCAATTTTCTTGTTTTTCTTGATGTCCAGACCAAAACCCGGCTTGGAATGGTCTACATACCCAAGCGGATACACGTCCAAAATTTTCTTCGCCTCGACATCAAACTTGACTAACGCATTGTTTTCTTGCAAGCTCACCCAAGCCGTCTTGGAATCCTTAGATACAGTAATATATTCCGGTTCAAGGGACTGCACAAAACTCTTCACGCCAGTCTTACGGACACCCTTCGCCATCAACGCTAGCGAATCCAGTTCGCCAAATCCGACAAGCGTCTTCTGCGGCTTTCTCCAAGCCCTTACAAAGTCAGCCGCACTCGCCAACGTATTTGCGCCCGCAACCGACAAAACACCAATGCCGCCTTCCGGGTCTTCCGTGAAAGTTTCATCCGGAGAGCCTTCGCAGGCCACGAGCAAATTCTTTCCATCCGGAGTAAACGTAATCATGTCGGGCATGTAGCAAAGTTCATGCTTTCCAAGAACTTCAAGTTTCTTGTTGTAGCGCATCACCTGCACATGTCCCATTTTCCATTCGGGATTGTTCAAGAGGCTCACCGCCACAAGGTCACCAAAGACCGTCACGCTAGAGGCGCCGCCCGGCAACTTGACTTCGCTCACCTTTTTCGGTTTTGCGGGGTCAGCCATGTCAACAACTTCAAGGACATTCTCGCCGCCCACGACGAACAGCACCTTCTTTTCGGGCATGTACGCCGAAATTTCAGCCGTAGTCATTGGAATTGATGCGATTTGCTTGAGCGTTGACCGCAAATGGAACGGTCCCGTCGGCACATCCGATTTTTTAGCAAACGAAAAGCCCGCACACATAAGCAGGCTCATGATAAAAGCGGTTCTTTTCATTTCAACTCCCATGCGGCACGGCCGCGACTTAAAATTTAATCAAGAATCAGCCACATGATAAGCATGCCAAGCCCAAAGCTAGCCGCCATAGAGGCCGACTGCATCACGACATCACTCTTATCATCCTTTTCGGCTTTTTCCTTAGCGGCCTCAGCCTGTTCCTGATTGGCCTGGACAGCAACACTCAAAGCCTTGGCGCAAGTTTCGTTGTTCTTCTTGAGTGTGTTGTAGCTCTGTTCCCAGTTTTCGCACTTGGCCCGTTCGAGTTCAAGGTCCGAACGGAGCGACTGTTTTTCAACTGTGCAGACGCTGTCATGAATCGCCATCACGCTATCGCGCACGGCAATTTCTGCAACAAGTTCCGCCTTTTCAGCATCATTTTCAGCCGCACTTCCTGCCGTTTTCGGTCCAGCCGCATTTACAGCTCCGGCCAAAGCAAGCACGAGCATCGCGCCCAAAGCCCAACTTTTCACAAAAGAACGAACAACAGAAACCATATTTCCTCAATTACATCTGAGCGTAAATACGCTGCCAGCCTTCTTCCGGAATCTGGGCGCCCATCACCTGGACCACTTCGTTCGAGACGATGCTACCGAGCTTGCCCGAGCGTTCCATATCCCAGCCGTTCATGTAACCGTAGAGGAATCCCGATGCCCAGAGGTCACCTGCACCCGTCGTATCGATAGCCTTTGCAGCACCAGCAGACACGCGAGTCACCAAACCGTCCTTAGCAATCAAGGCACCGCGCTTGCCAATCTTCACGACCGCAACCTTGGCCTTCTTGGCCAAGACTTCAAGAGCGGCTTCTTCCTTGACACCAGCGTATGCAAAAGCTTCATCTTCGTTAGCGATGATAATATCAATCATCTTTTCTTCAAAGAGTTCATCGAACAGCTTGCGGCAAGCTTCGACCACACCGAACGAGCTAAAGTCGAGAGCGGTTTCGACACCGAGGCTGCGAGCGAGCGTAAAAGCCTTCTTGAAGCATTCGCCATTGAAAGCACGATAGCCTTCGGCATAGAGGAGGCCCACATCGTCATAGAGAGCCTGCGTAAAATCGTCCGAACCGAGGAAGTCAGATGCACCCAAATAAGTCCACATGGAACGCTGGGCGTCCGGAGTCACAGCAGAGAACACGCAACCCGTAGCGACATCACTCATTCCGAGCTTCGATTCCACGCCGTTATTCTTCAAGTGTTCCTGGAAAAGCTTGCCGAGTTCGTCATCGCCAATCTTGCTGATGAAGGCAGCCTTGCCATGCAAGCGAGAAAGACCCACCATGGTATTGCAAGTTGAGCCGCCCGGCACGCGAATCGGATTATCGAGAGCCTTCAGGAACTTTTCCATCTGCGGCCAGTCGACCATGTTCATGCCACCCTTCTGTACACCTTGAGCAGCAATCCATTCATCACTCACGTTAGCCAAAATATCGACAAGGGCAGCGCCCATACCAAGAACTTTCTTCATTAGAATCCTCCGCGACGGCGACGCAACTTGTCACCCGCTTTCAATAAAAAATCACGTTCCGATTCACTCAAGGACTGGAGGCCTTCGCGTTCCACCTTCTTGAGGATTTCGTCCATGCGTTTCTGTTCATCTACGTAGAACACTTCACCTTCGAGAATTTCCGGTTCATCAGAACGGCGCGAACTTGAGCGCGAACCCGAACTACGGTCTCGATTATACTTTTCAGGATTGCCCGAAAACAGGCGGAAAATAGCCGAAAGCGGAGAGTGGTAAAGCACCTTCGGTCCGTTCTGGTAAATCGCCATGTAAAGGAACCCAGCGACCACACCGCCCAAGTGGGCAAAGTGCGCAATCATGTCACCCGAATTTGCAAAGAGGATATCAAGCGCAATCATCACCCACATGGCATTCTTGATTCGCATCGGAATCACAAAGAACATGAGGATGACACGATCCGGGAAGAACTTGTAGTAGGCGACAAAGACACCCATCAAGGCGCCCGACGCACCGATAATCGGATTGTTCGTGAGCCCGAGGATGCACATGAAAAAGCTGAACAGCGCGGCAAAGATTCCGCAGAAAAAGTACATCGAGACAAAATGACGCGATCCCATCCATTCCGCTACTTCGGAACCGAACATCCAGAGCATCAGCATGTTGAAGAAGAAATGCATAAAGTCAAAATGGATGAACATGTACGTCACATAGCGCCAAAGTTCCAGCGGAACTCTCGGCATAAAGGCGCCGTAGTAGTTGATGTAATCCGTGAGGCTCCCATAACCGGCCCCCAGGTCCACTTCAAGTCCACGCCCAAGAAAAGCGATAATAAAAACGACTGCATTCGCAAGCAAGAGCGTCTGCAAGGCCTTGGGCAAATATTTAAATGGCTTCATAATTTTTCCTAAACTCTTTTAAAAGCATGGAGACCATGTTCTTCGGCACATATTTAGAAATTAGCGACTTCTGTTCGGACGCACTCTTTGCGGCGCCACACTTGAGGAGTTCACGAACGAGCGTACTGCTCACCACGAGATGCTCCTGCGCACTGAGCAAAAGCACAGTCTCGACATCGCCATTCCCGTAAATGACCTTGTTGTTCCAGGCAACCGCCTGTTCTGCATCCAAGTCAGAAGAATTGCGGATTCCGCGCACCAGATAATGCGCCCCGACCGTCTTCATGAAATCAACAGTCAAGCCACCGTGTACAGCAACCGATACATTCGGGATTTCAGAGACAGCCTCCTCCACCATTGCGGCACGAGTTTCGGCATCAAACAAGTTTTTCTTGCTTGCGTTCTGGGCGACAACGACAAACAGGGAATCGAACATCATTGCGGCACGTTTTACAAGGTCAAGGTGACCAACTGTAAACGGATCGAAGGAACCCGCAAAAACCGCCACACGGCGTCTGCAGCCATCCTCCACTATCGATTTCTTCTGTGCTTTAGAATTCCACACCATGTGGTATAATTTACAAAAATCACGCCCTGAAAATAATCAGCGACGACTCGCCATAGCGGCGAACTTGCCCCTGAAAATCATCACCCTTGGCCCATTCGGGCAATTTGCGGCTCGGAGCCTCAAAAACAGCCACGCCACCAGGGTTCAGCCACTCCACAAACGGTCGCAAATCCGGGTAATCCATGTCCTTGAACGGCGGATCCGCATAAATCAGGTCAAAACCGCCATCGGCACAGACAATTTCCTTTTTCAAGGTCAAAACGTTCGTTTCCAAGAGTTTGAGTTTGGAATCCATGTTGACCGACTTGTACGAGCGTTCAATCATCCTCGCCTGCGGACGCGCAAGCTCTACGGCAGTCACACTTGCTGCCCCACGGCTCAACGCCTCAAGCCCCATAATGCCGCTTCCGGCAAAAAGGTCCAGCACGCGGAATCCATCGACGCCCTGCAAAATGTTAAAGAGAGCTTCCCTCGTGCGGGAAGCTGTCGGACGTGTTTTCATGGTATCCGGGGACTCGATGTTGCGCCCCCGCAACAAACCGCCTGTAATACGAATCGGCATACTAGCGGAGAACAAACATTTCGATACGCATGTTCGTAATCAAGAACTTCTTGGCGTACTTGAGTTCAGCTTTCGGTACACCCATGCGGATCGGGGAATTGGCAAATGCGTTCAAGAAATTCAGCAAATCGGCAAAGTCAGCCGTCGAAGATACGTTGTATGCATAGCGCTTGAATACGCCAAAGTCTTCAACAACAGGCTTTTCCAAGCCCTTCAACTGAACCTTGTTCGTAGAAGAAAGATTCTTGAGCGCCTTGATTTCAGCAGGAATTTCGCTAGCAGGGACAAAGCCGCGCACAGCATCCAGGCGAACCTGCGGAACATTGAACTGGCCAAATGCAGCCACTTCAGTTGCCGCTTCAGATGCAATCGGAGACTGGAACTGTCTGCTCACCGCCTTGAGTCTATCTATAAGCGTATGCTGCGACGAAGCCTTCATCGCGACACCGCGCAAATAATAGTAGTTCGGAGCCTGGTACACGCATTCCGAGAAACCGATATCGTCCGGAACTGCGGTATTGAGGAATGAAAGGAACTGCGGGAGCGAAGTCTTCTGGTACGAAAGCTTTTCGAGCGGCAAATAGCTGCCATAGCCCGTTCGTTTGTTATTAAACAGGACCTGCGGATTGATTTCGGCCACAATATCCCTTACAGGCATGGCGGCACGAGCCTTCGCCACAGCTTCCTGCTGTCTGGCAATCTCTTCGGCGGTCGGACCGGCAGGGGTCGTCTTGTTCATATTAGGGTTCTTCGCCCCAATCAAGTTGAGGTAAGATTCCGGGAAGACGCCATCCAACGCAGCCGGAACACCCTTGATGCTCATGTAGCAGCTAAAGGCCACAAACACAAACAAGGCAGCCACAGCAACCGTCAAATACTTTCTCTTGTAGCGGCGTTCCACATCCGCAACATTCGTCACATGCAAATGCTGAGATGCATTACCGATGGTAGCATTCTTTTCAGCTACCGCAATAAGGTTCATGCGAATCATACACCCTCCATCGGGTTCAAGGCGGCACCAACGGCACCGACGCAGTAAACCATGTTAATAGGGTCAACACTTTCGTCAGACGGAAGCTGAGACAGCGACTTGATCAGCGATACGTTATATCCTTCCAGCTTGCCCATGAGGAGATCGACAAAGGAATCTTCCGATGCCATTTCACCGCAAAGGCGAACGTCGGTCACGCCGTTCACGCCATTTTCCGTTTCAACCAGCTTCATCTGTTCAACAATTTCATCGGCAAGGATCGGGTAAGCGGCATCGGCAGTCTTACCGACCATCGAAAGAGTCGAGACGCCACGCAAAGCCAAAAGCTCGTCGCGACGCATCCAGACAATCGACACACCGTCAAAGTCAGCCTTCACGATGCAAACGGCATCCTTGACCTTCTCGCCAACATCCATCACGTTCATGAGCGAAAGAACATCGACTTCCATCGATTTCGGAGCAAGCATACGGGAACGGAAACCCTTGCGCAAGGCATCAACCCATTCCTTTCGAACGGCCATTACAAGTTCGTTATAGCCAAAGGAATCGTCACCGCTCAACGTCTTGGAGTCCACGATATAGGCGCTCACATCGGCGTTGGTGAAAAGTTCCATGTACCATTTCAAATACTGATCCTTGTTGGCTACTGCCTCAGGCGGTACGTAAACTTTGCGGATAATCGACATCTTTGCAGGCACGGTGACAGAAGTCGCTTCGATTTCCTTGATCTGGTTCTCGTCCACCCACTGCTGGAGAGTACTTTCAAAAAGGAAAATATCGTAAATGGGGTTACACTCCACCGGGAGCACAGCCGTCTTGACCACCTTCTTTTCAGAAGAGTCCACAAGGGCAACCTTCATATAGTGGTCGCCAACTTCTACACCTAGATATAACTTCGATTCGCTCATAAACACACTTATGTAAAGTTTTCTTCCTAAAACTAATCAAAAATTATCGATTGTAACATGTTTTCAAGCTTTTTCTTTCCAATTCCATGCACTTTTTTGAGGTCAGAAGGCCCTTTAAACGGTCCTGACGCCGTTCTTTGCTCAATAATCTTTTCGGCAAGCTTTGGCCCCACCCCCTTTAGCGCGCACAAGTCGTCGGCACTCGCCGTATTAATATGGAGCGGGAGCGTGACTTTTTTCTTCGCCTTACGGTGATGCTCGGTTGATTTCGGGCCGGGATCCGCAAAGGGTGTTATTTTGTTTGTATCGTCAGACGGGACCGTACTCGCATCTGCAAGTGGAAAAGCATCAGAAGATAATCCCGGAGGCGCATTAGCGACAACTATAGCGTCACCGACTTCGAATGTTTCTATAGACGGGAGCCCCCACGGGAGGTAGCGGACGGTTAAACCAATGATAAAGAGGATGATTGCGAGTTTGAGAATTCTTTTTTCAGATGCGTTCATTGCCTTTTCTGAAAGGTTCATCTAGCAAAGGATTTAGCAAATGATCTAGCAAAATATTCTCAACGTGGGTAGCGTCCGACGGGACGTCCACGGAAATGCTCGGATACACACTCTGGACAATGCGAATGGGGCGCTTCCCCAAGATTCGCATCTGCTCCAGCGAGCGTTCCAGCTCAATCTTGTTCTGCGGGAGCGACGCAAACTCATCGCGAGCTTCGCGGGAGTAAGCGTAAATGCCCTGGTGCTGGAACCAGCGGCTCGCTTCTGCAGGCGGCACAGACCTTGTAAAGTCTACAGCCACACCGTCGCGCACGAGCACTTTCACGACGGTCTTGAGTTCTGCTTCTGCAGGGTTCAACGGGCATGCGACCGTCACCCAGCAGTCGGGGTGTTCCGAGAGGTCTTTCGCGACATCGCGGAGCACGGAAGGTTCAACGAGAGGCTCGTCGCCCTGGAGATTCACGACCAGGTCAAGACCAAGCTTTTTAGCAGCTTCAGCCACGCGGTCGGAACCAGTTGCACATTCCCCCGTCATCACGCAGTCAAAGCCAGCCGCCTGAACGACAGCTTCGATTTCGGGACTGTCCGTCGCACAGACAATGCGGTCAAAGCAATCCGCAAGGAGCGCACGTTCCATAGTACGGACAATCATCTCCTTGCCGTTGAGCTTCAGGAGAGGTTTCCCCGGGAATCTGGACGAGCCCATGCGGGCCGGGACGATGCAACTGACCTTGTTCAAAGCGAAATGCGTAACGAAATGCGCGAAATTCGGCAAATGCGTCGGGCAAGTGCGCCGACTACATCACCTTCGGGATGGCGAAGTGATCGTTTTCAACAGCAGGAGCGTTTGCAAAAGCCTGATCAAGCGTAAAACCCTGGACCGGCACGTCTTCGCGGAGGATGGTAGCGCCGTTTTCGACAGCGGTCATCGGTTCCACGTTAGAAAGGTCCAAAGCCTTCAATGCTTCGAGATGGTCGAGCATCTTATCCAAGTGACCCTTGATAGCCGGAATATCTTCTTCTGCAATGCTCAAGCGAGACAACTTCGCGAGCTTCAAAACTTCTTCACGTTCAAGCATAATTACCTCTTTTTTACAGGATGCAAGATAGAATATTTTAGTAGCAATGGGGTATGGGGTCGCACCCCTAGGGGTGCTTTGAGGTATGGGCTTTAGCAATATTCTCAAAGCGAAGCGACCTCAAAGGAGCTTTAGCTCCGAGCTCATAGCCCACAACCCCAAGCGGCAGAGCCGCTATCCAATCACTTCCAAAGCAGCGTATTTGAGGATGATGGTGCGGTTCATGTTCTCGCGGTCGAAGCGCACATCGACGCGGGCGTTATCGCCACTGCCGTAAGCCTTCATAATCACACCCGTTCCATACCTGGAATGGCGAACGCGGGCGCCCTCGTGGTACGGATTATCGTACTCGATTGTCGGACCAGACGGAGCAGGAGCCTTTACAACCTTCACCGGATTGCGGTAGACAATGTGCTTATCGTTCTTCTTGATGGACGCCGGCACAGGCGCAGGACGAGAGCCAAACGAAGACCCGCCAAAACCGCTACGAGATCCGCCAAAGCTACTGCCGTGGGAGGCGCCGCCAAACGAGCGGTTGCCATAAGAGTTGCCCGAGCCCGAATTTCCATAGGACGGACGAGAGCCATAGTTTGACGAGCCGTACGAACCGTAAGACGGCTTGGAGCGCGTATTGCCGACAAAATCAGGAACAGACGGACGTGTATTCAAGCACGGCGTAAAGTCGACAACGGACGGATCCAATTCCTTGAGGAAGCGCGACGGCGCAAACGGACGGATGTTCCCCTGGAAGAACCTGCGTTCCGCATGGTACAGATAAAGTTTCTTTTCAGCACGGGTGCAGCCCACATAGAACAGGCGGCGTTCTTCTTCCATCTGCTCGTTGATTTCTGCCATCGAGAGCATAGAAGTTCCACGCACGAGCGGGAAGATTTCATCATCGCAGCCCGCCAGGTGAACCGTATTGAATTCCAAGCCCTTTGCCATGTGGATCGTCATGAGCGTCACAAGGCCCTTTGATGTATCGACCTTCTTGTCGCCATCCGTCAAAAGCGAAATATCCTGCAAGAACGCATCGAGAGTAGCCCCCGGATGTTCTTCGTCAAATTCACGGATAGCGTTGATCATTTCGTCCAAGTTCGCAATGCGTTCATCAGCCGTGACTTCGTCTTCCTTGCGCAAGAAGTCCTTATAGCCCGTATCGTTGATGATATGTTCTGCAAGAATCGGGAGCGGATACTCACCAGAAGTCATCATGTTCTTCCAGTTCGTCACAAGGTCCGTAAAAACCTTAAGCTTCGGAGCGCCGCGCCCCGTGCCGTTCGCCTCGGCCAATAAATTGTCCCAGAACGAACCCTCGCCCGCTTTCACCTTGGCGAGCACGCCTTCGACTGTCGTCTTGCCGATGGCACGCGGCGGAGTGTTAATCACACGCAAGTAAGCGGCATCGTCTTTCTCGTTGGCGAGCACACGCAAGTAGGCAAGCACATCCTTGATTTCCTTGCGGTCCCAGAATCTTGTACCGCCAAAAATCACCGACGGGATGCGCAAATCGTTGAGCGCCTTTTCAAGCACTCGGGACTGCGCGTTCGTGCGGTAGAAAATTGCCGTCTTGGCATAAAAATCAGGACCCGCCTGAGCCACCGTCTTTGCAATGTTCGATGCTTCGGCACGGTCATCTTCAAAATAGCGCACGTGAATAAGCTCGCCCGCTTCTTCCTTGGAGAACACGTTCTTCTGCATTTCGGCAGGGCGGACGTTATGCGCAATCACGGAACCTGCGCCCTTCACAATGTTTGCAGTTGAGCGATAATTGCGTTCGAGCTTGACAATCGTCACCGGAGCAAAATCGCGGTGGAAGTTACGGATAATCTTGATGTTTGCGCCACGCCAACCGTAAATACTCTGGTCGTCATCGCCCACCACCGTTACGTTTTTCGTATCCCTGTTGATGAGCAACTTCAAAAGTTCATACTGGACGTCATTCGTATCCTGATATTCGTCCACAACAACGTATTGGAAACGTTCTCTCAGCTGTTCTGCCAAATTCGGGACCATCTGCAACATGCGAACCGTATTGAACAGCAAGTCATCAAAGTCCATCGCGTTCGATTCCGCAAGCTTTTTCTGGTAAGCAGCGTAATAGCGCGCCTTGCGTTCTTCGTCGGCAAATTCAGCGTTCAATGCAGCCACATCCGGAGTCTGCAAAACCGCCTTGTCGTTCTTGTACAAGACCGTATTCTTGAAACGGGAAATCGCGCTATGAACCTTCTTCAATTCATTCACGTCATAATCGTCGCCAAGATCGTCCTTCAAGATTTCCTTGAGGATGCGCTTCTGGTCATCATCATCGTAAATGGAGAAGTTTGCATCAAACCACTTGCCGCCAAGAGCCTTGATTACAGATTCCTTCGCCAAGCAGAGTTTCAATAACTTAAGGCAAACAGAGTGGAACGTCCCCATCCACGTGAACGGCTTACGGCAATTCAAAAGCTTCTGGATACGGTCCTTCATTTCGCGAGCGGCCTTGTTCGTAAAAGTCACTGCCAGCACGCGGTTGGAATCAATCTTGTGGTACGAAACCAGGTGAGCAATCTTGTAAGTAATGCAACGCGTCTTTCCAGAACCTGCACCGGCCAAAATCAGCATCGGGCCGTTAATTTTCTTCGCGGCAGCGGCCTGTTCCGGGTTCAACTCTTTATCTAAAACACTATCATCAACAACATTGCATTCTACAAAATCGTCCATCTAGCACTCCTAGTCGATATACAGATGTGCAATATAGAAAAATCCCCACTCAGAGTGAATGGGGATGAAAAAGATAAACGGCGAGCTTCGAACTATTCGTCGGCGGTGGATGCGCCGATGGCCTGTTCCAAAGTGGTCTGACCTTGGAGTGCCTTGTTGATGCCGTCCATACGGAGCGTAATCATTTCGCAAGACTTGATGGCCTCGCGCTTGATTTCGTCACCGGAAGCGCGCTTGATCACGAGATTACGCACAGCTTCGTTCGGCACGAGGAACTCGTAAATACCGCAACGGCCCTTGAAGCCCGAACCATCGCACTTTTCACAACCGCGGCCATGATAGAACTGCATGTCCGGCGAGAGGTGGAGTTCATCGCGAAGTTCCTGCGAGATTTCGACCGGCTCCTTGCAGTTCTTGCATATGCGGCGCACAAGACGCTGGGCCAAGACACCCTTAATTGCAGTAGACACAAGGAACGGTTCCAGTCCCATTTCAAGCAAACGAGGGAATGCACCGGCAGCGTCGTTCGTATGGAGCGTACTGAAGACCAAGTGACCCGTCAAAGCAGCTTCGATAGCCATTGTCGAGGTTTCTTGGTCACGCATTTCACCGATCATGATCACGTCCGGGTCCTGACGGAGCAAGGCACGAATGCCCGCCGCAAAGGTAAAGCCTGCGGCATTGTTAATCTGGCCCTGGTTCACACCGTCAATATTCAATTCCACCGGGTCTTCCATCGTCGAGATGTTGATCGTGGAATCCAAAATTTCTCGAATAGAAGCGTAAAGCGTCGTAGACTTACCGGAACCCGTCGGACCGGTAACGAGCACAATGCCGTTCGGGGCATTAATCGCATCGATAAACTGCTTGAGCACGCGGGCGTCAAAGCCCATTTCCTTAAGCGGGAACTGACCCGAATTCGGGTCCAAAATACGCATAACGATCTTTTCGCAGACACCGCGCTTACGCAAAGAAATCGGGAACGAGCTCACACGAAGGTCAACTTCGGATCCCTTGTAACGCACTGTGAAACGTCCGTCCAACGGCTTACGCTTTTCAGCAATGTCCATCTTGGACAAGAGCTTGATACGCGAAAGAATCTGCGGCATGAGTCGTGCCGGAATCGGAGACATCACCTGCAAGTCACCGTCAATACGGTAACGCAACTTGAGGAACGTCTCTTGCGGTTCAAGGTGAATATCGGAAGCGTGACGGGCAATGGCTTCATGAATCAAGGTCGTCACAATCTTCACGACCTGGCGACCTTCTTCGTCAGTCAGTTCCGGTTCATCGCTATTGCCATTTCCGCGTTCGACCGTTTCAAGTTCATCCTCTCCAGAACCTCCAATAAGTTCTGCAAGGGATTCTTCGGCAGGGCCGTGGCCCGCAAAAAGTGTATCGATGGTCTTCTTGATGTCCTGTTCGGAAGCCATGACCACATCAACATTGCGCTTGACCTTGAACTTGATAGAGTCCCTGAGTCGCACATTCGTCGGGTCTGCCATAGCGACCACGAGAGCCTGGCGAGCGTCCTTCGTCACGTAAAGCGGAACAATCTTGTTCGCCTTGCACTGGTCTTCGGGAATGAACTCATAGACCTTTTCATCAAGCTTAATCGTATCAAGCTTAACATAAGGCACTTCGAACTGGCAGCAAAGAATATCCGTGAGCTTCTTTTCGTCGATGAACTTCAAATCGACAAGCACACGGCCAAGACGCTTACCGCCCGACGTTTTCTGCTTTTCAAGAGCTTCGTTTAGCTGGTCTTGCGTAATGAAGCCCTGGTCCAAGAGCATTTCACCAATACGTTTCTTGGTGACACTCTGCATCTGAACACCCAAAATGTCGGTGAGAGCTTCTTGCTTGACCATGTTGGCCTTCACAAGAACCTGGGCAAGAGTCAACTTCTTGCCTTTTTGCGCCCAGAACTTGATTTCGTCTTCAGCATACCTCAGCTGATCTTCGTCAATCAAGTTGACACGAACCAACAACTGTCCTAAACTACTTGAATCTTTCATAGATGCGACCACGCCTGAGCATTCAGGAGCGCCTTAACTCCATCCTGCCCTTTCAAATAAACACCATTGCCACAAGATACCAATCCGATATCGTGGATTTCGCCCATTTTGGGCGCTCCTTCTAAATATATACTTTTTGTAAGATTAGAAGTGAATAGAAGTTCGTATTCTTCACCCCCATTTAGCGCAAATTGGAGGGGAGAAAGTCCAAAATACTCGCACATTTCCAAAACATCGGGGTCAATAGGGAGTTTTTGCTCGTCAATTTCGATGGATACGCCCGACGAGAGCGCAAGGTGGTTCGTTTCGGAACTAAGGCCATCGCTAATGTCCATGCAGGCGCCACGCACCCCCTGCTTGACCAGTTGAGCCCCCGCATCCTCGCAAATTTTCGGCGCAAGGTGGTATTCAACGAGCCTCGGGAAGCGATTTGCCTCTTCGGGATGGTTCATCAAAATCCAAAGTCCGGCATCGGATTTGCCGAGAGTTCCCGCCACAAAAACATGGTCACCCGGTTTTGCATCACTACGGAGGAGCGAAATTTCACCATCGGTCGTGCCGAGGAGTGTTGTCGAAAACATCCCGACATCGCCAGAGACCGTATCTCCGCCAATCAACGTAATTCCTCTTCTCTCAAAGCCTTGCGCAACCGCTTTTGCAATTCTGTTTCGAGTTTCTTCGCTCCAGTTTTTGTTCACGCAAAGTCCGAACAGCGCAATTTTGGGCCGACCGCCCATGGAAGACACATCCGAAACGTTGGACACAATGTGCTTCTCGACCGCCTGTTCCGGACTTGACCAGTCCAGGCGGAAGTGCGTGTTCTCGACCGAGAGGTCCTTGGTCGCAAGCCAGCCATCAAAGATGGCGCAGTCATCCCCCACGTTCAGCCAGCTGCGGTGTGCCGGCGGTTCGTTATTCAAGGGGTGGGCTCCTTCCAAAATTTTTCTGACGAACCTAAATTCGCCAAGGTCTGGGAAATTCATATTTTTCTAGGGTAATTCAATTTTTCTGCCAATAATTTAACAATAAACTTTCTATACTTTAGGCGTGGGACACATATTTTTTATAACGCCATCATCGCCAGGCAGCTTGGACAAGCTGAACCAGTGGACCTTCCGCTGGCTTTTAGAACATGGTAACATGGCGGAAGATTCCACCCTCTATACTTGCAATTCCATCGAAAGCGCCCAGAGCCTTTTGGAATCGGCACTCATCATCGGCCAGTCGCCATCACTCATCATCTTTGACCATGCCGACCACGCGACCGAGAAGAACCTCGCCTTCAGCAAGGAACTCCACAACGGTATTCCCGAATCGTGGATTATTGAAATCATCCCGGACGACATGCCTCTCCCCGAAGATTCGAGGGACGACAGCACGTTCTGGATCAGGCGCCCCGTAAGCGAAGAAGAATGGTGCGCAACGCTTGAAAATGTGCTGCACAAGAACTGCAGTCCGCAGTGGGCCAAGTGGACTCAGCACAAGAGCTTTAGAGGAATTTAAAACAGAGGTTTTTAACCGTGATTAAAGGCGTTAGCTACTTTGGTGTGCGCTCTCCGAAGTTCGCACGCATGGATCTTGTACAGATAAAAGAAGCAGGATACAATGCAGTGCTCCACACGTGGAGCGAAGAAGACCTGCAATATTATTACGACACCATGAAGCAGATTGTGAATGAGTCTGCCGCCATGGGACTTTCCGTTTACGTAAACCCGTGGGGTGTCGGTCGCGTATTTGGCGGTGAAGCTTATTCGGAACTCACAGCCAGAAACCACGACATGTGCCAAGTGGCGCTGGACGGAAAACCGAAAGTGGCCGCCTGCCCGAACCACCCGGAGTTCCGCGCCTACATGCACAAGTGGATTGCAACAGTTTGCGAGACGGATGTCTCCACGATTTTCTGGGACGAGCCACACTTTTACTTTGAAAAGGGCGGGCTTAGCAACTGGAGCTGCCGTTGCGAAAAGTGCCGCGAGAAGTTCCGTACAAAGTTTGGGTACGAGATGCCCGCCGAGCTTACAGACGACGTAAAGCTGTTCCGCGAAGAAAGCCTCATTGATTTCTTGGACGAGATGACTCAAGATGTCAAAGCGCGCGGCAAACGCAACTGCGTTTGCATGCTCCCGCCGTGGTTCCCGGCGGGGCTCGACGACTGGGGTCGTGTCGCGCGCCTCGATGCCGTCGACGAAATTGCAAGCGACCCGTACTGGGAACGCGGAGCAAGTGAAGAATGGGTCCGCGAAAAATACCGCGAAACAGCAAACAAGCTTGTTGAAGTCGCGACCCGCTACAGAAAGTCCGTACAGATGTGGGTCAAGGCGTACCAGATTGAAGCGGGCCGCGAAAATGACCTCGCCATCGCTGTCGCTGAAAGCCGTGCTGCAGGCATCAAGAACATCTTTGCCTGGAGCTACCGCGGTACCGAAACGTTAAGTTGGCTTAAAAGCGATAACCCGGACGAGGTCGCCCGGGTCTTTAGAAAAGCAGTTCTTTAGAATCGCAAAAATTACTTCATCACACGGATGGTCGCGGAGCTGTTACGGGACTTCACGAGGTACGTGCCGTTCTGCTTCACGAGTGCGCGGACTTTCTGCGCAACATCTTGAACTGTTGCAGCATCAACACGGCCGACATGCGCCCCGAGCATATCGAACACATCGTAAGTTTGCGGACCTGATGACGCTACGAATTTCGGACGAATGGCAAGCGACCGATCTTCAATTTCTATCCAGTCAATGTTCACGTAGTTGCCTGTAATCAAGAGCTTCAGCACATGCTCGCCCTTCGTGAATTCCACCTGGTCTAATTCCAGTCTTTCATAGACATCCCACTCATCGCCAGTTTTCGGAACCTTCGTGGAGGGCACAATTTCCTTATCATCCAAAAGCAAGCTAAAGCTAGACGATTCCGTACCAGAAGCCACATTCGCAGAGATATAGAATTTTCCATCACGATCCACATTCACGGAGTATTCCAGCCATTCGCCTTCTTGCGTGTAACCAATGGCATAATTGTCGCCGCCCTTATAAATATCCACGCCATCCTTGCGATACTCGCCACCCCTGTTTTCGGAATCTTTATCGAAATAAGAACTATTACCACTGCCGACGCCATTGATGTCATAGTTTTCGGCCTCGATCCTGCCCGGGATTTCCGCCGGTTCGCCTGCGACAACACTATCGCCCACCACTTTGCCAAACGGCTTCTGCGGAACAGGTTCCACGGGCTTGCGGTTCACAGCTTTGAGCATCTGCGCCGCATAGCGCTTGCCGAATTCCACATAGGCATCGTGATTGAAATGGTAGCGGTCCACGCCGTTACCGCCCAAGCCTTCGGACGAAGCGTAGTAGGTGTTGTCCATCGTGTTCGGGAGTTTCGACACGCGGTCGGAATAGCAGCAGCCTTCGCGCAAGAGCTCGCCCGCCACGAACGGCACCGTATCGGAACTCATGTCGAGAGCCTTGAGAATATCGTCGCGAGTTTTCTTCACGATTTTCGGCCAATCGGAATAACCGCCGTCCGTTTCGCCCTGATGGAAAATGAAGCCCTTGATGACGCCCTTTTCTTGTGCCTTTTTCGCGATGTCGATAATCGTCTTCGTCACATTGCCATCGCTTGCGTATTCCTTCGCATAGTTCTGGAGCCAGGTTTCTGCCGTCGAGAGATAAGTTTTGTACTGATCCTGGTCAAAGAGCTTAATGCTTGCACCGCCCACGGCCACCGGAATAATCCCAATCGTCACGTTGGGCATGCTGTCGGCCATTGTGCGGCCAAACCAGTCCGCCACAGAAATCGTGTTGCCGCAGTTAAAGAGCGAAGGCACAGCCGGGTAAACGTCACCGAGCGTATTGCGCCCCTTGCCCGAGCATTTTTGCGTTGCGAAAATCTTGAAGCGCGAATTTTCGACCTTGTCCGCGCTCTGGGCATCTGCCGTGCCGCCCATGTTGGACTGGCCATACGCAATGTAGATGTGGAAATTCGGGTCCGGAGCAGCCTCGGAAGAAGCCGCACCAAACAGCACAAAGCCCGCAGCAACACACGCCACGGACGCAAAACCAGAAAGCTTATTAAACATTCCCATATATCCCTTTGGGTTAAACAACAATTATAAATTATACAGAAAAGTGGCTAAGCGCGCGCCTGCCCCGAGAAAAACTATAGACAGTTTGTCTATGCGACTTTGTCTCAGTAGGAAGTGACAGTAGACGGTAGGAAGGGATAAAAAAACAGCCCCGTCGCTTGGACGAGGCTTTTAAAGTCGCAATAATAACGATGGCGAGAGCCGAGCGATCTTATTACTTAGCGCGTTCGAGGTAAGAACCGTCGCGGGTATCCACGCGGATCTTGGTGTTGTTTTCGATGAAGAGCGGAATCATCACCTTAGCGCCAGTTTCGAGAGTGGCTTCACGCATCACGTTACCGCTGGTGTTGCCCTGAACTGCCGGAGGAGCGTCAACGATCATCAGATCAACGAAGGTCGGCGGGATAACTTCGATCGGAAGCGTTGCCTGAGTCTTCGGGTCCTTCCACCAAGTGACTTCGACAGTAGCGCCATCGAGGAGCCAAACTTCGCAGCCATTGAGAGCTTCCTTGGAGATTTCTTCAGTTTCCTGAGTTTCGCTGTTGAGGAAGTACCAAGTAGAACCGTCGTTGTAAAGGTAGGTCATTTCGGTGTAGGTCACATCAGCTTCTTCCACCGTATCACCGCTCTTCCAGGTGCGTTCGAGAGTACGGCCAGTCACCAAGTTCTTGATACGAACGCGGTTGAAAGCCTGACCCTTACCCGGCTTCACAAACTGGTTTTCGATGATTTCATACGGCTGACCATCAACCATGATTTTCAATTTTTTACGGAATTCGTTGGTGCTTACAGTACCCATATTATCCTCTTTTGGTTTTTGATTCTAAATTTAGCAATATAATGGACAATTCTGTTAAAACTTTCACGCATATTTCTGAATTTTTAGACTATTTGGGCAATGATTTTACCGGTTTGACAAGCGAAATGCGCGCAAACCTCGACCAAGAGCCCACGTTCGCATTCAACTGTTCCAAGCATTACGCCGACCTCATCAAGAATTCGGCCGAGCCCGTCAAACTGCTACGCGAGGTTCTACCTTCTACAGACGAACTTAAGGATGCTCCGGGATTCGTCGATGATCCCGTTGGCGACCTCCCCGCCGGCAAGTCCGAATGCATCTTGCAAAAGTACGAGAACCGCGCCCTCATCGTTTCGACTTCTGCCTGCGGTGTGCGCTGCAGGTTCTGCTTTAGGCGCAACTACCCCTTCCAGGACACACAGAATATCGCGAGTGAAGTTTCGAACTGGCTGGACGTCCATACGAGCATTTGGGAAGTGATACTCTCGGGTGGAGACCCGCTCACGCTTGGCCCGGGACCTTTCCGCGACCTCGTGGAAGCAATCGCATTCCACCCGTCTGTGACGACGCTCCGCATCCACACGCGACTCCCGATCATGCGACCGGACCTCGTGATGCAGCATTTTGAACTTTTGCGAGAACTCCCCGCACGTTTCAATTGTGTGCTCGTGGTGCACGTGAACCACCCCGACGAGCTGGACGAAGAATCCGCCGCCGTTTTCGCACAACTTAAATTCAGCGGCTGGACGCTTTTGAACCAGAGCGTTCTTTTGAAAGGCGTGAACGATGACGCCGAAACGCTCGAACGCTTGAGCCGCAGGCTATTCGAGCAAGGTGTACTCCCCTACTATCTGCACCAACTCGACCATGCAAAAGGTGTCGCCCATTTTGAAGTCAGCGACGAACGCGCCCGCGAACTCATAGCGCAGATCCGCACCAAGCTCCCCGGCTACCTCGTACCGAAACTCGTTCGAGAAATCGCCGGCGAAAAGAGCAAGACGCCGATTTAAAAGAACATCTTACTCGTTTAATTCTCTGCCAAGAATACCGTTGATGCAATCTTCAAATTCATAGGAATTTTGCATTCTTATTCCATACACCCCCGATTCCATTTCATTTAAATAGGGTGCGTTATCTTCATTGCACTGATCTTGCGTAATATCGGGAATTTCGCGATTAAATCCATTGCAAATAACATTTCCCGAGGTTAATGTTACAGACACACTGTCCATAATTTTCGCATAATTCAATTTCAAATCAAAATCATGCCCAGCATAGCTAAACTTCATACTCTTATTCGTTTTTTCTTGAATCGTAATTCCATAATTTTCAGCAACAGATTCGGCACCGTGAGTAGTATAGAACTGAGTTTCAATCTGAATAGAGTTTTTGTTATTCAAGAACATGAATAATTCTTCGACAAAAACCGAATTCATGTAATCATAGTCCTCATGGTCTGCAATACGGACTTCCATTTTCCCATTATCAATTTTTAAATAATAATTATAAGCATCATTTTGACACGCAACTTCACCACTTGCCATATTTTTTCTGCATGGCAAAAATTTCCAGATTCCATCAAGCTTTCCAGACGTTCCACCAACATAGAACATTGTCGCAGCCGATACAGAATCTCCGTGACCATCTTGATAGAGTATAGCCGGTTGCATAAACATCAAAGTGTCTCCTCGGAAACCATAGGCATACTTATTCGTATCACTGTCATAAAAATCCGAATCATACATAAATGATTCACCATTCTTGATGCAACCCCCAAATTTTTCAGCAACAAACGTAATCGAATCACGAACTTCATCGACAAACACTTTACCTGAAGACATCACACGAGCCGATGCAAATGCAGTCTGCACATCAACATTTCCAGACTTATCATTTGAAGATGTATTCGTTCCACGACGAACAAGGCTTTTCACGCAACTTGCAAATTCATCACTATTGTCTTTGCGATAGCTCAAGCTTCCTTTGTCATTTTCATAAAGATAATCTGCATTTTCTTCGCGGCAAATTTCAGAAGAAACATTATCACGTTCACTCAAAGAAGCTGTACAAGACAGCCCTTCAGAGGACAAAGTTACAGCAGCAGAATCGTTTATTTGGACATAATCTACATTCAGTTCGTATTCATGTTCTTTATAAACGAATTTCATATTTTTATTCGTTCTTTCTTGAACTGTAAATCCTTTACCTGAAAGATCATTATCCATACTCATCACTTGACCGCGCAAATCAAAATCTATACGATTTTCATGTCCCGTCATAAATAACGCAAGATTATGAACAAAGCTAGAATTCATATAATCATACGTTTTATTTTCAGAAACACGGGTTTCCACACTTCCATTATTGAATTGGATAAATAAATTTTCCATTTCATTAGAACAAATGCGTTCACCACCTAATGAGTAACAAGGCAAAAACAGCCATATACCATCCAATTCACCAGGATTACCTCCAATAAGATAGGATATTATATGTTGTTGATAGCCGCTCTTTTGGTCTATTAAATCACAGGACAAGACAAGCGTATCACCATGGAAATCATATGCATAAGTCCTTGAACTTGCAAAATAGAAATCGGAGTTATAGGCATAAACGCCATTATCATTCTTTACGCATCCGCCAAAAGTTTCATAAACAATCGTTAAAGAATCCTGAGATTCATCAACAATAACCTTGCCCAATTGCGACACGCGTGCAGAAGCAAAAGCAGCCTGCACATCAATGAGTCCGCCATTATCATTCGAAGATGTATTCGTATCTTCGGTAAAACCGGAACACCCCGCAAGTAGCGATACCCCCGAAAGAACCGTTACGCAAGCAAGGCTCATGGCAAATAAATTTTGCATCAAATTAATCTTTTTCATTTTTTTCTCCAACTTGTTTGCTCAAAGGAAAGAGCTGTAAATTCATTCGATAAACACGATCGTAACTTTTCACGTTTGATACAATTTCCACTACTTTTTTGCGGAACGCATCAAGTTCTGCGGCTAAGCGCTCATACGCTTCTCGATCAAGGCCCATCGTCATTCCCGAGATATGGCGATATTCTCGCGTGTAGCGTTCTAGGGATTCAGCGGCCAGATGCGCATATTGCTTTTGCATATTGACGACCGTCGCCGAGATAACTTCACGAGAGCTCGAAACACCTTCGCTTGTTTGCACGTAATTTCCGCATTCATCTTTTTTCAAGAGCCCAAGCGATTCCTGAAGTTCCAAGGATTCACGAGCTTCGGCAGCAGAAATGGCAGGCACAAGAGCATGTCCCATTTCAAGAGGCGTTGCGCCCTTCATAATCGGGGCTAGTTCCCTGAGTGCCGGGTTTGCCCACGACGAAAAATATTCAAACGACTTTGCCTCTAAAAAATCAATCTTGTTTTCTTGCGCAATTTTCATCATCCGTTCAAAAGCGACTTGACGGACATCAGAGCGAGCAGAATCGCAAAATTCGACCAACGCACGAAAATATTCAGCCTGCGCACCAGACAAGTTCATTGCGGGCAAGACTTTTTCAACGCCCACTTTCGAAAGGCGCGTTTTGCCATCGCAGACTAATTTCAAGAAGCCCGATGAAGAGAAGCCTGCGAGTTTAGCAAACTCACGCCACGTAAATGCGGAACACTTTTTACGGCTCTCGTAAAAATCTCGCATGTACTCGCGGTAATCTCTATATTCAAAAACGGATTTCATTTTATGGGTAACCTTTACACCAATAAAGATAAATTACGTTGCTTTAAAATTCAATAAGAATAAAACAAATTTTATAAAATTTCTCTAAATTTAACAATTTTTATTTAAAATTACAGATTTTTATTTAAGTATATGAAACAAAATGTTTCATAAAGGAGATACCCGCTCGGTGGAAGGTTTGACAAAATATTTCTAGCACGCAAGCACGGATTCGATAAACTTCCGTTCCAAGAAATCATCAAAATCCGTTGGGTGCATGACACGCAGGCCATCGCCTTTACTATACACCAAGCAATTTCCTTCAAGCCCGCCATACCATTTCATGCCCTTGAATACAAGAGTCATCCAGTCATCAATAGCGTAATCAATGGCATCATATTCGGAATCAGGCGTATCGTCCGCACCGCTCAGGTACGGATGGAAAAGCGCGGCATTGTACTTGGGCTTGAATTTTTCGATAAAGACGTTCTCGGCATCCATCGCAAGCAAATCAATAGACGGCAAAGCAAGCCCGTTTAAAAGGAGCTGGAATTCATTAATCGAAACCGCATTGCCGATCAAAAGGCTATTATCCCGCTCTTCGACATCAAAGAACAGGAGCACAACGTCATCGCGAATATCCTCGCAATCTTCAATTTCAGATTCAAGCATATCAAGGAAGGGTTCACGAGCATGGCGCAAATCCGCTCTTTTCACCACCGGTCGCACAACCTTCCCGATAAACATCGGTTCGTAATTCCAAAGGAAGCACTTGGTTTTATCCAAGTTCGGAATTCGAATCAATCTATTCGAATAAAGGTACAAGAGTTTTTCGGGCGTAAGCCACGCCACAAAGGCGTCTTCGTCCAGGCATTTTTTCAGTTCCTTGTCGCTTGCCTTTTCATAGAATGCCGTATCAATCTCATAGAATTTCATTCCATGAGTTTTGGCGACAACTTCATCTTTAGTAAGGATATGAGGCACATCCATCCCCACATCGACGACAAGCGTTTTCTTTTCGCTCGGCTTAAAAAGCGGTTCATCGGCAGGGATAGAAACGCTTACGCGACCGCATTCGCTCACAAGGTCAAGATCAATTTTATGGCCCGCAAATTTCACATTGCAAAAATCAAGACGAGGCTTTTTAGCCACCATATAGACGCGAGCTTTACTTAGCGATTTACGATAGTCGACATCGCTTTTAGCCCACGCCATATCGCAGAAAGCCAAAGGGCAACACGCCAATTTCAATGTCGTAGAAATCACCTTCATCTCATCCTCGCTAAATCACCCAAACTGACGCAAAATATAAAGCTTTTGAAAAATACTTTTTTGTAAAAAGGCTTTAAATAATTATGTCAAAATTGCTACAAAGTCGCAAAATTTTACAGAAAATGGCGAAACCGAAGTTTCGCCACGAAATACTTTACAATATGTGAAAAACGATTTTTTGAATTAAAGCACACCCTTGCTGCTGGGGACGCCCTTCACATTGCGGGAAGGAGCAACAGCCATAGCGACGGCACGTGCAAAAGCCTTGAAGATGGATTCTAGGCAGTGATGATTGTCATTGCCGTAGAAGAGTTCCACATGCAAGTTCATGCGGGCATTTTCGCAGAGGCTCTTGAAGAAGTGTTCGAACATGCTTGCTTCGATTCCGCCTGCAGTTGCAGCCGGGAGCTTCACGTTCCAGACAAAGCCGATGCGGTTGCTAAAGTCAATGCACACGCGGCTCAAGGCTTCGTCCATCGGGACAAAGTAAAAGCCATAACGTTCGATGCCCTTCTTGTCGCCGAGGCATTCAACGAGAGCTTGGCCAAGCACGATGGCGATGTCTTCCATGCTATGGTGCATATCGACTTCGGTATCGCCCTTGCAGGTCAAATCGAGATGGAATCCGCCATGTACTTGGAACAAATTCAGCATGTGATCCAAGAAGCCCGAACCCGAGCTAATCTTGCCTCTCGAGCAATCGTCCAAGTTCAAGAAAAGTTGAATGTCGGTTTCACTCGTCTTACGAGAAATCTTAGAAGAACGCATCTTAGCACCTCTTATTTAAGGACACGACCGTCATAAACGCTAAAGCGAGCCACGCGGCCAAACTTCGGCACAGGCACCGGAGTTTCCACGCCGTTCAAGTACATCTTGCCAATGGCACGCGGTTCACCAATCACAATGTAAAGCGTACCGCTAGCAGTATAGACAAGCTTGTTGTCAACCGTCGCAATGTTCGCTTCTTTCACAAAATCATCATCGTCTTCGTCGCGTTTGATGCCAACCCAAGAACGCATTTCGCCAGAACCGACGAGTTCAATTCGAGTACGGCCGTTATCCGAAACCGGACCCGTCACCGTCGCCGTATCTTTTTTGGACGTCGAAGAGATAAAAATTGTTGCAGATGCCGGAAGATTTTCAGCCTTTTTCACAGCCTTGTCGACTTCGGCCTGCGTCACTTTCTCGTTCTTTTCATCCTTGATGGAATCAACCGGGACCTTGATTGCACCTTCAGGCATATCCTGATTGACTTCCGTAGAGTCTTCGGCAGCAACCACCGATGGCGGATTGGCACTAGCGTCAGAAGAAGAATTTTCCCTTGTCACAAAATGGAGCCCGACCACCAAGAGAACGAGAATAACCACAATAGCAATAGGCACTGCCTTGCTACGCGGCTTCTTTTCTTCTTCCGTCATCGGAGCAATATTCTTGATGGGTTCCGCCTCGCGGACTTCGTAACTTGAGCCCACTTCTTCGGCGTACATTTTAAGGATGGCCTTTGTATCCAAGCCAAGCTTTGAGCTCACGGAGTTCAGGTAACTACGGACATAAGCTTCAACCGGCAAAGACTTCCAGTCACTCGATTCAATGAAATGAAGCATCTTCACCGAAATTTTCGTGCGTTCGGAAAGATCTTCAATCGTAAGTCCTTGAGATTCACGAACGCGGGCCAAGAAGTCACCAAGGCGTTCGTTTGGATTTTTCTCTTCCAACTGAATCATTTGCTATACCCTAACTTGTAAACCATCCAACATTTCCAGTGTACGTGCAACTGGTAACCCAACCACGTTGTAGTAGCAACCGTTGATAGACTTGATCAAGCGCGCACCATTCGTCTGAATGCCGTAAGCGCCAGCCTTGTCCATCGGGTCCTTAGAATTTACATAATCTTTGATTTCTTGTAAGGTGCAGTTTCTAAAAAACACCTCTGTTTTCTCTTCGGACGCGCTAAGGATTTCGCCGTTACGTGCAATGGCGACACCTGTAATTACAAAATGGCTACGATTGTTTAGTTTGCTTAACATTTCAATAGCATTTGCTTCGGATTTGGGCTTGCCCAGCGGAACGTTGTCCAAAAAAACGAGCGTGTCAAAACCGAGCACATACGCATCGCGTTCCTGGCGAGATACGGACAACGCCTTGATGCAGGCATTTTCACGCGGGAAGTCAAGCGGATTTGTGCTTGTGGGCTTTTCATCTTCGCCCGAGACGACCACACGGAAGTTAACACCCAACTGTCTTAAAATTTCGGAACGGCGCGGCGAACCGCTTGCCAGTACAATTTCAGATTCAGTCATCATACATCTTTCGTCTCTCGTCTATAGGCTCAAAGAGCCGTTCTCTCGTCTAACTTAGTCATAACTCTTTGTATCGGTGCTGCCTGCGTTGAGCTTGATATCAGGCAAGTCGCGGACATACACGGAGAAGCTCCAACCTGCGGCAGGGCCAGTCGGTGTCCATGTGAAATCGAGCTGCCAGCAATGCAACACACGTTTGAACGTAAATTCATGCGAGACAAACTTGCCTTCGTTATAATCGTAACGGGTGCTATAAGAAACATCCCAGTTGACCGTCGGCTGGAACGTTGCCGAGATACCCGTTGAATGCGAAATGTTATCCTTGAACAAATTCTTCGCCACACGAGTACTGCTGAACGAATAGCGGTAATCCAAGCTCAAAGACCAATTGAGCATTTCATACTTTTCAAGCTGTGAAGGAAGACCGCCATTAAACGTACCGCTCCAGTGGAAGCTCTTTGAAAGCTCATAGCCCCAATACGTGAGTTCTGGGAACCTTACCTTGTTCGGGTTCGTATCATACTTATGGTAGAAGCTGTGGCGCGTATTGATGGTAAACATGTAATCCGGCAAAATCTGGAAGCCGAATGAAGACGAAATATCGGAGAAATTCAGCGAGTCCGCCGCAAAGTTATACGAGAAACTATGCCTAGTCGTAAGCAAGCGACGAGTGCCATACTGGTCTTCTACCGCCTTAGCCTTCTTGGCAGAATCTCCACGACTTGTATCCACATGTCCCGCCACCTTGAGGTACTTGATATCAAAGTCGTTATTCAAACTGAATCCAACTGTCTGCTGTTTTTGCTGGTATGGGTACTGTCCCAAGTACGGGTGTGGAGCAAAAGTTTTCACCGTATCAATTTCAGGAGCATACGTATAAGACACGCTCGGAGACAGCACATGGCGAATACCCGTAAAGCGCCCAATTTCAGGAACCCATATACCGTAAAGTTTCGTATCGGCAGTCAAGCTATAACTGTGGTTGTACGCTACATTACCATAAGTCCCTTCTTCAGGATTAAAGCTCAAATAGCGTTTTCTCTTGTACAAAGAATCATTCGGATTGCGCCAGGACGTACCCGTCCAATACCCAGTAAAAGTCGCTCTCGGGGTAATGTTAATCACGTCAAAAAGACGACCCGAGTAATCCAAAGTGTATGTTCCCGTATAACCCAGGTAATGCGCCGTCGTATCCTTATTGAGCGTTGTATCACGTTCGCGATGCGACTTGTAGTTAAAGCGGTTCGTGAAACTGTAGTTGAACTTTTCAAGGAACGACTGGAACGAGCCGTCTTCGGCAGCCACCTCGCCTTCTTCCAGTTCAAAGTTGAAAAGGTTTCCGCTCATGCGGTACTGGATATCGGGCAAGTCTCTTTCGAGCATCCCCGTCGTGAGGTTTTGGTTCTGCGAGACCTTGACCGTCAAGCTCTTGTTGTTGCCGAATTTACCGGAGTAAGCCAACGAGGCATTCGCCTGCTGGTTCAAAATAGTGCTAGATTCCAAGGAATTTTTTTTACGGACATCAGTGCTACTTACAAACGAGCCCTGGCCACTCAACGTATGCTTCGCATCGGGAGTCAAGTTCTGGTTATGCGAAAAATCGATATCGTAACCGCTACGACTAAAGTCAAATTCCTCAAGGTAGCTCGTGTACTTGATGTGACCATCTAACAAATAGCGTTTCTTATAGCGGATTTCACCCGACAAGGTAGACTTTTCAAACCGAGCCTCGTCACCTTCAATAATGTCTGCTGAAAGAGTCGCATCCCAATAATCGTTCGCAGCGTAATAGAATCCGATATTGCGCAAGTAGTAGCCCTGCTTTTGGTCACCACCGAACTTCGGCGTCAAAAGACCGGACTTACGCCCGCTCTTGAGCGGAGCCACAATCATCGGGAGAACCGCCACAGGCACATCGGCTATGTTCAAGACCACCGGCCTTGCCGTAATCGTTTCCTTGGGCTTCACCACCATGCGGCGGCCATAAAAGTAGAAGTGCTGGTGCGTCGTATCGTTACACGTACTGAAGTCGCCACGCGCAATCTGGATTCGAGTATCCGGAAGGCGGCGGACTTCCATACCATTCAGTTGCTGGTTATCCTGGAACGTGGTCGCATAATACACCTCGCCGATTTTGGACTTGAGGTTGTACTTGAGGCGCATCCCCGAAAGCGATGGATTCTTGGTTTCGCGAAGCACAGGATTTCCGCTGGCGGCAAGAATCTGATTTTTCTGGTCCATCCAAATGGTATCGGATTCCAGCGTTGCCGTGCGGTACTTGAGCTGGGCGGACTTGTTCAGGTTGAACGTAGAAGTCTCTACATCGTACACAAGGTCGACCGCATGGTATTCAATCGTATCTACCCCGGTCGTATCGTTCATCCAATCCACCTCGGTCGTATCTTCTACAGGCTGTTCGCGCTCTTCAAGTTCAAAGCGGGTCATTTCCTCGCCGAAAGAGCAAGGAGCAAAGACCGCAGCGATAAACAATGCGATAACGGCCCACAGACAACGATGGGTTTTGGATAAAATCACGATTCCACAAGATAGAAAAAAAGAACGCTCCAAATATAGAGCGTTCTCCGAATTTTTGTTTAAAGCGCGAATTTAGTAAAGCAGCCACGAACGGCGCAAATTACTTGAGCACAGCGTTTGCACCGCTCACAGCGCCATTGTGGTCAATGGAAATAACATAGCGGCCGCTCGGAATCTGAGAACCGTTCCAGTTGATCGTATTGACACCAGCGACAGCGTTGTCGAGGCTAAGCGTTGCAATCTGTTCGCCATCAGCGCTCAGGATTGTAACGGTAGCGCGGCCCGGAGACTTGAGGGCAAACGAAACAGCCTTGCGGTTGAAAAGACGGAGGCTTGCATCACCCGTGCGGACCGGAGTCGTCTTGGTGAACTTCGGAGTGGTCTTTGCCTTTTCCACATAAACGCCATTGACATCAGCAGAGGCTACAGAAACATCGTTCTTGATGAGGTTTCCGCGGCTGAGCACCGCGACGAGCTGCTTGTCATTTTCGGTAGCGCTAGCAAAAGTTTCAAGTTCCTGAGCGTTTACGCGTTCCTTATCGCCATACCAGTTCTTGACGGCCTTGTTGTCCAAGTCCTTCACGGTAATCTGGGCGCGACGAACCACTGTAGAATAGGTTTCGCCATTGCTCGTGTAAGTGATTTCGAGCGGCTTATTGACCTGGCCACGAAGCTGAGCCTTGGAAAATTCAATGTTCTGGCCCTTGAGGCTGACACCGTCAACAGCGGTAATCACGTCGCCGGCACGGAGATTGGACTCTGCAGCCGGAGTTCCCGGGATAACTTCTGCCACGTGAACGCCTTCCGCCACCTGGTAAATAGTGATGCCGACACCACCAAAGGATTCGTCAGCCATGAGCGGAGCGGTCATCATAGCGGCAATCAAAGAAGCCTTAACAAAAGAATTCATAATAATCTCCTTAAAATTTTACTTCCTTAATATACATTAAAAATTTGTTATTTCAAGCGACTTTACCTAGAAAATAGAGCCCAAAAGGACGCAAAAACCTAAAAAGGCAGGTTTTTATCCTCGTCATCGTCAATGGAGTCCAATTCATTAAAATCTTCAACAACATTCTGATTTCTATAAATAACCTTATACCATTGCGGAAGACAATTATTCCAATCCAACAATGAGCATTCCAACATATCAAAAGTCATGAGTTCCGGATTAACAAGATTCCAACGCTCCAAATCGCCACAAAAGGCACTACGATAAAACATACCGCCAAAACTTCTACACATTCCAACATCCCAATTCGAGATATCTCCATTAAACACGGATCCATGAAACATATCATCCATAGATGTCACGTGCGACACATCCCATTTAGAGATATCCCCATTAAACTTAGAATAACGGAACATGTCATCCATGCGATTCACTCGGGACACATCCCATTTAGAAAGGTCTCCATTGAAAACTGACCCCTCAAACATATTACTCATGCATTGAACATTTGAAACATTCCACTCCGATATATCTCCGTTAAATGCGGAATATTTAAACATTCCGTACATACTATCAACGTTTGCCACATCCCAACGGCTAATGTCGCCATTGAAATCGGAGCCCGAAAACATTTCGTCCATATTGATCACATTGGACACGTCCCACTGGCTTATATCCCCATTAAACGTATGGTTCGGACAAGTAAACAGTCCCGTCATTTCCACCATTGGAGATACATCTATAAAGTTCAAGTCACAATTCGGTCCCAAGCGTTGAATGGTATCATAAACCAATCTTCTCAGTTCTTCAAGATCGCGCACCACAACTTTATCCGACATACAATTCACCTCTTTTATTTTAATATCGTTTTATATATCGCCATTGTAAACTGTTTTCCGAATGACAGTCTCTCATTTTTGCCCTTGACAAAAAAAGTCATTTTTACTATATTTGGAATGTGATGCAAAAATCATGCATACACTAAATTTCATTTTTCAATTTTAAATTTCCATAAAATTCTTTTTTAACGCCCCCAAGAGAAAAAAAATTTTGGGGATATTGTACCCTTTTGAATAAAAGGTGCGGTATTCTCGCCTATATATGAGGTCATCATGAATAAAAAAGAATACTTCCAGAACATCGCCAACAAGCTCCAGAGCAACACGCCGCAAGGCTGCACAAGCTCCAAGTTCACGCTTTTGAAGGTGTTGGAATACTGGGTCCGTTATTTGCAAGCAAACCCCGACTATCTCAACCCCGAAGCAGTCGTCGGCCTCATGGATTTTGAAACACAAACCGAACTCGTCAACGCGCTCGCCCAAATTGACAGACAAAATAAACTTGACGGTTCCGCACCTCTCTCCGTCGCACGAGGCAACTACTGCGGCGCACATGGAGCAATATTCCTCAAGAAATACCCGCACAAAGATTTCCACGTCGAGGTCGCCCGCAGCATCGAAAATATCAAGCACCTTTCCAAGGACGTTTTCACCGATAATGAATGGAAGCGTTTTCTCAACACTGTCATTCCGCTGTTCATGAAATTCGCCTGGCAGGAACTCAACAAAGGCACCGACGAAAGCGACTCCACCATGCAGCGAGTTGAAAAGCTCCAGGAAATGTTCCACCTGAACGACGACGAAATTGAACTCATTCTCTATCTCTGGATTCAGGAATACGATGAAATGGACGTCAAAAGCATCAAGAAGCGCTTGACTTGCGGGATGAGGACCCGTTTCACGGAAAAAGACTTGGAACTCATTCCCATCGCCACCGGACTTTCCAAGCAGCGACTTTCTGAACTGACCAACAGCGATGCGCTCATTTCCAAGCTCGGCATTCTTGACAACGATATGGATCTGGACGGGGACATTGTCCGCCACCTGAACGGTCAAAACGAGATTACTAAAGTTGGCGATATCGGCATTGCCGAAGATTCCAAGATTCCGTTCGAGACACTCGCCAAGGACCGCCCGGAAGCTGATACGCTCGTGTACTTGCTCGCTAATCACGATTACAAGAAGCCGCTCAACATTCTGTTCTACGGTCGCGCGGGTACCGGCAAGACTGAGCTTTCAAAAGCACTCGCCAATGAACTCGGACTCAAGATGTACACCATCAAGGCGCCAGCGGAGCAAGACCGATTCGGTGGCGAAGGCGGCATGTACGATGCGATTCTCCGCCGCCGCGTGCGCACACTCCGACTCGCTGCCTGGCAATGCGAAAACACAAACGCCATTATTCTCGTCGATGAAGCCGACCAGATGCTCAACTGGCTTGAAAAAGGTATGCTCAACATGCTCATGGAAGACATCCACACGCCCATCATCTGGATTTCGAATTCCATGACGTTCGTCGAAGAAAGCACCCGCCGCCGTTTTGACTTTTCGATGGAATTCAAGAACTTTACGGCGGAAAAACGCGCTTTGCAGTTGCACTCCGTATTGAACGTGCTCCACGTTCCCGACATGATCAGCGAAGAAGAAATCCAGAACATCGCCGCGGAATACCCCGTCACAGTCGGCGGCTACACCAAGGCGGTCCAAAACGCCATCCCCGCCGCCAAGCAGGACAAAGGAATCGCGGTCACCGTCATCCGCAAAATGCTCGATGCACATGCGAACTTGCTCAACATCGCCCGCGACAACACCCGCGAAAAGACGACGCACGCTCCCGCTTACACGCTGACCGGGCTCAACATAGACCAGAACATTGACGACATTGTTGAAATCGCCGAGAACTTCAACGGTATTTGGGACAAGTTAAACGGCAAAGACGCTGCGCAGTCACTGAACATTCTGCTCTACGGCGCACCGGGAACAGGCAAAACTGAATTCGTGCGATTCCTTGCCCGCAAACTGAACAGAAATCTCGTCGTCAAGCGCGCTAGCGACTTGCTCGGGATGTACGTCGGCGAAACCGAAGCCAAAATCAAGGCCGCTTTCGAAGAAGCCGAAGAACGCAAAGCCATTCTCTTCTTCGATGAAGCCGATAGCTTCTTAAACGACCGCAACGGAGCCGTCCGCAATTTCGAAGTAACGCAGGTCAACGAACTCTTGACGCAGATGGAAAACTTCAACGGGATTTTCATCGCCGCCACAAATTTCAACGCAAGACTTGACAACGCCTCCCGCCGCCGCTTTGCGCTCAAGGTCAAATTTGACTACCTCACCCGCGAAGGGATTGAAACAGTATGGCACTCGTTCTTCCCCAAGCTCGAATGCCCCGCACAGGTCAAGCACATGACGACTCTCGCCCCGGGCGATTTCAGTGCCGTCTACAACCAGTTGCGTTACTTGCCCGCACATAAGCTCACCACCGACTGCATTGCTGACGCTCTTGAAAAAGAAGTTGAAGCGAAGGAAGGCAGCGATAACAAGAGAAAGATGGGGTTCTAAAACGAGAAAGCCCGCCGGCATGAACGCCGACGGGTTTTATACTTGATTTTTAGTTAGGCACTAAATTTCATAAAAAAAGTCGTCATCTAATAATTCTGCAGCCTTTTCAAGAGCACTATAATTTGGTGTTCCATTGAACACATCGTCTAATATCGAGCCCCTGTAATTTCGCATTTTCAATTTCCATGAGCGAATATTACGCTTAAATTGAGAGTTTTCAAACATAGACTTAGCCTCAACAACGCTAGACACGTCCCATCCGCTAATATCACAATTGAATTGGGATTTCTTGAACATTTCAGTCATATTCGTGACTTTAGAAACATTCCACGAACTGATATCGCCATTGAATTCGGATTCTTCAAACATTCCAGTCATATTTGTGACTTTAGAAACATCCCACTGACTAATGTTACCATTGAAATTGGAACCCAAGAACATACCACTCATATCCGTCACATTCGAGACATTCCATTGACTAATGTCACCATTAAAATTGGAATCAACAAACAAACCGCTCATATCCGTCACATTTGAAACATCAATATAGTTCAAATCACATTTAGGTCCTTTTCTTCCTATTACAGCACGTACAATTTTATCAAGATGATCTTTGTCTCTAGCGACAATCCTATTCGTTGGTCTAGCAATTCTATACCAAGAAGGATAATCGTTAGCCCATTCAATGGCTGAGTCATTAAACATATTACCCAATGTGGCATCAATAGACACATTCCATTGACTGATATCTTTGTTAAATCGGGAATGCGCAAACATAGAGCTCATATTAGTAACTCTTGACACATCCCACTGGCTGATATCACCGTTAAATTGTGAATATGAAAACATAACACTCATATTAGTCACACCTGACACATTCCAAAGGCTGATATCGTCATTGAATTCAGATCCCCGAAACATCCCGCTCATATTCTTCACTTTTGACACGTTCCATAGGCTAATGTCGCCACAGAATGGATTGAACTCTCCATACACAACAGAATCGCACGCAAACATCTTACTCATGTCCGTCACACTCGACACATCCCATTGACTAATATCACCGTCAAATTGAGAATTAGCAAACATGCTTCCCATATCCGTTACATTTGACACATTCCACCGACTAATATCACCATTAAACTGAGATCCTTCAAACATAGCATGCATGTTTTTCACATTTGACACGTTCCACCAACTAATATCACCATTAAATTGGGAATCTTTAAACATAGCATGCATATCAGTCACATTTGATACGTCCCACCGACTAAGATCACCATTGTATTGGGAATCTTCAAACATGGCATGCATATCAGTCACACCAAATACATCCCACCGACTGATATCACCATCAAATTGAGATGCATAAAACAAATGAGCCATACATTTTACGTTAGATACATCCCACTGACTAATATCGCCATTGAACATCGCCCCAGCAAACATATCCCCCATATCAGTCACTTTCAATACATTCCATTGACCAATGTTTCCTTTAAATTGAGAATTTTCAAACATTCCGTTCATATTCGTCACATTGGATACATTCCATTGGCAGATATTCCCATTAAACTTGCTTCTTTTAAATGCTTTTCGATCCAAATCATTAAATTCCGCAATGACATCCGCATCTCGTTCAGGATCATAAGCTCCTTCAAATCCAAACAAACTTCTCATATCAGTCACATGCGACACATCTATATAATTCAAGTCACATTCTAAACCTTTTCTCTCAATAGCAGCATCAACAATTTCAATAAGATTTTCAAGGTCACTAGCCACAACTCTATTTATCCGTCCTTCATTTCTATACCAGGACGGATAGCAATTCGCCCATTCCGTAACAGATTCATCAAACATTCCCTCCACATTTGCAGCATGCGATAAAAACCATCGGTCAATATTCTTATTAAACCGAGAACCAGCAAACATATAACTAAAATTTTTAACACGATACACATTCCATTGACTAATGTTTCCATTGAATGGGGAGTGTTCAAACATAAGACTCATATTCGTCACATTGGATACATTCCAACTACTAATATCACCATTGAATTGGGATTCATCAAACATATAACTCATATCCGTTACATTTGAGACATTCCAACAACTTAGGTTTCCATTGAATTGAGATTCACTGAACATATACCCCATACTCTTTACATTGGATACGTTCCATCTGCTAATATTTCCTTTAAATTGAGATTTCTTAAACATACCCCACATATCAGTCACACTAGAGACATCCCAATTACTAATATCACCATTAAATTGCGATTGTCTAAACATATCGCTCATACTTGTCACATTGGATACGTCCCAATGGCTGATATTTCCATTAAACGAACTTCTTTTTTTTGCTTTTCGAAGCTCTTCATCAAATTCTTCTTCAGGAATATCATCATCAATCGGAACGAATCCGAACAACTCATGCATATCAGTCACTTGCGACACATCGATAAAATTCAAATCGCATTCAAGACCGTTTTCTTCAATAGCTTTATCAATAAGTTCAATGAGATGTTCTCTGTTCTGGGCGATCATAATAAATCCTCTTTGATATTTTTTAGAAATATACAATATAAAATAGGATTATAAGCTCAAAACCTAATTAAATCCTGTTTAAAGAAAAAGCCCCACCAACCTAGAAGTCAGAGGAGCTTTGAGATTTATTCTCTATATTACTATAAAATTAAGGGTTCTTCGTACACATTAAAACCGATTTCATCATCAGTTAACTCCGTATCCGAATCTTTTCCAACAGAACTTTTTGATTCAATTTGCGGTTTATCTTCAATCTGTTTTGGTTCTGGATTTGATTTTTTCTGTTCCGGTTCGTCCGGCATATAACCAGTCTTCAAAATATTCCTGATTCTGTCCAGAAGGTACTGGACTTTAGATGAAACCGCGACCTTAGACTTTTTCGAAACATTCCATTTAATCAATGCATCATTCAATTGTCCCTGCATAGCAGCAAAAATACACGACAACATAAATTCACTTGTTCGATTTTGAATGCCGTTACGCATCAGAGAGAAACGGTCTAGAATTTTTTTGACATCTACCAGCAGGAATTCTTCATCGGAGTATTTTCGTGAAAATTCCTTCCAGTACGTCAGATGCATTTGCGGCCATCCTGTCAATCCTTCATAGAACTCCTTAAATCCATCATAATTGAACGTTTGGTTATAAGAACATTCATCCCACATGGCTATGGTAACTATAAAATGGAATAGAAATACACTAGATAGAACAAAATGACGATCCGGATTTTCCTTGGACAAAGCCAAGTTCTTAGCTTGGATTTCAGCCCATTGATCTCTATTGTAGTCTATACAGAACCAACTATCGCATCTTGGTTCTGTGTTAAAGACATTCTTGATGTCTTCTTTGTATTCATTTTCCAAATATTTTTTGATCATAATAATTCCTTGTAAAAAAGAAATTGATACAATAAACCCACCCATATATTATCGTTAAATGGGTGGGAAATGTAAAATGACTCTACCCCGCCTCTCTACTCATCATTTTCGTCAAACATTTCATCATCATCGTCATCAAACATATACTCTTTATCTGTAACATTTGACATATCCCACTGACTGATGTCGCCTTTGAATTTTGAATATTGAAACATGCCGCTCATTTCCGTCACATTTGAGACATTCCATTGACTGATATCACCATTAAATTCGGAACCATGAAACAAGTCTTTCATATTCGTCACATGGGATACATTCCAATGGCAGATGTCGCCATTGAACTTAGAACATTGAAACATGCTGCTCATTTCCGTCACATTTGAGACATTCCATTGACTGATATCGCCATTGAATTCGGAACTATAAAACATGTTTTTCATATTCGTCACATGAGATACATCCCAATGGCTAATATCGCCATTGAACTTAGAACATTCAAACATGCCATACATATCTGTCACATTTGACACATCCCATTGACTAATATCGCCGTTGAATTTAGAACACCAAAACATTCCCATCATATTAGTCACGTTTGATACATCCCACCCGCTGATATCGCCATTGAATTCAGTGTTGCCAAACATATTGTTCATATCCGTCACGTTCGATACATTCCATCGACTGATATCGCCGTTAAATTTTGAGCTGACAAAAAGCCCTTCCATGTTCGTTACATTTGACACATCCCATTGACTGATGTCACCATTGAAATCAGAACCGCGAAACATATCCGTCATATCCGTCACGTTCGACACATCCCACCCACTGATATCGCCATTAAATTTGTTTCTCAATAGTGTTTTTCTATTCCATTCAGCATACTCCTCATCGGGAATTTCTTCACCGTAATCATTAAAAATCCGCGTAAACCCAAACAACTTGCGCATATCCGTCACTTGCGACACGTCAATATAATTCAGGTCACATTGCAAGCCCTTTCTTTCAATCGCCGCATCAATAATCTCCATAAGATTATAACAGTCAGTAGCAACAACTTTTTGGTTCCGTTCATCTATCCCATACCAGGACGGATAGCAATTCGCCCATTCCGTAGCAGACTCTAGAAACATATTATCCTTAACCGTCTCATTTGACACATTCCATTTACTAATGTCTCTGTTGAATTTAGAGTACCAAAACATCCCCGTCATATCAGTCACATTCGATACATTCCACCCGCTAATATCACCATTGAATTGTGAATTGAAAAACACCCCTTTCATGTCTTTCGCGCATGACACGTCCCACTGACCGATATCTCCATTAAAAGAAGAGGAAAAAAACATCGCTTTCATGTTTGTCACATGCGACACATCCCATTGACTGATATCGCCATCAAATTGACTTCTTTTTAAAGCTTTTCTTTGCGAATCATCCATTTCTTCTTCGGGAATTTCTTCATCCGTTTCATCATCAAGCGAATAAAAACCAAACAGCCAACTCATATCCGTCACCTGCGACACATCAATAAAATTCAAGTCACATTCAAGACCATTTCTTTCAATTGCCGCATCAATAAGCTCGATAAGATGATCACGATCCCGAGCAACAACCTTATGGACCTGTTCATCTTTTCCATACCAAGATGGATAGCGATTGTTTTTTTCAATACCAGAGTTGAAAAACATACTATCCTTAACCGTTTCTTTCGAGACATTCCACTGACTGATATCACCTTCAAACAGAGAATCTCTAAACATTCCCCTCATATCTGTCACATTCGACACATCCCACCCACTAATATCGCCATTGAATTGTGAATGAACAAACAGATATCTCATATTCGTCACTTGCGACACGTCAATATAATTCAAATCACACTCTGAGCCATTTCTTTTAATTACGGCTTTAATAATTTCAATAAGATTTTCGCGGTTCTCGGCAACAATCCCATTTACTCGCTTACCCTTATACCAGGACGGATAACACATCGCCCATTCCGTAGCAGATTCGTCAAACATACAGCCAAAATCTTTCACATTCGATACATTCCAATGACTGACATCGCCATTGAATGGAGAATGAACAAACATGCCTCTCATATCTGTCACACGAGACACATTCCAACGGCTGATATCACCATTGAACTTAGAACAGCTAAACATACACGCCATGTACGTCACATTAGACACATCCCAATGACTGATATCGCCATTGAATTTAGACCTCCAAAACATGCTTCCCATATCCGTCACGTTTGATACGTTCCACCCACTAATATCGCCATTAAACCGAGAGAAAGCAAACATTTCTCTCATACTCCACACATTCGACACATCCCATTTATAATGTCGCCGTTAAACGGGGAATGGCTAAACAATTCGCTCATATCATACACTTGCGACACGTCAATAAAATTCAGGTCGCATTCATAACCCTTTTCTTCAATGGCTTTATGGATTAGTTCAATAAGTTGTTCTTTATTTTTGGCGATCATAATAAATCCTCTTTCTAACCTACTTGAGTAAGCTTGTCATAGATGTAGCAAATTTTTTCTTCAGTTCGGTTTGCCTTGTAGACCAAGTGGTCTTCAACCTTGCCAATTCTGGTGGAAAAATAGAGACCATCCTGAGTGAGCATTTGAGCGTAGTCCGATACCTTGTAATCTCGCAGCAGATTGGAATTATTTTCAACGTACTGAACTTTTGATTCGTAACGGTAGAAGTCAATGTAACGGTCGGGATTGCAGAAGTGGAGTAGACCGTTGCGGATTGGAGCGTTTGAATCAAGCTTGGTCTTGAAGACGAAATGGACCAGAGCCTGTTTCAGTTCAAACAAATTTTTAAACGTTGGCTTTTTCGGCCATGTGATGAACTGTTCAAAGATAGAATAGATCAACATCAGTTCTTTTTTGCGAGCGGGTCGAGTTGTCGATGTACTCCAGAGACCTTGTCCTACATAGTAATCATCAATGTAATCAGCCCAACCTTCATTGATAGAAAGTGCCTTGCCATATTCACCGCAAGAAGTTTCGCAAAAAGAAATACCCAAGCTCCACAACCAGTAGAAATGAGCGGACAGCAGTAGTAATTTTTCCACGAACGGTTCGGATGTCGCCAAAAGCTTGTATTCTTTCGTGACCCGCTTAGCGATTAGTTGTTCAAAGCAAGCCTTTGTATTATTGTGGCCGACACCCCGGATTAAGTCGGAGAATCGATAGTCGCTTTCGTAAAATTCTATGGTGCCATCTTCATTGAGTATTGCGGGTGCCGAAAAATCGATGGCGCGGTCTTCAACAAGAGTTTTTTTGATGAACGCATCAAACAATGCGTAGATTTTTTCATTCTCCTCCAGCTTAAAGCGTGGAGAGTCATTTGTCTGTACAGCACAAGACATATCCATAACTTACCTCTTTAATTAATGGATTAAAAGTCAAACAACAATGTCAAGGAAAAACGACAGAGGGAAACAGGAAAAACAATTAATTTTCCTTAAACCCTAAACAATATTTTCATTAAACAATTATAAAACCAAACTCATAAAAGCCGGGCTAATATAGTAAAAATTACGGTTTTTGTCAAGGTCATTTTCTGTCACTTATGTTAGTTGACAAATTCAGACAGAACAACGATACAGAGAAAAAAAGGAGATTTTTATGAATTCTGCTACCGTTATTTTTTCTAACATGGGCGACACGGACACGTTGGTTCTCAAGCATATCTGGAAGGATCTCCCGAACGTCAAGGTCATTGAGATTAACGGTTTCAACGGTCCATGGTCAAAGAAAGTTGAACAAGCGTTGCTCACCGAAAAAGACACTATTATATTATGTGGACATGGCTACCCGAGCGGACTTTTATCCCCACAAACTCACGGCAATCCATTTATTATATCAGAAAAGAACGTCCGCCACATTAAGGCAAAACGCGTTATCGGGATCTGGTGCTACGCGTCATCATTTGCAAAGAGCATGAATCTCAGCGGATTTTTCTCGTCCATGTTCATCAGCAACCCCACCGAAGCTCTCATCAACGGCTGTACAAAATCAAACGGAGAAACAATCACCCGTGAAGAAATTCTGTTCGGTCAACGATTAAGCAAGCTCATCGCAAGCGATATTCCGATGAGCGAATGGAAACAAAAACTGGTCGAACAGGCCGACACAAGCATCGATGTCGTTAAATTTAATTACAGCGGGCTGACGTACTTAGAATAACTCTATTCCGTCAATTCACGAGCTTCTTCATTAGAGGGGCGGTCGTCTTCGTAATCCTTGATAGTCTTGTCGCCCGGCACAACGATAAGGCCAAGAGTTACCGGCTCGCCCTTCAAATTGATGTAGGCTTCCAGGTAAAGCGTGGTCGAGAGGCGGATTAGGCGCAAATCCATCATGGTTCCGCCCTTGTGGATGCTCATCGGATCGCGATTGAAGAAGAGGAACTTCTTGTTGATGTATTCAAAGCGGTCTTTTTCGTAGTTGATGGACCATTCCGTATCGCCGTCATTTTCCTGACGGTAGATGCAACGGTCGTTATCGATATCGCATTCGAAGCTAGCGCTTTCCTGGTAACGCTTGTTCCATTCGCGGCTAAAGGCACAGGACTGCACGCGTGAACCACCATTACGCTGCTTATTCAGCTGGTCGTTGATGACCACGTAGTCCATCTTCATCTTCTTGACTTGATTGTAGACGTTCATGAGGATGATGTAAGCTTCAATATCCTTCGGGCATTTGCCGGTGAGATTCACATCTTCGTGAGCCTTGAGAAGAGTCTGCTGCAAGTCAATGTCAATGGCATCCGGAATTTCGCTTTTCTTGATTCTGTCAAGCGTTTCCTTGGGCGGCACGTGGATAATCTTATCGCCCTTCTTGATGGCGTAACCAAGCTGGTCGCGCACATAGTCCAAGCACTGCTGCACGTGAATGTGGACCGTATTGGATCCTGCAGAAACGAAGTCCGCGCCGATGCGCACATTCCATTCGTCAGCGGTATTTTTCGCAGCCTTGTCAAGTTCGCAGAACGGTTCCTCGCGGGTACCGTCCACAAAAATCAAGTTCACGTGAAGCTTTGTTACGAGGGATTCTTCTTTGTTGATGGCGCTACCCAAACTCCAGAAGTTCGGATTCAGGCGAAGCACTTCGGCAAAAGCCTTGTCGCCATCAAATGCCGGCAACAGAGAATCATTACGGGCATTTTTCTCTTGCAAAAGTTCGGAATAAGACGTTTTGACGTCCATATTGTCGAACGAATTACGGGCAACGGCAGAAAATGCAGACGTCGCCAAGAACGAACACGCTAAAGCTACAGAAACGCGCAACATTGAAAACATTTTCCCTCTCCTATTTTTTCACAATCTTTTTAACGGCAAAGTTGAGCAAGTACAAGATGACGCCACCTGCGATAATCGTAGGTCCAACGACAAAGTTCAACTGGCATGCGACTAAGAGTCCAAGCACCACAAGTACAAGCGAAACCAGAACCGAAATAACCATCATCTGGAGTAAATTTTTGGCATAGCATTCCGCGATGTAAGCGGGAATCGTGAGGAGCGCAATCACGAGAATCATGCCCACCGCCTGCACGGCAATCACGACCGTGAGTGCAATCAGCGCAATCAAAAGCATGTAGTAATTCAGCACGGGAATGCCGCGGACGCGAGCAAACTCCGGATCGTATGAAATCGAAAGGAAATTGCGGAAGCAAACCGAAACAGCGCCCAAGATGAACACGAGCAACGCCCCCATCCACCAGAGGAGTTCTGTCGGCACGGTCAAAAGGCTACCAAACAAGAAACTCATCATTTCGCCACTGTAACCAGGCGTCAAATCCGTTAAAATCACGCCAAGTGCCATGCCTGCCGCCCAAATAATCCCGATAAACGTATCGGCATGTTTGCGGTCGCGCCACGTGAGCGCACCCATAAGCATCGCACAGGCAAGTGCAAAACCAAGCGAGCCAAGCATCGGCGAAAAACCGATAAAGCAAGCCAGCCCCACCCCACCAAACGAGGCATGAGCCACACCGCCCGAAAGAGCCGTCAAGCGGTTCACCACGACGTACGTTCCCATAACGCCACAAGCAATGGCAACAAGCACCGCTGCGATGAGAGCGTTCTGCATAAAATCCATGGAAAGTAAATCGAGCATGTTTTTAGTGGTTGGTGGTTAGTGATTAGTGGTTAGTGATTAGTAACTAGCTTCTCTTTTAAATTTAGTAAATGCGGGATATGAAAATCCACCCAACTGGGCGCTTGAATGTTCGGATTCACGAGAACAGTCGTCCATCCGCGCTCATGAGCGGGTTCCAAATTGCGTAGCGAATCTTCAAGCAGCACAATTTGCGACTTTTCCGACGATTCCTGAGCCAAGACACCCCGCGCCACAAGCCATTTTTCAATTTTATCGTATGCGCTCACGTGAGGCTTGCCTTCCCAATCCATGAGCTTGAGGTCAAAAACATCCTCAATCGCAGAATCGAGCTGCATGTGCGCCATGCCCGCGCGGCTCCAGTCCCCTCGCCCATTCGTAAACACAAAGCGATGTCCCACAAGCGACTTTAAAAGTTCAAGCTTTTCAGGCGCCACCTTCGGGTAAATCAGGTATTCGGGTTCATGGATAAAATCAAAAAAATCGTCGGGAGCCGTACCATTCATCGCCATAAGCCCGGAAAGCGTTGTGCCAAAACGGTGCAAATAATCCTTGCGGATTTCTGTAGCACTTTCAAACGTTCCACCCACGGTCTTTTGGACAAATTCAGCAATGCGGTGGTCAAGCGAATTTAAGACAAAGCGTTCCTCTTCGCCGTAAAGCGTCAAGTCGTAATCAAAAAGCCAAATTTTTGAAGCATCGTTCTTGATGCCGATATCCAGCGCACTCACCGAGCCAACCTCTTAATAGCCCATCGCAAGCCCGCCAATTTGACGAGCGAGGTAAGTAGCGTAATTGTCCGTCATGCCACTCACAAAGTCAAGCACCTGGTGGTAAGCTTCGGCGGTCGTAACGCTTTGGCCAATCTTAGCCTGTCCAATCAAGCGGACAATGCGGTTTGCACGATACGAATTGCGATCGTTCTGGCGGTAATCGTAAACGCCGTTAATAAACGCATCAAGCACAGTACTAAGCGTCGTGTAGCTACCGACTTCAAGTTCCGTCTTGCGGCGGTCGGGGTAAATGCGTTCTACACCCAGGCGCTTCGCAATGCGAATACCTTCCATCGTATCGGAACGTGAAAGGTCAATCAAGTGCTTGTCAAGCGAACCTTCCATAATGCGGTCGTAATGCTTCACAAAAAGCACCGCCACGTCATCAATCAAGTTCTGGATGGCGCGCCCACGAATGCTGCTGAGGAAGTCTCTGAAGTTCTGACCGTTTTCTTCGAACTCGCGGTCGATATCGACTTCCGGACCACACAAGAAACTGAACATGTTGCGCACATCGCCGAACGTCAAAATGCCAAGTTCAATTGCATCTTCAACGTCAAGGATGGAATAGCAAATATCGTCTGCCGCTTCCATCAAGTACACAAGCGGATGGCGCGCCCACACGCCATTTTCAATTTCCGGAATGCCAAGAATTTCAGCCGTTTCGCGATAGAGTTCAGCCTCAGTGCGGAACAAACTCGTCGGGCAACCGTAATACGCAAGTCGCGGGTACTTAATCATCGAACCGATTGTTGCGTACGTGAGACGCATACCGCCATCAAGGAAGTGGTATTCGAGCTTGCTCAAAATGCGGTGGCCTTGAGCGTTACCGTCAAAGTTTTCGAAGTCTGCAATTTCCTTGTCGCTCAGTTCAGACATCGGTGCGGAATGGCGATTTTTGCGGAACCATTCGCGAATAGCGGCTTCACCTGCATGGCCAAACGGCGGGTTTCCAATATCGTGAGCGAGGCATGCCGACTGCACAATCGTACCGAACTGGTATTCGTTCACGTACTTCGGCAAATGCTTTTTAATCAGGTGATACACCGTAATTGCGAGGCTACGGCCCACACTCGAAACTTCAAGACTGTGCGTGAGGCGGCTGTGAACGTGGTCATTCACCGAGAACGGATGAACTTGAGTCTTGCGGCCTAAGCGACGAAATGCGGTAGAAAAAACGATGCGGTCGTAATCGCGATGGAAGTCAGAACGGTTCGGGTCCGGATCGGCCGGGTGACCGTAACGCGTTGCAGAAAGAAGCGTATCCCATTGTAGCATATAATAAATATAGCAATAAGGCAATCAGCCATGGGGTCGCACCTTCGGTGCTTTGGGCTATGGGGTATGGGCTTTTTATAATGCTGTTCCGGCTTCGACTGAGACGAACTTACGGTTATCAAGTTTCTGTTCGCCATCAAAACGGTAAGCAACCAGGCGCCCATCACCGCGATAACCTGCAACACTGTAATCCAAGCAGCAGACGTTATCACGAATAAGTTCAGGCATTCCCGTCAACCAATAATGCCCAAAGAAAACCGGGCGTTCATTTTCGCCATAGAAATCGCGAGTCTGAATTTCAAGCGGAACTTCGCGCGGAGGCAATTCCACGCCCGGCTGGAAACTGAGATCCTGCAAAGTGACGTTTTTCGGATTAATCCACCAGCGGATTCGCGTACGTTTACGATTTACACCTTCGGCATCGCGGAACGTCACTCCCTCCGGCAAATCCAATTCTGGGCCTTTCAAGAACAAACTTATCGGCCAATACAGCGAATCATCGTATTCGTCATTCTTGTCGTTCGCACGCGCAATAAGCTCGTCAAAATCGCCATCCATAAAAGAACGGATACCTTCAGCTTTAAGCACATCGGCACATTTCAAGTCAAAACAAGCGTGCTGCGCACGGAACAAGTCCGTTTCCAAGTAAAGCGGGAGCGTCTTGAGGAAATCAAGCATTTCCTGGAATTCCGCCTTGCGCCCGCGATAGCTTTCAACAGTCTTCACGTGAATCGCTACTTTGTTAAAAGAATGCTCACGCAAATAACCGCCGCGAATTGATTTTATGGGACGCCCGCCGGCTCCATTCTCGTGCCAAAAGCTAAGCGCATTGAACTCGTGATTGCCCAGCAGAGCCACAGCAGAACCCGCATCGCGCATGGCACGCACGAGATTTACCGTATCGCGCACACGACTCCCGCGGTCAATATAATCGCCTAAAAAGACGACCGTTCGAGCATCGCCCGGATAGCGGAACGCGCCTCCGCGTTCTTCGTAGCCTAGCTTTTTAAGGAGCACTACGAGTTCATCGTAATGCCCATGAATATCGCCAATGAAGTCAATCGAAGAGTTCATTAAACAGCAATCGGAGCCTTGATGGTCGGCCACGGATCGTAATTCACAAGTTCAAAATCTTCGAACTTGAAATTAAACAAATCCTTGACATCAGGATTCATCTTCATCGTCGGGAGCGCACGCGGCGTACGCGAAAGCTGTTCACGAGCCTGGTCAAAGTGATTGCTGTACAAATGCAAGTCGCCAAAAGTATGGACAAACTCGCCAGCTTCGTAACCGCAGACCTGAGCAAGCATCATCGTCAAGAGCGAATAAGACGCAATGTTGAACGGCACGCCGAGGAACATGTCGGCACTGCGCTGGTAAAGCTGGCAGCTGAGCTTACGCTTACCGCTAGCACCAACACCGCCCACGTAGAACTGGAACAGGCAATGGCACGGCGGCAAAGCCATCTTGTCGACTTCGGCGACGTTCCAGGCGCAAACCAAGTGACGGCGAGAATCCGGATTATTCTTGAGGCTATTGATCAAATTTGCAATCTGGTCAATATGTCCGCCATCGGGTGTCGGCCAGGAGCGCCACTGGTGACCGTAAACCGGGCCCAAGTCGCCATTTTCATCGGCCCATTCGTCCCAAATCGTAACCTTGTTATCGTGCAAGTACTTGATATTCGTATCGCCCTTCAAGAACCACAGCAGTTCGTGAATGATACTGCGCAAGTGGAGTTTCTTAGTTGTAAGGCACGGGAAGCCTTTGGAAAGGTCAAAGCGAGTCTGGCGGCCGAACACAGAACGAGTGCCGGTGCCAGTGCGGTCGGAACGGTCCACACCGTTATCGATAATATCTTTAAGAAGATCTAAGTATTGCTGCATATTGTTAATGTAATAAAAGTTGCTAAGCGACTTCGTCGTTTCCGAACACTTCCACGCGCTTGTACTGCTTCACAACCTTGCCATCCACTTCAGCCGCGGTTTGCAGCAAGAGTTTGTTCAAAGCCTGCAGAATCAGGTCTTGCGTGTGCTTTGGCACAGGCTTCTTTCCGAGGCGCGCCTTCTGCACCATCTTGTGGTTCAAGTTCACGGGGAGCATTTCAACGAGATCGTGATTGCTAAAGTTATTTACGGTCAGAATTTCATCAAGTTTTGTCATATACGATAATTTAGCAATTAATAAAGGCGATCCCGGCACGGAGGCCGGGATGACAAAATGGCAACGTAGTTGCGATTATAAGAAAAGCCCCGGGCTTATGCCCGGGGCTTTGGTTGAGACTCTAAAAGTTATTAGTCACCAACGTAGTTGCTTTCGCACTTCATACCGTCATTTTCCGGTGTGACGAAGTGCATTTCAATACGACGGTTCATTTCGCGGCCGTCTGCCGTGGAGTTGTCGTCAACCGGGCAGGTAGAGCCGAGACCAACAGCCTTGATACGGTTCTTGGCAACGCCGAACTTCGTGAGCTGCTTCATAACGGCCTTAGCGCGGCGGTCAGAGAGCTTGAGGTTCTTCTTAGCCTTACCGCGGTTGTCGGTATGACCCTGGATCACAATCTTGAGATCCTTGTATGCTTCGTCTTCCTTAAGCTTCTGAGCGATACCCTTAAGGATTCTCTTAGCGTTAGCGTTGACAGTTGCAGAACCGCTCTTGAAGGAGATACCTTCGAGCTTTTCTACCTTCTTCTTCGGGCAGCCGAAGCCATCATCGCCAGCTTCATTCGGGCAGCGATCAAGACCAGCGCAGACACCTTCGAAGAGGTTGAACATGTTCCTTTCGGTGACCCAAGCATCGCAGACGCCATCCTTGTCAAGGTCCGGATCCGGGAGCGGGCAGCCATCGTTAGCGGCAACACCGTGTTCGAGCGGGCACTTGTCGAGACCCTTACAGGTCTTGGAGATGAACCATTCCTTAGCAACAGATTCGTCTTCGGCAGCCTTTTCGAAGTAGTAGCCGAGCTTCTTCTGAACAACCCATTCGTCGCAGATACCGTCGCCGTCGCTGTCCGGATCATCCCACGGGCAGCCCTTATTGCCGGCAGCACCAGCTTCACCCGGACACATGTCGTAGCCCTTGCAGACGCCGGCATACTGGTCAAGCTTGTTCTTGTCGGTGACCCACGGAGAGCAGAGACCGTCGCCATCCGGATCCGGATTGTCTTCCGGGCAACCGTTGTTGACGAGCGTACCAGCTTCAGCCGGGCACTGGTCGATGCCTTCGCAAATTTCCTTGAAGTTGTCGAGTTCACCCTTCTGGCTTACCCAAGCATCGCAGACGCCGTCCTTATCCGGGTCCGGATCATCCGTCGGGCAACCATTAGACTTATTACCCTTTTCGGTCGGGCACTGGTCGATGCCTTCGCAAACATTACGGAATTCGTCAAGCATACCCTTTTCAGAAACCCAAGCGTCGCAGACACCGTCTTCGTCGCTATCCGGGTTACCCATCGGGCAGCCGCCGTTCAAACGATGACCATAGTCATCCGGGCAGCGGTCATCAGAGTCAGCCACGCCGTCACCATCGCGGTCCTGCGGAGCGAGGAAGCCGGACCAGGTAAGACCACCGAACAAGGCAAGCTGCGGGTTCACGCGAGTCTTGGTAGCCTTGATACCGGTGAGGAAGTTTTCTTCGTTTTCCATCACGCGGGCAAAGTGGACATAGTTGTCATTGCCAACGTAGACAGAAGCGCCAAGCTGGATGTCGAGGCCAATCGGCAAGTGGAACACAGCACCGCCAGTCACCTGCTTCATGTCAAGCTTTTCAGGGAGGCCATACTGAGCAACGTTCCAGGTAAAGTCTTCGGTCTGGATATCCATGTAGAATTCACCGAAGAACGAGAGGAAGTCAAGCACATAGAATTCAAGAGCTGCGCTTGCAAACGGGAAGGACATGTAAGCCTTGTCCATGGACATACGGTAACCACCGTTGATATGGACGAGGAGAGGCATAACGTCAATCTTGGAAAGGTCGAACGTCAAAGCGGCACCGACGGTCATCACAGACTTAGCAGTACCGTACGGGAATGCCATGCCAACTTCCTTGGCAATGTATTCCGGTTCACGAATCCAGACACCCTGCTTGGAGTTCTTGGATGTCTTGAAAGAATATCTGAAGAAAGCAGCGAAGTCGATAGGCACATCTGCCGGAATCGGAGCGCGAGCCTTCAAGCTGGCAGTCACGTTACCAATGTAACCGACCTTGGTACCAGCGAGAGCAGCCGGGTTGCAGCCTTCTGCTTCACCACAAACTGCGTTGCCGTTGAACTGGTCATAGAAGACCGGCAACGTCACACCGATATCGAAGTAGTCCAAAAGACCGATAGCGAGACCAACGTAAGCGCTTATGCCGCTGTACTGGGCTGCTTCAGCCTTCTGCTTCGTGTATTCATTTTCAAATGCATAGTTATAGCCGTTTTCAGGATCAGCCTTGAACATGCTATTGCCAAATGCGTAATCGCCCAAAGCCGTAAACACAAGCTTTGAATGACCAAGAGACTGGGCAGACTGTGTCTTATTGACACCGACGAAACCCGTCTTGTTAATCGTATTGGCGTGACCAGCAAAGGCAGATGATGCTGCCAAAGCCAGGGCCAATCCCATTGCTACTCGTTTCATAGAGTCTCCTTGTTTTAACCACCCCTTGGATAGAGTGGTCCTTATAGTAATGTTTAAGTGAAATATAACTCTTTAAAAAAAAGTCCGCACTTTTTCACCCACGAAATAATGGATAAATAATACATACTTTTTGTATTTTTACTATTTATGTCTTTTTTTTACAAGATTTCACTTGAAAAAAGCCTGTTCAAAGATTTCTGGGTAAAGACGGCACAAACTTGTAAACCCACTTTTACCAATGATAATATGGTCCAAAACTGGGATTTGCAAAATTTTACCTGATGCGCAGAGGACTCGCGTGATAGACATGTCTTCAGGACTCGGTTCCAGCGATCCAGAAGGGTGATTGTGGACAAAAATCACAGAAACGGCGCGGTCTTCAATAGCGAGCGCAAACGCTTCGCGCGGATGCACGGGCGTCTGGTTCACAAGCCCTGTCGTGAGTTCGTGTACGCGAATGATGTAATTGGCAGAATTTAAGGAAATGACGACAAGATGTTCCTGCGATTCGTACTTCATGTACGCCACGCGAGAAAGCACATCTTCGGGAACAGCCACGGGAATTGCCTTGTCACTTAAAATAAAGCGCCCAGAAAGCTCCAAGCATGCCAGAATTTGAGCGGCCTTGACTTTTCCAAGTCCACGAATGCTCTTGAGACGGGCAAGTGTGGGGACAGATGTTTCCGTTGATAAGAATTCCGAAAGACGCCTCGCCAATTCAAACACGCTGCATTCATGGCTACCGCTCCCCAAAATCAGCGCTAGCAGTTCTTCGTTGCTTAAAGAGCTGACGCCGGAGAATTCCAGTTTTTCTCGCGGCATCAAATTGAAGTCGGGTTTCGTGTACAGAGCCACTTGATTTTGAATCATCTATTTTCTCCTGCAAAAAGGTTCTATTATATAAACACGCTTTTCGCAGGCTTTTGGTCTAAAAATTTTTTGAAAAAAATTTTTACCTGGATGATTTCAAATCAAAGTAGTAATTGACCACAAACTGCAAGGTCCAAATTTTTGTCTTGTTTTCAAAGACCGTAGGCTTCTCTGACGGTCCTGGAATATTTTTTTCGGACTTTATCTTGACATATTCATCGTAAGGATAAATCTCCTTACCATCGTTGTAGTAAGAAATCTTGTCATTTTTATGGATGCGATCGAGGTCCAGAATAAAGCGGAAACCAAGGTCACCAATGACACCACCGAGGCCAAAACCGAAAACAAGAGACGTGACATTTGTCCTCACTTTCCATGTTTCCAAATCGCCACTCACGCTCTGTAAAGAATTTCCATCGGCATCATGGTATTCCTTGTTGCTTGTACTCCAAAAATTGGCATTGATCTGGACACCCGCATCAAAGAAGCCGTATTCCAACGGCCAAACACGAATAAGGAGCGGTAAATCCGTCTTCAAGATTGTACGCGTTTCTTCTTGCGTATAGTAAGTTTGCCGATTCCTGCCAAAGGCAATATCACGGCTAACCACATTCAGGCCAAAATTCAATTCAGTAATAAAGTTCAGGATATCATTTATACGGAACTTAAACACGCCACCCAAGTCTGCCGCGACACCGCCCCAGTCATCGCTACCCACAAGAGATTCCGACGGGTAGTCCCAATAACCAGTAGTACCTATGCCTACATGCACGCCAATACGGAGAATCGGTTCGGACACTCCCCTGGCAAGCGCATTTGAGCCAAGGCAAAATATGGCGAAGACGGCAACTAGGATGAACTTTTTCATACAATATTAGAAGAAGTAATTGAATACAAACTGGATAGAGTAAATCTTAGTTTCGTCCTTAACAACCTTGATACGGTCGCTACGATCATCTTCAATGACGAACTTGTCTTTTTCTTCAATACCATTCATGTCAAAGAACACGCGGACACCGAAGTCACATTCATGACCATTGATGAGAATAGTCGTGCCAAGGCCTGCCATGATAGACGGAATGAACGTTTTCACCTTCCATTCATCTTCAGCCTTGCGGGTCACGTTCTTGTATTCATCGTCTTCCCAATCATAGTACTGAAGATTATTGCCGTCTCTGTCCGTATATTCATAGTCATGAGACGTAGAGAGATTCAAATTGAGGCGAGCGCCCGCTTCAAGATAAACAAAGGGAACCGTCAAACGGATTGCAAGAGGAACATTGATATTGATGAGGGTACGAGTATCATTGACCTTGTAAGCACCCCAGAGGAAGTCATAGTCTTCGGAACCTTCAATTTCTTCCATGAAGTAGCTAATGCCCAAGTTGAATTCAGGGACAAAAGAAATCAACGGATTGATGCGATACTTGAAGACAAGACCGAAGTCCATGGAAACACCGGACCATTCATTCTTGCCAAAGAACATTTCAAAATCCTTATCTGTCGGATAATCCCAGAAAGAAGCATAACCAATGCCAAGGTGGACACCGAAAAGTGACTTCGGACGCTGACCGTCATTTGAAGAATTTGAAGAAGAACGTGCTTCGTCAAAGCTCTTGTATTCAGGTTCGTTCGCCGGGAGCTTATTGCCGTAACCGTCATCAACGGTACCTTCGGTCCTTGCAGCCGGGATGTCGTTACCGTAACCGTCATCTTCGGCAAAGGCGTTTGCGCTAAGGCACATCATGGCGATAGCAGATGCAATAAAGAGCTTTTTCATTCAATCTCCTTCAAATAACACAAATGTTATTTAAAATTTAAAAATTTGTTAGTTGAAGGATAAAATACAAAAATGGTAGACAACATTTCTAGAACTTTTTACAAAAAATCCCAAAAATGTTTTAAAAGTCTACAACACGTCGAAATTTGGGGAAGAACGGCAAATTTGGATGTATTATGTTCTCGAGAATCTTTCCAGGAACGAACTCAAGCGTTTGTTCTGAGACTGGTTGAACACAAAGTCCGGTGTTCCCTGTTCCACGACAACGCCCTGGTCCATGAACATAACCTTGTTCGCCACATCTCGGGCAAAAGCCATTTCGTGAGTCACGATGACCATTGTCATGCGGTCTTCGGCAAGCTTCTTGATGATTTTGAGGACTTCGCCCGTGAGTTCTGGGTCCAAGGCGCTCGTCGGTTCATCAAAGAAAAGAATCTTCGGCTTTAATGCAAGCGCACGCGCAATGGACACACGCTGTTGCTGGCCGCCCGAGAGTTCGCACGGGTAAGACTTTTCCTTACCTTCGAGGCCCATCTGCTTGAGCAAGAATCGAGCCAGCGCACGGGCATCTTCACGGGAATCGTGAAGCACGCGGATCGGCGCAAGCGTCAAGTTCTGGAGTACGGTCAAGTGCGGGAACAAGTTAAAGTTCTGGAACACAAGACCCGTAGAAAGGCGAATGTCACGGAGAGTCTTTGCGGGAGCGTACTTGATTTTACCACCAATGCAAGAACCGGGAACCACCATGTCCTTGCCATCGACACGCACCTCGCCCGCCTCAAACGTTTCAAGCTGCGTGAGGCAACGGAGGAGTGTGCTCTTGCCGGAACCAGAAGGCCCGATAATCGAGAGCACCTCGCCCGCATTGAGGTCAAACGAGATGTCCTTGAGCACATGCAAGTCGCCAAAGGACTTCTTCAAATGTTTGACTTCGAGAATCGGAGAAGAATCTAGAGGTGCGTCATTGATAATAACAGACTGAACTTGAGAATCCATGACACGCCTCACTTATAATAGTTCAACTTACGTTCCACGTAAGCGAACAACACACTCAAAAGAAGATTTGCAATGTAATAGAACACGCCCGCCACAAACAGCGGATAGATGCTTGCGTAAGCGGCCTGCTGTTTTTTCGCGAGTGCAAAAAGTTCCGTCACGGCAATCACCTGCGCCAAGGAAGTATCCTTCACAAGCGTGATGACTTCGTTTGCACTGGCAGGCACAACGCGCTTGACCACCTGCGGAAGAATGATGCGATAAAAAGTCTGACCGCGCGTAAGACCGAGCATTGCTGCAGCCTCGTACTGGCCCTTCGGAATTGACTGGATGCCACCGCGGAAGATTTCAGCAAAGTAAGCGGCATAGTTTATCGAGAAGGCGACAATCACTGCCGGAAAACGGTCAAACGAGAACTCCACTCCCGTGTATTCGCTCAAGTAGTACGAGCCAAAGTAAATCGCCACAATCTGGAGCAAAAGCGGAGTGCCGCGCATCACCGAGATGTAGAACGATACCGGGTAACGCACAATGCGGTAGCGGCTCATCTTGAGAACCGCTACAAGCAAGCCGAGCGGAATCGAGAACAGGAGCGTCAGCGCAAAAATCGCAAGCGTCGTGCAGAAACCGCCCCAGAGAATCGGGAGTAAAGAGTTCAAGTCAGACATGAGATTGCGCGCCGACCGTTACTTGCCAAACCACTTGGCAGAGATTTCAGCGAACTTGCCATCTTTTTTCATTGCATCAAGAACATTGTTCACAGAGTCACGGAGTGCCTGGTCCTTTTTGCGGAAGCCCACAGCGTAGACTTCGTCGGAAAGGCCTTCTTCCAAGACGATGTACGGCTTGGCGTTCGTGACAATCCAGTACTTGGCAACGATTTCATCGAGGAATACGGCATCGACACCGCCCTTGTCCAAATCCATGAGAGCCGTCTGGTTGTCGTCAAACGGGACGATTTCCTTGGCAGCCTTGCCGGCTTCGGAAGTTTCCAAAAGCTTCTGGGCGGTAGAACCGTTCTGCACGGCAATCTTCTTGCCAGCGAGAGCAGCGAGGTTCGTGATAGCCTTGTCCTTCACCGTGAAAATCATGCGGTTCTTGAGGTAAGCATCGCTCAAGTTCATGACCCTAGCGCGATCAGAATCAACACTCATGCCGTTCCAGATGCAGTCAATCTTGCCGGTATTCAGTTCCTGTTCCTTGGCGTCCCAGGAAATCGGTTGCGTCTTGAGCTTGATGCCCAAACGAGCGCAAACTTCTGTCGCGAGGTCAATATCAAAGCCCACGATGTTGTTGTCCTTGTCGCGGAAGCCCATCGGCGGGAAAGAATCGTCGAGGCCAAGCACGAACACACCTGCCGCCTTGACCTTATTGAAGGAGTCATCGGCAGCAGTCTTCGTTTCAGCCTTCTGGTCGTTACAGGCAGAGAGAACAGCGGCACACGCAAACGCCGCAAGAATTGCAAAAAATTTTTTCATCTTAGATTCCTTTTTTAATTTCTAATGGAAATATAGGAAAGAGAGTGGTTATAGGGCGCCGCAAGCGTGACCGAGCTACAACTTCTTTTGGGGACATCCCGAAAAAATGACCGATTCCCGAGAGATTTGGACGATTGCAGTTTACATACAAAAAGGGCCGCATCGCTGCGGTCCTTTTTTGAATGGTTTGGTCAGGAGTAACTATTAGTCCTTTCCGTAAACCTTTTCGGCGTAGGTGACTGTTGCGCCGAGGTATTCGCGGTTCATCTTGGCGATGTAATCGACGGTGATACCCTTCGGGCAGGCAGCCTGGCATTCGTAAAGGTTCGTGCAGTTGCCGAAGCCTTCCTTGTCCATCTGAGCGACCATGGCCAAAACGCGCTTCTTGGCTTCGACCTTGCCCTGCGGCAAGAAGCTGAGGTGAGAAACCTTAGCAGAGACGAAGAGCATTGCAGAAGCGTTCTTACATGCAGCGACGCAAGCACCGCAACCAATGCAAGCGGCAGCGTCGAATGCGCGGTCGGCATCGGCCTTCGGAACCGGAATCGTGGATGCTTCAGGAGCAGCACCAGTGTTGACGGAAACAAAGCCGCCAGCCTGGATGATGCGGTCGAAAGCGGTACGGTCCACAGCGCAGTCACGGATAACCGGGAATGCGGCAGCGCGCCACGGTTCGATCACGATGGTGTCGCCATCCTTGAACTTACGCATGTGAAGCTGGCAGGTAGTCGTTGCATGGTCAGGACCGTGCGGCATACCGTTGATGACGAGAGAGCACATACCACAGATACCTTCGCGGCAGTCGTGGTCGAAAGCGAAGCCTTCCTTGCCCTGCTTCATCTGTTCTTCGTTCACAATGTCGAGCATTTCCAAGAAGGACATGTCCGGAGAAACATCGTTGATCTTGACAGTTTCGAACTGTCCCTTGGTCTTGGCATCCTTCTGACGCCAAATCTTCAAAGTCAAATTCAGTCCGCCGACGCTGACGCGGCATTTTCTTTTGGGCGTTCCCCACTTCGTGGGTCGGGCTATATTCTGGGGGCAATCGGCTGCGCTATCGCTTGCCGCTCACCACCCAGAACCAAGCCTCGCTCCGCGAGTCTCGGCCCCAAGGGGTCACTATCCCTAACGCAGACGCTACGGATTAACGTATTTTTTTACCAGTTCCTCATCTGGCTCAAGAATTCTTCCTTGGTGTATGCGCCCTCTTCGCTCCGGTCCTTATACACTAGGCAATAGCGATATTCGTTTCCGGCTTTTGACGCCCAGAGGTTCCCGAGTTCAATTTTCCTCGCAGCATCCAAATGGTCACCCTTGGTTTCCAGCAGAACGATTTTTCCTTTTTTCGTCTTGATGATGAAATCAGGATAGTGATTGATAAACCCGTTGATGCAGAAATCCGAGCGTTCCTTGTTGCGGGTCCAGAATTCCACATTTTCCAAATTGGCGATATCGTTCACGACTTCGGCTTCGAATTCATTGAAACCTTCTTCCGGTTCGTATAGGCTCTTAGCAATGCTCTTGCCTTTCGCAGAATATGGCTTCTGCTTTTTGAACATATAGGAGGGCTTCAAGATAATCTTGTCCGAATCTAGTTCACGGCGGAACTCGTCACGCACATAGGTATCGGCATGATTCTGGATGGCTGTTCTGATTTTTGCTGCGTATGGAGTGGAGTTGTTCAGCATGTGGTTGAATGCAGCATCATCGAACGATTCCAATACTCGTTCAATGTATATCTTGATTTCCTGGTCTGGAATGGGATACATTTTCCCGACAAGCCCCACTAGCATCTCGGCGCATTTCTTGCGTTTACTTTCAACATCCTTGATACTTAAAATCCATTGGGCAAGGCTTGTCTGCACATCCTTCCCCACTTTGCAGAAGGTCGGCGTGTTGTCCTTGGAACTTTCATCCAAATCGACCTTGTATATTTCCGCATCGACGTTGTCGAAGTTGATGGATGTATCGCAGGTGCGAAGCGGGAATTTTTTCAGGAGCATGTCCTTTTCAAATTCCATTTCACAGAGACCGAACAAGTCGTTTTCAATGCCATCCATGTTCATAAAGAATTTAGGCAGGCAAATTCCACTTGCACTTTCGATGAAGTTTTCCTTGATGTGGGCGTTTTTCACTTGTTTCTCCAAATCTGCAGGTGTAGGGGCAGCTCCAGTAGATTTGCTCTCCTGAATTTGCTTTTCCATCGTTTCGTTCTCTTGCCTTGCCAAGCGTTCTATGTCTTGCACGGCAGGGCTTGCAGAACAAACACTTGCCCCAGGATTCCAGCTTGTTGCTGGCGATATGTTTTCATCTAAGGCACTTGTCGAAGGAACTTGAGTTTCCGGTGAAATCGGCGACAACAAATCGACTGGCGACGGTGCGACAGGAGCCTCACTAGGCAAATCGTTGACCACCTGCGTATCCGCAATTCTGTAGTCCTTGCCGCTGAAGCCTGCGCGGTTCAAACCTTCCACCACATTCTGCACGGTATCCAAGAACTTGTTCGATGCCGTAAGCACATAACTCATGTTCAACATCGGGTTCGGATTTTTGCGCGTATAAGGCAACCGCAGTACTCTTCCGAGAATCTGTTCCACATCCACAGCGGAGTTCTTGTCGGCAAGCGAAGCAAGGATGTACGCATAAGGGCAATCCCAGCCTTCTTTCAGAGCGTTCACCGTAATGATGTAACGGACTTCGCAATCCGGCGACATCAAGTCCAAACCAGCCAACTCGTTTTTATCGGCGGTTTTTATCTTAATTTCGCTTTCCTTGATTCCCTTTTCGATTAGCATCGCTTTGATTTTATCGAAAGTGGCGTTGTCTTCTTTTGTCTTGGGCTCCGCTTGGAATAGGACAATGGGGCGAATGGGCGCTCCGCCCTGATTTTGAGCGTCAAAAGCGGCTCGCTCCAAGCGGGTGCGAAGTTCCAGCGCCGAATTTACGACTTCGTCCTTGCTTTGGTGGTTATAGACAATCACGGGCAACTTGACCATGCTTTCTTTTTTGAGTTCAAAAGCACTGGTAAAGCTGATGATGTTGCTGTTTTTTCGCGGAGTCGCCGTCAAGTCCAGAATAAAACTCGGGTTCAACTGCTTGAGCATATCGACACTCAATTCGCTTTCCGCGTTATGGCTTTCATCTACAACGATTACGGGATTAAGTTGCTTGAAAACCGACATCAAGGAGACTTCTTCATCAGCGGATTCCGCAAAAGACAATAGGTTGCCGTTTTCCTTGTAGGCATTGCGATTGTCTTTGTTGCGGCTCCGCAGGCTATCGAAACTGAGAATGCAAAGGGACAAGTTTTCCTTTACGGACGAAGCGTTGAATCCCGCACCCTGTAAAAGAGCAGTCTTGTCATAGACTTCCACGCGATTCCCGAAATCCGCATTCAACTGTTCGCGATATGGGTGTTCCGGGTTTGAAAAGTTGCGAATCGTCTGTTCAAGGATGGAATTGGACGGAACAAGCCACACGACAGTCTTTGCGTGATCTTGCGGAAATATCGAGAAAATCGGTCGGAGCGCATTGGCGGCAATGAATGTTTTTCCACCAGCGGTCGGGACCTTCAGACACACATGAGGAACGCCAGCAACATTGTTCTTGTAGGGTTCCACGATTTCGCCGGGGAACGGAGTGAGCGGAGTCCGCGGGTGCAGCCGCCAGAATTCATTGAAGCTCTCCGAAATATTTTTTGTCTTTTGGAGAATTTCCAGATAACGGGTCAAATCTTCGATGATGTCTTTCTGGTATTGCTTGAGAATCATTAGAACCTCCGGATATCACGCGGGATTTTCTTGAAGGTGATGTCGTGGTCAAAAAGGAATTTCTGCGGCATGATGCAGTTGTCCGCATAGATGACATAGCGGTCGGCCTTCTCCGAAATTGACGCAAGAAAAGTCGCATCAAGCGTCGTTGTTTCGTCCTTGTTGTAAAGGAAATAATAGGCGACGCCATCGAAGTTCCCTAAATGAGCCGGATGCCCGTTGTTGCTTTGCGGCAATGCATGGTTTGTTTCGGTGTAATAGAGGTATTCGCGGATGGTCTGCTCCGGAACGTTTTCGTTGATGAAACCATCTTTCAAAAGTTCTGGGCCAAGTTCATAGTAGGCGAATGAACCGCCGGTGCCTTCAATGGCATTCTTGCCTTCGCCATAGCCATTGATGACTCGACGGACGCGTTCGGCGGTGATTGTCTCGGCGTAATCTTCCATTTCGACAAGGATGAACTTGCGGTTGCCGCCATCTTGTTTGTTCAAATTCAGCACAGCATGGGCTGTGGTGCCGGAACCAGCGAAGGAATCGAGGATGATGGAGGATTTGTCGGTGGCTAAAACAAGAAGCATCTCAATTAATTTGATTGATTTAGGAGTATCAAAAACATTTTTTCCCAAAGTTCGTTTTAGTTGTTCTTTTGCTAATTGCGTTGAACCAACAATTTCGTTATACAAAATGGAATTTGTAACCATTCCTTGTTTTACTTCGGATAAGTATTTTTTTAATCTAGGAACATTTTTTCCATCTTTACCAAACCACAGTCTATTCTCTTCATAAGCCCTTATTAATGAATCCTTACTTAATCTGGGATAAGCTCCTTCATTCGGTTTCCAATAAATTCCATTTGGAAAAGTGTAATCATAAATGTTATCAGCGGAGCCACTTTTGGCAGTTAAGGCAACACTAGTCCAAGGTCCGTTTGGGTCATTGTCCGGGTTAGCATATCTTGCGTTTGCTTCTTCTGTTCGTGGCAATAAATTGAATACTTGTAATTGTTCTGATTTTCTATATGACAAAACATATTCATGATTAACTGATGAAAATTTTGAATCGTTTTGAACCACTTTTTTCTTTTCCCAAATAAAATCACCAACAAAATTCCCTGCTCCAAATATCTCATCACAAACCAACTTCAGATTCGCCTGTTCGTTATCATCGATGCTGATAAAAATCGCCCCGTCGTTGCTCAACAATTTCTGCAACAACTTAAGGCGCGGGTACATCATGCAAAGCCACTTGTCGTGACGGGTCAAGTCCTCGGATTCCTTCCCTACCACTTGCCCTAACCACTTCTTGATTTTCGGGCTGTTCACATTGTCGTTATAGACCCAGTTCTCGTTGCCGGTATTGTACGGTGGATCGATATAGATGCATTTGATGCGACCTTCGTATTCAGGGAGCAGAGATTTGAGCGCTTCCAAATTATCGCCGTGGATAATCTTGTTACCCGGCTCGCCGTCGCCAAAATCGTATTTCTTTTCCAGAACCCGATAAGGGACATCCAGGTGGTGATTCAAAACAGCGTCTTTGCCAATCCAGGTCAGCGAGGGCATGGGGGCCTCATGTACAAAAAGGTTAAAGGTTCAGTTCTAACCCTTACCCTCTTGAAGGACTGGACCCTATCGCCTTCGGCTCCAGGGTGACAGGAGCATGTAAAAAAGGCGTGGAATCATCCGACTTGCAATTGATGAGGCTCCGCTAAAAGCCCTGTGTACTACAAGCACGAACGACCCACGCCCCATAGGGACGTGAGTGTTCGCCTTATTCTCGTACACTTGAAATTTAGCGGATTTCATCAATGAGAATAAGAGCAAAAACTCTAAAAACTGGTAGCCCGTTACCCGACCGGCACACAACCGCCGATGCAGCTAAAAAGCCATGCTGTGAATATAGATAATTGCCGGACTTTGATAGTCCGGCAACAACAGATTACGGATGTTTTTTCTCAAATTCGCTTGGAATCCGTAAAACCACACCCCCACGCGAAACATAATCTCCAAAAATATCCAATGGCGCTCGACCAGAACGGAGAAAATGTCCCTAATCACAGCATTAACTAAAAAAGTTAATTTCTTTAACTAAATCTATTGACTTGTAAACCAAAATAATGTATATTACTCGCAAACCCACTCAAGGAGACACAAAATGGTCACATCTTTCGGAAAATTTTTGAGGAACTTAAGGATGGATATAGGAGAACTTTTGCTTAATATGGCCGACAAGTTAAGCGTATCTCCAGCATTCCTTTCTGGAGTCGAGAACGGGAAAAGAAAGATTCCCGAAGGATGGCTTTCCAAGATAGCGACCCTCTATGGCCTATCTGAAGAACAAAACGAAAAGATGAAAGCCGCCTATTACGACTCTAATAACGAAATCGAAATAGGATTGCACGACCTGCAGGCCAACCAAAGAGACCTTGCTATCGCTTTTGCCAGAAAATTGGACTCTATACCAGATAGTGATATAAGCAGAATCCTAAGTATTTTAAACAAGGAGAAGAAATAATGGCAAACTTTAAGGCAAAGCCAATATCCAAGCAGGAAATTCGTGAATTGGCCAAGGCCATACGAAAAAAATGCGGCTTAGAGGATATTCACAAAATCCCTGTATGTTTGTTTTTTGAATGGATTATGGAAAAGCTGTTCCCTAATTTTGAATGGGAGATTGTCGCCGACTACACAATGTCGGAAGAAGGCGTGACATTTTCAGGAGCCAATAAAATCATCATCCGTCAGGATGTCTATGTTGCGGCTTGCCACGGAGATGGACGCGCCCGTTTTACAATTATGCATGAAATAGGGCATTTTCTTCTGCATGGACCAAACCGAGTAGCTCTTTGCCGTTTGGCTCCTGGGGAAAAGCTTAGACCATTTGAAGATCCCGAATGGCAAGCAAATGCTTTTGCCGAAGAATTTCTCATGGATTATGACCTAATTCAAGGGATGAACTACATTCAAATTTCAGAAAAATGCGGTGTCACTTATGGTGCCGCAAAAACAAGAATCGGCAAAATCCAAGGGAGGTGGATCGTGTAATAGTAGCTATCTATACCCTAAATAAACGGCTGTACAGCGAACATCAGCCATCCAAGCAAACAGCATCAGCAAGTTCTTGTTAACAACTAACGGCTTTGTCTTGATGCACAACATCATCCGCCGAAATACGGCAAGAGGTTTTATGTCAAGACAATTCTTGCATATATCAATCCGTATTGTATATTCTGCAAAAGGGGTACAATATGGGAACCAGTAAACCAGGGCGCTATATGAATACGAAAGGTAGCGCCAGAACCATGAGCCAGTTTTCACTGGTTCATTCATCGGAGGGAAAATTCACAAGGCCGCAAAGACCAACCGACCCATTAAAGCTGATGAGTGGTGGTCACGGACAAAAGGGAATGGACCTTCTTGATAAATATGGCATTCCATATAATATTGTGAAGGTGTATTCCAATGGTGTTCGTGTCGGGAACATCCCTTTGCATTCGACAAGAGCGAAACGTACGGGGATAAACCAATCTTGGTTTCCTACGTCATGGAGTGAAAAAACTATTAAACGGGCTGGAGAACATGTAGCCCAGTTACACAGGAACCGTAATTTCCCGGATGGAAGGATTATGTACGGGACTTTCAAGGGCGTTCGTGTAGGTGTAATCAAAACAAATGGGCAAATCGGAACTGTGTTCCCTGACAAAATTCAACCATAGGAGTAAAAAAATGATAGACAAGAATGAATTCAACAAAATCATTGTTGAACGCAAAAGAATCGCGGATGAAACGATGGACAACTGGGATTACGGCATTGAACAATGCCACGAAAAAATCCTTGCAATGATTACGGATAACCTGCAGGAAGGACTCTCGTTCCTTGAAAACGAATGCAGTCCTGATGATATCTACTGGATTAGCGAAATGTTTGATGAAATCGCAACTAAAACTCAATCCAAGGAATTCATCGAGGCGATACACAGAATCCATGACAAAATGCCGGAGGATATCAAAAAATCGATTGAGATTGATATTGAATCTGCCGAACAAGCAATGGGTTAAAAAGAAAGGACTCGAACAAGTTGCAGCGAACAATCTTATTCAAGTCCATTCCCAGATATGCTAAAGCAAATCCTAGTTAACAACTAACGTAGGTATTAATTTAGCATATCTATTCCACAAAAACAAGTAAAATCTTCAAAAGAGGAATAAATATGCGCATAAACGCCTTTGACGACGGATTGCGTCCAGAATTGCTGGAACGCTCTTTTTACGATGGAATCTTTGAAATTCCGCAATTAGAGCCATTGGAACAAATTGTCGAGCCCGCAGGACTTGTACCCTTTTCCAAGCGGCAGAAGGCTAGGGATCGATTCGTACACTTCTATGAACACGAGGCTCATTATCAGGATTTCACCAACCATCCTGAAAAGTATATCAAAGATCTTTTAGAGCATCCGGGAATTACATCTCCCGATAATTCTATTCTAGTAGAAGCTCCTCTTTGCGCACAGATTGCAAACCTATTCATATCTCGGCGCAACGCAAGTTTTCTGCAACACAGCGGAGTCTATCAGATTCCGAATGTGCGATGGGGCGACGAAAGGACATTTACAACTGTAGAATTACCGGAAGCAGTAGCTTTTATCGGCATTCCGCATAACTCAATCGTTTCAATCGGGACTTATGGATGTTGTCAAACTCAAGATGAAAAACGACTGATGCATTTGGGCGTTGTAGAAATGCTGAAGGTGTTGCATCCGCAAATTGTAGTCGTTTACGGTTCTATGCCAAAGGATGTGTTTTGCGATTTTCCCTATGAACCGCGATTTTTGCGGTTTGACAATTGGGATAAGGAACATCACACATAATTTGTGGAAAGGATTTATCAGGCCAAAAGCCAGGGGGATTCCTCCCCCACCATACGCAAAAAGGGCCGCATCGCTGCGGTCCCTTTTATAATGCTGAATTGAGATTGCTTCACCCCTATTCGGGGTTCGCAATGACGTTGTAACGCTTCTTTCGTCTCTCGTCTGTAGCGAGCCGAAGGCGAAGCGTCCTTTCGTCTAATTAGTCCTTTCCGTACACCTTTTCGGCATAGGTGACTGTTGCGCCGAGGTATTCGCGGTTCATCTTGGCGATGTAATCCACGGTGATACCCTTCGGGCATGCGGCCTGGCATTCGTAAAGGTTCGTGCAGTTGCCGAAGCCTTCCTTGTCCATCTGAGCGACCATGGCGAGCACGCGCTTCTTTGCTTCGACCTTGCCCTGCGGCAAGAAGCTGAGGTGAGAAACCTTAGCAGAGACGAAGAGCATAGCAGAGGCGTTCTTACATGCAGCGACGCAAGCACCGCAACCAATGCAAGCGGCAGCGTCGAATGCGCGGTCGGCATCGGCCTTCGGAACCGGAATCGTGGATGCTTCAGGAGCAGCACCGGTGTTGACGGAAACGAAGCCGCCAGCCTGAATGATGCGGTCGAAAGCGGTACGGTCGACAGCGCAGTCACGGATAACCGGGAATGCGGCAGCGCGCCACGGTTCGATCACGATGGTGTCGCCATCCTTGAACTTACGCATGTGAAGCTGGCAGGTAGTCGTTGCATGGTCAGGACCGTGCGGCATACCGTTGATGACGAGAGAGCACATACCACAGATACCTTCGCGGCAGTCGTGGTCGAAAGCGAAGCCTTCCTTGCCCTGCTTCATCTGTTCTTCGTTCACAATGTCGAGCATTTCCAAGAAGGACATGTCCGGAGAAACATCGTTGATCTTGACAGTTTCGAACTGTCCCTTGGTCTTGGCATCCTTCTGACGCCAAATCTTCAAAGTCAAATTCAGTCCGCTCATTATTTGTAGCTCCTAGTAGCAAGGTGGACGTTATCAAAAGTAAGAGGTTCCTTGGAGAGTTCCGGTGCGATACCGTCGCCCTTGTATTCCCAAGCACCGACGTAGCAGAAGTTTTCATCATCGCGCTTTGCTTCGCCTTCCGGAGTCTGGCTTTCTTCACGGAAGTGGCCACCGCAAGATTCTTTACGATGGAGAGCGTCGAGAGTGAGGACTTCGGCGAATTCGAGGAAGTCAGCAACGCGGCCAGCACGTTCGAGGTTCTGGTTGAAGGAACCTTCGGAGCCGAGCACGTTGACGTTTTCCCAGAATTCCTGGCGGAGTGCCGGAATCTTTTCGAGAGCCGTCTTGAGGCCGGCTTCGTTACGAGCCATGCCAACGTATTCCCACATGATGTTACCGAGTTCACGATGGATATCGTTAACAGTGCGGTGACCCTTGATGGAGAGGAGCTTGTGGATGCGTTCTTCGGTCTGCTTCTTGCAGTCTTCGAAGGCGGCATCGGATTCAGAGACCTTTTCGAGCTTGGTACCTGCGAAATAGCCACCGATGGTGAACGGAATCACGAAGTAACCGTCGGAGAGGCCCTGCATAAGAGCAGATGCACCGAGGCGGTTTGCACCGTGGTCGGAGAAGTTTGCTTCACCGAGAACGAAGCAGCCCGGGATAGTGGACATCAAATCATAGTCAACCCAGAGACCACCCATGGTGTAGTGGATAGCCGGGAAGATGCGCATCGGGACCTTGTACGGGTCTTCGTCTGTGATCTTTTCGTACATCTGGAAGAGGTTGCCGTACTTGGCAGAGACACCTGCAACGCCCATACGCTGGATAGCGTCGGCGAAGTCGAGGTACACAGCCTGCTTGGTGTTACCCACGCCGAGACCTGCGTCGCAGACCTGCTTGGCGTTACGGGAAGCCACGTCACGCGGGACGAGGTTACCGAAGCTCGGGTACTTTTCTTCGAGGTAGTAGTAACGTTCTTCTTCCGGGATCTGGTCCGGAGAACGGGTGTCGCCAGCCTTGCGCGGAACCCAAATACGACCGTCGTTACGGAGGGATTCACTCATCAAGGTGAGCTTGGACTGAAGGTCGCCATGGCGCGGAATGCAGGTCGGGTGGATCTGCGTATAGCACGGGTTTGCAAAGAGAGCACCGCGCTTGTAAGCACGGAATGCAGCCGTGACGTTGGAGCCCTGAGCGTTCGTGGAGAGGTAGTAGACGTTACCATAACCACCAGTGCAAAGGCAGACAGCGTCTGCAACGTGGCTTTCGAGTTCGCCAGTGATGAGGTTACGGACGATGATACCGCGAGCCTTGCCGTCGATCACGACGAGGTCCATCATTTCGCGACGCGGGAACATCTTGACCTTACCGGCAGCAACCTGGCGCATGAGAGCCTGGTATGCACCGAGGAGGAGCTGCTGACCCGTCTGACCACGAGCGTAGAACGTACGGGAAACCTGCGTACCGCCGAAAGAGCGGTTGTCCAAAAGGCCACCGTATTCACGACCGAAGGGAACGCCCTGAGCGACGCACTGGTCGATGATCAAGTTGGAGTTTTCGGCCAAGCGGTGCACGTTGGCTTCGCGAGCACGGAAGTCACCACCCTTAACGGTATCGTAGAACAAACGATAAACGGAGTCGCCATCGTTTTTGTAGTTCTTTGCTGCGTTGATACCGCCCTGTGCAGCAATGGAATGGGCACGGCGCGGGCTATCCTGAATGCAGAAAGACTTTACGTTGTAACCAAGTTCACCGAGGGATGCGGCAGCAGAAGCACCTGCAAGGCCAGTACCCACGACGATGACCGTGAACTTGCGCTTGTTGGCCGGGTTCACGAGTTTGAGTTCGAACTTGTGCTTGGTCCACTTTTCTTCGATGGAACCACCGGGGATTTTAGAATCAAGAATCATTAGTGGGCTCCTTACTTTTCAATATTGAAAGAAACTTGTACTTCGCCAACAGACGGGATGACGAAAGCAGCCTTGTCGGCCTTGGCCTTCTGCTGTTCGTACTGCTGCTGGAGGCTACGGGACTTTTCGATAAGAGCCTGGGTTTCAGGCTGGTTAGCGAGGTAGTAAGAGGCAACAGCGGTGATGCCGAAGCCAAGTGCCACGACGACGCTATAAACGATACCGGCGATATCGATAATCGGGGTCCACTTCTGGTGAGCGATACCCATCGTCTGGAATGCAGAGGAGATGGCGTGGAAGAGGTGCATGCCGATGACGAACATGCTAACAACATAGAATGCAGCCCAGCCAGGATTTGCAAACATCTGGATCGTGGTGAGCCACATGTCGCGGATGATTTCGCCCTTGTCGTTCACATAGAGGTAGTGTTCGCCGAACTTGAGCATCATGAGGTGCTGGATGAGGAAGCCAACAATGAAGAGACCAGACCAGATCATGGTGAAGGTTGCGAAAGTCTTCTTGCCCTTGCGTGCATTGACTTCGTATTCAATTCCGCCACGAGCCTTCTTGTTTTCAATCTTCAGCGTAACAGCGAGGAAGATGTGAATGGCAAAGGCAGCCACGAGTACCAGTTCGACGAGGTAAATCATCTTCACCGGGAAGTGGAGCGGGTTGAATCCGGTCAGGAATTCGGTATAAGCGTTGTAGGACGCCTGTGCCGCAGCCTGGTCGAAGTTCAAGAGCTGGAAGTTACCACACATGTGGCCAAAGATGAACAGAGCCAAGAAGGCGCCTGTGCATCCCATGATCTGCTTCTTACCAATGGACGAGGTAAGATACTTGATGATCCATTGCATTTGAGTCTACTCCTTAGAAGGATTGTTTTATTGTTAAAAATTAGAGGACGCAGCAGGCCTTGAGAGAAGGCATTTCGTAAGCGTAGCGTTCTTCCTTCTTGAACCAGAAGTCGAGTTCGCGTTCTGCAGAAGCCGGACTATCGGAGCTGTGAACGACGTTTTCGGTCATGGAAGGAGCAAAATCGTAGCGGAGGGTACCCGGTTCCGCCTTAGCCGGATTGGTAGCACCGTTAATGGCGCGGACCTTTGCAATTGCGTTTTCGCCACCGAGAGCAAGCATCACGGACGGACCCTTGGTCATGTAGGCTTCGAGTTCCGGGAAGAACGGCTTTTCGACGTGTTCAGCGTAAAAACCGCGAGCATCTTCGGAGGTCATCTGGTGCATCTTGACGGCGCAGACAGAGAGACCGGCACTGATGTAGCGATCAATAATACGACCAACCAAGCCAGACTTGACTGCGTTCGGCTTGATCATTGCAAATGTCATTTCCATAGTAGTACCTTTTTTTTGAAAGTTGTGAAAAATATAAGATTTTAGACGAAAGACGAAAGACGAAAGACGAAAGAATGTGTTGGTTTTAGACGAGGGACGAGAGAAAAACTTGCTTTTAGACTTGAGCTTAAAAGAATCTCATAAATATTATCGCGAAGCGACATTATTTAATCTCTCGTCTTTCGTCTGTAGGCGCTCTGCGCCGTTCTTTCGTCTTACTCTTCCGCTTCGATTTTCTTCATAAGTTCATCGGCGAGTTTGCCGTTGCTCTTGATGTTCTGGACAAGCCAATCGACAGATTCGTTGAGTTCGCTCTTCGGGTAAAGCTTCTTGAATTCTTCAAAGACCTTGAGCGCTTCAGCATCCTTGTGCAGGTTTTCGTTCAGGATGAAGCCACGGCTGAACATGGCCTTTTCAGCATCCGGAGAATCCGGCCACGTGCGGTAGAAAGCCCTGTATTCACGCTGGGCCTTGTCAAATTCTTCCTGATCGCTGTAAACGTGCGCGAGTTCAAATGTAGCCTTTTTGGCAACGGAATCAATATCCACATAGCGTTCGCGAATTCCAGACCATGCAAGGTAAGCTTTTTCGAGGCTCTTCGCCTGCGTATAAAGAGAATCAGCAGACTTCATGGCAAATTCCACAGACCATTCCTGCGGCAAAAGCGTTATGTTATCTGCAAAGAGATCCACCTTAGCGGTCCCCCAGGAAGTCACGACTTCCTTGTCCCAGCGGCCAGAACGGTACACCAGGTAAGCCGTTTCAAACACCTGCTTCTTAGACTCTTCGTAGGTTTTCGGGAGGTAGTCTTCTTCGGCGTAGTAATACGTTCTCTTCATGAGATTTTCAGGGATTTCAAACCAGTCGCTGAGCTCAGAACGGGACTGTTCATACGTCAAAGTCGGGTGTGCCGGATTGCCCATACGTTCGTAGAGGGCCTTGAGAGAATCTTCCGGAACCACGATGTGGTTAAGGACCTTCATCCTGTACATCTTGATGATGTAGTCGACATCGCTCTGGCGCTTGAGGGCGCGATATTCCCAAGTGTGGTCGAGTCCGACTTCGCGAGCTTCGGAAGCAAAAGCAAGCTGGAGAGCAAGGGATTTTACGACCTGGTCATGAGTTCTGCGGGAACGGACCATCATACCATTATCTTCGTATACAGCAAGAACATCCTTTTCACGGATAGCGGGTTCGCCATTTTTCGTAACAAGCACATAGTTGGAATCAAGTTCGTAATTAGCGGTTGTTGCCAAATCACGTTCAATGCTCTTGCGTACGCGGTCAAGCGGTTTCTGTTCCGGCTGAACAACGGACTCGCGGTAGAACACATGATAACGGCCCGTAGATTCAGACTTGATCACCGAGGAAATAGCTCCATCCTTCAAGGTGTCAAGAGCGACAAACATATTCGGGACAAAGCCAATGCCATACGGAAGCGGATGACCATAAACAACCTTACCGACAAAGCCCTTAGCAGCCTTTGTGTCCTTGTTTTCGCTAAACTTGGACGCAATCTTCATGAAACCTTTGAGGTCAACCTTTTTGCCCTTAAAGCGCTTAGCAAGTTTAGCGGAGTCCGCAGATTCCACATGGTAGACAACAAAGCCACCCGGAGTCATGTACAAGTTCTTGTGCTTTTCGTAGTAGGCTTCAGCAGAAGGCATCTGGATTTCAGTTTCCTGAATGTTGTACTTTTTCAGGAGAGCCGGTCCCGTTTCACGAACAATCCGTTGGCGATGGTCCGAGACAAAACGTTCCTTGATGTCGTACGTAATCTTGACTTCACGCGACGTATCGGACAAGTCCCTGTGCTTGAAGGCATAGGACTTCAAGGAATCATAGTTGGATTCGATGTACTTGGCATCGGCAACCTTGTCGCGAAGATTCATGTAGGAAAGCGAATCAGCAAACTGGTCGCGGTGCTTGTCGTAATAGAAAGCAAGTTCATCGTCGGTGTACATCAGGCGGTCCATCGTATAGAGGCGCTGGTACACGAATGTAAGGAGGTAGTTTTCAAGAGCCACGTTGTGGGCTTCGAGCTGTTCCTTCAGTTCAGGATTCTTCTGGAGAGCGACCGTATAAAGAGCCTTGCGGCTGAACAAAGAACTCGAGGCTTTTCTCATCTGTTCCGTATTTGGGACGATGTTCCCCACACGCATCATGAAGGCGTAGTCTTCTTTGAAAATCGGTTCGCCATTCACCCTGGCAACGAGAGTATCCTTGTCTCCAATGGAATTGCACCCTGAAAGAACAAGGGCGCAGAAAGAACAAAACACAAGCAAAGCTTTTTTCATAAAGTCCTCATGAATATGTGTGCGTGAATATAACAATTTTTAGTCGGAAGTAGGAAGTAGACAGTAGGAAGTGGTTAGTGGTTAGAAGAACTTTGGCGTCGCGCGCAATTACTTTATTCTAAATAAATAATAATTTACAGTTCTATGTACTTTCAGGCGTAAGTTCCGCGTAAGCATTCATTTTACAAATACCAACATTATCTATATTAGGAGCGCTTGAAGAGTATTCTATCAATATTCGCCATAAAAGCAGCCGTTGCGACGGCTGTCGTGGGCGCCGTGGCTGTCGGTGTCTGGTATGTTCATTTTGCCGTAGAAAATCTTCTATCCAGTCCGCACACGTTTGGTAATGTCACCATCACTCCTTACGGACACCGTCAGAACAACCTTCTGGACCAGTTTTACGATTCCATCAAGGTGGAACAAGGGCAATCTACCTACATGGTCAGGAACCCGCACCTGGACATAACGATCCTTGGCGAAAACAGGGGAATCGTCCTCGATGTCGGTGAAGTTTCTGCAAATTTCGTTCCGGATACAGCCACAAAGGCCGTGGCAAAAGACACCGCAAAAGCTCTTGAAGCAATTGAGTTCCCCGAAAAAGTCAGAATTCCGTTCCCCGTAAAGGTCAGCTTGGGGAAACTGGACTTTACCATGGGCGACATGGGCTGGAAAGCACAAAATATCCGCCTCCACAATACTGGACAAAAACAGGTTGCCCTTAGCGCCGACAATATCAAAGGCAGTTTCGTCAAGGATACGGCATCAATACAGCTAGACGCGGACTTCTCAGAAAAGAGCCTCGTCGTCAACGCCAATATCAAGACTCGTAACGACAACATCGCCCTCAACGCATCCGCCCCCAAAAACGACCTCACCCAGCTGAAGGCGTCGACAAACGTAAGCGTCAAGGATCCGCTCAAGTGGGTCCCCATGAAGCTTTCGAGTGCAATCCCTGCGGTAAGCAACCTGAATTTCAGCGGCAACGTTTCGACATCGCTTACCAAAAAAACGTTCCAGTACAACTTTACGCTCAAGACCCATATTGGCGAGTATTGGCCGTTCTTACCGCTCGATGCCATCATAAAGGTCTACGGCTCGCCCAAGCAGACCAACATCGAGTCCGTGTTCCGCAACAACGAAGGCGGGCATATCAACCTCGACGGCGTATTCAACGACAAGTTGGACTTTGATTTCTCGGGTGAAATCGCCAACATGAGTGCCATGTACGGCCCGCAGATGATGCCGATGGACATGGATATCCAATCCATCACCAAAACGGGTAGCGATATCGACGCTTCTATTGAAACGCGCGAAGGCTCAGTCGTCAGGGCTCACGTCAAGACGAAGGACAGCCTCAAGGTGTTCTTCGCGGCAAACCTTTCGGCCATGGAACCGTGGGCGCTAGACTGGGTCAGGGGCAATGTCGAAATCGGGAAGAATCCCAAAATCATAGGATCATTCCAGAACAACAAGTTGCGAGCCTACGTCAAGATAGACTCCATCATCAACGCGTACCATTTCAAGGCAGACTCGCTCCGAATGCAGCTAGTGCTCGACCTCGGCCGCAAATACATTGATTTTCCGAAGGCGACCATTTACACCCCCGACGAAGAGTTCAGCATTTCTGGCGATGTTGACTATCACGAACCGACGCTCCACACCTCCTGGCGCTTGAAGCAAAAGAACGGCGGTTCAGCAGAAACAATCGTACACGTAGGCGATTCGCTTCTCGTCTGGGCGCAGGCGGACCATGCCGAGATTTCGACCATTCCGTTCTCGGACATTGTCTTGAACGACAAACTGAAAGGCACAGTCTCAGGTACCATAGATTACAATCTTGATTCAAGAGTTGGCGAAGCGGAACTGGACATCGACGGAAACGTAGAACCGTTCATCCTCCACGGACACACCAAGATTCGCGAATACGGCGACACCATCATAGTCGATACGGCTGTCGTTACGCAAAACAGCAACAAGGTCGCCATGGAAGGCACCTTTGTACTGCCCAACGATTCGAACCCGGACTTTAAACCGACCGCCATGCTCCCCATCCAGGTGCTACACGCCTGGGCTTCGGCAGAGGACTTCAACTTGCCGATTCTACTGGAACCGCTTGGCGATACGACGCTTGCCTCGGGTAGCTTCAACGGTGAAATCGCATTCAACGAAGAAACCGGCATGCTAGGTAGCTTCGATTTCAAGGACCTGAATTTCAACAACATTCCGCCCGAAGTTCTCAAGATCCGGCAGATGAACCTATCGGCCAACAAGAACAAGATTGAACTCCTGACCAATTTTGAAATTTCTAATGGAGTCTGGACCGGCAACACGAACGTTGTCGTCGATGATATTTTTGATCCGAACAGACAAGTCCATCTCACCTACGAGAGCCCAAACGGTGGCCACATCATCGGCAACTGCACGCTCAATAACGACCTTGACTTGTTCGGTACCATCAAGCTTGGTGGCACATGGCTCATCCCGGAAACCCGCGCCGAAATCGAGAAGACAGACCTCAAAATCGACCTCCAGGCCAAACTGAGCGAAGGCTTGCCGGGCATTATGGCAAAACTCACTTCGGACTCGACCATTGTCCGTTACGGAACACTCCCGAACGCCTTCCCCATCCACGTCAGAGGCGAAATAAAAGAAGGCGTGCTTGAGATCAACGAGATTTCTACGCAGAACGAAATTGGTGACATGCTGTTTGCCTCTTTGCTTTACGACTTGCACACCATGCAACTCGAAGCAATCGACATCAGCACCGAGAAGTACACGCTTGAAATGGACAACCACACCGTCACCCTGCGCAACGTTACAAGTCACTTGGAAGATTCCGAAGACCAGATGTCCCTCGTTGCAAACATTCCGCTAGTCCAGTACAAATTCGATGACGAAACGTTCGGTACCGCAAACCTGATTGGCAAGAGCGACATTACGCTCAACATTCCGCATACGAAGGACAGGCAAATCAAGAACAAGAGCGTGAGCGGCAACTTCATCATCGACAAGCTCGTCTACCGCAAGGACTTGGATATTGAAATCACCCCAAGCTCGCTTGACAAGATTTTGACGTTGTTCAACAACGCCATTGCAAACCTCCGCAGCAAAGAAAAGACCGAAGCCAAGATTTCTGTTTCGAGCCCAATCGACCTGGCATTCCACATCAGCGATTCCCAGAAAGATTCCGTCGAAATCATCACGCCTTTTGCAGCATTTCCGCTCACGCTCGACATCTGGGTTCTCGGTACAACCAACAGACCTATCTTGCGTGGCGATGTGACCAACGCGGACAATGGATTCATCGGCGTGAAGACACTCTATGAGTTTGACCTCAACGCGTTCAACATTTCCTGGAACGACGTTCCGTGGCAGCATGGCATTATCGATGTGTCCAGTTCGCAGGAACTCCCCTATTGTACGGAGCAAGACGACAAGGATAAAGACACTTGCCCCATCAACTTTGATATTCAAGGAACAATCACGAACCCACAGCCTATCCCCAGCTCCAACTGCGGAACGGAATCGACCGCAGCTGATACCTACCGCAACATCTTCCTCGGATGCGTTGCTACCGAAGACGGCGTTACAGCAGACTGGAACAAGCTTGCCGGCAAAGCTATCGGCAAAGTCATTTCTTCTACAGCAAACAAGACTTTGGGCGGTGATTACATCGGCGATATTGACATGAAAGTTATGTTGTTTGACAACGGCTCCAGCAATGAAAAAGATTCCTCTTACGTCAAGGTCCCGATTTCACTGGATCGCTGGGTCAAGAACTTAAGCCTTATTTTCGGCTACACGCAGGACCAGAGCCAGAGCCCGACTTACGACCAGTCGCTACAGTTCGGTGCCACCTACATGTTGCCGGTATTCAAGGATAAGGAATATTCACACAAGAACCATCTTTCACCATCGCTATCTCTTAACGGCCTCCTGATTGCAAAGCAATACCAGTCCAATACAGCGACAAACGACAATGAAAACCGCATAGAGAAAAATATCGGTATCAACTACTCGTATAAATTCTGGAATCCCTGCATTTTAGGCATCGGCCACTGCGAAACAGTCCGCCCACCTAGAGCCATGCGACAGCCCAACGATCCTTCTGCAAACAGCCCCGCCGATTCTGTATCGACAAGCAAGACACCCGCCGACAGCACGTCTACGGAGAAAGCAAAATGATTTTACTGATTTGTGCATTATTGTTTTTTTCGGCCATTTCGTTTGCCGACAGCGGAGAAAAAAATCCATGGTCTGTCATCATCACGGGCAATAAGGTCTTCTCAAAATTCCAGCTGAATGAACAGCTCGACATTCCCGAAGAATTTGCCCAGCTGGATACAATCAAACAAGACTTCTTGATGCGACTTTCATCCGAAAACGTGCGTGCGCTCTACTACTCCCGCGGTTACTATAGCCTTGACCTAAAAATGGACATTGTACGAGAAGAGCTTTCAAACGGAAGCCAACAGCGCAACTATCATTTTACGGTCAGCGAAGGGGAATGCTACAAGTTCAACAATGCGCAAATCATTTCTGAAGGCGATGCCGAAATTCCTATTGACCTACAGACGCTGAAAATTTCAAAGCACCAGAACTACAATCAAGAAGATATTTCCGAAGACCTTCAGGAAATCCAGAAAGCGTACCGCAAGCAAGGTAACTTGCACGTTTATATTTCATCCGAAGAGCATGTCGATACAACGGCAAAGCAAGTCAACGTCATTATCAATGTGCGCCCAGGCCCAAAAGTTTTGATGGGAAACATGATCACCACAACACAGCGCGCCGTCAACAAGAACGAACGAAAGGCGGTTCCAGAACAAGGGCTTTCGGACACGGCATGGCTCTCATCGCTTTGGAGAATCCCCAAAGGTGAAATCATTGACGGTAACCAGTATTTCAACTTTAAAAGCAAGCTCTATTCAACCCAGCTCTTTACGCAAGTCAAGCTAAACGACGAACTGCGCGAAGACGGGCTTTCGGACGTTCATTTGGACGTGATTGAACGCGTGCCAGGTGAAGCCCGCTACGGATTTTTCTTTGAAGAAATTTATGGTTTTGGAGCGATGGCTTACGCCGACCACAAGAACTTCTTTGGAAAATTCCATGAATTTTCGACAAGCGTGCAAATTGCACAGAACAAGCAGGAAATCACGCTCGGTTACGCGAACCCGCTTTTCTTCGGAACCGCCTTCACGTTCATCCCGACAGCCATCCGCTTTGTGGACCGTCTCTCATTCAACCACGAAAAAATAAATCCGCCCGCCTACCCCGACAGCGTTGAAGAGCGATACGAAATAATCAACCGTGGTGACTTGACCTTCGGCATTACGGACCACATCAAATTCCGAGGCACGATTGATACACGATACGTGAACAAGAACGAAGACAAGCTTTTCAAGCTCAAAGGCGAAATTGCATTAGCGTTTGATTTCACCGACGACTACTTCAACCCGCAAAAGGGCTTGCGCCTCTCCCCGACGGTCGGACTTGGAACAAACTTTAGCAATAAATCCAACTTTGAAGATGGCCATATTTATACTTATGGTGAAGCTACAGCAAACATCTACATGCCTTTATTCTGGACATTCTATGGAGCATTGAGCGGAAGCGTCGGCAGATTTTTCAATACAGCCATTGAAGACGATGCTCGCGTATTTTACCAGGGTGGCTCACGTTCTGTACGCGGCTACCGTTTCCGGAGCATTTTTGCAAGCTACACGACTAGCGACACAACGACAGTCACAAATAAAGAAACAGGCAAAGATTCCTCTGTCGTGAAGGACAACATCCATACCGCGCTCACCCCGATGTATTTTCGAATCAACGAAGAACTCCGTTGGACATTCCCGTGGAAATCGCTAAGAGCATGGCAAATCGTGCAGTTCTTTGACTGGGCTAGAGTTATGGATGTCAAGGACAATACATACAAAGACGCCCAGGAAGGAAGCATAGGCCTTGGAATCCGTTACCATTGGCAGTTCCTGACGTTCCGTCTTGACTACGCCATTATTACAGGAGTAACAAGTTTGGACGAAAACAAGAAGAACTCCACCAAGTTCAAATGGGGACGTTTCGCGTTTGACTTGTCGCAGGCATTCTAAAATGGCTGCGCAGCAGCTGATAGAAGACCGCCGAAATTAGGAATTTACTGAATAATTGAACGATAAAGCTTTGAAAGGCTTGTGTGTTCAAGATTAACGTCTGCGGAGAAGCCAGCAGCATCAAGAGCAGCGCGGATTTGTTCAAGCGATACACCGGCAGCGTTTATCTTAAATGAAGTGCTGTCGGCACCGACATCAGCGACTCGCCCACTTTTCAATACCCGACCGCCATCAATAATGGCATAATCAGTCGCCCACTGGTCCATTTCAGCAAGCACATGCGAACAGACAATCGCCGTTCCGTTTTCTTCTTTGCGCCATTCATCAAGCAGTTGCCAAACCGTATCTCTTGAAATCGGGTCTAGATTTGCAACAGGCTCGTCAAGAATCAAAAGCTTCGGGCTATGCAAAAGCGCACGGACAATCTGCACCTTTTGGCGGTTTCCGAGAGAAAGCGTTTCTAAGCGCTTATCAAGGGGTGGCAACTTGAGGCGTCCAGCAAAAGACTTGCAACGTTCCAACATGGCACCGTTTTCGCGCCAATTCTCAACGTCAAAGCCATAAAAGCCCGTAAAATACTGAAGGTATTCCTTGATGGAAAGTTTCGGATAAACGCCCGGATTTTCGAGCAGCACACCGTACTTTTCGGCATTCAGGAATCCCGCAGAATTGCGCAGGGACTCATCAATTTTGACAGAGCCTTTGAATGCGCCCAGACGCCCGCAAAGCAAGCGCAACAAAGTCGTCTTGCCAGCGCCATTCGGGCCTATCAGCGCAAAAAAGCTCCCTTGCGGGATATTGAGAGAAATATTAGACAGAGCATCTGCCGTAGATTTCGGATAACGGAATGTTACCGAATCAAGTTCAATCACGCGCAGAATTCCTTGACGGCAGGAGTCGGATTTTTGATCAGCTTGAGGGCATCCTTAGAAGCCTTGACCGCTTCCATCTGCACCTTTTCGCTAGCACGCTGCAAGTACTGGATGCAACGCCAGTCCGTGCGGACGGCGGCGAGCTGCACCGGTTCAGTACGGCGTCGGATGCTCACGTATTCAAATGCATGGTAGTCCTGCTTGACTGCAGCCACAACAACAGCAGCCGTCGGAATTTCAATTTCCTGGATATACTTCCAATCGCGTTCCACAGCGGCGACGAGCACTTTTTCACCCGCATTGTGTACAAAATTCAATGCGTCCGGGCTCTGACGAACGGCCTCAGCCCAAAGTTCATCGGAGGCACCTTCAATCTTACGGACGATGCGCCAATCCTGCGACACGGCAACCTTGAGAAGGGCCGGGTTCGTGATAAACTTGAGCAAGTTCGGTTCAGCCTTGAATGCGGCAAGGAACTTGGTCTCGTCCATGGCATTCAGCGCCTGCTTTAAAGCTTCGCACGGACCACATTTCACGTAAAGTATGGCCTGCTCATTTTTTTCAAATGCAGCCTTTTGCACTGTTTCAGTCGGGTTCTGGATAAGACTGATGGCATACCAGTTCAGCTTAATCGCTTCAAGCTGCTGTTCTTCTGTGGGGTTTTCAATATTCTTGATTTCGGTCCAGGACTGCATAAAACCTCGTGTTTATGAAACAAAGATAGTTTTTAGACGAAAGACGAAAGACGAAAGACGAAAGTTTTGTAATAAAAACAGCCCACAAGCGAGTGTCGCAGCGGCAAACTTGTTTGCCGATATGACCGAGCGTAGCGGCGGACGCCATAGGCGTCAAAAGCCCTCGGGAGCGAGAGCTATTTATCATTGGTTATTTGTCATTAGTTATTAGTTGTTAGTTAATAGCCTTAGACTATTGCAAACGGACTTTCACGACGTGCGAGCCTTGCCCAGCCTCGCTGTAACGCATGACGTAAGCGCCTTTTCGGAGACCTGTTTTTACAAGATTCCAGGCTTCGCTTACAGAACCCGCCATTACATTCGCAGACTTGATTAGTTGGCCATTCAAATCAAACACCTGGTAACGCACCATCGCAGGGCCATGTTCAAACGCAATTTTTCGCGCGATATTCGTTGTCCCCGATTCATCCACGAACTTAATCCAGTCGATATTTATATAGTTTGTATTGATTGTAAGGCGGAGCGTTCGCTTGCCTGCTGCAAGTTCCAACTCGCCCGCTTCCACTTCGGAATACGTATTCCAATCGCCCTTTGACGGGATTTCCGTTTCAATCTTTTTATCACCTACAGAAACAGTCACGGAAGACGCTGTAGAATTACCCGTAGCGCCATTGATGACTACTTTGTACTTACCCGCCTTTTTCACATCGAGCGTGTATTCGAAATAATCGTCAGCACTCGTGTAGCCGAGCGCATAGCCAGAGCCACCCTTGACAATGCCGGCATCATCGCTGCGGTAACCTGTTTCGTCACTCTTGCCGTCGGCATCGCTGTAAGCGTAAGTATCGTAGTTTTCGGCTTCAACAGTTCCCGGAATTTCAATTGCGCCCTTGAATGGTTTGACTTCAATCGGTTCGCCAGAAACTTCAAGTTCAAGCGCCATGAATTCAATCGTGTAAGTACCATCGGAATTCGGCTTGACCTCTTTGCCCTTCTGGCTTACAGTCTTGCCCTGAGCTCCCTGAATCTTTACGCGAAGCGGCACGCTCTTTGGCATATGCGCATGCGGAGATGTCCACTTGACCGTAAATCCGTTCGCCGTATTTGTCGCAGTCGCCTTATCAATCGTGAAATGAGCGCGCAAGTAAGCGCCCACCGTAGAAAACGTCGCGACCCACAAATTCTTGCTAACCGCATATTCAATCAGCGTCTTGATGTCCGCCGTCGAAATCACATCCCAGTTGCCCGCAACACCGTGATTCAGCTGCACGTGCCACTTGCCACTCGCCGCCTGATCGAGGCTACTCTTGAAACTCGCGACATTGCTACTTGCCTGCCAGTAGTGCGAATCAATCTGCATCCAGTCCGGTTCGTTATCCCAGCCCGTAAGGCCGCCACCACCGCACCCGCGATTGATGAAATGTTCCTGGTTAATCGCATTCTTAACGGTCGCGTTCTGGGCGCAATAAGGCGTCGCCAAGGAAGTCGCTTCTAGCCCCATGCTACGGAGCTTTGTGGCAGCACCGCCAATTTCTGAATTGAGATCCGCACCCTGCGTCAAATTTTTGTGGTTGACCGTGTGGTTCCCGATTTCGTGGCCTTTCTTGGCATAATTCAAGTGCGGTTGCGAATTGGTCGAAAAATCCATCGTTCCCGTGCAAACAAAGAACGTCACCTTTACATCCATGTTATCCAAGAACGTAAGGTTGTTCGTCTGGGAATGGAGACCATCGTCAAACGTGAAAGTCGCCGCACCCGGATGACCATTCCAAGGAACCGTAGTGATCGGGCCAGCAAAAGTAGAAACAGCAAGCGAAAATGCCGCGCAAAGGGAAGTTTTAAAACATTCCATACATATCTCCCATACATTTTTCTATGCATGAAAATACCCTCTTTTAAGGTAAAGAGAACAAACTACGTTACAAAAAACATTGACAAAATGCTAAAAGCACCCTGAATTGCAAAACGCAGGCTCTTTCGAGTCTGCGCATTTGGAGTCTGTGGGTGTTGTATATGCTTCAATTTCAAAGACTATTTTTATGAGACAACGTGCCACCTTTACGGCGTACGCCCATCAATTTATCCCGAACCTGGTGTATATTTTTTTTCCCGTTCACGATAACCTTGATTTCAAGGCGTTCGATATAAACTCCGGTGCCCACTAAACGGCCATTATTAGAGCGCATATTCCAAGCTAGGAAAATTCTTCCCTTGTTTTTTAAGCAACCTTCTTCTCCATATAAATCACGATCCGAACATTTAATTGAACTGGAATAATCTCCAACAAATTCTCCCAAGTGACTGAAATACCGCGTATGGTAATAAAGTTCAACATCATCACCCGAAATTACAGTTTTTTCGCCACTGCGATATTCACCGATATTGAATTCATTTACATCGCCATTTTTTATGGCATCAATCAGTTCTTGGCTTACACCGGCTTGCAAAAGTTCTCTATCCATTTTTCCTTGTCGAATTGCATCGAACAAGTCTGCCTGCGTTACAGATAAAATTTCATCTATCGCAATGGTGGTATCGCGGCTCGCATCAACATTCGCTTCGACCATCGTCGCGATAAGCGCCTGGTCTTCCGGTCGAACTATTAATTTATAATTACCCTCGTTTATAGCTCCGTCTAAAATCCCGTTGACCGTCTCTTCGCTAAACCCGTAAGACGTATCCACAACTACTGTACGGATGTCGTTAAAAAGTTGCACAAGAGCTTCTTCTTCGCTGATGCTTGTAACGGTGGTGTCGTAGTGGACCGTATTATCAATTCGAGATTCAATAAACGCATCAAGATGATTCACTGCAGTCTGAGTCTGTTCAATCATAACTTTCGAGACATCGAAATCGACAAGACTTCCCTGAACGCCAAGAGAATCCCCTATTTCCTGAGCATTCTGCGCTGTGTTAGGAATAAGCAGAGCCTGTGTAACGGAATCCTTCTTGATGATATCATAAGGATCTTCGCCAATCAGTACCACATTGGGACTTTCAAGAGAAAGTTCCTGATCCCCGGCTATGACAACCCAAGGGTTCTCTTTATGGGCCTTATTTTGTGCAAGGTCCGTAACAATTCCATCAACGGTAAAACGAACGCGATCACCACTAGTCGGGAGCACCGCATCTTTTGCAGTCGCCTCGTAAATGAGCAACATGGTTTTATCAGCCCCTCCTTGCAGCATCGGATTTTCAGGAGTACGATTTTCTCCTGAACGTACACAGAGGAAATCGAACATTTGTACAAAATTCTTTTTGGATTCATCGGACACGGTTTCGCTGAAAGTAAGCAAGAGCATTACATTTCCATTATTATTTTTTGATTTTACAGCCGTAAGAATAACAGGCCCGACCCCATCAGCAATGGGTTCATTTTCCATATAGAAGCGACCAGTCTTTCCTTTGTCTTCATAGGTAAACCAATTGTTTAAACTTCCGACATAAACGTCCGAGGTGCCCCCTGTAAAGACCTTGCTTCCAAAGCCGCACACATCCCCAGAGCAATTTTGCGGAGTCAAGTTTTCAGCCGTAATTACAATATCATTTTCATTGACAATCGTAAACTTGGAGGTCGTATTAAACGATTCCCCAAAAGTAAACTGGATAGAATCGAGTTTGCTCTTTTGCTTGAGAGATTTATCAAAATGCACATACAAACTATCGGCACGACCATCACCGTTTCGGTCAATCGCAATGGCATTTGACACACGGGGAACCGGCGGAGCCGCAAACACAAGGTCCGTCCACACGGACACACCTGCAGCAGCACCCTTCGCCGTAAGCGTCACGCCCGACACAGGCGCATTAGCACGGACAAAGAATGTTGCTTTTCCATTTGCATCCAAATTCACAGCATTGATTTTATTTCCGTCCACAGTATCCAAAATATCAATATTCACATCGGAGAATGATAGATTTATCTTTCGATTGTAATTGTTGACCTTCGCCCATTCTTCAAAGAAGGCAATATTCACTTGATAGGTCGCATACGCCCATTCGCCAATTTGCACCGTATCGCCAGAAACATTTTTCCCGAGAATAGTCCAATCCGTCTTCATAAAAGCAACGCTTGGCACCGCATAAGAGGGAACCGTAATTTCAACTTTAGTCTTTTGGCTGGGATCAGCCTTCAACGTAATTTCCAAGAAGTAATGACCAGGAGCAAGGGCAACATTCGACACAATCGCCGCCGAGTCAATGTAGAATGTTGAATCGCTTGTAATTACGATGCCTTCGTAATGCGTTCCGACATCAAGAATTTCAGGTTCTGCAAGATTTCCGCCGGTGAGCGTAAACGTAGAGACGCCTCCAATCGTATCCAGTTCCGTTGAATTTGCATCGTAATTGCAAGACAGCTTATTTTTCTTATTGATTTGCCAAATTTCAAAACGCTTTCCTTCATCGCGATTATCAGACGTCAAGAAAATCGACGCATCCACATGCAAGTCAATGGAGGTGCGCATGCGGAAATTCGAGGAACCCGTATGGCGTTCAACGTAAAAGATGTGGAAATCATAAGTCTTTCCAGGAACAAGCTTGTTCCCAGTATTTTGACCAATCGTATCGAGATCCACGGCACCCGCCACTTGGGCGTGCTGGCCACCGATATCTACAGCCAATCGATTATCAATAAACACCCAAACGTCATCGTCTCCATAAAAATCAAAATACTGCCCTGGAACATATTCAAAGGTCGCCTGAATTTTTGCAGTATAGCCAAAATTATGCTTGCCGATTTTTGTTCCCTTAAGTTGGTCAAAATAAGGATTCGGAACGGTCTTTGCATCATCGAGATATTCAAAATCATCCAGTAGGAACATGCCATCTGAATTCTTTTCGTTGCCTTCCGATATGCGGTCTTTCGACACTTCTGCAAGCCAAAATCCATCATCGTCCAAAGAAACATAAAGGTCGCGGCAAGTCATATTGGTGTACTCGTTACCCGCAGAATCCATGCCGATAACCTGTGGCAAGAACCAGCTATCCAAATGATCCGTAATCTTGCAGTTTTCCGGGAACGGATTTGCACGAACAGGAACGCCGTTTGGACCGAGATTGTATTCGACCATGCCCGTCACAGCCTTCGATTTGCCAGAGCATCCACCCGACCCAAAATCAGCGCTCACACCGTTTGCCGGGTCGCCATTTTTACCGCTACCGTCTCCATCGCCCTTAGTTCCATGAAGCCAGTCGTAAACAGTCACAGGAATTTTCTTTAGCGGGCAATCGCCAAGAACGCCAGGATATTTCGAAAATAGCGCGGGCACATCCGTCTTGTAGCCTTGAACCCAAATCGTATCCGAAAGGGCCGCCACAGAATCAAGCGCAATTTCAGTCGCCATAGTCGGTTCCGTCGAGACCAAGCCTTCGGCGCCGACATAATTAAATCCGACGGTCTGTTTAAAGTAAACCTTGAAATCGCTTTCAGGGGCATCTACCGTAGCCTTGAACCACCCGCAGTAATTTTCAAGCGAAGTCATGGTGGCTACAGAATCGCCGCCCATATAAAGGACAGCATTCGTATTCGACCACGGAGTAAAGAAAGCAATTGTTTTTTGTTGGCCGCTTGCAAAAGCAGCCGTAATGCCTAGAAACAGCCCTAACACATATTTTTTCAACATCCCGACACCTTTTTTGGGGATAAATCTAAAACGGGAAGCGTACAAAATCACACAAAAAAAAGGGCGAGCTTTGCAAAGTGTCCTCTACAGACAACACTTGTTTGGATTCTATCGCCACTGCGTGGCTCCAGAATGACAACAGCAGTGTCCAGCAGCAATTCCTAACCACTGTCTACTTGTACATTCACTTCGTTCAAGTACCAATAGTGTGCAAGGTTATGACGCAACTGAATACTTGTATTCAGATATGGCATAACCGCAGCCACGAACGCCAACGGCGTTAAATGCTGGTCTCGGTCATGTCCAAACAAGTTTGGCCGCCCCCGGATGACCGTTCCAAGGAACCGTTGTAATCGGGCCAGCGAACACAGATGTCGCAGAAACAGCAAGCGAAAACGCCGCGCAAAGAGAAGTTTTAAAACATTCCATACAATATCTCCCGTATGGAATATATGCTTATTTTGCAAAATTAGGCGTTTTTACGCTAGGTTAATCGTTGACAAAATGAGAATTTAGTCTTTAACACAACGGATGGAAATGGCTTTGTCCTTTTCGAGCCCCCATCGAGCCCCCTCACTATTATGTTTTTGCAGCCCCACATAGCGAGCATTATACCAATCACGTTCTGTAGAGCTCCAAAAATACGCTTCGGTACTATCGCCATAGAAACCGCCAATAAAATCCCTGTGCCCCGCAGGAAGAGCCGAAAAGCCGAATAAATCCGTGCCATTTCCACTGTTAAAACTCCAACCCGATACAGACTTGAGTTTTGTTCCAATAGAATCGTCTGCCATCGCAAACAACCTATTCCATTCACTAGCATCAGGAATATGCCATCCGTTAAAGCAAATTCCACGCACTGGGTACGTTGGTGAACATTTCTTGCCATAACCGCAGCCTTCGCCATTTTCACTGAATACGCTGGCACTATCCATTGCTGCCGCCCAAGTATAAAGTCGTCCGTATTTAGAGCAATATTTATCGTTATTGTCATAACAATAGCTATCGTCAGTTTTGTAGTTGAGGTTTTCCGCCATCCAAATCTGATTGTCTATTTTCACCGTTTTGTACGTTTGTCCATCACGCAAATCTTTAAGCGTTTCCGCCTTCGCATCATAGACACAATCTTCATTAACTTTTTTTGCGGACTCACTTGGTTTAGGTTTTACAGAGCTACTTGATTTTGCGGAACTGCTACAGGATTTTTCATAAGATGATAGAGAGGAACCCGTGTCATCAACGGGATTCACAGACGAGTCGCTTTCACCGCACGCGGCAAAGAAAAACATTGCGATAGACAAAATAAGAGCATAAATATTATTCATTCCAACACTCACTACAAATGAAGTTTTTTTGTCCGCAATATACAAAACAAGCTATTCAAAAAACACAAAAGCCCTCGGTTTTTAACCGAGGGCAAATTCTTTAGTAGGAAGCGCAGCGGTTATTCCCTAACCACCAACCACTAATTACTTATAAAGCGGGTGTTTCTTGCAGAGAGCGACGATGTCTTCGCGGATCTTGGCGAGAGCGGCATCGTCATCCTTAGCCTGGATAGCGCGGTCGATGATGCGGGCCACTTCGCGGGTGTCTTCTTCATCGAAGCCACGGGTCGTGATAGCGGCAGTACCGAGACGAACACCAGACGGATCCATCGGCTTGCGCGGATCGAACGGAATCGTGGAACGGCTGCAGGAGATGCCGACCTTTTCCATAGCGACTTCAGCTTCCTTACCGGAAACGCCCTTAGAAGTCATGTCGACAACGATGAGGTGGTTGTCGGTGCCATCGCTGATGACCTTGTAGCCGAGCTTCTGCATTTCAGCGCACATAGCCTGAGCATTCTTGATGACGTTCTTGGCGTAGGTCTGGAATTCCGGCTGCAAAGCTTCGAGGAATGCAACGGCCTTACCGGCGTTGATGTGGTCATGCGGACCACCCTGCATGCCCGGGAACACGCCCTTGTCGATTTCCTTGGCGAGGGAAACTTCCTTGAGTTCGCCCTTCACCATCTTCTGGATCGTGCGGTCCTTGCACATGATGATAGCGGAACGCGGGCCACGGAGAGTCTTGTGGGTCGTGGTCGTCACGATGTCGAAGTACGGCACCGGAGATTCGATTGCCTTACCGGCGATGAGGCCAGCAATGTGAGAAATGTCAGCCATCGTGAGAGCGCCAACTTCGTCTGCGATTTCCTTGAAGCGCTTCCAGTCGAGGTTACGGCTGTAAGCAGAGAAACCAGCGAGGATCATCTTCGGCTTTTCGCGGAGAGCAATTTCGCGGACCTTGTCCATATCGATGCGACCCGTTTCCTTATCGACTTCGTACTGCACGAAGTTGTAGAGCATACCGGAGAAGTTCACCGGATGGCCGTGAGAAAGGTGTCCACCGTGGTCGAGCTTGAGGCCGAGGACCTTGTCACCCGGTTTGAGAACGGCGAAGTAGACAGCAGCGTTAGCCGGAGAACCGGAAAGCGGCTGGATGTTCACGTGGTCGCAACCAAAGAGCTTCTTGCAACGATCGATAGCGAGAGCTTCCATTTCGTCGATAACTTCGTTACCACCGTAGTAGCGCTTGCCAACGTAACCTTCACTGTACTTGTTCGTGAGAACAGAACCCATGGCTTCCATCACAGCCTTGGAAGTGTAGTTTTCAGAAGCGATAAGTTCGATACCATATTCCTGGCGTTCGGCTTCCTTCTGGATGATGTTATAGATTTCCGGATCGGTCTGTTGCAATGTAGATTTAAGCATTATAGCTCCTTTAAAGTTCGCACCGCAAATATAGCAATTTAGTAGGAAGTTAGAAGTAGGAAGTAGGAAGTAACGCCAACATTTTACCGAGGACCGGCTTCATTCTTGATGCTAGCGGCAAGTTCTGCATCCGAGATTTCCACTAACACTGTATAATCCAATTCATAGCCATTGGCATCGCCAGCGAGTTCCTCGCCTCCAAGGCCAAACATATTCCCGTCCATTTTAACAAAGCCAAGCGTTGATTCGTCCGGCGTACCGTCTTCGTTTTCAAGGCGGTACACAGCAACCGGCGTTTCGATGTTGAACGCATTGTTTGAGATGTAGCAGGACGCAGAATCGGTGCACTCAATTCCGGCCTGTTTTACATCGTAAAAGAAATTGTTGTACGCATGCAATTTGCCATGACGTGCAAGCACACCGCGAGCTTCCATGTTCGCAAAGTAGTTGTGGTGCATCGTAAGCGTCTGAGCAGTATCCACAAAGATATCCGGTTCAAGACCAAACAGAATGCCGGTCTGCGCATTTTCAAAACGATTCCACGAGAGCGTCACCGCATACGAACTGCGCTTGATATCCACCTCGATGAGCGGGTATTCTTCGAACGTGCAATGATCCACCCAAACGTGATGCGTGCGGTTGTGGATCGAGAGAGCACGACGGCTCGTCGTATCCCGTGCCGTAATTGCTGGTGCGGTAAAGGTCAAATTCTCGAAAATGAGATTTGAGGATTCCTGAGTCAAAATGCCCATGCCCGTAATGCGCACATCGCGGCCACGGCCATCCACAGTTTTATCAGACTTTATGCGCAATGGCGAACGCAAATTGTACGTTCCATTTTTTTCAAAGAGAATCCAGACTGGAGTATCCTTCTCGGCGCATTCACGGAAAGAGCCCTGGGACAAGGCGACCTTAGTTCCGTAATTTCCCAACGAATCCACTTTTGAAGAATCCACCACGTCAATCAAATCATCCGTTGTCGTAACAATGCAAATTTCGCCTTCGGCCTTTTCAATTTTCCCCGTGCTATCGGTACGGCCAGAAGCTCCGAGCGTCCCTGTGGCATAGCCTTGGAGCTGTTTTAGCAAAGCATCGTGTACGCTCCAGTCGCTTTCGGGATATTCCGTTGCCGTCGATGTTTTTGACTTCACCACTTTAATAGTCGATGAAGTGTCGGAACCATCCACAAACAAAGTGTCCCCCGCATTGGATTGCACCACTGTTGAATGGACTTCTTCAGGTTCACCAATTTGCACATCAAAACTCCCCTGCGGAAGCGAATCAATCACAAAATGGCCCGTACTATCAGGAACAACGTAGCGATCAATGCCCGCCACGCGAACGACAGGCGATGCCCCAAGCAGCACAAAGCCTTCGATAGACGAAAGCTCGCCAAGCTTGATGGTATCAACTTTGGAATCCGATTTGGCAAGAGCTACTGAATGCACAGCACCCGAAGCCTCAGACTTATTCACGTTACGTGCTTCAATGGTATAGCGGCCGTTACGGACTTCAAACGAGACTTGCCCATCCTCATCTGTTTCGTTCCAAGCATTTTCCGCAGGGCCGCTAGAAAGGTAATCGTCCGGCAAAATGCGAACACGCGCCGTAGACGCAGGCGTTCCATCAGCCATTTGAACATACAAAGCAATAGTCGATTCGGCTTCGGTGCCACCAGCCACTTTGCCATCATCGCCACAAGCCACAAGGCCAAAAGAAATCACGCCAAGCAAAGCCAACAAGCGCATTTGAGCAACCGTCATCCAACTAGTTTTCATGATTGCCCCCTTGAACTTCGGCAGGTTCGCGAGATTCATCCGTGATTTCACGAGAAGCATTCTGTATTTCGGCACCGCGAATGCGGCGTTTGCGCCCACGCCTCTGCGGTGGCGGATACGGGTCCGAAAGCGGAAAAAGCTGCATGCCGAGCTGGAAAACGCGATTCGGCTTTTGACACGCACCTACTTTAGCAAGCACTTCGCGACGGAAGCGGCGCACCATTTCCACAAGTTCTTTATAAGTCGCTTCGTCACAGCCAAACGCAAGCGTCGAAAGATTGCGTTCACCGCGATCAAAGCGGTCCATCGCCGTTTGCGCCACGTCCAGATTCTGTTGGATGTAAGCGTTCACCGCCGTATTGTACGATTCAAAGCCACTCGAAACAAGACCTTGCGTTTGTTCATAAAATCCTGTTTGCTCGTTTTTCTTGATCATCGACAAGCGTTCCAAAAGCGCAATCGAAGACTTGACCTGGCTTGCAGAAATCGGCGGGCGCACCATAAGGCCCAAGGCGGCATCGTCACCCACATACGGGTAAAAAGTCACAAGTTCACGGACAACCGCATGGTACCAATGGTCAAAATATTCAAACTGGTCCTTCGCCAAGTTTTCCACCTTGCATTCCTTGGACGCGACAAGCTTTTCCAAGAACTGGCGACTTTCAGTATGCGTTTTCGCCTGGTTAAAAGCGACCATGTTTGCAAAGTACGCTTTTTCGCGTTCGTCACTGCAAAAGATAGACGCAAAAACATCGACAATGCGGTCGGTCAGGTTTCGCTTGCCCTGCAAGATCTTATTGAACATCGATGAATCGAAGCCCGCTTTTTCGGCAATAAAACGATGGCTAAAACGCCAATCGCTTGCATGGCGCTCTTCGTAGGCGTCTTTCAAAAATTCGCGGTAATTCAGATATTCAAAAATATTGATCATTAGGCTATAAACTATGAGGTCGGGGGTTCGCCCCTTTGAGGTCTGAACTTGTGATTGTCATGCCCGATTTAATCGGACATCTCCTTTTATTAGAAAGAGTTACTAATAGTAATATACATTATTGTCCACAGTTTTGCAAATTTTATGTCCACATTATGTTATAAAAAATGTGTTATTTTTTTTGAAAAATCTAAAAAAGTTCATTTTTTACGTGAAAAATATCGAATTATCAGATTTTCTCACGTAAAAATTCAGACAAACTTATTAAAAATTCAGCAAAAAGTATCTTTCGCCACCTTTTAGACAGTGTTTTAAGCTTTAAAAGCTCAAAATTTTTCATTTTAAAGCAAAAATCCGCATTCAAGCGGATTTTAACTACATACAACATCAAAATTTTACGTGAATATCAAGCTTATTTTGAAGATATTCACGTAATATCCAACGAAAAATGGAATTTTCGTTTTTAATAGCGGAAGTAGTTGCCTTTGGGGAGGTTTCGCAAATCCGACTGATTGCGAACATTTTGCACTTTTTGGCCAAGCGCATTGACCGTGATGCCTTTGGCTCGCGGCTTTGTCGCAAGTTTTGTCGGAACAATCGAAACAGGTCCCTGCTGATTTTCGCGAGCGGCCTTGCAACCAGTACGATAAACATCCTTCATATCAAACGCAATCATGTCGATATTCGGGCCGCCATCTGCCGTCGCCGACTGTAAAATCACTTTGAAGTCCAAGGCATCCACCCAGACGTTGTCGATATAGACCGTATCCCACTTGTCCCAGCTTCCGGTGGACTTGAATGTCACATCGTAGGTGCCATTATCTACCGTAACCTTCATATCGCGATTAGCGCTTCCCGAAAACGAATAGCGGATCATCACACGGGCCTTTTCAGCAGACTGGTCCGAAGTCACCATGTACGTGGCCTTGCTGTAGGCAGAATTATCAAGATTGAAGAAACCGCCGCCAGTATAGCCTTCATGATTCTTTTCAGTCCAGCCATCTCCAAATTCAGGTTCCGCCATGTCAATCACTGACGGCCAAGCATCCGTACCAGCCTTGAGCGAGCACAGAGCTTCGTCAAGTTCCTTGACTTCCACTTCACCGCTTGAACTGCTCGAACCGCCACCAGGACCTTCTTCGTAAGAATCTTCCGAAGCATGAGAAATCGGCGTGCAAGCGGCACCGCCCTTGAACATCGCCGTGTATGTGATGTCACGGGCCTTCGTCTTGAAGCCGTAATAAATCATGTTCTTCGAGAGCTCGTTGCAGTCATCATCGACCCACTTTTCAAACGTCTGGCCATTCGGCGTCACGCGGAGCGTCATCGGGGAACCCGCCGGGAAATACTGCGTCTGCGTAATGAGGCCGTTGTAATTCGAGAGGTTCGTCTTGACCTTGATGGTATAACGCTTCTTAATTGCAGACACAAGCGTCGTAAGCGCAGCCTTTGCATCGGCAGAGAGGTTCGTGTTGGACTTGAGATTATCTGCAAGCTCTTCGCAAATCATCTGGGCGTGGCCCATCGAGCCCATTTCCTGGAAGTGCGTCGTACCATCGTTCACACCATCAGGGAAATTCGGGTATTCACCCTTTTCCAGCTTTTTGTAGAGATAGCGGGTCACATAATCGCCCATACCTTTGTACGTATTGTTATACGTGTTGTACGACTTCATGTTCAAATCGACAAACGGAATCTTGTTGTTCTTGGCAACCGTCTGCATCATGCCGCGGGCATCGTAGTTGTTAGAGCCCGTCGAGAACACGTTGCGGCTACCGTTCAAGTTCATCGGAGAGACGAGGACGACATTGGCGCCCTTGCCCTTGCCAGCATCGACATACTGTTGGATGAATCCAGAGAACTTCGACGGTTCCACATAACGTGCGGCCTTTGAATAGTCGCGGTCATTATGGCCAAATTGCACAAAGAGGTAGTCGCCCTTTTGGAGCTTTCCCTTGACCTCGTCCAAGCGGCCTTCTTCGATGAACGTTCTAGAGCTACGGCCACCGATTGCATAGTTAAGGACTTTCACACGGGAGGCGTCAAAGAAATGCCCAAGCACCTGGCCCCAGCCCGTTTGCGGATAGACGTTATCCTTATACGTCTGCACGGTCGAATCGCCCACCACGTAAATCGAAAAACTGGTGGAATCGCTTACAGCGACACCTGTGAAAACAGCGGCAGCAAGAAGATATTTGAATACTCGTTTCATAGTAGTAAGCACCAGTTGACAGAACTTAGTTAATAGTTAATAGTTATTAGTTATTAGTTAATAGTGAATTTATTCTTAATACATTCTAGTAACTTGTAACTCTGAACTAGAAACTTCTAAATTCTAAGTTCTAAATTCTATTTCACCTTTGCCCAAGTCGCAACAAGCTTTTCACGACCCAGGCGAACAACAACGCGGTAAACTCCGTTTGTACGCACGAGAGAAGACATATCCACCTCGCCCGCCAAAACAGCCTTACGCACGACAAGACTTCCGCTCATATCGAACACGCTTATGTCAGCACGTTCCGGAAGCAAAAGCTTATCGCCAAGGAGCTTTGCTCTAGCCGCCATCTTGATACCTTGCAGCGATGTCGGAATTGAATCCTTAGCATCCTTGCAATCCACACCAACACGGCAGACACCATCTAGGTTAAAGCCAAACGCATCAAGGTTCGGAGCACCATCAGAAGTCACCGACATAAACTTGAGTTCGGCTTCGCCCTGCGGCGCATCCATCACAACGTAAGCAGTATCCCACTTGTCCCAGCCACCTGTCGGAGGGGCGCTCAAATAGTAGTCGTGGTCAAGGTAGGCATTGAACATACGGTCTGTAGAACCGCCATTGGCGTAACGCACAGCAAGCGTCACGTAGCCTGCACCGGGGAACTTCACCTTGTAACTTGCAAACGACACGTTCGTGTTATCCAAGTTGAAATAGCCATCGCCAATATAGCCAGTCCATTCCGTTTGGGTCCAGCCAATTCCTGCAGTATCCGGCTTACTTGCGTCAAAGAATTTCTTGATATCCTTATCCACCTTGGTTTCTGTCTCCTGACTGCCATCAATCGGCGTGAACGGTTCAAACGTCACATCGTCAAGGCTCTTCGGGGTCGTTGTCGGGAATGCAGTCAAAGCCTTGCCATCGCCCGTGTACTTCTGAGCGGTACCGCCTTCATACACTGCAGTGAACTGCGTCGATGCAGAACCCATGACAAACGTGTGGATGTACGGAGACTTTACATTGGAGCGGCTCGGGGCGCCGACCTTGTTGCCGTTACCGTCATACCAGCCCAAGAACTTTTTGCCGGACTTCGGAATGGTCTTGAGCATAACCGTCATGCCCTTCGGGTAGTAAGCGCTAAGAGAAGTCGCTTCGGCAGCGCCTTCCGGGCTCACCTTGACATCTACCTGGTACATAGGCGCCATGTAGTCGCCAAGTTTTTTCACAATCGGATCCTTGTGGGCGCGCATCTGTTCTGTAATGATACGTCCAAAGGCATTCGCACCATTCATCTGTAAATGCACCTGGTCCGTCTGGTCACTGCCCAAGTTGCTATATTCAGATTTTGTAGCATAGTTGAAGATAAACTGTGCCGAATAGCGTTCGCCCACAGAAATCATGTAGTTCGCGACCATTTCGCTCATATCGATAAACGGAACGTTCAATTCCGTTGCAAGGCTCTGGTTAAGAGCCGGGTAGCCACGATAGCTGTTATGGATCTGCGTTGGAGAATCATAGTACAAGCGACGAATCGGGCTCATGATAATCGGATAAGCGCCTTTCGCCCTGACATCGCTCACAAGCTTTTTCATGTTGGAGGCAAAGAAGTCTTCCGTGCTGTAGTTCACGTCGTTAATTCCGAACTGGACAACGACATAGTCGCCAGCCTGCAACTTGTCCGCAATGCAACCACCATTGGAGCAGCCCTTTTTAAAGAACATGTCGTAATAGCCGACCGCGGTGTTACCCTTTTTGTCCTTACCGCCGCCACCAAGCGACATGCCGCCCTGTCCACGGTTCACCACTGCCGCCTTGTTTACATCGAACCAGTAATGAAAATCCTGGCCCTGGCCCTGTTTGGGATAATAACCATCAGCCCAGTCCTGCATGGTGGAATCGCCAAGCATATAAATTGTAACCTTAGCCATTGCAAGTGGAGCCGCAATCATCGAAGTCGCAACAACGCCCTGCCAAAACTTAGAAAACATACCCATTTGAAAACCTCTTAAAAAATCCCAAAAGCTTCCGAGAGCAACTCCCGGAAGCACACAAGTTATTTTGCGGCCTTACGCAAGCTCTTCGAAATCACGCGACCGTTCAATTTCACAACCATCATGTAAGCACCACGCGGGAGCATTTCGCGGTCAAACATCACCTTAGACGTTCCGGCAGTCACATTGCGGGAGATTCCGCCAACGAGCTTACCTGTCACATCAAAGGCATAGATTTCAGCAAGGCCTGCTTCATTTGTATGGAGGATTCCCGTTACCGGATTATAAACATTCGGCCTGAACGACTGAGGCGCAATCGATACCGGCTTGTCAACAACCTGCGTTCCATCGTAAAGTTCTACGCCGTCAATTCCGAACGTGAACATATCAACATTCGGGCCACCGTCACTTGTCATCGACGTCAGCTTGAGCGTATTGACGCCAGCCTTCAGCTTCACATCTACAGAGGCCTCTTTATACGTTGTCCATCCTGTAGCCGGGAAACTAACCGTACCTGCCGACTTGCCATTCACGCTAACAGCCATGCTACGATCAGCATTTCCACCATTGGCGTAACGGATTGTCAAAGTCGTCTTAGCCTCGGTCTTCGAGAAGATTTCCCAAACACCATAGCTAGAAAGTGTGTTATCAAAATTGAAGTAACCGTTCTTGAGGAACCCTTCGTTTGTTTTTTCGGTCCACCCCACACCATCCTTCGGCGTAGAAGCATCGAGCATAGACAAACCGTCGTTCACAACCGGAGTCGTATCGACCGGCACTACGACATTTTCACCGACCACGTAAATATCCGGCTGCTTGAGAGATTTCGCCATATCGGGCAAGAAGTATCCCGGATGCGGTGGTTGGTTGTAAGCTGTATTTTCGGAAGCGACTGCCGTGCGGTAGGTGGCGTCGTGCATCAGCGTGTAAAGACGATACGGAGATGTCACCGGAGTCGAGACAATGTACATCGTGGTCGGGTCCTTTTCGCTACGCACCACCAGTTCTTCGCGCCAGTCGCCGAAGAGATCTGCCACGAGGCTCGGCGTATTCTTGGTGCCATTGCAACCCGTTACACCAAGCGCCGTCGGGCCATCAAAGTAAACTTCTGCCTTGATATCCTTAGAATTGAACTTGGTCACGTAGGCGCCATCCAAGAGTTCATCCTGCAGGTCACCGTCAAAATAAATGCGGAAATTCTGCGAAACAGCCGGAGAACCGATTCTTTCGTGCTTTACAGTAAACATTCCACCGCCCTTCGCAGACCACATTTCGTAACCGCGATGGGTAGAATCTACGTCAGCAGCCATGCCACGGCCGTTGTCTACGCCAGGATTCGGCTGAGGCGTTCCCCAGATAATCGTGCCATCGTTTGCACGAAGTTCATCGGTATATTTGGCATCCTTGTGTTCATGCACATCCCAGGATTCAAGCCCCGGACGGTCCGGATCCATATCGGCAATATGGTGGGCATCGCCATGACCAAGGCCAGTGCGGTAACGCAGGGTGCCATCGTGATTCAAGGCTGCAGCACCGAAAAACACTTCATCATAACCATCGCCATCGAGGTCAGCCGCCTGAAGACTGTGGTTTCCTTCGCCATAGAGACCCTTGCCCGGGTCTTCAGACTTGTGGTACCAGCGTTGCTTCAATGTTTTGCCATCAAAATCATACGCAACCACATAAGCAGACGTGTAATAACCACGTGCAAAAATTGCACTCGGATGGACGCCATCCAAGTAGCCAGTCGCAGCCAGGTAGCGTTCGCAACGGTTACCGTAGTTGTCGCCCCAGTAGCCCTTGCCATCCTTGCCCTTCACATGCTGGTTGATGTCTCGACTCGGCACAAAATCAACCGTCGAAACCGCAGCGCCATCAGCACCGCGGAAAACGGTCAAGTATTCCGGCCCCTTAAGCACAAGGCCGCTACCGTCACGATAATCCTTGGACTTGTCGCCCACAGCCTTGCCCGTACCATCAATCGTTCCGTCGGCAGTCTTCACAATCATTTCGGCTTTGCCATCGCCGTCGTAGTCAAATACCTGGAACTGCGTGTAGTGCGCACCTGCGCGGATATTCTTGCCGAGGTCAATGCGCCAAAGGCGCTTGCCATTCAGCTTGTAGGCATCAATAAACACGGTACCCGTATAACCCGTTTGCGAGTTATCGTGAGCGTTAGACGGATCCCATTTGAGAACCAATTCATATTCGCCGTCACCATCGAGGTCAGCCGTGCTCATATCGTTCGGAACGTAAGTGCACGTTTCACCGTTCGGCATAGTCTGTGCTGCAGGCGGCTCCACTTTAAAAGTCTTATATGGGAAAGATTTTCCGCTATTGGAGACCGTTTTATCTAAAACGAGCGACAAACCAACCTGAGATTGCTCCTTGCCATCGACAACGGCAGCCACCGTGTACTTGGAGGTAGCTGTGCCAGCAGCATCAAGGTAGCTCGTGCCGGCAGACTTGCCAATCGAGGCAAGTTTCTTGCCATCACGATAGAGGACAAATTCCGTCGCCGGGTCGTCGGTTCCCAACAAGCGCCAACTGACAAGCATTCCCTTGCCCACATTTGACGCCACAAGGCCGCGTGTCAAGTTTTCCATTTGACGCGGCGCAGCAAAAGACGGAACAGCCAAGCCCGCAGCCAACAGCGAACTTGCCAAAATAGCCTTAAAATTATGATTATATCCCATATACAACGCTCCTAACGGTGTAAAACCAAACTCTTGTTTCTTTCAAATATAATCTCTTTTCAATAAAAAGTCCACATTTTTTATTATACTTTTAACTTTCAAACAATAATTTGCTAGAAAAAGTCCACAAAAGGAATTTATTATTTGTCTACATTAGTAAACCTGTTTTTAGGAAATTTCGACCACAAAAAGTACAGTTTTTCGTAAAAAAACGAAACGAAACGCGCCAAAAGTTCTCGTAAGTCGTTCCTTTAACTATATTTAACACGAGTATGCCGCATTGGTGGAAAAATTTTTCGTGGGAATGGCTGTTCGATCATATCGCAGCCCGTTCTCCGACGTTCGTCAAAATCATGGTTGTCACCGGAAAATCATTCCTGTACTATCACGGAATGACCCGTGCCGCATCTTTGACCTACACGACGCTCGTGGCAGTCGTCCCACTCCTCATCATGCTCACTTCCATCACGCTCGCCGTCGGGTTCGGTAACTTCATTTCGGACTACCTCCCCATCGTGATTGACATGCTCAATCTGGACTGGCCGACCGAGCAAATCATGGACATCGTCGAAAATGCCGAGCACATCCCCATCAAAAAGCTCGGATTTATCGGTGCAGGCGGTCTTTTTGTCACGTTTATCCTCGCATTCGGAAGCCTCGAAACGAATTTCAACGTGGTCTGGGAAAACAAGACTTCCAGAACTTTGATTCGCCAGATTAAGATTTACACACCATTCCTCCTCATCGGGGCTGCCGTAGTCGGCATGTTCGCAGGTTTCGTGAACCATGTGCAGAACGTGCTCAAAGTCATCATTGTTGACGGATTCCACTTTTCGCCGGAAGTCATCAAGGCGCTCATCACCGTATTCTGGTACTCGGCATTCCACATCGCGGCTCTCCTCGTGATTTTCATTATGCTTTATGCGCTCCCAGCGCGCCCGGCAGGCCACAAGCCCTACACCCGCCGTAAGCTGTTCTTAGCGTCGATGCTCTCGACTTTGCTTTCTTGGCTTGCCATCAACATCTACGTGAAGATTCTGATGCTCATCCAGACGGCAATGGTCACGCGCATGTCCATTTTCTACGGATCACTAGCTTTTATTCCACTATTCCTCTTCCTGCTCTTTGGCGTCTGGTCCATCATTTTGTGCGGCAACAGTCTCGTGTGGACGATTTGCCACTGGCCCGCGGTCAGCGCAAAGAACTGGAGATGGGAAGGAAACACGGACGGACTATGAAAACAAAACTTTTGACATCTCTCCTCATGGCGCTCTCGCTCGCCGTAAGCTCCCACGCCGAACTCCAGGGTTCACAAGATTATGAACCGGGTAAAGTCGAATCTTCCGATTGGAGCGCACTTTTGGGCGTTAGCGGTGGTAACTCCCTTATCGCCCGCGACGGAACGATCTTTATGAACCTCCGCGTCGGTATTGTATTGAACCCGCACATCAGCTTTGGCGCTTATTTTTCGACCATCCTCAGTGACGTGAAAAACCCAAAAGTTCGGCACCCGCAAATGCTCGACTACCATTCATACGGCTTTTTCGCCGAACCGGTCGTTTTCCGTAGCGGATTGTTCTCGATTTCGCTCCCGGTTAGCATTGGTGGCGGCAGCGTGAACTTCTTGAACAAGGGCGACGAAGACGGATTCAAGTCTGACGACGCATTCTTCACTTCTGACTTTTCGGCACAGTTCAACTTCCGCGTCACAAAGCTCCTTGAAGTTTCTATCGGTGGCGGTTACAGGCTGTTCGCAGGCATCGAAGAAAACAACTTGAAGAACAAGGATTTCCGCACCCCGTTTGGCGAACTGAGATTCACGTTTAAGGAATAGCGGCGAAGCCGCAGTTGACGGCAGAAAGTAGACTGAAAGAAGGCCCGGCAGTATGTGAACTGCGCGGGCTTTTTTTTTGCAAATTTCGGACAGTCCAAAGCTGTCCATTTTCTACGGAACTTCTGCAGAGTCCCTTGTTGTTAGTCCTTTAGGCAACGAACCGGGAAGGCATTGTTCTTGCTGAAGTCGTACAGATACCCGTCTCCATAGTAGTAGCGCAGGTACATGTTGTTGGCATAGCCGCTAGTGAACTCCGTAGCACACCAAAAGTACGCGTATTTGCCACCATCGTAGAAATAGCCATCCCCTTCCCTGTAGCCAACGGGCCGTGCAGAAAAGCCGTAAGCATCCGTACCGTTTCCATTTTCGTCCCAACCACTCTGGGACTTAAGAACCTTGCCCGCATTGTCCTGGCCACCCACTGCCGCGAACAACGTTTTCCATTCTGCCGGACTGGGCAGGTGCCAACCGCTAGGACAAATCCCCTGCACCTTGCCAGAAAGACCGCAGGTTTTGCCAAAACCACAGTCCAACGGATTCGAGGCATCGTTTGCAAGTTTCACCGAGTCGATGGCTGCCGCCCAGGTGTAAAGGCGACCTGCCGCTTCGCAATTTGCGACCGAATCATTGTAGCACCAGCTCTTCCCCTTGAGGCTCGGGGTATTGACACTGTCGGCGTAGTTAAGGTTTTCGGCCATCCAGGTCTGGGAACCGATTGTCACGGTCTTGTACGTTTTACCATCGCGGCTGTCGGTAAGATTTCCGTTAGTCACATCGGCAGGCTCAGTGACCTTACTAGAATCGCTGACGCCACCGCAAGCAGCAAGGAGTGCCAGGGATCCTACAGCCACTACGCGGCTCCAAAGTTGCAAATGTTTCAGGTATTTCATAGAACCTCCACGATAAGCATTTTGTAAGAAATCTATAATTTAATTTTACGAAACGTAACAGAATAGGGCAAAAAAAATCATTATTTGATATTCCGTTCGCCCGTTAACAGCCACCACGTTAGTCCAGGAACGAGCTGCCGAGGCTGTAGTTCAAGCGCATGTAGTACGCGAAGTCGCTATCGTCCTCGGTAGAACTCCAAAAGTACGCGTTGTTGCCCTTGTTGTCGTAATCCCCATTGAGGCCCCAGAAGCCGGCAGGGAGCGCCGAGAAGGCGAAGGCGTCCCCGTTGGTGATGCCACTATATGCAGTCCAGCCTGTTGCCGACTTGAGTTTCTGACCCGCAGTAGATTGACCACCCACTGCGGTAAACAAAGCTTCGAACTCAGCTCATGTAAGCAGGCGCCAACCTTGGGGGCATACGCCACGAACAGGATAAGTCGGCGAGCATGTCTTGTTATAGCCGCAGCCCTTGCCGTTCATGCTCCATGTGCCCGCGCTGTCCATAGCAGCTGACCACTCGTAAAGGCGGCCATATTTATCACAATAACTTGCTGTATCATTGTAACAATAACTATTTTCTGTTTCGTAGTTCAAGTTTTCAGCCATCCAAGTCTGAGTGCCAATTTTCACAGTTTTGTACTTTTGACCATCACGGGAATCAGTCATGGAACCCATTGCTACGTTCTCAGAAGACGATGAAGATTTTACGGATGGCGAGGATTCTACTGTTTGTATTGGCACATGAACCGGGGAACAAGTCACACGATACGTGTCGCCAGCAACGTCAATCACAAGCGAGGCTCCATAATCACCCGTAGTTGCATAAGTCACTTTCTGAGATAAACCACCAATACCTAGCACAGAAGCACTATCAGGAGTTCCGCCTTCAAAGGTCCAATAAAACGAAGCACTCAACAGTTCCGTAGCACTCAAACTTCCATTTCGAGTAAATTTCCATGAAATTTGATACTCTTCATTTACAGTAAAGTTGTCTGGACCACACGTACCAACAACTTTAGACGACGATGAAGCCTTGACACTACTACTCGATTTTGCCACAGAGCTTGATGAAGATTTTGCGGAAGACGAAGACTTCTGCGTCTGTTCTGATTTATCATCCTTTAGACAACGAACAGAGTACCAGAACACCTTATTGTGGTAGTTCAGACTAGCAAAATCGTAGCCGTAGAACAAGTACACGTCGTACGCATTATCGCTATCGTAATCTGTAGAACTCCAGAAATATGTGAGGTTGCCCTCGTTGCGGTAATATCCATCACTATTTCTGTAGCCAGCAGGCAACGATGAGAAAGAAAAAGAATCAGAACCATCACCATTGCCTGCCCAATCTGATTTGGATTTAAGAACCTTGCCTGCAGTTAATTGACCACCAACAGAATTAAACAAAGTTTCCCATTCTGTTTCACTTGGCAAATGCCAGTCTGCAGGGCAGACAGATTTCGCAGCAGCCCAAATGTAAAGGCGACCGTACTTGGAACAATTGCTAGTCGAATCTTTATAACAATAGCTATCTGCCGTTTCGTAGTTCAAGTTTTCGGCCATCCATATCTGGTCACCAATTTTCACAGTTTTATAGATTTGACCATCGCGAGAATCTGTTAAAATTCCTTCGAAGGAATTAATCCCGGACGAAGATTCTGAACTACGGGAAACACTGTCGCTAGATTTCACAACCGAACTTGAGGAACTGTAGGCGCCCCCTGAGGAGGACGATTGATCAACAGTAGAGTTCTGCTCTTGTTCCTCAATTTTATCTTCAACTTGCGCTACGTAATCAGTACAGGAGGAATGCAAGATTCCAACAAGCAAAATCCAAAACATATAATTTACACGCATACATTTTCCCCTCTAAAAATACTTAGTGGCAACGTCCATCGCCATCAGAATTCAAATCTATAGATGTTTTCATCATGAAATTGGACTGGGATGTATGACGTTCCGCATAGAAGATGTGGAACGGGTAGTTTTCGCCTTCGATAAGTCCGAGAGTATCTAAATCCACTGCGCCCAAAATCTGCGTATGCACACCGCCAAGATCCACAACGAGATGATTGTTTATAAACACCCAAACATCATCATCACCAAAAAACTCGAAGTATTGGCCCGGAACATATTCGAACGCTGCCTGGATTTTCATGGTGAAGCCAAAATTATGTTTCTTGTTAAGACCGCGGATATTGTCAAAATAAGGGTTCAAAACAGTCTGTTCAGCATCAAGATATTGGAAGTCATCGAGCAAGAAAAATCCGCCTTCTGGGCTGGTGTCGTCTTTTTGCGCGAGCCAAAGACCATCATCTTGGAGTTGCAATTCGATAAAACGGCAGGTGGCATTGGTGTACTGTTCATCGTCTTTTTCAACAACAACTTCAGGTAGGAACCACTTGTCGAGATGTGTTGTATTTTTACAGTTTTCAGGAAAGTTCGCTACAGGTACAGGAACTCCATTAGCACCCAAGATCTGTTCAACCATGCCTTTCACGTGAGCAAGACATCCGCCAGAACCGAAGTCTGCGCTAACGCCATTAGCGGGGTCACCGTTTTGGCCTTCACCATCACCGTCACCATTGGTGCCGTGAAGCCAATCAAACATCGTTACCGAGAGAGTTTTGACAGGGCAATTACCAAGAATGCCCGGGTAGCACACATATGCATCTAGTTCATTGTTCGAGTTTTCAATAACCCACAGAGTATCACTCAAAGCCGCTACACTATCAAGGGAAATTTTCGCAGTATTTTTTGAACCAACAGTCTGCTTAAAATAGACCTTAAGTCCAACCGTTGGTAATTTTGCCTTGGCCTCGAACCAACCACAGAAGTTTTTTACAGCAGTCATGACAGATTCATTACCATCAATAGACATAATAGCGCTTGTATTTGTCCATGAAGGCATAAACCGAATTATAATTTGAGTAGAATCATTCCGATCCTGTACAGACGGAAACTCAGCACATTCAAGAGCTTTTATTTTAGATGATGAAGATATTTCCTCTTTTACAGAACTACTATACGCGTTTTCATTATCTGAACTGTCAGACTTTACACTGCTATTCGACTTAGCGACAGAAGATGAAGACTTGAGCCTGGAATTATCAGACGACTCAACAAAGGACGTCCGTTCTTGTTCTTCTATTTTATCTTCTATTTGCGCCACATAATCAGTACAAGCGGAAAGTAGAAAAATACAAGATATTACAAGCCACTTCATAGCATCTTCCTAAAACACAAAACTGAGACCAATACCAATTGCACCAGCAATAGCAACACCAATACCAACACCACGAAGCGTCTGACCCGTTTTTGCATCATCCAAATCCCGGTGCAAGTCGACGCTATTCCTTTCAGCAGCATCCTTAGCCTTGCTGTTCCCAACCACAGCGAGTACAACGCCAGTCACCGTTACCGCAGCACCAATGCCAAGTACAACCCAACGAGGCCCGCTCTTTTTAGCAACGTTTTCAGCAGAAGCATTTTCAGCAGAATCGCCACCTACATTTGCAGGGATGCTCTCGCCCACTTGCGGTGTTGTTTTACCATCCACTTCATTATAGGCATCATTTGCAAGCACACGCACCGAATCAGATGCTTTAGGATTCACAATAGGCATTTCAGTTTTTTGTTCATCAGCAACGTTTTCTGCAGGAACCGGAGCCATCTCATTAACTTCAGCAACAACGGGTTCGGATACTGGTTGAGTCATATTTTTCACAACGCCAAAAAATTCAGCCGACTTTTCGCGAACAAGAGCTAGGAGATCCTTCACGTCAGATCCTTGACCGTTGAAACTTGCGATGAGCTTATTTCCCGCCGTTTCGTAAAGTTCCGCAGACAAAGTCAGGTCGCCACCAAAGCTACCCACACGTGCTTGGCAAACGTAATCCGCAGCGATGTTCTTGCCTGTTTCAACAAGGCAACTGCCTTCGCAATCTTCAATTGCTTTCCCTGGAGGGAGCATCTGCATAATGTTTTCGCGGGTCATAATCGTGTAGTTTTGCGTCGCAGGCAATTGCGTCACAGCTTCTTCACGCAAAACATTCGTAAGATATTGACGGTCGGTAAGAGAAACAATTTCCCTTGCATTACCATCAGCTCCCGTTTCCAAAACGGCCACATACGCCGCGAAAATGTCTGTTGAAAGCAATAAAATCAACAAAGAAATCAATAGATTTTTCATAATTTCAAATATAATTTTTGTAAAAAGAAATTTCCAACATTCTTGCTAACGGTTGATTGCAAAATTTAGTGTTTTTCCGTTTTTCGTGATTTTCGTTTGTAGATTTACCACAAACCGCAAAAACTGCAAAATGTCAAGAAAAATACGAATCATTGACATCTGATTTTGCAAAACTTATTTTTAGAGGCAAAAGGCACATAAATGGCATACAAGGCGTTACAAATAGCTCAATTGCTTTTATCAAAAGCTGCAGAAAGAAATCAAGAATTGATGTCCAATCTCAAGCTGCAAAAAATGCTTTACTACGAGCAGGGTTTCCATTTGGCCGCATTTGACACTCCTTTATTTGACGAAAATATCGAAGCATGGATGTTCGGTCCTGTAGTTCCTGAAGTCTATGAAAAATATGCAAAATATGATGCAAAGGGAATTGAACCTCCTACCCAAATAGACATCAAACTAAACGAAGAAGAAACAACTTTGTTCAACAACGTCTTTGATGTATACAACCAGTATTCAGCCGTAAAACTAGTAGAAATGACACATAGCGAGCCGCCATGGAATTCAGTATCTCCAGGCAAAGGCAACATTATCAGCCAAGAATCAATGAAGAAATTCTTCTTAACAAGACTCGCCTAAAAGAAATGACACATAAATTCAAAATTATTCCGCCAATACAAGGCGTCGCAAGTGTTTCTAGAACAGCAGTATCCAGCAACGACGTTCTTTTTTCATTCAAATATTTGGTTGAAGAATCATACAATAAGTGCAGCAACTCAAAATTTTTTACCGATTTACTTGGACGTTTCAAAAAATATTCGACAATAGGTTGGCAAGGAATCCGCGCTTCAGGGCGACATCAATGGGGCATGGAAAAAATGCCTGTTGGTCAGATTAAACATACCGCAAAAGCCGAATGTCTAACACCTGACGTAAAAGATTTGCACATTCTCCGTTCAAGCGGGGATAATCGCGTTTTAGTAGGATTACAGGAACAACAAGTATTTCACATTTTCTTCATAGAAGCCAGCTTCGGCGATATTAGCAATCACTGAAAACTAGAGGCTTCCTGCGAAATCTTAAAGCTAGTCCTTTAAACAACGGACAGAAAACACATCGCGTCTGGAGGAGTAGTCCCAACCAGCACCATCTGAAAAATGACTTAAAAAGATATCATACGAATCTGGGTCAGTGCGTTCATATTTAGTAGCGCTCCAGAATTCCGCAAATTCTCCTTCACGCTCATATTTTCCCCTGCCAATCGCAAAACCAGCAGGCAAAGCCGAGAACAAGAATGCATCCGTACCGTTGCCATCCTTAACCCAGCCATTTGTGGCCTTTAGCATTTTACCCGCAATATTTTTTCCGCCAACGGCATCAATCAAAACTTGAAACTCATCCAATGTCGGCAAATGCCAACCCGTAGGACAAGATTCCATCGCAGCAGCCCAAGTGTACAAGCGACCATACTTGGAACAATTTGCCGGATCATCGCCATAGCAATAGCTATTTTCTGTTTCGTAGTTCAGGTTCTGCGCCATCCATGTCTGCGAGCCGATAGTTACCGTCTTGTATTTTTGACCATCGCGAGAGTCCGTTATATATGTGATTCGTTCGTCATCCGAATCATTCGCCGAAGTTGACGAATCGCTGCCGCAAGCGAGAAGGAATAACGAGAGCAAAAAAGGAATAAGCAATTTCATGACAGGCACCAATCATCAAATGGTTTAGAAGGATTTTCTTTATTCTAAATATAGCTTTTTCACACTCACGAACCTCTAAAATTTGCTTTGAGCGACCATATTAATTATCTTTTAAACGATGCTTGATTACATTTCGATTCGCGGTTGCAGACTCCATAATTTAAAAAATGTCGACGCCCAGTTTCCGCTGGGGAAAATTACGGTTGTATGCGGACCGTCGGGTTGCGGAAAATCGACACTCGTGATGGACACGCTCCACGGCGAAAGCAAACGCCGCTACCTCGAGACGCTCTCGCCTTTTGCGGCAGATTTGCTCGGAGGCAAGCGAAGCATTCCGCTCGACAGCGCCGAAGGACTCCCCGCAAGTTTAGCGATTGCCGCCACGCGCGGAGAAGCTCCCGCGAAAGCATCTGCACTTTCGATTGCCGAATGTGACAACGCATTACGCACATTGTTCGCTGCGTTTGCAAAGCCCGCCTGCCCCATTTGCGGAGCCCCGATGGTGAGCCAGAGCCGCGAAGAGATCATCCGCGAAACCGCAGGAATGCCCATCGGGACAAAGCTACAGTTCTTGGCGAAAATTGAAACGGGAAATGCGGAAATGGCGACCCCGCAACAAGTGCGGGGCGACATCAATGCAGACAGGAATGACAAAAAGAAAGCGCAGAGTAAGAGTCGCACGACGTTGGATAAACTGTCGGCCGTATTTTTGGCGCAGGGTTTTACACGTGCGATTGCCGATGGCACCATGTATTCGCTTGCAGACTTGCTCCCTGGCGAAAAGGTTTTGACGCCCAAAGAATTTTTCATCATCGTTGATAGAATCATCGTTCGTGAAAACACACGCACACGAATCGCAGAAGCCGTTGATGGCACATTAAAGCTTACGCATTCCGCAATCACGCTTGACATCGCGGGCGAACGCAAGTTCTACAGCACAAAGCCGTGCTGCCCAAATGCAAGCGATGAGCAGCATCAATCGCAAAAGTCAAACGAAACCGTCGCCAGCCTGGACGCACGCGCGTTCTCGCCATACAGCCGCACCAGTGTCTGCGAATATTGCTACGGCACGGGAATCATTCAAGAAGCTGCCCCAGCAAAAATCAACGAGAAAGGAGGCGGCAAAGGTCGCGCCGAATCCAATGTAGAAAGTGACGAGGACGAAAACGCAGAATGCCCGCACTGTCACGGGCTCCGCCTCAAGAAAACATACTTGAACGCCACCGTAGATGACGTCAGTTACAAGCAAATTCTCACGACGGAATTTGCGGAATTGCCGGAGCTTTTGCACAAAATTTTCGATAACAAAATCGGGCAAAATTTAAAGGCGACATTCAATTCGCTCCTCGACCGTATTGAAGCCATCAACGATTTGGGCATTGGTTACCTCACGCCAGGACGCGCAGGACAAACGCTTTCGGGCGGCGAATTGCAAAGACTTAAACTCGCCAGCCTCAGTACAGGGCATTTGAACGGTCTTTTGATAGCCCTTGACGAACCCGCTAGCGGTCTCCATGCTAGTGACGTCTCTGCACTTTGGAAAGTCCTCGAAAAAATCCGCAAGCGTGGCAACACGCTCGTGCTCATTGAGCACAATCCGCAAATCATTAAGCGAGCAGACTACATTATTGAAATGGGGCCGGGCGCAGGCGAAAAAGGTGGCGAAATTTTATTCCAAGGCACTCGTGACGAAGTACTTGAGAATCCTGAATCGCCCACGGGAATGTGGATAAAAGCAGTAGGAAGTAGGAAGTCGGAAGTAGGAAGGAATGTAGAATGCCATTGCGAGGAGAAAAGCCAAGCAATCCTCGTCAAGAACTTCGCGAAGTTCGACATGGCGCCGGTGAACGCCGCCTTCCCCATCAACAAATTCAGCGTGATTACAGGCCAAAGCGGCAGCGGAAAATCGACACTCCTTTTCGAAAACATCGCCAAACGTGCCAAAGCCGAAGAATTCAAAAAGCTCGGCATCGACGCTCTTTCGATTCTCACGACCGGAGATTTTCACGGGAGTAAGCGCAGCACAGTCTTGAGTGCCATCGGCCTCACCACGCTATTGCGAGACTTGTTTGCGAAGCTCCCCGAAAGCAAAGTGCGCGGCTACACCGCCTCCAAATTCAGCATGCACGCCCCCGGTGGCCGTTGCGAGAACTGCAAAGGAGAAGGCGTCATTTACGATCCGCTCGGCTACGAAGAATCCGAATGCCCCGTGTGCCTCGGCAAGCGCTTCCGTGATGAAGTTTTGGAAATCCGATTCAAGTCGCTTTCCATCGCCGACATTTTGGACATGGAAATCGGCAGTGCATACAAGCTATTCACGAACATGAAGCCGTTCGCCGAAAAGCTCAAACCGCTCGTAGATACAGGCCTTGACTATTTGCGTCTCGGTCAAACGACAGCACACCTCTCCGGTGGCGAACGCGCTCGACTCCGCCTCTCCATTACACTCGCGCGAGCCAAAGCCCCGAACACATTGTTCCTCTTTGACGAACCCGCCCGCGGTCTCCATCAAAAGGATATCCAGCAGTTGCTCGGGCTCATTCACGGACTTTGCAATGCCGGCCACACCGTCATTGCTATTGAACATGCACAAGACTTCGTCGACGCCGCGGATTATGTGGTCGAATTGAAGAGAGGCTAGGAGTCGTTAATTAGGAGTTTAAAGATGAAGAATAGAATTTCACATATTTTTGCAACATTCGTCGCTAGTTCTCTTTTCACACTCGGCGGAATTTGCTCCGCGTGGGCAGCACCTTTGTTTATCGGATATTACCCGGATTGGGGCAAATGGCACAAGCCAGCCTACACTGTAGACAAAGTTCCGTACAACAAATTAACGCACGTGCTGTGGAGTTTCATCACGCCAAACACGGATGGTTCATTGCGCGGAGACGCCGCAGAGGATCCAAGCGCACTCGACGAAATGGTAACGCTCGCCCATGCAGCCGGCACAAAAGTCATCGTCTCGCTCGGCGGTGGCGGACAAAGCGACAACTTCGTGCCCGTTGCGTCAAACGATGCACTCCGTCAAAAATTCGTAGCAAACCTCGTCAAATACGTCGCAGACCACAATCTTGACGGGCTTGACATGGACTGGGAATGGGAATACAATCCCGTCCCCGAAGCAGACACTATCGCCTACAGTAAATTGCTCACAGAACTTCGCGAAGCCCTCCCAAAAGACAAAAGTCTTTCCGCAGCGCTCCCCTGCTCGCCCTATTACGGGAAATGGTTCACAGCCGAAGTCCTCGTGAAAAACTTGGACTGGCTCGGCTTTATGACTTACGATATCACCGGCGACTGGGATGACAAAGCCATGTTCGATTCGCCGCTATACCCGCACGATGGATACACCACATGGTCGTGGGAAGAAACACGCGACTATTGGAAAAAGCGCGGCGTCCCGACAGAAAAGATGGTCTTCGGAATTCCGTCATTCGGGTTTCAATTTCAAGGAGCAACAGGACCGGGCTCCGACTTTACCAAAGGTACCGCCAAGCAAATCGCATACAAAGATATCGTCACAAACACCGACTGGAAATACTTCTATGACAGCGTCGCTGTAGAGCCCTACGGCGTATCTTCAACCGGATACGTGACCTTCGAAGACCCGCATTCTTCCGCCGTCAAATCGCGTTGGGTCAAAGAAAACGGTTACGCAGGCATCATGGTCTGGGAAGTTTCGCACGACTACATCGAAGGCGTCGGAAATCCGATTCTAGATAGCATCGCTGTTGCTTTGCGCGAAGGAACTACAGGAATCCGCGACATTCACAAAAAACGCGCGGCAAACTCTCGGCATGACGCTTCGCAAATGCAGAATGCGCAAACAAAGCGCGTGGATGCCCTCGGAAAAAGCGTACAAAATGGTGAACGCGAAAGTTGCTGGAAGAACCGATTTGAATTTAGAGTGGAACCATAGCCAATTTTTTGTTTATATTCGTAATTATGAATTACAAACAGATTAATTTAAATGACTGGGAATTGCAAGGGGAAGGGGCTTTCGGAGAAAGCTACTTTTCAAAAACAGATTCGAGCATTATGCTCAAGCTCATGAAACCTGAGGGGCGCAAGGAAGACATTATCGCAGAGTTTGAAAACTCTAGAAAGATTGCTTCCGTCGGCTTTAAAACTCCTGCAGCAATCGAACTGGTTGAAGAAAGTCAATCGGGACGCCTTGGCATAATCTATGAGAAAGTGCAAGAAAAAATTTCGTTCACAAGGATGATTCACGACAATCCAAGTGACCTGCCCCGCATCGCAAAAATCCACGCCGAAGAAGCGAAAAAATTTCATGGCATAAACTGCGACCCAACCCAATTCTTGTGCTATAAAGAAACCATACGCAAGGCCATTCCAAAGCTATTCACATTCAAGAAGTACAAAGATATCTTGAAGGCCGCTATAGAGCTAGTTCCTGACAGTCATGGTTGCCTACAGTACGATTTCCAGCCTGGCAATATCGTACATTCAAACAAGACCGGTGAAAATTACTGGATAGACATGGGCGATTTCGGCTATGGGCATTACCTTTTTGATATAGCCCTTCTGTACATGTTTACCAACATTCTTTGTACCAAAAAGAGCGTGCAACAAATATTTCACATGACAGAACAACAGTTGCGCGCTTACTGGGTGGAATTTACAGCCGCATATTTTGGCAGATCAATTCAACCAGACGAAATGTTCGGGAAAAAGATTCGGCTTCACTTAGCCATGGCTGTGACTATAAAATACCACATGATCCCTGCACCAGGCCCCATAAAGTATCTCATTTTAAATGTCATGCTTCGAAAAAACCTCAAGGGAATCTCTTTGGAAAATGTTGCCGACATAATGGCGGCGAAAGTTTAGTTCCTAGAAAAATTCTTCGAAGGCTTTGGCGTTTGCGTAAAGGTCGTTACAATAGTTTAATTTAGCCAATCTACATTATCAATATCTAATGTATGTAAGACACTCCTCATCTCATTAAGCAACTCAATCTTTTTGTCTATTTTTTGATTATGATTATATTGATTTAACACAACCCAAAGCAATGACGGAGTAAAACATGACTGATTATTGGAATGACCCGTGGGTAACCGGTATCGTTGGTGGTTTTCTCGCATCAATTGTATATGCCACATTTACTAAAATATTTGCGTATTTTGGTAAAGAAGCCAGATTAGAGCGAAAACGATTGAAAGCATGTAGAATGGCCCTGTATAATTTAAATGAACGATTCCATATATCAAACGGACAATCAAGCAGCACATTGAGTTTGGCGACTTTAACTAGCGAACATTATATATGGTGCTTATTTGAACTACATCTTGTATGGAACGGCACCACAGGCAAGGATGCATTTCCAAATGATACAGATTTCATTAACGAAGCAAAGTCTTGGTTCAATGATTATAAATCCAAGCAAATGGAACCAGCTATTGAAGTGTATACACCCTATGAGATGAACAACTTGCTGATTGAGGTTATTATGTGGGGTATAAATGGGCGACCATGGAGATATAAACATTTGCCAAAGTGTTTCAACCGAGTTTATAATACGGTTCTCAATTTTCCGCACAGATTAAGCGGGAAATCTACAAAAACATGCAATTTTTTATACAGAAACAGCAAACTTCCACCCAACAACAATGTAACCAAATGTATATTGGATATTATTCAAGATGCAGATAATAAAATGTAAGAGTTAGAGTCCTTTAATTGTTTGTTACATTTCCATAAAAAATTACAACAAAGGTGTTGATTCTATGGATATAGATTTCAAGGTTATTCTTGATTGGTGTGTAATAAAACCAATAGGATATTTTCTAGCATGGAGTGCGTATAAAACATTAATTTTTAGCACTGGCAAACTCGTATTTTGGAAACATTCTGGCGATAGAATTTTAATAGAACACGCCATTGAAGCAATACAAAAAGACAAATCAGCATACAGAACTGCATTGCTGAAAGAAATACAAAAAATTACACCAGATCCAGTAGAAACACTATCCATAGAAACCCTACAATTGATATGCACAGAATTATTAAAGCGCTGGGATCATGGCAACGATTTCAACCCAAAGGAAAAAGACAATATTCGCCTCACAATAAACAAACAAAATCCAGGAATCCCTTTGGTATCCAAAACATCATTTGGCAGCAAGTATAAAGACACTGTTCAGGCATTACTCGAACCAGAATTAGGAACGCTCCCTGAACGAACACGCGATTTATTTATCGCTATAATCCTGAATGATGATATAACCATATCTGCTTGCATTACAGACTTGAAGCGTTTGGTCTCTACAGGAGGATGCTGGATGCTGACTATAGATGATTTATGTGAAACCATTTCGGAAATATGGCAAGGAACACGAAAACGCGGTAGACCATCATTTAGTGATAACTACATAAATGACAACCGAAAAGCATCACGCCGACTTTTAACTCCGATATTGTACGAATTGAATAAATCCACCGAAAAGTTCCGTTCAGAAGTGAATTCCAAAATTCATGAAGTTTCATCAATTCCAACCACAGAACTAGATGACAAAGCTCTTGGTAAAATTTGTTCGATCATCGGTCACCAAATGGCAGGAAGCTTAAATCACGGAGACGCAGCGTTAGCAATAGGTACACTATATTACTATGTGTTTAAGCATGATACAGAAGCAACAAATAAAACGATAAAATGGATAGAAGAACTAATTACACCACCAAAGATAAAGGGATAGGCAGCCAGAATATATAAATTAATTTTGAATCGTTATAGATAAATTCTGCACTGTAGAAAAACTCACACAGATTCTTTGTAATTGATAATGCAATCTGCATAGATTGCAAAAGTTATGACATACCAACTAGTTGTTGAACTACTTGATAGAGACATCATAGAAAATAGTACGGATAACGAATGAAGGACTTATTGTATTCCAAGCAAAATAAACGCCAATAGCCGATTTTGTAGTTTTTCAACTTCAATAAAAACCTTGACGAAAGAGCGTTTGCTTGATTGAGAAAAGTCTGATTTGTGATATAAAAAATGCAGCCTCTCCAATTCGGAGAGGCTTGTTTTGTAAATCTTCGCTTTAGTAAAATTCTTCGAAAGCCTTGGCGTTGGCGTAAACATCTTTACCACGCCAGTCAAAAAGTCCCGAGCCCCACGCACCGCCGATTGTCGGTTCCCAGAAGAACGAGCCGATCCAGCGGTTCATTTCGCGGACGGATTCACGAGTCTTTTGGCGGGACTTATCAAAATTGTAGTGGTTATCGGAATCGCCGCCGTTGTATTCCGCAACGATAAATTCCAATTTTGAATACTTTGTCGTAATCGTATTGAACAAATTCTTCCACTTATCGGGTGTGCCGTCGCCGTATGCCGTGTAAGCGGAGAAGCCCATCACGTCAGCAGGGATTTTATAGTCATCAAAGATGACGCCCATCCACCATTTAACTGTTTCTTCTTTGCGGATACTTTCGATGTGGAGCACTGTTTTCGTTGATGGCGAAACTTCCTTGACGGCCTTGATGCCTGCATTGAAATACTTGGCGGCATTTGCCTTGCCCGCCGATGTTCCCATATCGCCATTGACAGAAGTCGCAGCCTTATCGACACCATTTCCCCAACAGTCTGTTTTGCTGTTTGGCTTGTGGATCAAGATGCCAGGAGTCGTTTCATTGCCAACTTGCACCATGTCTGGCGTTGCACCGGCATTCTTAAGTGCAATCATCAAATCCTTGGTGTATGCGTACACGGAATCCGCCATCGCATTGGCATTATTCACGTTACGCCAGCGTTCGGGGATAATCTGCTTGCCAGGATCCGCCCAGACATCGCTGTAATGGATATCAACGAGAAGCCCCATGCCCGCCGCTTTGACTATCTTGGCAAAAGCAACAACGTGGTCTTTGTCACCATACGCTTCGGAATCATGACCGCAACCGCTCGCCGCATAGCCGTACTTTGCCTTGGGCGAAACAAACGTGCGCAAGCGAATGGAGTTAAATCCGTGATTTTTCAGGATTGTGAAGATATCGCTTTCTTTGCCATCGACATCGTAGAACTTCGTATTATTTCGTTCGTATTCCTGGACTTCAGAGATGTCGGCGCCGTTGTAGAAGTCTATTTTTATGGGTTGGGCCGAAGAAGAACTCGGAGTTTCAGAAGATGAACTGGGCGCTTGCGATGACGAGGATTCTATTGCAGAGGAGGGTTGCGACGCATTAGAAGACGACGATGCTTCAGCCACCGATGACTGAGCTTCGGACGATGAAGAATTCTGCAACGTTTCAGACGACGTCGGTTCTATTTCAGACGATGTCGCCACGGATGAAGACGATTCAGTCCCTGCCGACAAAGATGTTTCTGAAGACGAGGAGTCACCATCTTGGCAAGAAGACGATAAATTTTCAACAGATGACGAGGATTCCTGAGCCGAGGACTCCTGCACACTCGATGATGATTCAAGCGACTCCTGCGCAGACGAAGAACTTAAAGCATAAACAGGCGACAAAGCCGTATCGTCACCACAAGATTGCATTAGCAAAGCAACAGAAGCGCAAGACACGCACGCCGCAAGATTTTTCAAAAACTTCATACCAACCCAATCCTATTAAAGGAGATTTCCGCTCAGAGGCGGGAATGACATACATAAAAATACATCTTAATCGCTAATCCTCAAAATTTTAAATTGTAAAATTCCCGCATAAAAATTAAATTTCTAGCATGTTCAACGCGGATTTACTCACTTCGGCTAAAGTTCAGGATTTCATCAAGCTTGCAACCAAGAAAAAATTGGATGCATTGCAAGTTTCGACGCAGCTAGCCAAGGAATTCAGCAACGAAGAACGAGCCGCCATTATGGACTATATGGCTCTCGTGCCAAAATTTCGCGAAAAATTCGGAATCGAAAACACCGAATTCCTCCTTTGCGACAAATTAGCGTTGGAACAGAGCACCGCACAAGATATCGGGCGTTGGAAAGCAAACTTGTGGCCAAGTGGACCCGAAGCCGTAGGCAAAACCGTTCACGACCTTTGCTGCGGCATGGGCGGGGATTCCTTCTTTTTGCCGAAGGAACTGACCGCCATCGGTGTGGACCTTGACGAAAACCGCCTTGCGATGTACCGCTACAACAGCAGCGTGATGCTGTGTGCGTCGCCAGAATCCAGCGACGCACACAGCATCCTCGCCGATGTCCGCGAAGTCGCGGCGCACTCCAACGCAACATCAGACGCCCAACACGCCGATTATTTCACGATTGACCCTGCCCGTCGAGCCATCGAAGGCGAGAACCAGCGCGACTTGCGCAACCTTACGCCTACATTCGAAGAAGTCATCGAGATTTCAAAGCATTACAAAGGCGGCATGGCTAAAATTCCGCCCGGCTACCCTATTTGCGAAATTCCGCGTGGCACAGAAATCCTGTACATCGGTTCGCGCACGGACTGCCGCGAATGTTTGGTGCTGTTCGGCGAACTCGCCAAGAATCCCGACCATGTCCGCGCTGTAATGGTCGACAAAACAGGGAACGAAATTGCCAACTGGACGTTCGCCCGCGACGAGAAGCGCGAAGCCCGCAACGAGAGCGAACAATCGCAATACGACCACAATTACGAACTCGAAGGTCGCGACCGCATTTACCGCACATCGAGCAGCGAATCCGACTTGCCTCTCGGCGGGATTTCAAAGTTCATCGCAGAACCCGCGCCGGTGTTGCTCCGCAGCCACCTCTTTGGAGTGGTCGCCCTCGCCCACGACGAAACGACGCACCTGATTTCTCCGGGCATCGCTTACGTGACAAGCGAAAAGCCGCTCCCCGCCCCCGCTTTCGCCAACTACGAGATTTTGGAATCGTCCGAGATTTCGACAGGCGCCGTCCGCGCGATGCTCAAATCGCACGACATCGGAAAACTCACGCTCAAGCTGCGAGGCGTCAAAGTCGATCCCGACCAAGAAATCAAGCGACTCAAGCCCAAGGGCAAGAACACAGCAACGCTATTCTACACACGCCTCGACGGCGAGAAAATCGCGATACTTACGAGGAGGAATGAGCTATGAGCACGCTCGCATTCACTCGCTTTGAGGTCGGTCGCCCGCGGCTCCCTCTGGGCATATTTAATCGCACCTACGGTGCCATACTTTAACCCCATACCCCATTACCTCACAACCCCATAGCCCTATGTCCGTCAAACTTGAAGAATCTTGGCTAAAACTGCTCGCCGACCAGTTTGAACAGCCGTATTTTAAGCAAATTAAGGCAAAACTTTTGCAGGAACACGCGGAGCATCACGTGGTGTATCCTCCTGGACCACAGATTTTTGCAGCACTCGACTATTGTCCCGTCGATAAAGTCAAGGCAGTCATCATCGGACAAGACCCGTACCACAATCCGGGCCAGGCTCACGGGCTTTGCTTCTCGGTGCCATTTGGCATTGAGCCGCCGCCGTCCCTCATCAACATTTTCCAGGAACTCCACGACGATCTCGGCATCACACCGCCACCCCACGGAAACCTGGAAGGTTGGGCTCACCAGGGAATTTTGCTTTTGAACGCTTCGCTCACGGTGCGCGCCCACATGGCGGCAAGTCACGCCGGCATTGGCTGGCAGCAGTTCACGGACACGATTATCCAGCGACTTTCGCAAGTCCGCGAGAACCTCGTCTTTTTGCTCTGGGGCAGCTTCGCCATCAAAAAACAAGTGCTCATCGCGCCCAATCGCGGTCACCTGATTCTCACCGCCCCGCACCCGAGCCCGCTCTCGGCGTACCGCGGGTTCTTCGGTTGCAAGCACTTCAGCAAAGCAAACGCTTACCTTGTCAGCAAAGGACTTGAACCCATTGACTGGAGCATAAAATAGACGAGAGACGACAAATGCGAAAGCCGAGAGTCGCGACAAAACTTGTTTTGGCATGACCGAGGTTAGCATTTGGGATTAGAGCAAAGCGATAATCCAAAGAAAAATTAGTAGGAGAATCATATGGCAAAGAACTGCAACGAAGAAAACCGCAATAAGGTCATCGTCAAGACAAGCGTTGTCGGGATTGTCACCAACGTCATTCTCGCGAGCGTCAAGGCGGTTATCGGCCTTATGGCAAACTCCATTGCCGTCGTTCTCGATGCCGTGAACAACCTCTCGGACGCACTCTCGTCCATCATCACGATTGTCGGCAACAAGCTCTCGCGAAAATTGCCCAACGAAAAGCACCCGCTCGGTTACGGTCGCATTGAATACCTGACCGCCATGGTCATCGCCTCCATTGTGATTTACGCGGGCATCACCTCTTGCGTGGAATCCGTCAAGAAAATCATCCACCCCGAAGAAGCCGATTACTCCACAGTTTCACTGGTTATCATCGCCATCGCCGTCGTCGTGAAAGTCGTCCTCGGTCGTTACGTGAAATCGCAAGGCGAGCGCGTGAATTCCGGTTCACTCATCGCCTCCGGCTCCGATGCGCTCTTTGACGCCATCCTCTCCCTTTCCGTTTTGGCCTCGGCACTCATCTTCATTTTCACGGGTCTCTCGCTCGAAGCATACGTCGGCGTTCTGATTTCCATTTTCATTATCAAGGCCGGCTTTGAAATGTTGAAGGACACCGTGAGCGACTTGCTCGGCAAGAAAAATGACAACGAACTCACCAAGCAAATCAAGAGCCTCATCCGCAGCGAAGAAGGCGTCCACGGTGCATACGACCTCGTCATTAACGATTACGGCCCCGAAAAGAAACTCGCCTCCGTGCACGTGGAACTCCCCGACTCCATGACTGTCGCCGACCTGGATTCCCTCACCCGCAAACTCGAAAAGAAAGTCTACCGCGAAACAGGCGTCATCCTCACCGCTATCGGTGTTTACTCTTACAACACCCAAAACGACGAATCCGCCAAAATCCGCGACACGATTTTAGACAAAGTCAAGTCACACGATTGGGCGCTCCAGATGCACGGTTTTTACGTGGACATCGAAGCCAAGGAAATGCGCTTTGACGTGGTCATCAAATTCGGTGCAAACGCCCAGGAAGCCCTCGAAACCATCAAGAGCGAAGCAGCTGAGCTTTACCCCGACTTCACGATACAGGTTTCACCCGATATCGATTTGGGTTAATGAGATTATAGACGAGAGACGAGAGACGAGAGAAATACTATATTTGCGGGCATGACTCACAAGAACTCACTAGGACGTCTCTTATTATTCATCTTTGTCGGCCTTATTTTAGGCGGCATCTTGAGCGAAGCTGTCGGAGCTTTATTTGGCGAACTCGGAGTACTCTTGAACGCAGGTGGCTACGATAATAGCGTACACCACTTCTTTACAGCGGGTCCCGATTTCAGTATCGGTTTTTCTGGCGATACACCGCAACCCGTCGTCATTGATTTGTACTTTGTCAAATTTGCACTTGGTTTAGGCTTCAAAGGGAACGTCTTAGGCCTTGTTGGCATGGTTTTAGCTATTTACATCATGAAATGGTCCGGAGAAAGATAATGCAGACTATTCAGGAACTTCAGGCTCAACTTGCAAACGGCAGCACCACTGCCGAAAAGCTCGCACAGGCCTCCCTCGAAAAAATTGAATCTACAAAGAATTTGAACGCCTATATCTCGGTGCTGAACGACCGCGCTCTCGAACGCGCTAAGGAAAGCGACAAGCGCCGCGCCGAAGGCAAGTCTCTGGGCGCCCTCGATGGCATCCCGGTCGCCGTGAAGGACAACATGTGCTTGACCGGCACACGCACCACGGCAGCCTCCAAGATTCTCGACAACTTTGTTGCCCCGTACACAGCAACGGCTCTTGAAAAGCTCGAAGCCGCAGGCGCCATCATCGTCGGCAAGACGAACATGGACGAATTCGCCATGGGTTCCAGCAACGAAACCTCTTACTACGGCCCGGTCAAGAATCCGCTCGACGAATCCCGCGTTCCAGGTGGATCCTCGGGTGGTTCCGCAGTCGCCGTCGCCTCTGGCACGGTTCCTTGCGCTCTCGGTTCCGACACGGGTGGATCCATCCGCCAGCCGGCTGCCTGCACGGGTGTCGTCGGTTTAAAGCCGACTTACGGTCGCGTATCCCGTTACGGCCTTCTCGCCTACGCAAGCTCTCTTGACCAGATTGGTCCGTTCGGTGCAACCGTTCGTGACTGCGCAACGCTCCTCGGTGCAATTTGCGGCATTGACCCGCACGACAACACCACGAGCACTCGCCCGACCGAAGACTTTACCGCAAAGCTCGGCACAGGCGTTAAGGGCAAGGTCATCGGCGTTCCGAAGGAATACTTTGGCGAAGGCCTCGATGCAGAATGCAAGGCCGCTATCGAAAACATGCTCAAGAAGATGGAAGCCGAAGGCGCCACGATCAAGGAAGTGAGCCTCCCGCACATCAGCTACGCTGTGTCCAGCTACTACATCATTGCAACGGCAGAAGCAAGCTCCAACCTCAGCCGCTACGACGGTGTGCGTTACGGCTACCGCAGTGCCGAAGCTCGTAAGCTCTTCGACCTTTACGCCAAGTCCCGCAGTGAAGGTTTCGGCAAGGAAGTGCAGCGCCGCATCCTCCTCGGAAGCTACGTTCTCTCCGCCGGTTTCTATGACGCTTACTACGTGCAGGCCCAGAAGGTCCGCCGCCTCATCACGGACGACTTCACCGAAGCATTCAAGACTTGCGACGTGATTGCAAGCCCGACGATGCCGGGTCTCCCGCTCAAGTGCGGCATGAACGAATCCGATCCGATGGCCGTTTACCTCTCCGACATCTACACCGTTAGCTTGAACCTCGCCGGTCTCCCGGGCGTGAGCGTTCCGTGCGGTATGGCAGGCGGACTCCCGGTTGGCCTCCAGTGGATTGGCAAGCCGTTCCAGGAAGCGGACTTGCTTGCAGTCGCCGAAGCAACGGAACGCTTGAACAAGTAAAAGTCGCGTTTCAGAAGTCGCGCATTTCACAAATGCCGCGACTCTAGCAAAAAACGACGCCCACCAAGGCGCCGTTTTTATTTTTGAACAATTCTTAAATCAAGTGAAACTAATCCCAGACGCTCTTCTTTGGAGCTTCCTTACGCGAAGTTTTCTTTGACTCATCCCAATTCGCTTCTGCACGGACAGAGCAATGATCACATTCCAAAACAGGCGTATCGTCAAATATAAACTTCACTGCATTTTCCATCAGATTTTCCCAGTTTGACTTCGAAACACCAAAGACATAATCTTCAACAGCCGCCAACGTTCCATAACCTATGCGTTCGTGGGTTTTGCCATCATAAAAACCATAAGAACCATTAATTGTCATCAACCCCTCGTGGAGCAACAAACCAAGCAGACCCAAGCCGCCACCCGTAAGCACAGAATTGATTTTGAGTTGGTCAATGAACAAGTAAGCATCTGCTTCGGGCAAAGCAAGTTCACCTTCCAAAGCAAAAACGTCTTTTTCTTCAAACATTACCCCAGACTCGCCCATATAAAAATTGACACTACCGGAGATTCCCCTCGGGTAAGTCATCATATATACACGCAATCGAGAATTATTGCCAAGCAATGTCGCTTTGGATTCAATGTTTCTTTTCAGCTCAGCAGACATCCATTCCGAAAAATTATTGACGTACTCCGGCAAGTCATCTTCAACGTCATCTGCATTCATCACTACCGGATTCGTAAAAATCACGGCGATAGTTGCTGGGCGCCAATTCCAGTTTTCAGAAACAGTAGTCTTGGTTCCACCGCAGCCCATTATGAACAAAACAGCAAGAGAAACAAGTACAAACTTTATGTATTTCACACCAACTCCTTTTTAGCATTTATTGCAAAATATACAAACTTATTTTTTCCTATGTTCGTACAAATAAAGGTTCGCCTCAGGAATTGTTAGTTCGGAGCTTTCTAAAATCCATTCGTCGTCAGTACCGCTGCGATACGTGACGACTACGCTATATTTTTTATTGGACTGCAAAATCTCTTGCGGAACGGTCCAGAAGTTTTCCGTCCCCACAACAAACTCAAGCGTATAAGACTTGTCACCATCCAACTCATTGAATACAATTTTGCGGACAGCATCTTTCGGGTTGCGAACCTGAATAATGCTCCAATACGTGCTTGCACCTTCTTTGACCCAAATGGATGTGGAATCGCCCCACACGCCTTCAACACCTTCGCAGCTCACAAATTCCCATTCGCCGTAATAGCGGCCGACAAGATTTCCCATGATATCGCTAGCAGGCGCACCGCCCAAATCCACGCCGCAATTTGCATCCGGGCAACGGTCCGTAATACGCACAGTCACTTCTTTCCAGCCATCCGGTGTTTTCGCCTTCACGTGAACGCAGCCGCCACAAGCCATGCCGCCATCCCACGGGCCTTTATCATCACCCGGAGAAACGTTCACATGGATTGCCGCATAATACTGAATATTCGTCTGTCCGTAATTGCAGGCGCCACCGAGACTCGTTTCTTTCGCAGTGACACTCCCGTAAGTCGTTACAGATCCCTTGCCGCCATTTTCCACAAGCATCGGGTCTGCCGCCGTATAGCTATCGCAGTTCGTGCAGACTCCGCTATCCGATGATTCAGCGGGCTTCGCGGAAGATGATGCCGCGAGCTTTTCCGAACTCGAGCTTTCGGACTTCACCGAGCTGGAACTTGCAGAAATTTTCGCAGAGCTGCTCAATGGCTTCGCGGATTCTTGAGAAGACGAAGATTCCGCCAACATCTCGGAAGAAGATAAATCCTCGCCCATAGCAACCGGCGCACCATCAGTCGAATCGCCACATGCCACAAAAGCAAACGGCAACGCAATCGAACCTGCGAGCACCGCCGCCAACAACCAACTCGAACGTGACCTTTTATTCATAAAAAACGCTACCTTGCAGTCATGCCCGTTGATCCCGTCACTTCGTTCCAGGATGACAGAGCATCTCCTTTTCAGCAATATATATCAAAAGACCCGCAACATCAAGTTACGGGTCTCTTAAAACTTCTTTACCGAAAAGGATTAGTCACCGGTCCTGTAGTTCGGAGCTTCCTTCGTGATGGTCACATCATGCGGATGAGATTCACGGAGGCCTGCGCCCGTGATACGGACAAACGTTGCCTTCTTGTAGAGTTCTTCGAGGTTTGCAGCACCGGCATAACCCATAGCAGAGTGGATACCGCCAATCAGCTGGTAAACGGTGTCGCGGAGCGGTCCCTTGTACGGAACACGGCCTTCGATACCTTCCGGAACGAACTTGCGCGGTTCCTGAACGCCACCCTGGAAGTAACGGTCAGCAGAGCCTGCCTTCATGGCGCCGAGAGAGCCCATGCCGCGGTAGCTCTTGTAGCTACGGCCATCAGCGAGGATGACTTCACCCGGAGCTTCTTCGGTACCGGCAAAGAGAGAGCCCACCATCACAGCGTGACCGCCAGCAGCCAAAGCCTTGACGATATCGCCAGAGAACTTGAGGCCACCGTCAGCGATAATCTTCACACCGACCTTGCGAGCCATCTTGCCGCATTCAACGACTGCGGAGAACTGCGGGTAACCGACACCAGCAATGATACGGGTCGTGCAGATGGAACCCGGACCGATACCCACCTTGACGATGTTGGCACCACACTTGGCGAGTTCTTCAACAGCTTCCGGCGTACAAACGTTACCGGCGCAAATCGTGAGCTTCGGATATTTCTTGCGAACGGTCTTCACCATGTTACGCACACCAATGTGGTGGCCATGAGCCGTATCGATAATCAACAGGTCAACGCCGGCGTCCACGAGGGCAGCAACGCGTTCGAGAGTATTTGCAGAAGTGCTAACAGCAGCACCAACGAGCAACTGACCATTCTTGTCGAGGCTTGCGTTCGGGTTGTTTTCGCGCTTCAAGATGTCCGTCATCGTGATGAGGCCCTTCAAAGCACCAGAAGCGTCCACGAGCGGGAGCTTTTCAATGCGCTTTTCGGCGAGGATTTCCTTCGCCTTGGCAAGGCTCACCTTCGGGCTTGCCGTCACCGGATTCTTGGTCATGACCGTGCTGATTTTCACGTTCATGTCGCTAACGGTGCGGAGGTCGCGGCTCGTGAGCATACCGACGAGCTTACCCTTGGAGAGAATCGGGAAACCGCTCACCTTGTTGCGAGCACGCTGTTCAAAAGCAGCAGACACCGGCTCATCGGCATCGAGCGTCACCGGATTGGTCACAATACCGGACTGCCAGCGCTTGACCTTGCGGACTTCTTCAGCCTGGTCTTCAATGGACATATTCTTGTGGATAATGCCGAGGCCACCCTGCAAAGCAAGGGAAATAGCCAAGGGAGCCGTCGTAACGGTATCCATTGCAGCACTGATTATAGGAATGTTCAGCTTGATATTCGGGGCGAGCTGGGTGCTCACATCCGTCTGAGCCGGAAGAACAGAAGATTCAGCGGGAACGAGTAAGACGTCATCAAACGTCAAAGCTTCTGGCAAAAGTTTCATAAAGTACCTCTTTTGCGCATAGAATATAGTAATTTTCGGTTTTAAATCCTAGCTCTAAACCGCTAGAAATATGTAAAAAAGAGCATAAGCAAGGCGAGCAAGCCTCAAGACAAGAATCAATAGGCTCGGCAAGGACTACAGGATATTAATCCGACTCGCACATTTGACTCCGCAAAACGACAACATCTTCTACGGATAGACCAGAATAGTCTGCAATTTCTGTATCAGACAACTTGCCTGCGGCAACCATTTTCTTGGCTATTTCATGATTTCGATCGGAAATACGTTCTTCAATCTTTGCGTTGATTTCCGTCGCGAATTCCTTGAAAATGCCCGGCACCATGACATTGTGATCCCATTTTTCGTGATGCATACGCTGATAAGCCTCAAATTCCTTTTTTGAAAAGTTAGACACTTTCGAGCTTTCCGTCAACTGTTGAAACTTGGACTCGTTCAACTCTTCGGGGAGTTCCTTGAGGCGGTTCAAGTAACGGAAGAAGAACAGCCATTTGCTTAAATCACTGGATGTTTTCTCAATGAAAAACGGAACCTTAGAAAGCTCAATTACAGCATAGTTGTATGTATCCATAACTTGTTTGCCTGTTTCCAAATCTGTCACGGCGGCACGGTGAACAGCATTTTCGTCATCAAAAACATGAATACGAGTCAACGCGATTACGTATGTCGGCTGAACATCGTAATTCCACTCTTCACCAGGTTCGGCCTGATTGGCCACCAGTTCACTCGCATAGAAAGCCAGACGCTTCATAAAATTATCCATCTCGCGAATTTGCACCTCAATCTCAATCAAATTGCCCATATCGTCTTTACAGTGCAAATCGAAAATTGCCGTGCGAGATTCTTTGCTACCACTCAGATTCTTTGCGACATTGCGAGTCCACACGTTTTTGATTGGCCGCTTAAGCTGCGGTTCAAGCAGGTCGTTCAGCAGGTTGATGAGATTGTTGCGGCTAGTGGGCTTGTCCGGATCGAATGCTTTCTTGAACGCCAAATCAATAAGAAGATTTGCGAAGGGACTCTTCTCGCCCGGTTTCACGATACAGTCCTTGAGGGACTTACGTTCTTTCATCTTTCACTCCTCTCCCGCCTACAAGCTAAAAAAGGCGTGGCTTTAGATTACATTTCGTTTGCTTTGAACATTTGTTCACTATACAATATAAATCAGAAAATCACGATTGTCAAGAGGTCTAAATCTTTTTCCGCAATTTAGGCAACATTAAAGCCTCTCAAGATTTGAGAGGCCTATAGTTTGATTTTTCATTTCATATCGTCAGCCGGGCTGACATTCTTTCGAATTGCTTCATCTAAAGCCGCTATTGAAACAAAATCTATCGTTTCACTAGAACCTGTTTTTTTTCATCGTAGCGATATTTGATAATTTCACCAGTGATTATCATTTCAATTACTTGTTTTATTACAGGTAACGGAACTACAAACCATTCTTTTGGAATATGTCTCTCACCCTTTTCATCAAAGACATCCACATTTAGACATACACGACCAAAGAAATTATGAATCAACTGTTCAAATTTTTGCGGATTCATATTGAAACATTGCCAGCTTGCAATATGGCGAACTGGAGCCATCAAATATGTAGGTTCTTTTTCAGCATTTTTTAAACGTTCTTCAACTGATGTAGTGCAAAAGCCTATTTTATACAGGTTTTTAATTTCTGCAATGGACGGTTCTTTGCTTAACGAAGAGCAAACATAAATAAAGCCACAAGCCTTATCTTTTTCGTTGATGCCCAATTCCTTTTCTGCTTTCGCGGCTGTTTCTTCGCTATTTTCAGTAACAGTTTTTCCATTCAGATACAATAACTTTTCTACAGAACGTTTAAGTAAAGCTGCTTCTGTTCCGTTTTCAAAAATGCAGCGAGTTCGACCGTTTTCATAAATATGCTTGCCTTCGGGGGTAACTGCATTTTTTTGAGAAATCTCAATTGATTCTACAAAGAAAAGCACTCCATTGTAAAAATAGAATCCACCCTCTTTAAGGTGAGATATTTTTGCATCGAGGAGTTTTCGCTTGCCACTACGGATATCGTTTTGAACTTTTTTAAACTTTGATTCGTATTTGGAGAAATCTTTGCATGGTTTGCGTTTTGCAATAAAATCTGCTTCATCGCGATCGATAGCTTTTTTTACCGACGGATGTAAATCGAATATGGATTTTTCTTCTTCGTTCAAATTAAAAGAATCAAGGATTTCATCAAAACTCATTTCCTTGCTTTGATTGCTTTTTCCTGTAGAATGAAGTAATCCGTGAACATCGGCGTTGTATATCGCTTGATTTTCAATCAACTTGCTATCACTACGATATTTCGCGAGCCTTTTGGCTAAGCGATATTCAGATGGATCATTGCTATTTTCAGAAGGTTCCCTGCCATTTTCGCTTACGAAACGTGAAAGTTCCTCAAATTCTTGAACCATGCGATCTTGGTCTGTAATTGGATTCGCCTTGGACTTTTCATTTAGCAAGCCATAGGAATCATCAGCGAAAATATCATCTAGCGTTTTGGGCATCGCGTTCCCTCTTACGTTTTCTCAGATATACAATACATTCTGCAAATCGCTTTTCTTGTGGATTGACAGAAGATATATTTGGCTCACGTCCATTTGTTTCTCTGAAAGCTTTAATTTTAGGCCAAAGAAGCATGGCTTCTTCATCGGTCATCTCGATACGGGTTTCTTCGATGACATTGTGAATCATCTTCAAAACGCTCGGAGTAACAGATTTTGAAAGTACTTCAAAAGCCGCTTGGAACGGATTGATGGAATCAATCAGGTCAATATGCAAATCGTCAATATTGACAAACTTATTTGCCATACGAATAAATCGTTTGTCACCATGCTTTTCAATTTTTGCAGTTCGAATAGCGGTATCAGCAACAACATGTTCACGAATTTCTTCAACCTCTTCATCGGTTAAATCTGGATATTTCGTGCGGATAATTTTTGGAATCAACACCTTGTTGATAACTTCGGGTTCTACACCGCCCGGCATTGCACTTTGCATGGTTTTATCTTGCAAAATGGAAGCCTTCAAATCGTTTATATCAGTTTCAATAATATCCTTAACTCGTTTAGACGACGGTGTTTTAAATCCACGGATTTTGATTGTTCCCGGTTCTTCAGAATCATCTCCATCTTCGCGAGTTTTGAAATTCCATTCAGGAGCAAGCACTTGTTCCATGAGGAGTGATGCGGTAATTGCTTTAAGCATATTGTTTACGGCGACAACAACATCATCATCCTTAGCTTCGGGCTGAGCAATCAAATTTGTAAACTGTGCATGAGTCTTATTTTTACTATCTCGTGTGCATCGCCCAATAATTTGGATGATTTCAGTTAACGAGCCACGATATCCGACCGTAAGAGCGTGTTCACAGAACGGCCAGTCGAAACCTTCTTTTGCCATTCCCAATGCGATAATTAAATCCATGTCTTCGGGTTTTGCAATTTTACGAAGATATTCGACAATTCTTGTACGGTTTGCCGGTTCATCATCTACAAGGTCTGCGACTTTCAACAATTTTCCGTCTTTACGACGAACCGTTATCACGCCTGTTTCCAAATCTTGCTTTTCAACTTCACCAATTGAATCTAAAATAAAGTCGACTTCAGAATGTTTATCTTTTGTGGATTCCCCGGAATTCACATTTGGAATATGAAGAATCGTCTTTTTGTCGGTATCAAGAATTTCTCCGATTGCCGATGTGTATTTCCCTTGATAAAAATGATAGCCGATTCCAAGCGATTTTAAATACTTGTAACCATTAAGCTGTTCGTAATAATTGTAAGTAATCTTGGTAAATAACGCTTCGTCTTCTGGCGAGAGCACTGGGACAGAATCTCCACGGAAATATGAACCGGTCATAGCGACTATGTGTGCCGAAGACTTTGAAATCAGTCCACGCAACATTTCACCCAAACAACTCGAATCATCTGCGGAAACATGATGAAATTCATCTATAGCGACGAGACAATCATCAAAAGCTTTTTCGTCCAATCCTTCGGCTGCAAAACGTAAGGTAGCGTGAGTACATATTAAGATGTTGTCATTTTTGCTTTCCATAAATTCATGGAATTTTTTTACCTTGCCTTTGCTGGAATCACTCCCCGCAAAGCACAAGTTATACTCATCCACAGGATTCCAATCAGCAAAGAATCCATATTTGCGCAGTTGAGTTTTTGCAAAGGATGCTCCAATAGATCGTTCAGGAACGGCGACAATTACTTTTTTTAGCCCCTGATGATAAAGTTTATCAAGAGCGATAAACATAAGTGCTCGGGATTTGCCAGATGCCGGAGGTGACTTAATCAACAAATATTGAGATGCACGGGCTGCATAGGCACGAGCCTGCATTTCTCGCATTCCAAGAGAATCCGTTTTGGAAGAATTACCCGTTTGGGCGTATTCGAAATGAACAATATCAGGCATGTTGATTACTCCTGTTCTTCGCGAATCATCTGTTCATAAAGCCTAAAGAGAAACTCAAGGCGTTCTTCATCGTTAGCAAATGGCCTTGCTCTGTAAATTTTTTCAATTGCAAAGTCGTTTTCTTCGTGTGCTTTTTTGAGGTCATTGGGCATGGATTCTGGATTGTAGAGCTCAGCCAACGTTTTTCCCGGATGATTTTCTCTTGCAGCAATGATGCCAAAAGCGTAGTCCTTAAGCATGTTCTTTTGTTCATCATTGATATGCGGGAACGGGAAGGTGTTGTAAACAAGCTTGGCTGAATAGCGATAATCATTTTTGAGTTTTCCGCCAACGGTTCGCACCCACGCCATATGCATTTTTGAATTCAGGATGCTGAAAAGCCAAGGTTCTGCATCATATACTGCAAACGCTGCATTCGAAACAACAGTATCCTTAGAAAGAAAATCCATGGGGATATAAGTACGACGTTCTGAAGAAGCTCCCGGAACAATGATTGAAGAGGTTTCCTTATATCGAATTTCTCCAAATTTATAAGGAACAAGTGCTAATTTATTTGTTGCTGCTCTTTTACTTTTCACACGTAGCTCCTTACATTTTTTTACTCGTTCAGCAATAATTGGAATAGACATAGCTTCTTTTTTGCTATTATCTGTAATCCACAAACAATATCTTTTCTCTCCATTTATAAATTCATCAGCCCCAAGAAAAAGCTTCATAAACTTTTTTATTTCTGGACATTTCTTTACTGCATCATCGTGCTCTTTTTTTTCAAAAAGAAGATATTGACCATCATTGGGCATACTCCCAAAATTCATAGGAGGGAAATCACTTAAAGAGTCTTTCTTTTCTTCAACAATTACATCTGATCCCGAAGACAAATATGCATTAATTTTAGAGGCCTTATTTTTTCTTAATCCATTAAATAAAAAATGTTCTTTTCTTAATTTTTCGTCACTAAGCCCTATTATTGTAACAATTACACCAGCATTATATTGAGCATTGTTAGTCCATTTGAAAGACGAATAACCAAATTGAATTTCAATTCCTTTGTTGAATATCTGCGGCCAAAGTATTGCGACTTGTTCGCCTTGGCAAATAGAATTGGTACTTACAAACGCTAAGGTAGCATTGGAGTTTGCTATATAATCAGAACCTTTATAGAACCAACAGGCAATGTAGTCTAAATTCTTTGCTCCTTTAACATTTTCAAAAACCGCCTCAACATCTTTTTTATGGTTTTCTTTTTGCAATCGTGCCCCTAAATATGGAGGATTTCCAAGTACATAAATTTCATCGTTTCCATTATTTGGGCAAACATTGTTCCAATCAATATTGCAGGCGTTATCGCAAACTATGTGGCCTGCCTCTTTCAACGGAAGCGTTGGGCATATTGTTCCTGTTTTGCTAAAAAACTCTACATTCATTTGATGCTCGGCAAGCCACAGTGAAAGCTTCGCTGTTTCGCACGCAAAGTCATCAATTTCAATTCCGTAAAAATGATTCAAATGAATCCCCGTAAGCCCAAATTCCTGCATTTTGAGCAAAATATCCATTTCCAATTTACGGAGTTCCTTATAGGCAATAATCAAGAAATTGCCAGAACCGCAAGCGGGGTCAAAAATTTGAATATTGCGAATACGCAACAGCAGATTTTTTAATTTGGTTACACTCTTTCCAGCAGCGTCAAATTCTTTGCGAAGGTCATTCAAGAAAAGAGGTTCTATTACCTTCATAATATTTGGAACGCTAGTGTAATGTTGCCCTAAATCACCGCGTTGTTCCTCGTCAATAACCGTTTGGAACATGGAACCAAAAATATCGGGATTGATATCCTTCCAATTCAATTCACCACATTCAATTATCTTATTACGACTATGAGCTGAAAAACGAGGAATCTCGATTTTATTACGGAAAAGTCCTCCGTTTACATACGGAAATTTTTCAAGATAATCAGGTAACTTTTTACGTTCTTTGGGGGCTGTATCAAGAACGGTAAACAACCGTTCTAAAAATTCATTCAAGTCACTTCCATCGGCTTTTGTTGTCGCTGCAATAGTATTTGTAAATAAGTTGTCTGTAAAAATTCCCGTATCTTCAGCAAAAAAGCAAAAAAGAAGCCGAGAAAGGAACACATTAAAATCATGTTGCGAAATCAGTTTTTTAGCATTGTCTTTTTTGATTTCGTCAAAAAGCTTCGCCATTTTGCGAGCTGCACGAACATCAGCCGGATTTTCATCGATAAACTCCGTTTTTTCAATCCCCGCCCACGGCAAAAAGAATGACGAATGTTTCGGCAAATCCTTAAATTCAGTCTCTAAGGTGTCTTTGGTCTTTGTATCAACACAAAGCAGTTTTTTACCATCAGAAAGAACTACAAATCGTTCATTATGTTTAATAGATTTTGCAGTTTCTAAAGCCAAGCTTACATTTAATTCGTCTTTGAACAATTCCTTGTAAAGGAGTTTGCCCTTCCAGCAGATTTCGCCTTGATTTTTAGATAAATTCAGCGAGCCGTTTTGCAAACGTTTAACCGAAGCCTTAGGTAAGTCATAAGCCAAGATAAAGTCATAAATAAAATCACCTGTAGCTCCAGTTTCACGATACTTGGCTACAATATCTTCAATCTTATTTTCGATTTCAGCAATGCTTGGCATAAGCAACTCCTTGTTTATGCCTCTAGCCCTCGCAAGTCAGCGAAATTTCAAACCTTAAAAATGTTGCCGAAAAAATCAATCGCAAGCAACAAGAAAGGCGTGAGTCGTAACGCTTACCAACCTGAGGCTCGCCAAAGCCTAAACCCGATAAACGCACGACCCACGCCCCGAAATGGGCACATAGCCAAATAACCGGGACTTATGCCTCGGATACAGCAATGCGATGAATAGCCCTATACGGACTATCCATGCGTGAGCGTTCGCCTTGTTCTCGGGTTGTTGAAATTTGGCGATTTCAGGTTGAGAACAAGAGACAAATTACTCTTTTCTATGTCATTGGCAAAAATAATATAAAATCGGCATTTTAGTTCAGGAAAAACACAAAACCGAGCCTCAAAAAAAAAAAAATGAGGAAAAACCAAAGTACCCGATATTAAAAGGAAAGTTACGATTTCGGCACCTCGAAACTGAGTCCAGGGTGAAAAATGACTATTTTGGCAAAAAATCGATTTTTTTCAAAAAAAATGCGTTTATCCTATTGACGTAGCCATCCAAATAAGATATATTGTTTAATGTTCGCCGAACGCAGAACATTTTTTTTTGATAGGAGCAATCATGACTGCAAAAGCATTAGATTCATTTGGATTTTTTATTTCTGAAAAACGTCGAGAGTTAGGCATCTCGTTACGAAAATTTGCAGATATGCTAGGAAAGGCTCCATCTTATGTTTGTGATATTGAAAAAGGAAAGAAAAATCCCATCGAAAAGGAATTTCTCGAAAAAATAGCATCCATTCTAAATCTTTCTGAAAATGACAGGAATCAACTTTTTGATTTGTCCGCTACAGCAAGGCGCGATGTAGCCCCAACAGACCTGACCGAATACATCAAGGCCACCCCTCTTGCAGCCATCGCGTTACGTTCTGCTAAAAATTCTAAGATTACAGACGATCAATGGCGAAATATCATTAACATTATTCAAAAAGGCAAATAATGGACTTTATTGACTACTCTCATATTTCCATGGACGAAAGGGGCGTTTACCGTGTCAGTTACGCCCAAATTGAAGATGCTGTGGAAAACTACTTGAGGGAGTGTCATCCAGAGATATTGCTTTACCCACAATGCGTCCCTATTGAAGAATGGATTGAATCTAATGAATTCGGCTTCAAGTTAGAAATGCGAGATATCGCCTATCCTCAAGCTAAAGGGATAACCGCATTTTCAAAAATGGTCATTTGGTCTATTGATAGTGAAACAAAGAAAGTGCAGCCCATTCCTATCGAGAATTCAACAATTGTCGTTGACGAATCGCGGTCTCCTGTAGAAATCAGATTTACGGCAGCACACGAAGTCATCCACATCAAAATGCATCCGTATTATTTTATGCATCATTCTAACGCTATTGCCGCAAGTTCCAACATCGTCAGTATTAGTTCTTATTTGCATAAACCAATTTGGTGGTTGGAACGCCAAGCCAACTATGGTGCTGGAGCACTACTAATGCCAAGGATAACTCTGTTCTTGCTTTTCAAGAAATTCTTTCAAACAGCAACTGTCTTTAAGTTGTCAAAAAACGACAAAATATCAATTGCTTTTATCAATACAATTTGTCAAATATATGAAGTGAGCGTGAGTGCAGCCCGCATTAGACTCGTTCAATTAAATCTGCTGGAGGAATAATATGGGATCCATGAGATGTTTTTGTGGGTACGGAATGCGGAATTCCGACAGCATCAATCAAATAGAACTTTCTTTATTTAGAATGGATGATATAAAAAAAGCCATAACAGAAAACGTAATGCTAAAAGACCTCCCTCTCCGTTTCGAAGAAGTGGAAGTCTGGCGCTGCCCTGTTTGCGGAAGATGGGATTTCATCTCTGCAAAGTACAATTATAGAATGGTTCCTGTAAAACCTGAAGAATCTTTTTCTTGCGAACCAAGCAATGATGACATCACCTTTATTGAATTTGACAGCCGTTCAGCAGACAATGCCTATACTATATCTGGAAACATAACTGTTTCTGATTTTCTCAAATTGAATGAGGATAAGGTACAAATTCGTTATCTAAGGGTAAATTCCGCACGAATGTTACTTTATAGAAATTCAGAAATGCAGAATCCCGTAAAAATATACAAACAAGAAAAATAAAATTTTTTAACCGTAATGTTCGCCATAAGGCGAACAAAGGAGTAAAACATGGGTGGATATGGTGGTCAATCAGGCCGTACAAAAGGAAAGGCTTCCTCAATACAGCAGGAACCCCCGTCAGGACAAAAACGCAATTGAGGTGGCTGAATACTATCTTGATAAGGGCAAGTATGTCGCCTTTTTAAAAGAAACGCCGAACGATCATAAAAGAGCTGATCTGATGGTTGAAGGTGCTCCAGTAGAAGTTAAAGGTGTTGAAGGAGACAATGCCAACACAATTTGCAACAGCAGCCTCGCAAAAGCAGCGAAACAAATGAAAGCGACAATTGCAGAGTCTAAATTTTACGAGCACAAGGAAAACAGCAAAATAATACTGCTTTCCAAGCACAAATCAATTGCTGAAGGGAAAAAGGCTGTCGAATCGGTTATTGAAGGATACAAAGAAGCTCTCCGCAAAGGAATTTTAAAACCGAGCGACAAGGTTGAATATTGGTATAAAAACGGGAACCGGCGACGAATACTAGAATTGCATACTTACGCATAATCTCACACAAAATAAACTATGAAAAAAGAAGACCAAATAACTCTAGATCATTTGCTCATACAACAGGGAGCCCCTCTTGTCGGGTCACTACATGTTCCCCAATTATCTCCCACACAAACAATTCCAAATATCAAAAAATGCTTACCCATTAACATCATTGACCCAAAAGACGGATTAAAACTTTGGGGCCATTGCTTTGTCAAAGACGTTCACCAAAATAAATTTTGGAACGATCCCTTAGCAAATGTCGCTCCCTTGCAAAAGCTTGAAGGAATGATTAGTACCGATTACAGCCTTTATAGAGACTATTCAACTAACAGACAGAAATGGAACTGTTATCGTAATCGTATAATAGCTTATTTCTGGCAACAAAAAGGAATAAACGTGATACCTACTGCTAGTTGGAGTACTCAAGACAGTTTTGAATGGTGTTGGGAGGGGTTGCCTCAAAATTCAGTACTTGCGATTACCACCAACGGCATTTCAACAGACAAGGAGGGACTTCGTCATTTCATTCTTGGTTTGGATGAAATGATTCAAAGACAAAATCCCATCGCCCTCGTTGTGTGTGGTCACTTTTTTCCTTGGATGGAAGACAAATATCCAGATATTCAAATGATAAAAATTCCTAGTTATGGACAACTTTGGAACGAAAAGAAAAAAATGAGGGAACAAACGCATTATCGCTCGACAGCAATCGTCTTGGCAAAGGCCCCACGCTTGACCAGATAAACGGACGAGCGGGCAAACTTGCTTGCCACAGCCTGCTTAAGCGACAAGCCATTCTTCAGCTCAACCTTGCCGAGGAAATTCCCTTGCATATCGAACACCTGATAAACACCCGCCTTGTCAAAGAGCTGAGCCATAAACGGAATCGCATCGGTCCCCGAACTCGAAGAACCGTCAACGCTACTCGAAGATTCCGCGACCTTCTCCGATGACGAACTCGGCACAGTTTCAGAGGAACTCGACACCACAGAACTTGAACTTAAAGCAACGGAACTGGACGACGGAACTTCGTCGCCTTTGACATAAACCTTTATATGCGGAAAATCGGCCGTACCGGAAACGCCGTTACTCATGCTCCCCGCTTCGCCAAGCACCTTGGCTTCGTAGAGCTTACCCATTTCCATGCCCAGCTTTTCCCACTGTCTCATGTGAGCGCTAATATTGATGACTCCGCAATCACGGGCATTTTCACGAATGCTGAAATACTGCAAAAAAGTCGTATTGCCCTGTGTCTTGATGGCCGGCCCCGTATGTTCACCCCAATAAACGGAGTATTTGGCACCATCGATTGTGTAATCGCCCATCTTATGGCTAGCGACCCAATCGCCAGGCCTCCACCCCGTCAGCCAGTTATCGACAACATAATATTCGACCAGTTTGCTCGGGGATTTCGAGACTTCTTCCATCCAACCATAGACGCCGACATAGGAGTAATCGGCACCATTGATATTCTGTTTCACGAGCTTGAATTCCGCAAGCATATCGCCGCCAAGTTCGTTATACTTCTTGTCGCTATCGAACGAAAGCCCCGCACGGCAAAGGTAGTCTCCAGCATTCTGGAAAGAACATGCCATGGATCCGTCTTCATAAATTGTAAGCGAACCCGAAGTAGCCCTATCGTACCAAAGCTCGTAACCGACACCGTTGAACGAGCTCACTTCGTTTCCATTCACTTTTTTGCTTGCACCTGTATGTTTAGCTGCATTGCAAAAATCCTGTGCCAAGACCCCCGCCGTGAGTCCCATACTCAAGGCAATAATAATTTTATTCACCATACATACCTCCACCAAAAGGTTACTTTCAATATAATAAAAAAGCCCGACAAGTTAATCACTAGTCGAGCTCATAACAATTTTAATGTATCAGTTGCATATAACGGCTTTATTTTCCGTTATAGCGTTCCATGCACTTTTCGATGCCGAGCTTAAAATAGCATTCCACAAGGGCAGGGACTTTTGCGATTGCCTCATCGAATTTCGGGCGGTCTTCAGGAGAAAACTTCGCCAAGACCCAGTTGCTGAGGTCAAATTTCGGAGGGCACTTGCCAACGCCAAAGCGGATGCGCGGGAACTTGTCGCCCACATGTTCAATAATGTTGCGGAGTCCATTCTGACCGCCATGGCTACCGTCCTTGCGGCAACGGATACGGCCTACATCCAAATTAATATCATCGCTAAAAACGAGTAAATGATCGACCTTGACCTTGTACCACGTCATAAGCGCCTGAACCGCTTCGCCAGAGAGGTTCATGTAAGTCTGCGGCTTCACGAGGAGGCATTCTTCGCCTGCAATGTTCACCTTCATGGTGAGCGCCTTGTGTTCCGATTTCCAGTCCTTGCTCGGGTCAGCGAGCTTTTCAACTGCCATAAAACCGGCATTGTGGTGCGTGTTCGAATACTGCGTTCCAGGATTTCCAAGACCGACGATTAAATACATAATAAAACCTTAAAAAATATCGTTACTTTTCCGCATCGAGTTCGCTATACGCTTTTGCGGAATTTGCGCGAACTTCATCAGCATTGCTATCCTGTTGCTGCACGACAGGTTCAGAACTAGCACACCCAAGAAGGGCGATAAAAGAAAGGCAAGATAAAAGCTTGAGTAATTTCATAACTTAAAATATAGAATTTTCAACGAAAAAAGACCCGCCCCAATCGGAGCAGGTCTCTTAATGCCTTTCAGCTTGTTGCCAGAATTAGTTGGCAGCCGGAGCAGCAGCGGCAGCGGCGTCAGCAGCCGGAGCAGCAGCAGCGTCCTTCTTCTTGGACTTAGAAGAAATCGTGAAGATAACGGTGCGCGGGCCAGAAGCGAGCGTAACGTTTTCCGGGAGCTTGAAATCCTTAGCGTAGAAGGTCACGTTCGTTTCGAAGTTGGAGATATCCAATTCGAGAACAGACGGGATGCTTGCCGGCTTAGCAGCGAGCATGAGATAACGAGCTTCCTGAGAGAAGAGACCGCCCTGAGTCTTCACGCCAACCGGGAGACCGGAAAGCTTGACCGGGATGCGAACCTTAACGAATTCGTCATCAGCGATCTTGATGAAGTCAACGTGCGTGATCTTCTGGGTGAGAGCGTCCTTCTGGACACTGTAGACGAGAGCCGGATTGCCAGCCTTGCCATCGATTTCGAGGTCAAGAAGCGTGTAACGCTTGCCCGGAGCAAGAACCTTGCGCAAGTCGATTTCGCTGACGCTGATGTTCTTAGCTTCGATACCCTTACCATAATAGACGGCCGGAATCTGACCAGCCTTACGCAAACGGGCGTTGTCGCGGTTTGCACCTAGCACTCTCGAGGCAGCTTTGAGCGTTGTGAGTTCCATTGTGTTATCTCCATTAGATAAAAAAATTCATTGGGGTAGCAGGATTCGAACCTACGAATAACGGAATCAAAATCCGTTGTCTTACCACTTGACGATACCCCAATGGTGCGACAAAGATAGTAAAAAAGTCCCTTTTGTCAAAGACAAACGTGCAAAAAAAGAGCTGAAAAAAGTCATTTTTCGCACATTTTGACAAAAAAGCGGCACTACCTATGCCAGAATTTGGTGACGGTCTGGTAGCGGGAAATCGGCTTCAGAGCGGCGGCAGCCTTTTCTGCAAGTTCCTTGGTCTTGAAAATTCCGAAAACGGAAGCCCCGGATCCCGACATCAAAGCAACATCAGCCCCCAGTTCAATGAACTTTTGCTTCATTTCGGCGACAAGCGGGTGCGTCGGGAACACGGAGATTTCAAACGCATTGAAGCAAAGATCCGGATTGACCAACAGCACAAACGTGTCGTTGGCAGAAACAGGCTCTGCAACAGGCTCACCACACAACGCGACCCGCACCTGAGATTTCCACGCCGCCTTGTACTGTTCCCAACGGTCTGGGCCAGACTTCGGGACCCCCGCATAGGCATCCTTCGTCGGCACAGAATCAAGCGGAGTCGCAATGAGGAGTGCAGCCCCTTCCGGGAGGTCGAGCGGTTCCACAAACGTCAAACGTTCACCGATACCTTCAGCAAAGGCGGTTCCGCCTCGAACGAGGAACGGCACATCAGCACCAAGACGGGCACCGATGGATTCCAAAGTTTCGAACGGGAGGTTCAAGTTCCACAAGCGATTGAGCAAACGGAGCGTCGCGGCGGCATCGGCACTTCCACCACCAAGTCCTGCCCCCAACGGCATCACCTTCGTGAGGTGGATGTCCGCACCAAGGTTGCACTTTGCAAATTCCTTGAGCGCTTTCGCAGCCTTGAACACGAGGTCGGATTCCAGCGGATAGTTCTGCGGTTCGTTGTACGTCAGGTGGAGTTCGCCATCTTCGCGAAGTGTCGCTTCGACCGTATCGCCAGCGTCAATAGTCTGGAAGACCGTTCCCAAATCGTGATAACCGTCTTCACGCTTGCGGATTACATCTAAAAACAAATTGATTTTTGCAGGAGCGTATTCTTTCATGACCACAAACCTAGCAAAAAAATTTTTAGTCCACCTTGAGGACCATCATTGTAAGGTCATCAAAGGGATCTGTTCCTTCAGAGAATACATTCACGTCATCCGAGATTTCCCTCAAGAATTTTTCACCGCCACGAATTTCAATGGAATTTAATTTTTCTAAAAGCCGTTCTTCGCCGTAAAGTTCAGAGGACGCATTGTGAGCCTCGGTAAGACCATCGGTATAGAGGAACAAACAATCCCCGCTTTCAAGCTGAATTTCGGCTTCTTTATATTGCGTAGTGTCAAAACCGGCAAGGAACACACCATGGCGTTGCCTTAGGAACTCGAACTTGCCGTCTTTTTTGGCAAAGCACACGGCATTATGCCCTGCATTGGTGCATTTCATGATTTTGGTTTTAGTATCGAGAATACCAATCCAGGCGGTCGCAAACATTTCTTCGGCATTGTTTTCGCACAAGAGGCGGTTCACATCATTGAAGATTTCCGCCGTAGAAAGCTTCATGGAAGCATGGTCACGGATCATGGTCTTCACCACCATCATGAACAACGCCGCAGGAACGCCCTTGCCCGAAACATCGGCAATGACAAAGCAAACATGAGTATCATCAATTTCAAAGAAATCATAGAAATCCCCACCCACTTCTTTTGCTGTAGTCATGGATGCAGAAACACAGACCTCAGGGTGCGTCGGCAAGGCATTTTCTACCGCAGGAAGGGCTGCCAACTGGATATTTGTAGCGACAGCCAAATCCGATTCTACGGCAGCAATTTTTTCACGATTTTTAACAAATCGATCCGTATTCACGTACGTCGTAAAGAATACAAAGCCTATCGCCCAAGAAAGACTTGTTATCAAATAATTTCCATCATTTCTAAAAATATAGGTCTGAAAAGCCTGGACACACACTGTCAATACAGCAAATATCAACAGGTTTCTTGCATAAACCACTTTCTCTTTTTTCTTTTTTCGATGCATTATCACATAGTAAATTGCTAGCAAAATTGAAAATAACATATAAAGAAAATATACAGGGACAAGAAAGAAGTCAAACAATTCCTTATACTGAATTGATCCGCCCTCATCAACGGAATACACTAAACCAGTCCAAGGCGTTGTGAGGCACAAAAGAAGAGTCAAAATAGTAGGTGTTACAAAAAATAAAGCATTCAATTTTTTTGGATTAAAATTCAGTTCAAAACGTTCCAGGCTGAACAGCGTAAACATCGATACAGCAATCATCAAACAGACGGAGTAAACATCAGCACAAATATAGCTCAGCACTCGAAAATTCGCATTTCCATCTACATAGTGCCAAATCCATTCAAATATAGACAATACGATTGTCGTCACAAGGACAATAGAAAGTTTATCTTTAATACTTATTTTATACAGAGCTATATTGTTATACAGCAAGAATAAAAGCAACAATATTGAAAACAGGGACAATTCAGCAAAAATGGTTTCCGTAATGCCATATTGAATCATACTCGCACCTCGTTGTTTACCTTGAATGTATTCCGGTTATAGCTCATGGTCGTCAAGTATTTTTTATTTTCCTTCAATTTTTCCATATAGCCCGAAACCATAAATTCAACAATTGACCCGGCGATGACATCGTCACTGGACAAATCGAACAATATACCGTCATCCTTGGTTATAATCTGTACGCCCGTTTCGCGAATAATAACAGTACACTCTGCATAGACCGCTTTGTCGGCACCATTTTTTTCATAAATCAGCATATAAATGTCTTCTATCAATAACTTCACCTTTGAGACGATCTTACGGTCAACCCCATTTTCACAAAGGAACTTTTCTGCCTGCTGCTGAGTTTTAACAATTGATGCCGGGTCCAGTTTCAACTCGTAAAATTTATGTTTGAAGCCTTTCAGCTTATCCGCAAGCAGCAATGGATAATTTTCGGCTCCATAACGAATGCGGATATATAGAACCGATATCACATAAGCCAACACTGGGCTAACGGCGATACCGGCAAACATTCCATACACCCCAAAGAAATACCCCAAAAACACACAGACCGGAGTCACCACAAGTACATCCCGGAGCGCACTCATCATAAATCCAAGTTTAATCTTGTCTATGAGCAAATAGTAAGAGCTCAACAGGTATAACAAGCTCAAGAATACAAGCCCCAGAACTTCAATTCGAGCACCACCAACCGCATAAGAAAACATCAACGGATCAGAGATATCATAAAGTTTCACAACATAGGGCGCCAACAAAAGCAGCAACAGCGTCAACGCAAGACCTTCGACAACAGCTGTTTTTTGAGAAAGGCGATAACATTTTTTGACGGCATCATAGGATTCTTCGCCCAAGTAGATATTCATCAACGGAGAAAATGACTCCCCCACACCATCAAATAAGACCTGTATCTCTTTTATAAAAAGGACTATAGCACCAAGCACAAGCATTTCGGGACCATAAGCGAAGGTGATAAAACGGTTCATCACAGCAATGTAAAACGCCAAAAAAAGATAGGAGCCCGCATCAACCGCGCTATATTTTACAACATCGATAAGCCACCTAAACGAGAAGTAAAAGCCAAGCTTTAGCGAATTGCCTTGACGAAGAAGATGTGCAAAAGAAACGAGTATCGCCGCAACGGTTCCAATAAACGAGCCAAGTCCAATTCCCGCAATACCGATAAATTTTACAAGAACAATTGAGCAGACGATGTTCCCTACAATCTGCACGATTCCTGAAACCATTGACAATGTTTCATCGCCATCGGCAAGGACCATCACATACATCAGAGTATAAAGCGGCAACAGTAAAAAAGTAAACTTGTACCAAAAGAAATAATCCTTTGCCGCACCGAAAACAATTGAAGACGGTTCATAAAAGCGAAGATAAGCATCCCCGATTACCATAAAGGTGACAAACAGAATTACTCCCATCAAGAGAGACATAAATAAACCAAACGCAAAACAACGATCGGCCTTTTTCTTGTCAAACTCTCCCATGGCCCGGTTATAAATAATGGGGACACCCAAGGCAACCAGACATCCCCAAAAACCAGCCAACGAATAAGCTGGGACAACTAGGCAAATGGCAGCAACGGCATCTTCACCGAGCATTACACCAGCAATCATCGAGTCTGAAAGGGTCAGCACCGTAATAACGAGTTGACCAATTGTACTCGATAGCAAGAGCGAAAAAAACTTTCTTGAAAGAAATGTCTTGAACATTGCTTCTGTTACAAAATTCCAAACGCCACATCTAGCCCGGTCGCTTCGAGAACGTCCTTAAAATTCGGGCCCACATTTTCTAGTCGCATATTGCCCTGATTCTTTTTCAAAGTCTTGAAAGAAGAAAGCAACACGCGGATTCCTGCCGACGAAACAAAGTCGCACTCCTTGAAATCAAAAACAAGGGACTTTATCTTTTCGAGATGCGGAGCAAGGTATGTCGAAAGCTCTGGAGCCGTCACCGCATTCAACTCCCCCGAAAGTTCTACTTTCAATTCATCGCCATTTAAGTTTGACCTGATTTCCATTACATCTCCTTCAGTAGTTTTTCACAATTTTGAACGAATATCTCGGCAAATTTTTCCATGCTTTCTGGTTTATACAACGCACCATTGTAATCAAAAAGAGCCTCAAAAGTTTCAGGACTTTCAATAATTTCTAAATCCAGCGGACTTTCGCAGGCTGTAGGATACTTATCCGAAAAGATTCCCTCCACACCACTTATAATTCCATCTATAACACGATAATCATAAACATCGTTTTGGAATATGACCGTTGCAGCCCCGTTTTTTCGCATAAACCATTCGTCCAAGCAATACGAAAGGCTCGCATGATTTATCCCTTCTTCAATCTGTTTTTGTGCATTTTCCAAATACACGCGAGGGCTTTTTTCTTTTTCCATCGAAAAAGCAATAGGAATCTCGCGAATAAGAACGCCTACCGAATTCATGGATTCTACATCGTTCCTGCCGTTCCAAACCCAACCGAACCGAACTAATTTGGAATTGTTGTACTGGCAAACCGACAACGCAAAAGCGGCACAATAAAACGCATTCTCTCCTATTTTTATTTTTTCGCAGAATTCTTTCACTTCATTTTTTGAGAACGGAAAGGGCTTTGCGATTTGACCATCTACATTTTCTTTCAAATCAAAATCAACCCTTGGAATGGCGTCATAATTCTCTTTTCTGTAGCGGGATATAAAGAATTCCCTATCTTCTTCAAATGTCATTGAGTTTCTCAGTTCGTAATCCTTTTGAAGAAGCGGATAAAAATAATCCTTGGAGGGTTCATCTCCATGGTAAACACGGGAGAGATCTTTCAAAAAATGCTGTAACGAAAGGCCATCACAAACAGTATGATAAACACATAAAAGAAGAAATTTTTCGTTTTTTGAACGGACAAGGCGACATCTGAAAAGAGGAGAGCCGTCTAAATTGAACGGGCGGGAAATTTCTTCTTCGGCAATCTTCAGTTCTCTGGCATTCATTTCCTCAACAGGAATTTCGTGGGAATTGTCTGCGGGTTTTCGAATATAAAACTCGGGTCCCCGTTTTTCAATGACACTGGACAAAACAGGACGGGCCGCAATTTCCTTTGAAAGGGCGGCAGAAAACTTATCCAAACCAATTTCGTCCGAAAGTTTAAACTTATAGGCAAGATTCAACATTGTTGTTCCTGGATGCTTGAAATCAAGATTCAGGAAATTCAGTTGCATCTCGTTTACAGGAACGCCCTTTCTTTCAAGCACACCACTCAAAAAAGCAGGAACTTTTTGAAAATGATTTTCTGCTTTTTGCCTTTGAACAAGTTCTGCAATTTTACGCGGAGTTCGTCCGCCATAGACAAACTTAAAAGAAAATGATTCTACAACATCGCGGCTTTCTGATACAAGTTCCATTGCGCGTATAGAGTCTCCGCCTAAAAAGAAAAAGTCGTCATCGATTCCTATTTTGCGGTCTACATCAAGGACTTTCTCAAAAAGGTCGCATATTTTTTTCTGCAATTCATTTTCCGGTACAACGTAGCACAAGTCTTCAGGATTATCCGGTTCTTTTAGGGCTAGCTTGTCCACCTTGCCATTCGCATTGAAAGGAATTTCATCCAGCTTGACAAAAAACGAGGGAATCATAAATATCGGAAGATAAGATTCCAATTTTTTAGCGGCTTCGGCAACATCTATTTCTTTTTCATCTTTATAATAAAGTCCGAGCCTTACTAAGCCGTTTTTTGCAAAAGCCTTTACAACGCAGAATTCAAGCGACAATGCCGATTTTGCGGCTGATTCAATCTCGGAAGGATCAACTCGGTTCCCGTTGATTTTCACCATATTGTCGATGCGACCTAGAATGGTGTATTTTCCGTCAGAGTCTTTTTTGGCGTAATCGGATGTTTTAAAATAATTTTTCCCATTATGCAAAATGAACTGGTCTTTTTCGGAATCCTTATTGTACCTTCTGAAAAACGGAAGCGCAATACAGAAAACACCCTCGTCCGCTTCGTTTCCATCTTCGTCAATCAAGACAATATCTGAATTGCAGGTGGCATAACCAATGGGCGTATTGCGGTAGCTTTTATCCAGCGTAAAAAGGCATGAGGTGTACCCAAATTCACTTGAGCCGTAAATATTGACTATATCAAACTCAGGAGAATAAATATCAGAAACAATTTCACCGCCTGTAAAACCCGCCCTAAGCGTAAAGCCAGGCATTTTCAGCATCGCCCTTAAGAAATGCGGAGTCATAAAGGTCGTGTCAATTCCGTTTATTGCAAAATACCGAGCAAGGTCTTTTATATCCCTAAGAAAATTAAAAGACAGAACATGGACTGTATTTCCGACAAACAATTCACCCATGGTAATATAGACGCCGCCCACATAACTTTCAGGAATCACATGCGCAAACCGGGATGGCGGATTGGAATATGGTTCCATGAACCCACAGCATCCTTCAATCAAATTTTTATAAATTCCGTATTCCTGGGCCAAGCCCTTGGGTTTTCCTGTACTGCCCGAGGTGTAAATGTAAAAGGCAAGATCATGAGGCTTAGCTGTTTTTATTTCGGCACAGGGAACTTCCTTCATCGCCTCTTCCCAGTATTGCATGGTGAATTCGAGTTTGCAATTACAGTCTTTCTTGACAAAGGCAATACGTTCAACCCCCATCATATCTTCTAGCGAGACCCAGGCAGCCCCCGCCATAATGACTCCCACACGAATAGCCATGTATTCCATTCCGCGCGGGACATGGATTGCAACCGAATCTTCACTCCCAATCCCTTTTTTACGAAGGTAGGCGTTCACCTTCTTGCTGTTTTCATAGAATTGCCGATATGTCGTATTCCGTTCGCCGTCATGGTCGACAACGGCAATTCGTTCAGAAAAGAGGTCTAACTTATCAAAATAAGCGGAAAGACTTTTTATTTCTTTTTGTTCTGAAAACAACTTTTTCACCTTCTTACGGAAAACAATCCCAACTTCAAATATAACCCATAACATTACAAAAAATAAAAAAAGCAACTCCCATAGAGTTGCTTTTTCATTTAAAACAATTTTCAGGGAAGCCTAGCCGAATCTTCCGGAACGTTCGAGCTGCATAAGTTCGTCCATTCCGATAAGCATGGCACGCGGTTTCGAGTTGCCCTTGCTCGGGCCGCACACGCCAAGGCCATAAAGCTGGTCCACAATCTTCCCCGCACGGCTGTACCCCACGCTAAAGTGGCGCTGTACCGCAGAGGTCGAAAGACCGTTCACGCTAATAGCCCATTGCGCAACTTCAAACAAGAGCTTGTCAAGTTTTTCGTTTTTGAGAGATCCACCGCCTTCTTCATCGCCTTCTTCGCCGCCCGAGACATCGAACGATTCCACCTGCGGGTAGAACACATTCTGATCAGAGCAGGCGTCGGCCAAGCGTTCGGCTTCTTCGTCGCTGAGGAATGCACCGTGTACGCGCACCGGATCAGGATCGTTCACGGCCTTGTAAAGCATGTCACCACGGCCAAGGAGCTTTTCGGCACCGGCATGGTCCATCACCGTGCGGGCGTCAATCTGAGATGCCACCTTGAAGCTAATACGAGTCGGCAAGTTCGCTTTGATGATACCCGTAATGACCTTCACAGACGGGCGCTGCGTGGCAAGCACCAAGTGGATGCCCACGGCACGAGCCTTAGCCGCCAAGCGAGCCACAGACTTTTCGATTTCCTTGCCCGCAACCATCATGAGGTCCGCCATTTCGTCGATAATCACAACGATAAACGCCATGCGGTGGCCACGATCTTCTTCAGGAACTTCATCCGGCAATTCACCCGCTTCGAACTTTGCGTTAAAGCCACCGATGTTACGCACCTTTGCAGATGCCAAAACTTCAGTACGGCGGTCCATCTCGTAGCAGAGCCACTGGAGCGCCTGGATAGCAATTTCGGGCTTCGTGATGACAGGCGCCAAGAGGTGCGGGATGTTTTCGTACATCTTGAGTTCCACCGCCTTCGGGTCCACAAGAATCATGCGGAGTTCGTCAGGAGTCTTGCTGAAAAGCATCGATGCCATGAGCGCGTTAATGCAAACAGACTTACCGGAACCCGTCTGACCGGCAATCAGCAAGTGCGGTGCCTTTGCCAAGTCCATCGTAAACGATTCACCCGTGATGTCCTTCCCTAGCGCCACGAGAATCTTGTCATGCGCGGGCTTGAACTTTTCGCTCATGAACACATCGCGGCAGAACACTGTCTGGAACTTGCGATTCGGGATTTCCACACCCACTGCAGCCTTGCCAGGAATCGGCGCCAAGATGCGAATGGACGAGACCTTGAGCGGGAGCGCCAAGTCTTCTTGCAATGCCGAGAAGCGGCTCACCTTCACGCCCGGGCCCGGTTCCACTTCAAAACGAGTAATCATCGGGCCCGTTTCGCAACCAATTACACGACCCTTGACCTTGAAGTTTTCAAGCTTTTCTTCGAGCATCTTACCGATGGCATTAAGCTCTTCTTCGGTGTAATCCGCAGTCTGCGCTTCGTGCGTGTCAAGAATCTTTGCGATTTCAGGAATCTTGTATTCGTCGTAAGACGCCGTCGGAGCCACAGGAATCGGAGCAGAATGAACAGCCGGTTTAGATGCCGGGCGCGCATTTCCACCAAAATCAGATCCAAAGGTCGGGTCCTCGCCCACTTCATCAGCACCGACAACTACCGGAGCAAACGTTTCGTCATCATCAACCGCCGGGCTTCCCGGGAAATCTTCTACGTAGGCGCCATCGCCGCCCAAAAGCTCTTCGGCATGGATAGCCGCGCGAGTTTCCACAGAATCCGAAAGCGTTGCGTCACAGACAATCGTATTGGCACTTGTCGAAGATTTCACTTCACCACCCGAAGGCTTTGCCACCCTCGGAGTTGTTACGGTCATCGGCTTAGTAGATTTCGGCGAAACATTTCCGCCAGCATTACCAGCAATAGCTGCCCCAACAGTTTCAGAGCCCGCCGTACGGCGCACATCGCCCTTCACCTGCATACGACCCTTATGGCCCTTTTCCCAGTCAATCAAATCGCGAGCACGGCGAAGCGCACCGATGCGTTCCTTGATTTCCAGAATCTGGAGTGCATTCATGTGGCGTTCGTTCAAGCGGAGTTCTTCTTCCAAACGACGAATTTCCGGATCCTCGTAGGCACCATCTTCGTCCGCACCGCCAAGCGTTGCCCCCGCAGATGCGTTCGCAACATTCGCAACCGGCGCATTCGCCGCCACATTTTCAGGCACCGCGTTACCCGGAACATTCCCCGCCGCATACTGAGGCAAACCAAACGAGTCGCCCACCTGCGTCTGCATTTCCGAACGATTCACATCCAAATCGTCCGTAAGCCAGTTATGGCGAGCGTTAAACGGTTCGACCTTCCCACGCCTGCGCATCTTCACGGAATCCGGGACAAAAATCATCGTCTCGTCTTCCATCACCACGCCACGGCGGAGCGTCTTTTTCTCAGCAGCTTTCTTCTCGGGATTGACATCAGGGAAATCAAGCGTTTCAATCTCAACCTTGCCCAACGAACGGCGCTGTCCAAAAACACCACACACGTAACGCATCGTCTGCGGAATAAACCTAAAATGCCTCGGACGCACGCCAAACGAAAGCACTAAAATCATCGCAAGCGCCACCAAAAGCAAAATCAATGGAGCCACATACGAAGTACGCCCGAAAACAGGAATCGCCAAGTTCTGCAAGAAGAACTGACCTAAAACGCCCCCATTCATCGAAATCGCATCATTCGTCACCCCCCTCACGCCAAAATTCTTGAGCGACATCAGGAATGACAAATCCACGACGAGCAAGCTCGCCCCCACTGCAAAACGCAACAATTTCGGTCGAAGCGACGCAATAGCAATAAAAAGCCCCCACAGGACAAGAGCCGCCGTAAACACAACCACAGCGACACGCCCAAACAGGAACGTCATAAATTCCGGGAACATTGCACCAAAATAATCCCCAAGCCAGTTACCTTTCGCGCCTGCGATAGAGAGTGTCACGCACCCAAGCAAAAGCACAATACCGGCCAGCATCACAAAATAGCCGACCATCATCGTCACAAAATACGAATCAGGCACCTGATTTTCGGCCTTCGGTTCTACTTTAGGCTTTTTTGTTTTCTTAACAGTTTTTTTCTTTTGTGCAGCCAAAAACTCGCTCCTCTATTTTCCTCTGTAAATATAATCTTTTATAGTTCCTTATTTTATTACAAAAAATGACACTTTTCGCTCAATTATTATCTTTTTCATGTCATGGCACAGAAAAATTCAAAAAACAAAAAGAAACTTTTTTTCGGGAGCGCATTTTCAGCACTCGCCGTATTGCTCACTCTCATCTTCGGTAACTCGCAAAACAACTATATCGCAGAATCGGCAGAAAATATATTCTACGACCAATTTTTCAAGTGGACAACCGAAGTCATTGACTCCACCGGTGAAAAAGACGGCGTCATCATGGAGAGTACGCCCTACAACGACCAGAACATCATCATCGCCGATATTGACGAAAAGTCGCTGTTAAAGTTCGGACACTACTATAACTGGGACAGATCCATCCACGCCAAGGTTATCGAGAACTTGGGAGAGGGTGGCGCTGCGGCAATCGCATTTGATATTCTGTTCAAGGATGCCGACTTCGGAAAAAGAAAGGGAGAACAGTGCCAGGAAATTCTAAAGCAGCTTGACCCCGACACAAGCCATGTCAAATTGTTCACCCAAATCCATTCCTATTACAACTACGACTCCATGCTCGTAGAAGCGACGCGAAACTCCAACATCTGCATCGTCAGTTTTTTGCTGAACGACACCACGCACTACAGGAACAAAAGCGACTGGTACAACCTCAGCACCTGGGAACGCGCCAAAGAAGTCGGCTTTTCATCAACGTTTGAGTTGAACCAGGCCGACAAGCCACAGGAAATTGAATCAAGACCACTGCTTGACAACGTTTTCCCAGAACTCGCCAATGCCGGGACTCGCGTTGGCGCTGTAAACGCCTATCCAGACAATGATGGCACCATACGCAGAATCAACCTTTTGTACAAGTTCCCGCGCGTCAAGGAAGACAAACTTGCTCCGCAGCGCATTTACGGTGCGCTCTCGCTGATGACCATTTTGCACCTGTTCCACAAGGATCCGAAAGACATCCAAATTAAAATGGGAAAGTACATCGACATCGGCAAGCCCTTCGGCATTTACCGAGACTCTGTAGGCGAATACCACACGACTTTCCCGAATTTCACCTACCCCATGTTCCTCTCGCTACGAGATAAAATGAAACAAATCAAGGAAAGCGGGGTACAAAAAGCAAGCCAGGTTGAAACTTCATACAAGACTAGCGTTAGCCGTAACAATGACGGACAAATCGTTTTCAACATTTTCGTCGAAGAAAATCAGCACCTGAGTGCAACGCTTTCTAACGTTCTACGAAAGCTTCCCGAAAACATCTTTGACAAACTCAAAACTAGCGAATCCGTCGAACTGGATAGCGGTTTTACCATGACCAAAAGCGACGAGACCGAAGGCGTTTACGTCATCAAGAATGAAGACGATGATGAAAACTATATTACGCCCAGCGTTCTCAAGACCATCCACTTAAACGAATACGCCTATAAGGACCTGAAAATAGGAGAACACAAGCACCTCTCCCGCAGCATGGACATCAGCTACGACAAGGCCAAAAACAAATGGTCCGCCTCCATCCACTTTTTCACAAACCAGATTCTGCAAGATATCTCTAACGCAAGCGACCAACAAATTGCAAGCATCAAGCCCGGCGAAGAATTGCGTTTCGGCCCGTACAAGAGAATTCCCATCAATGACCACGGGCGATTCCTAATCAAGTACAAAGGCCGTTTCAACGATCTCAAGCCAGAAACAAGAGCGTTCAAGCACATTTCGTACTACGACATTTACAGAGACCACAAGAATCTTGACCAATATGCCGGGAAAACGGTCATTCTCGGGTCTTCTGTTTCGGCGCTTTTCGATATTGTGAACGGTCCGCACGAAGAAAACATCCCCGCCATCCTCGTCCACGCAAACATCATCAAGAACGTCCTTGAGGACGACTACATGACAATCCTCAATGAAAATTACCAGCGCATCGCAGTCATTGTGCTAGCCATCATTTGCATGCTCATCGGGGTTTATTTCAGGAGTTTTGTTTCGCTAATTTTGACAATCGGCATAGCCGTTCTATACACGCTCTTCGCCTACATTTGTTTCAAGCACAATATTTATATCGGCGTTTCCAAGCAACTCCTCGCCATTATCACACCGAACATCATTGCAATGGTCGTTCAGGCGTACTTCGAAAACAAAGAAAAGAAATTCATCGAAAGTTCCTTCAAACAATACATCTCGCCAGAACTGATTGATGAAATGGTGGCAGAAGGTAACATGCCGGAACTCGGCGGCGAAGAATCCAACATCACGGCCTACTTCACCGACATCCAGGGATTTTCGACATTCTCCGAAAAAATCGGAAGCGCAAGCAAGCTCGTTGAACTTTTGAACGAATACCTGACCGCAATGACCGACGTCTTGACGACCAAGAACAAAGGAACGCTTGACAAGTACGAAGGCGATGCCATTATCGCATTCTTTGGCGCCCCGATGAAATACGACGACCACGCCAGACGCGCTTGCAACACGGCACTTGACATGCAAAGCGAGCTTTTAAGGTTACGCAAAAAGTGGTTCAGCGAAGGCAATAAATGGCCGGATGTCGTTCACAACATGCACATGCGAATCGGTATCAACACAGGTAATATCGTGACCGGAAACATGGGTTCTACCATGCGCAAGAACTACACCATGATGGGCGATGAAGTGAACCTTGCCGCACGACTTGAAAGTGCTGCCAAGCAATACGGGGCGTACATTCACGTCTGCAAGAACACCATTGACCAGCTTACCGAACAGAATATCAATAACCAGTACATTTACCGTTCGCTCGACATTATCCGCGTTGTCGGCAAGGACGAACCGGTCGAAACGTTTGAACTGCTCGCTTACGCAAGCGACGCCAACGCACTCGTTTTAAAAAAGCTCTGCGAACTCTGGAAAGAGGCCCGAGCCGCTTACCTCGATATGCAATGGGACAAGGCTATTGCGCTATTCACGCAATGTCTGGATTTCGAGCCGCACCTGCCTGAACGCGATCCGGGCAGCAAGACATGCCCAAGCCAGGTCTACATCAAGCGCTGCATGGCCTATAAACAAAATCCGCCCGCTCACGCAGGCGAAAAATGGGACGGAATCTTTACCGCTACGGAGAAGTAGTTGGCAGAACTTAGTTGGCAGAACTTAGAAGATACAATGTCTAAGTTCTAAGTTCTAATTAAGCTCGATATTGTCGATAAGGCGGGTCTTTCCGAAGAAGGCGGCAACAAGAATCACCGCCTTTTCATCGGCAGCAAGCACGCCATTGCACTTCTGCAAGTTCTTTTGGCTCGCGACTTCCACATACTGCACTGCACCGCGAGCAGCCACAATCGACTTCACGACGATATCGCGAATCTTAGTGACGCAACGTTCGCCTGCGGCATAAGCATCATGAGCGGCCTTCAAGCCGTTGTAGATGCCGAGAGCCTGAGCGCGTTCTTCGTCCGTCAAGTATTCGTTACGGCTAGAGCGGGCAAGGCCGCTTTCTTCACGCACAATCTTCACGCGATGAATCTTGATATTAAAGTTCAAGTCCTTCACCATTCTTTCGATCAAGAAAACCTGCTGGTAATCCTTTTCGCCAAAGTAGGCGTCGTTTGCACCAGAAATGAGGAACAGCTTGGAAACAACCGTCAAGACGCCACGGAAATGTCCCGGACGGTAAGCGCCGCAGTACATGCCTTCGAGAGCTTCATCACGGACAAGCGTCATCGGGTCGCCATCGGGGTACATTTCTTCAACGGACGGGGCAAAAACGAAATCGGCACCAATGGATTCAGCAAGCTTCGCATCAGCTTCCAGGCGCTTCGGATACTTGTCCAGGTCTTCGTTTTTACCAAACTGGATCGGGTTCAGAAATACACTTACAACAGTCACATCGCATTCGCTCACGGATGCCTTGATAAGAGCGCCATGACCTTCATGGAGAGCCCCCATCGTTGGAACGAGACCGATTCTTTTCCCTTCCTTCGCAAGAGGAGCAAGCGTTTGACGTAGGGAATCGATAGACTTAATTATCTGCATGATTAGTTACCTTCTGGAACAAAATAAGTCGTTTGACTCGGGCAGGACGCAATCGCGTTCAGCACAATTTGCAAATGGCTTTCGTTATGGACAAAATCGATATTATCAGTATTGATTATGAGCACAGGAGCGTCGGTATAATGCCAAAAATGATGGTCATAACGGTCCTGCAAGTCGCTCAGGTAGTTGCCGTCAATGGACTTTTCCATGGCACGGCCACGGCCCCTGATGCGTTGTAAAAGTGTAGAGACGCTTGCCTGTAAATAGACAACGTAATCCGGCTTGCGGATATCATGGACCAAGGCGTTCGACACCTGGTCGTACATCGTCATTTCATTTTCCGTGAGGTTCTGCGAAGCAAAGATGCGGTCTTTGTCAAACGTATAGTCGCTCACCAACAAATCGTGGAAGAGGTCGCTCTGCAAGGCAGAATTCTGAAGCTGCTTAAAGCGGTCTAGCAAAAAGAAAAGCTGCGTCTGGAAAGCGTATGCCGCACGATTCTCATAGAACTTCGGGAGGAACGGGTTTTCGGCAAAGTTCTCTTCGATGAACATTGCGTTCCAGCGTTCACTAATGGCTCGGCAAAGCGATGTCTTTCCTACGCCAATGACGCCTTCGATCGCCATAAAATGAATGTTCTTGTCAGCAAGCATCAGGGTTCCTCCCCTTCAATGACGCGGAACGGAATCTTTTCTTCTTTCGCGAGCAAATCCGAAAGCAAGTCCTTCACGGTCTTGTTCGTCTTCGGGTCCACCCAGTCCGGAGCGATGTCGCAAAGAGGCACGAGAACGAACTGGCGGTTGTAAATCTGCGAATGAGGAATCGTCGGGCGCCCTTCACAAACTTCACGTCCAAAGAACAGCAAATCTAAATCCACTTCTCTGGAATTCCAGTGACCGCGGTCCTTGCGCCCAAGAATAAGCTCGGAGCCTTTTAAATAATAGAGTAGCTTTATCGGATCACCATCGTACCAGAAGCTCACAACCTGGTTAAAATATGGCCCCTGCCCCTCCGGTCCGACTGGAGGAGTCTCGTAAATCGGGCTTTCGACCCAGCCACCCGCGCTCACGCGGTGAAGCATGTCCCTCCCGGCTTTCAAGTGGGCCGATCGGTCTGGAAGATTGCTTCCGAGTGCTATATATACTCTATTTAAAGAATCCACGCCACAAATATAGTCATTTTTTAGAGTAGACAGTAGGAAGTAGACGGTAGGCAGTAAAGAGAACTTAGCGGGTAGAACCTTGAAAATAATCGTTAGTTGCTATTTTTTTATAAAAAAAATTTTTTTATGACATTTCACAAAATTTAATGTATCTTTTAAGCCGTTCCGCTATTTCGGGACATAATATTAATATCATTAAATAAATTATTGGGGTTAATCGCCCTTATTATCATTTCACTATATAGTCTATTTCATTTTTTGAAATATCTAATTATAGGACGCTATCGTGCCAAGAACGCCTAAAAATCAGAATTTAGAACAAAATACACAAACCCAGTCTTTGACGGATCTCGTTTACCCCGAAAGCACAGGCATCCCTGTTCCCGAATATTTAGGAACGGTTGACAAACTGCCGGACAACACCGAAGAAGTTCCTCAACCTAAGCGCCGAGGCAGAAAACCAAATCCTAAGACGAAGGCACGCAAAGAACCTGCTTTAGAACAGAACGTCCAAGCCGAAACCGAACCAGAATTTCAAGAAAAGAAGCAGCCGGTTGATGGCATTGCCGCCGCCGAAAAGCGCCTCGCCGAACAGTACGGTGTAGCAAACATCGATGCAATTGCAGAACCGATTTACACCGGCGAACAGAACTACAAACCAGCCGAATCTACCGAAGAAAACGCATTCGTAAGCGAAAACACCAGCGAAGCCGTTATCCCGCAGAATGGCGATATGGCTCAGGCTCAAGCAGAAAACCAAGGTGAAGTTGCCACCGATCAAAATGCAGATCCGAACGCCCAGCAGCAAGGTGAAGCCCAGGCTCAGAACGGCGAAGGTCAAGATGACCGCCGCTTCAATAACCAGAACGGTAAATTCAACAAGTTCAATAAGAACAACAAGTTCAACAAGAACAACCGCAACAACCGCAATTTCCAGCAGCAAGAAGAATTTGTCGACGACTCTGCAACGCTCCCGGCACCGGGTTCCGAAGCTATTTTAAAGGCAAAGGAAAACTGGCTCAAGTTCCGCAAGCTCTCCATGAGCGAACTCCAGGAACTCGCCGTGCAAAAGGAAGTGGACTTCCGCAGAATGAGGAAACAGTCCCTCAACTACATATTGCAGAGCCTCGAAAACGAAGGCAATATAATTTATACGGAAGGCGTTCTTGAAGTGACACCGCAGGGCCACGGATTCCTCCGCATGCCGGATCAGAACTACCAGACCAGCGCCGACGACGTTTACGTGAGCCAAAACCTTATCCGTAAATTCAACCTCAAGATTGGCGATACGATTGAAGGTCTTGTCCGCACACCTCGCGATCAAGACAAGTACTTCTCCATGCGCCGCATCGACCGCGTGAACTTTGAAGAACCGGACAAGATGCGCCGCCGCGTTGCTTTTGAATATTTAACACCGATCCACCCGGAAGAAAAGATCCACCTTGAATGGAACGAAACGGAATACAGCACCCGTATCATGGACTTGTTCTCCCCGATCGGTAAGGGCCAGCGCAGTATCATCCTCGCTCCTCCGCGTACCGGTAAGACCGTTCTCCTGCAGAACGTGACCCGCGCTATTGCAAAGAACCATCCTGAAATCATCCTCATCACGCTCCTCATCGACGAACGCCCGGAAGAAGTCACGGAAATGCGCGACATCATCACGGACATCAAGGAAAAGGCAGCAGAAAAGGGAATTGAAATCAAGGCTGAAGTTGTCGCATCTACTTTCGATGAACCACCTGAGCACCACACCCGCGTCGCCAACATGGTTTTGGAAAAGGCAAAGCGCCTCGTCGAAAGCCAGAAGGACGTCGTAATTTTGCTTGACTCCATCACGCGTTTCGCCCGAGCAAACAACGTTGTGATTCCGCACTCCGGCAAGATTTTGTCTGGCGGTGTGGACGCAAACGCCATGCAGTTCCCGAAGAAATTCTTCGGTGCCGCCCGTAAGATTCAGGACAAGATTCGCACCGTCAAGAATGAAGACGGCACAATTAGCGAAGAAGTCCAGAAGAACGGTTCCCTCACTATCATCGGTACAGCTCTTATCGAAACGGGCAGCCGCATGGACGAAGTAATTTTCGAAGAATTCAAGGGCACCGGCAACATGGAACTCGTGCTTGACCGCCGCATCGCCGAAAAGCGCATTTGGCCCGCCATTGACGTGTTCAAGTCTGGCACCCGTAAGGAAGAACGCTTGCTCACGCTCCTTGAACAGAATGCCGCCTGGAACTTCAGACGCGGTAGCCAGAACGAGACGGAAACAGGCATCATGGAGAACCTGCTCAAGCTCATGAGCAAGCTCAAGACAAACGCAGAACTCCTCGCCGTTCTCTCCAAACCGAAAGTCTAATACAAATTTGGCGAAATCTCCGCCAAACAGCCCGCCAAATGCGCGGGCTGTTCTTTTTTTACAAGCGAAAAATTTTTACGTTTACCATCGTAACGTCATTGCGAGTTGCAAAGCAACGAAGCAATCCATAAAGCTTTAAAAAAGGAATAAAAATGAACACAACGATTTTCTTTGCCGGTACTGGTAACATGGGCGGAGCCATCCTCCGCGGTCTTTTGAACGCAGGCACAGACGCCAAGAACATTTTCTTCTTTGACCCAAGCGACAAGGCTGCCGAAGCTGTGAGCGCCCTCGGTTGCGTCCGCGTCAAGAGCTTTGCCGAAGGCATTGAAAAGGCTAACGTCACGTTCCTCTGCGTCAAGCCGCAGATTTTCAAGCTCGTCGCCGCCGAATGGAAGGCTGCAGCATCCGCACTCAAGAGCGAAAAGACGTTCATCAGCATCATGGCCGGTGTCGCCCGCAAGAGCCTCATCGAAGTGCTCGGTGAAAAGAACCAGGTGCTCCGCGTGATGCCGAACTTGCCACTCACTGTTGGCAAGGGCTCCGTTGGCCTCGCCACCGACGGCGTCTCCGAAGAAACGCTCAAGCTCGCCGAAGAAATCTTTGGCAACATCGGCGTGACCTGCCGCGTTGCAGAATCCCTCATTGACGCCGTGACCGGACTTTCCGGCAGCGCCCCGGCATACGTCTTTGAATTCATCGAAGGCCTTACCCGCGGTGGCGTGAAGGCAGGCCTCACCCGCGATGTCGCTTTGAAGCTCGCTCTCGGCACCATTGAAGGCAGCGTCGAACTCGTGAAGCAGTCCGGCAAGAGCCCGAGCGACCTCTGCGCTATGGTTTGCTCTCCGGCAGGCACAACCATCGCAGGCATCGACGCCCTCGAAGAAGGCGCATTCCGCAGCACGCTTATCAAGGCTGTTGTCGCCGGCACGAACCGCAGCAAGGAATTGGGAAAATAGCATCAACAAGATTCATCAGAACTTAGATCTTAGTTGGCAGATCTTAGAAGATCTTGATAAAAGAGCGCTCTAAGTTCTAAGCTCTAAGTTCTAAGCTCTAAGTTCTAAGTTCTAAAATGCCGTCCATCGACTTTTTCACAAAAGAAACTTCGACGTCCTCGTTCATCTTGGACGTCCTTTCTTCTGTGGATAACACCGTCGATGTCCACACCCCCACAAGCGACGATGCGCCCGAAATCGCAGAAGCCTTGCGAGCTCCTCTCGCGCCCATAGTCATCTGGGACCTTGATTCTTTCTCTGCAAAAAATGCAGAATTGCTTTCAAGACTTCGCGAATTCAGCCCGGATTCCATGATCCTCGCCTATGCGGAATCACCTGAACGCTACACCGAAGTTTCAAGCAAACTTTACGACACGATTCTCTCCGTCGAAGCGTTGCGCCTCCACTTGATGAGCAAGATTTCCAGGCTCAAGGAAATCAATAACGCGAAGCGCATTTTCCGCGAAAGGATGTCGCACCTCGTCGGCAAAAGCGAATCCATGCAGCACCTCCGCAAAAAAGTGGAACGTGCCATTCTGCACACAGGCCCCGTCCTCATCCAAGGCGAATCGGGCGTCGGTAAAGACCTGGTTGCACGAGCCATCGCTTGCGTTTACGACAAATTCGTTACGGTCAACTGCAGCGCCATTCCTGAATCACTTTTCGAAAGTGAACTTTTCGGCCATACGCGCGGAGCATTCACGGGCGCCCAAAACGAACGCATTGGTCTTTTCGAAGATGCCAATGGCGGCGCCATCTTCCTGGACGAAATCGGCGACATGCCGCTCCACGCTCAAGTCAAGCTTTTGCGCGTCATCCAGAATCACGAAATTCGCCCCATCGGCGCAAACAAGACGCGACACATTGACGTGCGCATTATCGCCGCTACAAACCGCGACCTCCGCGAAGAAATTCGCGAAAAGCGCTTCCGCGAAGACCTTTATTACCGCCTGAACGTGATTCCGATGCAGCTTTCGCCGCTCCGCGACCGCAAAGAAGACATCGAAGACTTGGCGAATTACTTTATCCGCCAGTACGCGCCCGCAGGCGAACCTTATACGCTCTCGCCTGAAGCGTTGCTAAAGCTCCAGAATCACAACTGGCCAGGCAACATTCGCGAACTCGAAAACGTCATCCAGCGCGCCCTCTGCTTTACCGACCCAGGCATTTTAAGCGCCGAAGATTTACAAATTGACGAAGATTCAAATGACTCTGCGGCTAGATTTTCTAGCGCGGACACAGCCGCCATAAAAGCATTCAACGCTAGTAATTACGAAGAATTTCGCGATTTGCAACTTGACGAAGAACGAGAATTTTTGAAAGCAACCATCCGCAATTGCGATGGATCCGTAAGCCTTGCCGCAGAACGTCTCCGCATGAACCGCACAGCCCTTTACAACCGTCTCACGCGACTCGGATTAAGCGTTAAAAACGTTCAATCCTAATTTTTTGCAAACAACCTCTATTTTCCATTACCGCAATTGATTATATTGTAAGTTATGAACAAGAAAACACTCATAACTTCGCTTATTATTATCGTCGGAATTCTCATGATTACATTCTTCGTGAGAGACTGGCTTGTATTTTACAACTGTGGTGCTGTCGAGCAATGTCTCGTCGAAAGCAGCAACTACCAGAATATCGCCAAGTTCGCCGTTACCGCCATCATGACGATTGTCGTATTTTTCATTGGCGGGAATTGTCTTTGCAAGCGCGACCGCAACTTTTTACAAGCGGGTTTCGCCATGGCTTTGTGCGCGGATTTCTGCTTAAAAATCATGCACAACTACGCTCACGTTCTGGAGCACCGCAGCGATTACACATTGCTCGGCATTTGCTTCTTTATGGTCGTGCAGGCACTTTTCATTTACCGTCACACGCGCACAAGCGATACAGACAAGAGCTCTCCGTGGATTTTGATTATTCCGTTTACGGTCATGTTCATCACGAATGCGCTGCACCTATTCCGCATTTTCGAAGGACCGACAGTCCCGATTATCGCAACTTATGCAGCATTCCTCATTTGCTCACTCGTTGTCGCCTGCAAGGTTCCTAGCAAAGGATATTTCCCCGCTAAAAACGCACGCAACATCAAACGCGGCATGATTCTATTCTTCTGCTGCGATGCATGCGTAGGCATTTCGCTTGCAACCGGCGATGACCACAGCGTTCAAGAAATTGTAGCGACTGTCGCCAACAACTTTGTATGGTACTTCTATACGCCGGCATTGATTTTACTCGGGCTCAGCGGATACAAGAGAAAAGAGTAATTTATTTTATTATTCGGCCCTTGAAATCGTAGGCACGAGGCTCAAGCTTCGTGCCATTATTGTTAGGCACGCCCCCGTTACGATCGCCGAACTGCACGTAAAGCATCCCATTCTTACGGAAAACTTTGGCGCCATAAGCAGGGGCAATCGTCCGCGCAGTCTCGTGGATTCCAACAGACGGGTCCTTCGTCGGGATTTCATCATCAGACTTGAGCAAGCGCCACATCTGGTTCCATTCCCAGTCATCGGCCCAGCTTTGCACCACGCGTTCGCCATCCGTCGTTGCACGCAGATACATATTGCTGTGTTGCATTTTCATGCGCACCACGGAGCCCTCGTAGCCAGATTGCTTTTCCATGACCACTTTTTGATGGCCACCGCCGTTCCACTTGTAAAGGCCCATCGTCACGCCCGCATCGGTTGACTCATTCGGCGTGTCAAGCGAGATATCGCCAAAATTGATGCGGTAAGTCGTCGAAGAAAGCGGAGTTATCGTCGCAATCGCATTATCGCCGCTGCAATCGCCAAGCGCAAGCTTGTCCTCGGCAGTTCGCGTCATGCATGTACCAAAATTCATCGACATAATGCGCACGGTATCGGGCTTTGCTGGTTTCGCCTGCCATACACGCACCCAGTCTGCTTCGAAATACGCAGGCTTGTCCGACGTGATTTCAATATCATCGCCCGCCCAGCCGCCAATCGCCAAATTCACGATAATGTACTGCGCCGAAAGCTGCTTGATTTCAGTCGGGCGGTTGTAACTTGCAAACTTTTTGTCGTCAAAATAAAAGCTGAGCGTAGACTCGTCCCATTCCACGGCATACGTGTGGAAATCCGCCGAGCGGTCCACATTGTCGTCCTTATGGCCGCCAAAAGAGGCTTCGTGATCCCATGCCGAACCATGGCTGTTGTACCAGCTCGGGTCGGTGTAATGCAAATAGTAATGGTGTTGCTTGCGTGATGCTGGGATTTCCAAGATGTCAATTTCTGGAGGCCAGCCGTCTTGCAACGTCCAAAACGCAGGCCAAGTTCCCTTTTGTGAGGGCGCCTTGAATCGGCCTTCAATATAGCCGTACTTGACCTCAAATTTTCCCTTCGTGTCAATTGCACCCGAAGTGTAATCGACCGGGATTTCCTTGTTGTTGAATTTGGCCTTTCGTCCTTTGGCATCAGGATGCATTTTCTTTTCTCCCTTGAGCTTGAGCGTTCCATCGGATACAATCACGTTTTCTTCGGCACAATAGGCGCGGTGGTTGTGCGTCGGGCCCCAGTTATAAGTCGGATTCCACTTCTTTTTATCCAAAGAAGTTCCATCAAAATTGTCTTCAAAAACGAGATCCCAGCCGCTAAAGTTAGACGGCGGGGCAGCAAAAGCGATAGATGCGAGCGCCACGATGCTCGCAATGACGTGATTTTTTTTCATATCCAATTCCAATCCTCTCCCACGGCCTCTGCAAAAATTGCCACCACCAAAAAGCAAAACAAAAAAAGCCGCAGGTCTTATAAATATACCTACAGCACTTCGATAAGCCTAGTTAAAAGTTGTAAAAAAGCCCCGAATCTACGATTTTTGAGCTTTACTTAGCGTTCATCACGTGTCTGCGCCATTTTCCGCTCTTCCAGCGACGCCAGAAAATCAGCGGAGCCGTGCTATAAACGGCAACTACCACAATCCAAGCGTAATGGGCCGGCAGATGGAAAACGTAAGCCACGATGTACAAGGCAATCGCCACGAACCAGTTCATGATACCGCAAGCGAACATCACCCAGACCGTATCGCCCGCACCGCGAAGCGCACCCGCATAAATCACGAGCAAGACTTCAACAAAAATGTAGAACGTTGCAATCCGAAGCATGAACATGCTCATCGGGCGAGCCGCATTAAAAATCGCAAGCGCGCTTTCCGTCGCCTCGGCAACATCCGGCTTGAAAATATCCGTCAGCACTCCCGGCAAGAAGATGAAGAAAATCCCCATTACCAGGGAATAGCCCCAGCCGAGCTTAAGCCCGGAATAAGTCGAACGCGTTGCCGCAGCGGCATTCTTGGCGCCCACATAGCGCCCCACCAGGCTCGTCGACGCGACCTCCAACCCCATCAGCGGCACATACGCCACCAAGTCCCAGTTGAACATGATTGAGGATGCGGTCGCCGCCTCAGGCCCAAGCGCATGGAACATCAAAATCAACGACTGAAACGCCGCCATGTTCAAGAACATCTCGACGCCAGACGGAATGCCCTTTTTCAAAAGTTCGCGAGTCAACGGCCAGCTAAACGCGAACGCAAAACGCGTACGGAACCGACGATGGCAACTATTGCTAAAGAACTTCGCAAACAGAATCACCGTAGAAACCACATTGCCAATGAGCGTGCCATAAGCAGCGCCCGCAACGCCCATCGCGGGAATCGGACCGTAGCCATAAATCAATACAAAGTTGCAGGCCACGTTCACAATCATGCCAGCGAAAGCCGCCTTCATCACGACCTTGGTTTCGCCGATACCGCTAAAGAAACACGGAGCCGCGTTACGCAACAAGTTGATCACGCCACCGAACATCAAGATGTTGAAATACGTCTTCTGGTATTCGAGCTGATCCGCCGGCAAATGCTCCAGTCCAAACGCAAAATGCCCCAGCGGAATCGTGAGGTACAAAAGCGGCACTGAAATCAGCGACAAGTACACCGATTGCATAAACACGCGGGCGCAATCCCAGCGTTTTTTACCACCCAAGCGCTGAGCCACCATTGCCGTCGTATAGCTAATCGCGCCCGTAAAAAACATCGTGAGCGCAAGTTGCACCGCCCCTGCCCCGAGCGCCGCATTCATTTCGGCGGGGCCAAGCTTCGAGAGGAACAAACGGTCGATGAACGTCATAAACGTATCAAACGACATCGACAGAAGCATCGGGAGTGCCACCACGAGCACATCCTTCACGTCCCCGTTCTTCTTGAATTTCGAAGGTTTATAGAACCTATTTAAAATAGCATCAACCATAGCTTGGAAAAGATAGAAAAAATCAAAGACCACGCGACAGCCGATTTTACTTTCCTATTTCTTTTTTCAGCCGCAAGAGAACTTCTTTCTTATCTGAATCCGAGTTAAACCAAAGGCTATCGATATACAAGCCATCGACAAAGCCTTTGGCAAGCGCCTCGTTGGCATGCTCCTGAGTATCCCACTTTTTTATCTGTAACGTGATAGATTCCTTGGCAAGCGAAGATGAAGCCTTCTTCAGCAGGGACTCATCTTCTGCGCGAACTACACCCACCGAAAACGTCAATGACGTTTCCTCTTTTTTGACAGTTGCGCGTTTGCGGGCACAGCAATCAAAACGAGCCATCGCAAGGGAACTCAGCAAAATACAAAGTAATACAATCTTTTTCATATGAGCTCCTAGAAGTCAAACATCGCTTCTACACCAAAAATAAAGGAAGGATCATTCTTATTCCCTTCGGACGGCCAATCATCGCCATACGGGATATCGACAAGCACCATCGAGATGATATCTATTTTAAAGTCAGGAACATTAAAGTAGAATCTTCCGCCGATGCGCGCAGAGCCCAAGTCGTCCTTTTTATCTAAGCTGTTCGTATGCAATTCCAAAGGAACGCCGATACTCAGATATTCATTCACGGCAACGCTCGGCTCCAACGCGACAAAGAAGTATTCCGGACGCGAGGTAATTTCTAGACTTGTACGAACAGGGTCATCGATGAACGCATAGAACAAAGAGCCCACTATGCAAAATCTCGAAATATCAAATGACGGTTCTACAAGCAAGACGTGGTTCGAGACAGCATCGTCACTTGCGAGGAACACGGAATGGAACCCGTATAGTCCATGGAACGCAAAAGGGCCAAACGCAAGCGATAAATCTAACCCCGCATAAAGTTCATTGTAGTCTTTACGCTGATAGCTTTTGTAATCAAAATAAGGACGGAAAACTTGATTTGCAATTTCTAAGTCGTACGCCGCATGAACTTCATACGTATAACCTTCCAGACAATCCATTCCCATGTACTCGCCAAACATGAAATGGTAATGGCAACTTTGGTCATTGCCCGCAGTGCCAAAACCTATATCAAATTGCAATCCGTTCCACTGGAATTCTAAACCGCGAATCGTCTTTTGCGAAATGCCTGCAGCATCATCGCGCGGATCCCCGAAATCATAATAATTCTTGAAAATACCTTCAAAAAATTTCAAGTCACCAACGCGAAAGAAAGTGCGTTCCGAACGAGTGTATTGAATATACGCGCCATTAAAGACAACAGCAGGATTTACGGGATCCATAGACGATTCATCGCCCATGTCCATCCCTTCCATATCCTCCATTCCGTTCATCGCCATCCCCATCGCTTCGAGTTCAAGCCATGCAGACCAGCGATCGTTAAAACGAAGGTCAAAGTCCAAATCTAGCATAGATTCAAAACGGTGCGTAACCTTAGACTCATCCGTATTCCAATCGGCATAAGCGTGGACCATCACCATCCCAGAAAGGTCCAACTTCGGGCGAATTTCAGAAAAAGCGACACCCGCAAACAATAAAACGCATGATAAAATTATTTTATTCATAATACAAAGGAGTATCTTTTTACAGATACTCCTCCCCATAATTAATAATTACTTGTCGCCCTTGATAAAGTTGTCGATGTAGTCCGTCACAGTTTCTACAGCGGCTTTGGAGCCCCAATGCGTGTTGTGGTCCGCATCTTTGACTTCACGGAACACGACTTTCTTTGCCTTAGAAAGGCCATCCTGCAACGCTTCCTGCGACTTTTTATCGAATATAGCGTCCTTTGTACCCCAGATAATCTGGACATCCGATGTAATCGAAGAAAGGCGCTTTGCATTGTCAACAGCTACAAAGTTCTTGACAAGGAATTTCCAAGCATAATAAGGGACTTGATGCAAATGTTCCAAGTGTGCGGTCTGGAAATCCTTATCCGGATTCGTGCTATTGCCCCACTTTTCATAGAATGTATCAGGAAGCTTTTGCGTTGAATCATAAGCATAAACGCCATCGAATAATTTATCATCCGTTCCGTTCAAGAGCCAATCAATCGTAGCATTTTTCTTATCCACAGAGGCCGCCGAGCCAATCAATGTGATGGAACCGATTTTATCCGCATACGAAATAGACAATTCCTGCGCCACAAATGAACCAAAAGAATGTCCAACAATATGCGGTTTGTTCAATTCAAGCTTATCGATAAAAGCTGCGATATCCTTTGCCAATTCCTTGATTGAATACGCCGATTCTTCAATTGGCTTGTCCGTCTTTCCGTTGCCTCGCAATTCAGGAACATATACACGATAGCCCTTCTTGGCAAGCTGTGGAGCCACCTGCGACCAGGAAACACGCCCATCGACAAGGCCATGAATCAAGATAACCGGAGCTCCCTTTTCATCACCTGAGACCGTGTAAGATAAATGAATTCCCGTAGACAGGTGAGCCGCCTTTTCGGTCCAATCCACTTCCTGATAATCCGAGAATCTCTTGGTCGTAAAGGTATTGTTCTTGCCCATAAAATGATGACCATTTACCAGAGCAACATCATCAAAGGCATAGACATCTGTATTGCTGCTACCCACGTGAACCACATCGGCACTACCCGAAAAATCAACACGGCCAGAGCGTTTGATCAACAGATTTCCCGTGACCTTGACATTTTTCAAAACAGTTGCGCCCGGCGTTGAAGTATTCACCGTCAACACGCCATTAATTGTCGTATCCTGCAAGAAAATGATGCCATCTTTAATATTTTCATCGCCAAGCGTCAAGCCGCTTGATGCAGATTTGTGGTCACCAGATTCCGTAGCATGACCAGAATGTTCATCGGCAGCACCGGAATGCGTTTCGCCAGAACCGGAGTGTTCTTCCGTAGCATGATGTTCATGTTCTTCAGAGGTTGAAGGAGCGACAGAATTTGAATCGTCATCAGAACATGCAGAAAGTGAAAGGAGTGATGCTAAAATAATAGTCGAAAGTTTCGTATTTTTTTTAAAGATATTCATTGATTCCTCCGTTGTTAAGTTGTTTTTTGTTGGCACAATATTAGATTCTGCGGAGGCTTTTGTCCAATACTATTATTTCATTACTGATGATACAATTTTTTTATAACTAAAAAAAAGGAGCAGCATTCCGCCACACCTTTCAATTACAAATTAATTCACACAAGCTATCGTTTCAACTTTTTCAAATTTTCCAAGCGATTGAGTGCTTCGTAAAGCGTTTCGTCTTTCTTCGCGAAATGCAGACGCACGAGATGGTCCACCGGTTCACGGAAGAAGCTCGACCCCGGAACAGCAGCAACACCCACCTTCTGCGCCATATCAATGCAGAATTGTTCATCTCCTTCATACCCGAACTCGCTAATATCAACGAGTACAAAGTAAGCGCCTTGCGGTTCGGTAAAACGCAAACCGAGATTGCGGAGTCCGTTTGTAAATACATCCTTCATGTGCGTGTAATGCGCCTGCAAACCCGTATAGTACGAGTCGTCAAAACGGAGCGCCGTCACAGCAGCCTCCATCAACGGAGCCGCAGCACCCACCGTCAAAAAGTCATGCACCTTCTTGATGCGTTCCATAACCGGTTCCGCCGCAAGCACATAGCCCAAACGCCAGCCCGTAATCGAGTAAGTCTTGCTCAAGCTGCTACATTCAATCGTGCGTTCGAACATTCCCGGGAGCATCGCTATGTACGTATGGCGATGCGGAGCAAAAACAATATGCTCGTAAACCTCGTCTGTAATCACATACAAGTCGTACTTGACGGCAAGCGATGCAATAATCGAAAGTTCTTCGTGCGTAAAAACCTTACCGCTCGGATTTGCCGGATTGCAAAGCACCAGCGCCTTCACGCCAGGTTGCGCCATCGCACTTTCCAAGACGTTCGCATCAAAGCTCAAGTCAACAGGCGAAAGCGGCACATAAACCGGAGTCGCCCCGCACAAAATCGTATCGGCGGAATAGTTCTCGTAGAACGGCGAGAACAGCACCACCTTATCGCCCGGATTGCAGACCGACATCATCGAAGCCATCATCGCTTCGGTACTGCCGCAAGTAATCACCATCTCTTTTTGCGGATCGTAACGCAAGCCGCTAAAGTGGAACTGCTTATCGCTCAACGCCTCGCGGAAATTCTGCGCGCCAAACGTAATCGCATACTGGTGCGGACCCGTCAAAGCCACCTCCGAAAGCCGCTTCGTGAGCGCCTCAGGCGGGTCAAAATCAGGGAACCCCTGCGACAGGTTAATAGCCCCGCAAGCATTGGCAATACGGGTCATTCGGCGGATAACGGAATCGGTAAAAGTTTCGGTGCGTTTACTTAACGGTTGCATGGCGGGAAAATTTAAAAATTTTTCTACTATTTAACCAATAGGAGATTTCTATGTCAAACCCCTTACATCCCATTGTTTCGGTGCTTAACACCGCCTTGTATGATTTCTACATTGTCCCGCTGTTTTTGATTGTAGCCGGGGTATTCCTTTCTGTCCGTTTGGGATTTCCACAAGTCCGCTATCTGATCGAAACATTCCGCGTCACTCGCGAAAAGCCTCTGCACAAGCATGGGATTTCGTCATTTGCGGCATTGATGGTTTCGACCGCCTCCCGCGTCGGCACCGGAAACATCGTCGGCGTATCTTCGGCCATTTGCCTCGGTGGCCCGGGTGCCATTTTCTGGATGTGGGTAATCGCCATCCTCGGCGCAGCCTCCGCATTCGTAGAATCTACCCTCGCCCAGATTTACAAACGCCATGATGACGTATCAGGGCACTCCTACGGCGGACCGTCATATTACATCCATACTGCACTCGGCAAACGCTGGCTAGGCGTTCTCTTCTCAGGCTTTGTGCTCCTCACCTACATCGTGGGCTACAACTTGCTCGCTTCGTACAACATTCAAGACTCCCTTACCGGATACAAATTCTACGACAAAGCATCAACACCGTTCATCGTCGGATTTATTTTAGCCGCACTCTTCGCTCTTTGCATCTGGGAAGGCGCGAAGAAAATCTCCACCATCACAAGTTACCTAGTCCCCTTTATGGGAACTATCTACGTCATCGTCGCCTTCGGCATTATCATCTACAACATCTCGAATGTTCCTGCCATGTTCGGCACGATTTTCAAGAACGCATTCTCGTTCGACGCTGGATTCGGCGGATTTGCCGGAAGCTGCATCATGTACGGCATCAAGCGCGGCCTCTACTCCAACGAAGCAGGTATGGGTTCTGCCCCGAACGCAAGTGCAAGTGCAAGCGTTTCGCACCCCGTCAAGCAGGGACTCGTGCAATCGCTTTCCGTATTCATCGACACGCTCCTCATCTGCTCCGCCACAGCCCTCATGTGCCTCTCGACCAACATCGAGCCCAGCAAGGACATCTCGGGAATCATTTACGTACAAAAGTCTCTCGCCTCCGTTCTCGGCAGCAACGGCGCCATCTTCATCACATTCTCCATGTGCCTCTTCGGCTACACAACGCTCATCGGTAACTACTACTACACCGAAGGCTGCCTCCGCTTCATCTTGAACAGACGCCCCACAAAGAAAATCCGCAACGTATTCAAGACCATCGCAACCGCCATCGTCTTCTTAGGCGCCACCTCCAGCGCATCGTTTGCCTGGGACAGCGCAGACCTTTGCCAAGGCCTCATGGTCCTCGTGAACATCCCCGTCATCTTGATACTCTCGCCAATCGCCATCAAGGCCCTCAAAAACTACACCGACCAAAAGAAGAAAGGCCTCGAACCCGTCTACATCGCAAAAGAATGCGGCGTCGAGCAACCCACCGATTACTGGAATCCAGGACAAAAGCTGTAAAATTACGGTACAAGAAAAGCAGGTCGTTCGCACGGCCTGCTGTTTTGCATTCTTAAAAACTGAATTTCAGCTATAAACTGAGAATTTCCTCTTCAGAAAAACCTGTCGATTTAGCGATTATAGAAACATCGACATTCTGTTCCTTGAGACTTTTCGCCATTTGGCGTTTTTCCTGATCCGCTTTCGTCCGCTCGGCAGAAGCCCCTTCGGCATAACCAACGGCACGGCCTTCTTCCTTGCCTTCGGCATAAGCGTTTTCGCGTTCAGCCATCACTTCCGTCATTTTCTTTACCTCGCAGTTGAAAAGCTCCTCTGCAAAATTAATCAATTTCACCGATTCAAGCAACCGCCTAAACGTTTCATTCTGCATAATTTTTTCAGGAGCAGGTTCTTCCTTGATAACAACCCTGATAGCACGTAGCCACTGAGCGGCATCAGACTCGTCATCCTTAGTAAATCCCAACTTTTCGAGCTTAAAAAACTTTTCAATTTCCACGAAAACCTTCTGAATCTTCGGGAAGAACTTCTTGCCGTGACACATTTCATCGACATGATGGATATATTCATGTTCTTCTTCCGGGAAAAGTTCAAAATCCAGAAGTCCAAGAAAATAGATATGCGGCAATTCAAATTTTTCGCTCTTATGGACCTGATTTTCAATAACACGAGATACATAGTATTCTACGCGATCCTTGAAAAACTTGTCCTTTTGCTGTTGAATTTCAACAAGAACCTTTTCGCCAGCATTGGTCGTGCCAATAATATCGACAATACAGTTTTTCTTATTGAAAATACCCGGGAATTCCTGCATTTCCAGCGAAATTTCCCCGATGGCATCGCCACCATGCAAGTCAAGCATCGCATTCAACAGCGAAATAAGAAGCGAATGCGACTTTTCCTCCGTGAATACAATTTTGAAAACGCCATCACTCAAAAGATAAGCGTACTTGTACATTTTTTGATACTTGGCAAGGTTCTTCGGATCCTTTTCCATATCCTTAAGCATTTTATAGTGCTGAGAGCAATCCATATTTTGATTCATCCCGCCGAGCGAGATGTCCTTTTTGAATGGTTAAACAGTTGTGATTTGCAAACTAGAACCTCAACAACGACAGCAGAACACAGCGATCGCCACAAGGCAATCGTTCGCAAACCTTTAACGACAAGGCTTTACGTCTACCATATTTTTCTTATGACAGACGGTGCTCTACGTTGATCGCCAGGGGGCCAGTTTCCCCATAGGGTGTATGCTGCCTCGAATTTTTTCGCCTGCCAAGCGAAACAAAGGGAGGTCGGCGTCAAGCAGATAGTGAAACAACCTGCCCGGATCGAATACGCTGTCAGCAGGACGAAGTGCTATCTATACCATGAATATACCATTTCAAAACTAAGCGTGCAAGGGACCGAAGTTTTGGCAGTTTTTAACTGAATCAACAGAAAAAGCAGGTCGTTCACGCGGCCTGCTATATTCATAATTTTCTTTTGGGCGTTCCCCGCATACATGCGGGTCGGGCTATATTTTAGGGTTTGTCACCTTCGCTTCGCTCGTTGCCAATCTCCTAAAACGAAGCCTTGCTTCCGTAAACATCAAAGAGAACAGCACGCAAGTCTTCGCCCCAAGGGGTCACAATCCCTAACGCTTTTTCGCCTTACCTTTTCCATTCGTTTTTCGTCCCGATTCATACACGCTCCCCGGTCGTTCCCACTGATCCCATCCGTAGCCAGGTTTCAGCTGAATCCAGTCGTATGTATCGCGATACCGAATTTGGTTTTCGTAGCGTTTGTCGAACCTGTCCAAAGTTTCCCGCGTATTTGATAGAGTCTGCTTGATCGGTTTGCCGTCCTCGTAATAGATAGTTTGGTTTTCCATAGGCTTGAACCAGTATTCTCCTATCACTTCGAACCCACCATTCACAGCAGCCAAAATATCCGGACAATTATCACGATACACATCATTGGTCAAATAGTTTCCGCCCATATCAGGGAAAGACCAATCGTATGCACAGTATAGCCCAATAATTTTTCCGTTTTCTTCCATAGCCTGAGCTTTGGCTAAGTGCAGGATAAGGATATCATCGCAGTAGCCATCTCTGTTAGGCGGAAAATTAATTTGCCCAGCATAATGGCATACCTGCCTATCGCCAAGGTCAATAAGTTCGCCCGGATGATTCCAAGCCGTAGATTGCATGGAATTTGTGCGGGCAAAACGCCATACACCCGAAGGCTTGGCAGCAAAAGTCAAGACAGAAAGTGTGAGTAATAACAGAAGTATTCTTTTCATGTAGTCCTCATTGACGAATAATGCCGTTTTGCATCGATATTGAACAAGTATTGCTACTGGCCGTATTCGATCTCTTTTGTGGTATGTGGCAAGATTATCTTTTCAAGTTCTTCTAGAGTCATGGATAGTCTCCATCCATATATCGCATTTGGCTACGGAATTGCCAAAAGAAAATCAACTTAAAAGCGACATATGAACACCCATTTTATATTCATATGCCGCTAATCGCAGATGTATAAAATACCATTATTTTTTTCTTAAGTCATCCAATCGTTTTTATGTGTTGTCCCTTCTCATTGAAAACTAAAGTTTGACCACCAGGAATATTGACAGATACAGTCGCTGACGTATAACCAGCAAGTTTGTAACCTGAATATTTATGAATGTGCGCGACCCAATTTCCAGTTTCGTCCCAAATTGTGATATCTGCATCATCTTCAGTAACAGTGGCTATCATAATTTACCTCTTATTTCATCCCGCATTCTATTACACACCATGTCGTGCGGGTTCCGGCACAGTGCGTTTTGCGTTTGCAAATGGTTTTATCAAATTCCTTATTAATCAAAATTAAGGGTAATTTCGTTTTCGGGAGAATTTTTCAACGAATCCATTTCTGATTCAAAAGCCTTTAATTCTTTTTTCCATGCACTAAGAGTATACTCGTTCACAGCATGAGTTCTTTCAGCTTCTTCAATTTTTCCTTGATATGCGATAATGTTAATTTTTAACTCTTCTAGCCTATTTTCTTTAGCCTCGTTATTGTAATCCATAGATTCTAAGTTCCCTTGTAAAAGAGAAGTTTTAATAACTGAACGAAATACATTTAATGTTGCACAAGTTACGAATCCTCGTTTGTTTTTTTCTTCGGCCAAAAGTTCCATAGCAGGAAGAATATCGCAATCACCACTTCAAATGCAATGAATATAACTGATTTCGTTTCGGGAGCCGCATCACTTAAAAGGAAAGCGAACGAAGCCATTAGAATCGCGAGTATCAGCAAACTTGTGACAATCCTTATCAAGACTGTCCCGAATTTCACAAAGAAAAAAAACATCACGGCGGTCATCACGACATGAAGGATGAGAAGATTTTCTTTAAATGAATCCTTGTAAGATGGACAGACCTGATCAATAAAAGCTAACAGTAGTATCATCGGCAAAAAAGCAAGTATTGCAGAAATGGCTATTCGGACAATCGCTTGCTTAAATTTGCGTGTGGAATATTTCGATGCATGACAAGGAAATACCACAAGCCACGTGATAAAGGCTCCGATTGTCTTGAAGTGAAGCTTGTCATCGATAAGGCCCTGGGCCCTAGCCTGCGTTTCCTTGTCCAACAAACCCTTTACAAGACGTAAGTGAATGTTGAAAATTTTGCTATCACACCAACCGAAAAAACGTCCGATTTTTTTGACTAAATTGCGACGTTTGGCAAGTTCTTCGTTTTCCATTAGCTGAACCCCTTCCTTTAAACATTCGGGTTTCGCCCCTGTTCAACAAAGAACTTCGTCTGTTTATGCAATAATACAAAAAAGGCGCAGATCGTTGCATTTATCCAAACGGGGCTCTGCAAAGCCTAAGAACGATAAACGCAAACGACCCACGCCCCGAAAGGGCTGTTGCCCTTGGCCATACGACCAAAGACCGACTTAAAAGTCGGTACAGCAAACTGAAACATACCGCTAAAACGGCATGCCTGCGTGAGCGTTCGCCTTGTCCTCGTTCTATTGAAATTTGCAGATTTCGTTTGGAGAACAAGAGCAAAAACTCTATTTCGTTAAAAAAGATAACTTAAAAAAGAGCGAAACGCACAAAAAGTTTACAAAAGAACGATTTTTTCTTCTAAAATGAGACTTTTTTTCAATATTTTTTTCAAAAAAGCGCTCAAATTGTCATATCCTGACATTATCCATTTATATAATAGAAATAGTAAGGTTTAATGCGACAAAACTGCACAAGATTTGTAGCGAACGAACGCATTGGACAATAAAGCAAAAAAATATATATTACATAAAAACATAGGAGAATATCTTATGAGAACACCAAGTAAAGAATTTATGGGGTGCTTAGAGAATAGCGCCGCTTATCAGTATATTCTCCATACAAAAAAACCGGATTTTTCGAAATTAAACAAAATGTGCAAGGAATTCGAGGAATCAATTCTTGAAGCGCAAGAAGCCGACCGCAAAAAAATAGCGGAGGCACTTCACAAATGATTGTCGAATTTTCTGTTTACGACACTCCGGCATTTTCTGTAGAGCACTTATTCGATTCACCCGAAAATCAGACTCTCGTAGAAAACTTCAATGTTTCAAACGAAGCTCTTGGATTGGAACTTTATCTAAAGGAACAATCTATCACAGACGAGACCAACAAGATGAGCAGGACTTATCTTGTGAAGGATAAAGTCACCGGTGAGCTAGTCGGCTATTTTTCACTTAAAACAGGCCTGATTACTTTGCAAGTTTTCAAGGACGCATTTGAATCTATTCCTGCTATAGAACTTGCAAACTTTGCAGTAAACAACGCATACCGCAAGAACCATCCAGGAATCAAGCGTATCGGTTATTTCATTTTTCTCTCGTTTATTCGGCCATTGGCAGAATCAATCGGTAAATTCATCGGCGTAAATGCTCTATACATTTACGCATTGCCCCAAGAAAAATTGATAGAGCATTATAAGACCATGGGCTTTTCAAGATTACCCATAGAGCAAGAAAAATTTGTACAAAGCCATGTTAAACCCAAATATGACGAGGGTTGCATATTCATGTATCAAACTCTATAAGCCCAGGCGTTGCGGGCTGGCGTCTGAAGCCCGCTAGAGTGGGTAGCGGAAGCCCCCGGCTGAAGCGAGGGAGAGGCTTCTCCCTCCCCCATGTGGCTTTTTCACTAACATTTCTCTCGTCTCTCGTCTCTAGCCTCTCGTCTAATTACTAAATTTGACCCACTATGTTTTCACAGCTGACTGATTCTCTAGAAAATACCCTCAAGAACCTGCGTGGGCAGGGCAAACTCACCGAAGAAAACGTGGCCGAATCGCTGCGTGAAGTCCGTCGTGCGTTCCTCGCTGCCGACGTGAACTTCAACGTGACTCGCGACTTTGTAAAGTCCGTCAAGGAAAAGTCCATGGGCGCCGAAGTGCTCAATTCCGTGACCCCGGGTCAGCAGATTGTGAAGATTATCCACGACGAACTTGTGGCCGTCATGGGTGGCGAAACTAAGGAAATCAATCTTTCCGCACCGTCTCCGGTGGGCATCATGATGGTTGGTCTGCAGGGTTCGGGTAAGACGACTTTCGCAGGCAAGATCGCACTCTGGATGCGCAGCAAGAAGAAGAGGAAGCCGCTCCTCGTTGCCGCTGACGTTTACCGTCCGGCCGCTATCAAGCAGTTGCAGGTGCTCGGCAAGTCCATCGGCGTTCCGGTTTATGACGAAGGCCAGGGCAATCCGGTCGAAATCATCAAGCACGGCTACCAGTATGCTAAGGACAACGGTTTTGACCTCGTGATTTACGATACGGCAGGCCGCTTGCAGATTGACGAAGAGCTGATGCAGGAACTCGAAAAGGCCCGCGATGCGGTTCATCCAGACGAAATTTTGTTCGTTGCCGATGCTATGATTGGTCAGGAAGCAGTGAATGTCGCCGAGACGTTCTGGAACCGCCTGAACTTCACGGGCGTCTGCCTCTCGAAGATGGATGGCGATACCCGCGGCGGTGCAGCGCTTAGCATCAAGAAGATGACGGGCGTGCCTATATGCTTTATCGGTGTTGGCGAAAAGCTGAACGAAATCGACCTTTTCCACCCGGACCGCATGGCTAGCCGAATCCTCGGCATGGGCGACGTGGTATCCCTCGTGGAAAAAGCACAGCAGGTCATCGATGAAAAGGACGCGAAGGACCTCAAGAAAAAGATTCTCAACAACACGTTCGACTTGAACGACTTCTTGAAGCAGCTCCGCACGATCAAGAAGCTCGGCCGCATCAAGGACATTTTGAGCCTCATCCCGGGCTTAAACAAGCTCCCTCTCGACCAGATTGACGAAAAGCAGTTGGTCTATGTGGAAGCTGTCCTCAGCTCCATGACGCCGAAGGAACGCAAAAAGCCGCAGATTATCGACGGTAGCCGCAAGGCCCGTATCGCAAAGGGTTCCGGCACGGATGCCGCCCGCGTGAACGCAGTGCTCAAGCAGTACGAAAGCATGAAGGAAATGTTCAAGAAGGTCGGCGATTTCGCCAAGCGCCAGAACAACGGCGGTACCATCGGTTCAAACTACACCCCGCCTAAAGACAAGAACAAGAAAAAGAAGCGCTAAGCGCCGCATTTTAAAAGTCCGTTTGCAAAAGCAAGCGGACTTTTTTTATAATCTAGGCTTTGAAATTTTCACGCCACCAAATCCATCAAATCAAAGTACATCAGGCGCGTATGGGGATCGTCATCTTCGATGTTCATAAAGCGAAACCCGTTTTTCTCATAAAAAGGAACCGCCTTCAAATACGCATCAACCGTCAAGAATCGGCAACCCGTCTTATTTTCAAAGACAAACATCGACTTGATGTAATCTAAAACTGTCGTCCCTATTTGACGACCTTTCGCAGATTCATCAACGCCCATCCGGCAGAGTTTAACCGCAGGATAGCTTTTCAAACGTTTTTCATTTGGAAAGCCCTGCTTTTTACGAAAACGATTGAATTCGGTCTTATCCTTGAAATCACCCACGGCAACCTTGTCATTGGCAAGACTGCAATAGGCATAGACTTTACTCGCATCGTCAACATCAACACAAGCGTAACTGACTGACAGCAGATATTTTTGAAATTCTGGAGCCCGATTAAGTATAAAATCGTTTAAATCTTTATCGCCACAATCAAAAGCCTTTACACCATTTGTCGGATCTAAACGAATAAATTTCAACGGGTAATTACTATTTACACTTTTCGGAAACAAGGATCAACACCTCCATTGGCTTCTTCGCGGGCACGCTTTTCAGCCATACCCAGCTCGTAAGCCTTTTTCATATATTCGTAGTTCCGCAAACGACGGGCTCGAACTTCTGGAGGTTCTGGGCGACGTTCCTGCATCGCCGCAAGAAAGCGGCGGGCATCTTCGCCAAAGAGAATCGGAGTTTCACGAATGGGTCTAGCCATAGCTATGTCCTTTATTTTTCATATAAGTAACGCATCTAATAACTATGGAGTATCACTAGACTGGTGAAACCCGGCAACACACTACTAAGGTGGTTTCTATAATATAAAATGTTCAATTTTCAAAAACAAGGGGTCGCGCTGCACGCCTTTCATTTTGCAATCAATAGGCGACATTTCGCCCATAACGCAAAACAACACTAGATATTCATTCTCGCGCCGATGGTTCTGATAATCGTATTGATGATTTCGTCGCGACCACCCTTGAGGGACATCTTGTTCCTGTACATCATGGCGTCGGCGCGTTCAAAGACTGCGGCTGTATTTTTGTCGTGAGCCTTGTCGTACACGGAAATGCCGCAAGCCACAATAACCTTATCTTCTTCGGCATTGCGCTTTACGGTTTCATAAAATTGCTGTGAAAGCTCTTCGCGGTTAGTGAAATCAGACCCACGCAAAACTACAACAAATTCATCACCGCCCACGCGGAATACGGGGCTATGCTTAAAGGTTTCGCAAATAAGCTTAGCCGCATCCCTAATGTATATATCACCCGTCTTGTGCCCTTGCGTATCGTTTACAGTCTTGAGGCCGTTCACATCACAAAGAGCAATGGCAAACTCGATATCCTTACCACACTTGATCTGCTCATCTAGTTGCTTTTCGAATTCGTTGTAAGCATTCTTGTTCCTGATGCCAGTCAAATCATCATGACGCGCTTTCTCGTAGTTGGCGCTCGCCTCTTCCCTGATTTTCTGTTCACGGCGCACCTGGGCATCGACATTAGTCACACTGATGACAACGTGATTCTTGTCGGCATAGACAGCCACCAAATTCACATACATTGGGCCCGTCGGGCTATTCAGTCGGTACGTTAGCGAGAACACGCCATGCTCATCGAGTTCGCGCAAGAACGTTTCGCGTTCCAGCGCCGCAATTAGCAGCGGGATATCATCTTTATAGATAACCTGCATGGCATCCTTCTTCAGCTGATTGAAGAAGTCATCGCCTTCAACGGTAATGCTCAACTCGCAGAACAAGCGTTCGCTCTTGTACTGTGCAAAATGGTCCGTCACCAAATCCACCATGTACAAGGCATCATAGCGCTCAGCAAGCGCCATCACAATTTGTCCGTAAACCTTGCTCTTGGACGCCTTCTGTTCCAATTCCAATCGTTCACGTTCCTGCTTATCAATGTTGGTCACACCAATAATCAAATATTCCCGCCCCTGCGAATGCCCAAGGACAGCCTTCATCTGGAACCAGACAGGTTCCCCTTCCACCAGCAGACGGTACTTGAAATTAAAAACGTTATCGTCTTGAATCGCTTTCAAGAGCGTTTCGCGGTTGATATGCTCCGAGAACGACTGTTTGTCTTCGGGATAGACGACGGCTTCCACATTGACCTTCGTATCCGCCCAAAAATCTCGCGTATCGGTCAGTCCTAGCTTGGTATGCTTGCCTCGAAATGCAAACATAGCATACTGATTAGTCTCGTTATCGACAAAGAATACGCACTCGTAATCAAGTGAAAGTGCAGATGCAACATCTTCAAAAGTCAATTGCATATCCATAGAATGGCCCCTCAAATCATTATACATACTTAATATAACTCTTTATTTGGGGAGAAAATCGAAAAACAACTGGAATTCAGCCACAGATTGTAAGAAGTTTGAAGTATATCACACATAGGTAATCCGCCGGCTCAAATTTGGCGTTTTTGAATGAATTTCGGCAATTTTATAGTTTTTCGCACCGCTCAACAAATTAATTTATAAGAAAAGGACGGATTTTTTTTCATTGCCGTCCTTTACACACAAAAGCAAGTTTGCTATATTTGGCATCAAAAGAACTAAAACCCCGAAATTTCGGGAAAAACCCCATAAAGAGGTATAAAATGGCAACTGTTATCCGTCTCGCCCGCTTCGGCAAGCGTCACAACCCGATCTACCGCATCGTCGTCATCGACAACCGCAAGGCTCGCGACGATAGCTTTATCGAACAGGTCGGTTTCTTCAACCCGAACCTCAAGCAGCCGGAAATCCGCTTCGAACAGGAAAAGGTCCTCAAGTGGCTCTCCGTCGGTGCACAGCCGTCTGACACTGTCAAGTCTCTCCTCAAGAAGACTGGCATTTCTGACTTGTTCCACGACCTCAAGGCCAACCGCTCCATCGAAGGCAAGGCTCCGGTCGCTCGCGAAATCAAGTCCAAGCAGCGCAAGTTGAGCCCGAAGGCTCAGGCTCGCCTCGAAGCCGAAAAGGCTGCCAAGGAAGCTGCTGAAGCTCCGGCCGCTGAAGAAGCACAGGCTTAATTACGCCTTTAATAAAGAGTCTCGTGCCGCATGCACGGGACTTTTTTCTTTAGCAAACCACAAACAACCATCTCTCGTCTCTAGTCTCTCGTCTTTCTTCTAAGAAATGCCCGATTCCGAAGAATACATCACCGTCTGCCAGCTCATGCGTGCGCATGGCGTCAAAGGCTACATCAAAGCGATGCCCCTGACCCACGACCTGACTCGCTGCAAGAGCCTTAAAGACGTGCGCGTTCAAAAGAGGAATGGCGAAGTTTTGGAACTCACCCTCGAAGATGCCAAGCAGGCAAACAACCTCTGGCTTTTGAAATTCAAGGGTTTCGACACTCCAGAAGCACTCTCCCCGCTCGTCAATGGCGACGTCATGATTCCCGAATCCGAACGTCTCCCGCTCCCCGAAGGCGAATACTATCTTGACGACCTGGAAGGTTTCCGCGTCCACACCGAAGACGGTCGCGACGTTGGCGAAGTCATCGAAGTGCAAGAACTGATGACGGTCGATGCGTTCCTCATCAAGTTCGACCTTGCCGTGCAATCCGAATTCAGCAGCAAGTCCATCCTCGCCCCTTGGATTGACGATTGCGTCAAGGAAATCAACGACGAAGAAAAGTTCATTGTTTGTGATAGCGACTATTTAAAATCCGTTTGCCCGGAGGAACGATGAAGATCGACTGCATCACCATCTTCCCCGAAATGTTCGCGCCGATGAAAAGTTCAATCATGGGCCGCGCACAGGCAAAAGGCTTGTTTGAGTTCAATACAGTCTATCTGCGAGACTTCGCCATCAACGCCTACGGGCAGGTGGACGATGTTCCGTATGGTGGCGAACCGGGCATGGTACTCCGTCCCGAACCGCTTGCGAAAGCCATTCGCAGCACGGGAGTCAAGGAAGATGGCGGAAAAGTCATCTACCTCACGGCAGATGGCGTCCCCTTCACACACAAGATTGCCAAAGAACTCTCTCAAGAAAACCACCTTGTTCTTGTCTGCGGACACTACAAGGGAATCGATGACCGCATCCGCCAGACCGAGGTCGACATGGAAATTTCCATCGGCGATTTTGTCGTGAGCGGAGGCGAACTTCCGGCGATGCTCGTCACGGACGCCGTAGTGCGACTGCTGGACGGGGCTCTAGGCCACAAGGAATCCGGTGAAACGGACTCCTTCGCGCAAGGCGTTTTGGGCTGGCCTGTCTACACCCGCCCCGAAGAATTCGAAGGAAAAAAGGTGCCTGAGGTGCTACTTTCCGGTCATCACAAGAACATTTCAGAGTGGAGACGTCAAGAATCGTTAAAAAGAACGCAAGAAAGACGCCCCGACATCTTTAAAAATCTTGAAATAAATACTACATTTGGCGACAAATAATAACGAGGTACACATTATGTCCCTGAACATTGAAGCAATCCAAAACGAAAATTTGAAGACCGACCTTCCGGAATTCCGTGCTGGCGATACCGTTACCGTTAACGTCAAGGTTATCGAAGGTACCAAGGAACGTATCCAGCCGTTCAAGGGCGTCGTTATTCAGCAGAAGAACTCTGGCATCGGCAAGTCCATCACGGTCCGCAAGATGTCCGGTGCAGTCGCTGTCGAACGTATCTTCCCGGTCAACTCCCCGCGCATCGACTCCATCATTGTCGAACGCTCCGGTAAGGTTCACCAGGCTCGCATTTACTACATGCGCGACCTCCGCGGTAAGGCTGCACGTATCGAAGAACGCCAGGCTTAATTAGCCGGACTTCGAAGGCGGTTATTTCCCGATGATTACGGGGAATTCGCAACCAAGACTTATCCCGCCCACGCGACTCCGCGTGAAGGCGGGTTTTGTTGTATCCTCACCAGAGGACGAAGACAAGAAAATCATCCTTTTGAACGAAGGTGAGCTTGTCGCACTCGATCCAAAAGCGAACAACAAGGTCGTTTTCAAAATCCATCCCGGAAATCTCGTGGGCGTAGGCGCCCTGCTTGAACGCGAACCCGTACGCTATATTTTCCAGGCGACCACCGATTCCACCATCACCATCATCAATGACGAGTGCATGGAATCCGAGCTAAAGGCGCTCCCCGTCTGGCTTTTGGCAGCTATCAAGGCGATTTCGGCCAAAACGCGCCGTATCAACGAGTCCATCCGCGCCGCAAAGACGGAAAATCCGCTCGAAAGCCTCGCCTCTTTCTGCAAATTCTACAGCAAAGACGAAATTTTGCAAAAGCAGTTGCTGTTGCAAGAATTCTCGTGGCTCACCAAGACGCCGTTCCCCGCTGCAAACGAAGCTCTAAAGACGCTTATCCGCCGCAAGATGCTTATCCAGCAAGCCAACGGCTCAACGCTTACCGTCCCGGACCCGCGCCTTCTCGAAATTTTTGCGGATTACCTCAAGACGCAAGAACTTGAACTTCCGTGGCTACCGTTCAAGCTCACGCTCCAGCAAAAGAGATGTCTCGTTTGGCTATCGACTCTCGAACCAGACACGACCATAGAAGGTTCCGCATGGATGAATTTATTCAAGGAACATAACCTTGAAGTTGGCGTTACAGACTGGCTCCAAATGCAGCAATTTGAATGGTTCATCGAAAAAGAGAACCATCTGTTTGCCCTTAATTTTGACAAAGTAAATTACTATTTATTGGCTTTGCAGTACGAGCCAAATCTCAAGGGGACGGTCAAATGATTTTAAGAGAAGGCGAAAATCTCTGCCTGCAAGGCGACCTCACCCATTCATTTTACATCGTCAAAAGCGGTGCGCTTACAGCAACTTCCAAGGACGAGCAAAACGGCACACAAGTCCTGAATTTCGGCCCTGGATCCACATTTGGCGAACTCAGCCTCATCGCAGGCGAGCCCATGGAATACACGGTCCACGCCGAAGAAGATTGCGAAATCGAAGTCGTTCCGCAAAGCGCCTTGCACGACACGATGAAAGAACAGCCCATCTGGCTCAAGTCCATTCTCGCGTTCCTCACACAGCGCAACCACATTGCGCAAGAGAACAAGCGCAAAAGCGACTTGATCACAACTTTCCCGTCGCTGTTGTTTGTGCTTTCGAGAATGCCAGCAAAAGATATTAGTTTAGTCGCACTACAAGACGAAATCGCTCAATTTTCAAAACTTTCCGCACTTGGTACATATAAACTATTAATCATTTTACAGGACTTTAAGCTCGTCCGTTTGCAATCGGAATCCGCATCTGTTGAGAACAAGCCACTGATCAAGATTCTCTACGAAACGCTCCGCCATCGCGCCATATACAAGAGCACATCGCCGAACATTCTTTCGCTTACCGACCAAGCTATCCTCACCGCATTCGTGAAAGCTGCCTGCGACAAAGGCGAGCTCCAGTCCGACGGTCTCGTTGCAGTAAACTTGAACGATTTGATTGAGCAGACCAAGCGTACCATGCACGGGATGAGCCTCACCCCGCGCAATTTCGAAACGCTTTTGCAAAAGCAGCTCCTCAAAGAGCTCCCCAAAGACAAATATTGCGCCAACTTCGACAGGCTCCTAAACCTGCTCGAACTCAATCGAATCTACCCGTTGCTAGACAAGAAGCTACTCTAAATTTTCTATTTTTATTCCGTATCAAACAATAAACCTCAATAGAACAAGGTTCAATATGAAACTCTCTGCACTTCTCGTGACACTTTCCTCCATCGCCGCTTTCGCTCAGGATGCAGCCGCACAGCCGGAACAGCCGGGTGCTCTCGCTAGCTTCCTCCCGCTCATCCTCCTCTTTGTGGTGATGTGGCTCTTCTTCATCCGCCCGAAGCAGAAGGAAATGAAGCAGATGGACGAAATGCGCAAGCAGCTCAAGAAGGGCGACAAGGTCATGACCGCCGCAGGCATCATCGGCACCATCGCTAGCATGGAAGAAAACATCATCACGCTCCGCACTGGCACCTCCACCATCGAATTCGAAAAGGCAGCCATTCTCCGCGTCATCAACAACGACACTTCCGCTAAGGTCGAAGAAAAGAAGTAATCATGGCCATTCTCCCCATCAGAATTTACGGTGACCCGGTGCTTCGCAAAAAGTGCGAACCCATCACCGAAATCACGCCGGAACTCCGCCAGCTCGCAAAAGACATGCTCGAAACCATGTACGATGCTCCGGGCTGCGGCCTTGCCGCTCCGCAGATTGGCAAGAACATCCGTCTCGTGGTCATTGACACCGCCATTCCAGACGAAGAGGAACCGCGTCCGTACATCATGTTCAATCCTGAATGGGAAGCTGAACCGGATGCCAAGAACGTCGATTACGATGAAGGTTGCCTCTCCCTCCCGGAAATTTTCTGCAACGTTGTCCGTCCGGACCGCGTGACAGTGCGTTTCTTTGACATCAATGGCGAAGCCCAGGAAATTCATAACTGCGAAGGTCTGTTCGCCCGCTGCATCCAGCACGAATGCGACCACCTCAACGGCGACCTCTTTGTCGATAAGATCTCGACGTCGGACCGCACGATGAATCAGTCCAAGCTCCGCAAAATGGCAAAAGAAACCCAGGCAAAGCTCAAAAAGAAATAAGGTCCATGGGCCTGCTCCAGATATTTTCAGCAGTTGCTTTGACGACACTCTCTTTGGCGACCTCATCTCTTGCGGCCGGCAATTCTGAGTATAGCCCGATCGAAGCAAACAGCGTATCCGAGCAGACCATCGTTCCTCAAAAAATCAAGAAAGAGCTCAACCGCCCTATCCAGGTGGGCGTCTTTGTCGGTGTGCCAAACATTTTCGTCCGTCAAAAGAACGAAGAACTGCACATCACCGCCTCTAAAGGCAAACTCAAAATCAAGACAAAATCAAAGCGCCAGCAAACCGCAGACCGACGCGTTTTCAAGGCCACAGGATCTTCCGCAAGCGATTGCATCGCCATTGCAACAGACAAGGCAGGCCTCAATAAAGCCTGCTACAACGGCGAATTTATCGTCACCGCCAATGGCAACAAGCTAAACGCCATCAACGTCATCGACATTGAAGATTACTTGCGTGGCGTCGTTCCTTACGAAATCGGCAAACTCGACGAATCCAAGTTCGAAGCGCTCAAGGCACAAGCTGTTGCCGCACGCACCTACGCGTACAAGCACTTCGGCAGCCGAGTCGCACAAGGCTTTGACGTTTACGCCGACACACGCGACCAAGTCTACAAAGGCCTCCACAGCGCCACTGCACTTACAGACAAAGCAGTCCGCGAAACCGAAGGCGTCGTGATGACGTACAACGGAGAATTCATCACAGCCTATTACCATTCCACTTGCGGTGGCGAAACTGAAGGCGTTGTCACCTGGGGTCGCCCAGACCACCCCTATCTCAAAAACAAGCCAGATCTCCGCCCCGACGGAACGCCGTGGTGCCGCGAATCCAACTACACCGAATGGACTCGTGAATTTACCGAAGACGAACTTCGCGATTTATTCCAGATAAACGCAAAAGAAGCGAAAGCAAACGTCCCGAGTTTTTCGAGCATCAAGTCGATGCACATTCAAGACACGCTCAAGAGCGGTCGCATCCACACGCTCGTCATCGAAACGAACAACGGTTCTTTCACTGCCAAAGCAGACAAAATCCGCTGGCTTTTCAAGCGCGGTGGCACAATCCTCCCCTCCAGCTTTTTCCGCATCCACAAGAACGGGAATGAATGGATTCTCAAGGGCAAGGGATTCGGACATGGCGTTGGGCTTTGCCAAATGGGCGCTCGCGCTCGCGCACAGGCCGGTCAAAGCTACATCCAGATTTTAACGCACTATTACCCCGGCATCACGCTGGAAAAATTCAAGAGATGATAGTCGTTTTAAGCCAGGGCTGTGCCGCAAATTTCGGTGACGGTGAAAAGATTGCGCGCATTCTCTCGCAAAAATCCGAAGTCACGTTCGAGTTTCCGGAAGCGAAGCCGGCGCATTCCACAAACGCCGAAAATTCCACAAGCGCCGCGAATCTTGAAAATGCCGAGAATTCCACAAGCGCCGAGAATGCCGCGGACTTCCGCACTGAAAAGCCCGAAGCGTTCTACCTGAACGTTTGCACGGTCAAGGGCAACGCGGGCGCCATGAAACTCCTGCGCAAAGCAGCGAGCACATTTCCGGGCGTTCCCATATATATCACGGGTTGCGCCCCCAAGGACTTCCGCGAAGAAGCTCTCCGCACCGTTCCACACGTTCAATTCACAAGCCTGAAAGAACTTGATGCCTCGGCAATATTACCAACCCAGTCCGCGCAATCCCCCTCAAGCCAGATAAACGCGCGCACTCCCGACAGCAATAAAGCCTCTCGCAATGTCCTTCGCGAATCCCCGTTCGTCGGCATCGTGAACATCGAAGAAGGCTGTCTCGACGCTTGCGCCTTTTGCAGCACACATCTCGTCAAAGGCCGCCTCCACAGCTTTGCACCCCAAACCATCGTGGATCAAGTCCAAGCGCTCGTCGATGACGGTTGCCTAGAAATCCAGCTCACCGGCCAAGATTGCGCCTGTTACGGTTTTGACATCGGCACGAATCTCGCCGAACTCACGCAAAGAATCCTCACGCACGTGAACGGCAATTACCGCATCCGCCTCGGCATGGGCAATCCGCGCCATGTCCTCAGCTATCAAGAAGCGCTTTTGAATTGCTTCACGGATGATCGCATTTACAAGTTCATCCACATTCCCGTCCAAAGCGGCAGCGAAAACGTGCTCAAGGCGATGAACCGCCGCCACACAGCACGCGACTACGCAACCCTCGCCCACGCCTTTACCGAGCGATTCCGCAAATTCACGCTCAGCACCGACCTTATCGTCGGCTATCCCGGCGAAACCGCCGCAGATTTCAACGACACGTTAACGCTCTTGAAAGAAACTCGACCGACCGTCTGCAACATCACGCGTTTTGTCACACGCCCAGGCACCGTCGCCGCGCGTCTCGAAACAGCATCCAACCAAGCGGTCTCCGACGATATTAAGCACGAACGTTCCGCGATTCTCGCCGAAGCGTTCCAGCAAATCGCTCTCGAGAACAACCGCGAATGGATTGGCGACGAATGCACCGTCGTCACCGAAAAGCCCGGCTACCGCGCCGGAACCACAATCGCCCGCAACGAGGCCTACCGCCCCGTCGCATTACAAGGCACCTTCCCAGCCGGGAAAACGCTCCGCGTCCGCATCACAGAGGCGGAACCCTTCGCACTGCTCGCAGAACCTCTCGCCTAAAAAGCAGAACAGGTATAAACGGGCAGCGCACATTTTTAACGCACTCCCAAAACATACACAATAGCAAAAAGCCCACGACAAACAAATTGCCATGGACTTTGCAAAAAGCGTTCTTATTACAGAGCGTAACTACTTCACAGAATAAATTCTGCTGAAGGAGCCGTTTTTCACAACATACAAGCCTTTTTCCAGCTTCATTGAATTCAATTTCGACTGGACGTCATTCACGCGCACGCCCTTAAGATTACATACAAAAGAGCCATTCATATCGTACACGCTAAGCGTTCTTTCGCCAGCAAGCACGCGCACATTCTTCGCAAGACCAAGCGTACCTTCAACTTTGCTCAACACCACATTGTCAATGAACACGCTACCCGTAGCAAGGCCCGCATTGAAAGAAACGCGTCCATTTTCATCCGTAGCTTCATTCATGGTGAACAGAATTTCAAAGTTCTTTTTCTCAGTCCCTAAGTCAAAAGTTTTTGCCTCGCCCAGGTAACTCGTCCATGGGTCCGTATCCTTTTCGATATTCACTTCAAGCGTTCTCGCCACAGATGCATAGGCATCAAAAGTCACCTTGTAGCTTTGACCTTTTTCGTAGTGGACGCCATTCTGAATCATTTGTACATCATAAGCATTCGTACCCGTCTTGGTCACGTTGATTTCGGCCTTGCCTTCAGTCAACTTCAAGGATCCTTCGCCGCTATGTTGCTGCAAAGTCCAGCCTGCAAGCTTAAGCGAATCCGAGAAAGAGCCGTTAAACACGGAATCCCTGTTCGTCGGAACTTCAATCGACGGCGTAATCGAGGCACCATCCAAAGAATACTGTTTCACGAAATTCCAGATGTCAGAAACATCGGCCTTGGAAGGGCTATGGCCACGGCCTTCAAGCTTAAGGTGTTTAATATAAACGCCTTCATCGCAAGGGCCCCAAGTATACATCGTCGCCCTGTTTTCACTATTGGGATAATTATTTTGAACTTCGGCCTGAGACGGGCAATGGAACTGATCACGGTAATTCTTGATAAAGCCTTCAACCTGGCTGTAATTCAAGACATCGTCACTTGTTCCATGCGGGTGAATGATAGGCACAGGACGCATCGCCTTTGACGCACCCATCACATTTGTACCAGATGTTGGCGCAAACGCCGCTATTTTATCTGCAATCTTGCTCATAGCATGGTAAGTGAACATGCCCCCCATTGAGAATCCCGAAAGGTAAACACGCTTTTGGTCAATGTCATATTCCTTGACCATCTGTTCAATAATTTGCACCACCCATTTTGTATCCTTGTCACCGCTGATATCCCAGGTACTCATCCCTGTCCCACCTCTAGGATACACGACGACAAATCCCGCCGTATCGGCAACCGCTTCCCAATGCGTATTGGACTGCTGGTAATTGGGGTCTTGGTCCATGCCATGGCACGAAATGAGCAAAGGGCTCTTGGGCGCTAGATTGCTCGGCGCATACACGTGGATATCTCTACCCGACACCGATTCTTTTTTATAGTCGTTTAGCGATTTTCCGCCACCGCCGCCCCACTGGGCAAAAGAGAACGATGCGGCTACTAAAAGCAGTAAAGGAAATTTCATGTTTGTACTCCTCTAGATTCCTTCCTTGTTTACCCATTGTTCTCTTCCTTTCCCAAGTTATAATGTATATTCAAAAAATTTCGGGACAACACGTCCCACTCAATTACCGATGTAAACGCAAACAACAGAAGAATTAATAGAATTTAGTTAGCAGTAGGCAGTTGGCAGAATTTAGCGCTTAGTGAAGGATCCTGTAAAACTATGCTATTAGTTGTTAGTCGCAAGTTATTAATCATTGGTTTTCGTTAAATTTTCACTTCCTACTTCCTACTTCCTACTTCCTACTTTTCTATATTCTTCCCCGTAAAAATTTTCAACAGAGGCATAAAATGCTTGATATTAAAAAGATCCGCGAAAATCCGGAATATTATATTGCTGAAACCGAAAAGAAATATACGACCGTAAGCCTTCGTGACGTGCTCGCCGTTGATAACGAACGCCGCCCGCTCCTCACCGAAGTCGAACGCCTCAAGAGCGAACGTAACGCCCAGTCCAAGCGCATTGGCGAACTCAAGAAGAAGGGCGAAAACGCTGACGAAGCCCAGGCCGCAACACGCGAACTCGGCAACAAGATTGATGAACTCGACAAGAAGCTCAAGGAACTTGACTACAAGCAGACCGAAATGCTCATGCACGTTCCGAACATCGCTCCGCGTTCTCCGGAAGGCAAGGACTCCAGCGATAACGTTGTCGAAAAAGACGGTCCGATCCCGTTTGACTACTACACCAAGAACGATGACTTCGCCCGCGTTGACCACAAGACTCTCGGCGAACGCCTTGGCATTTTTGACTTTGAACGTGGCGCCAAGATTTCTGGTTCCGGATTCCCGGTTTACCGCGGTCTCGGCTCTCGCCTCGAACGCGCCCTCATCCAGTTCTTCCTCGACGAACACCAGAAGGCTGGCTTCGAAGAATTCACTCCGCCGTACCTCGTTACCCGCAACACCATGCGCGGCACGGGTCAGCTCCCGAAGTTCGAAGAAGACATGTACCGCTGCGACAAGGATGACGACCTGTTCCTCATTCCGACTGCAGAAGTCCCGCTCACCAACCTCTACTCTGGCGAAGTGATTCCGGAATCTGAACTCCCGAAGCGCATCTGCGCCTACTCTGCATGCTTCCGCCGCGAAGCTGGTAGCTATGGCAAGGACACCCGCGGTCTCCTCCGCTTGCACCAGTTCAACAAGGTTGAAATGGTCTACTTTGCTCATCCGGAACACAGCTACGAAGACCACGAAGAACTCACCCGCTTCGGTGAAAAGCTCCTCGAAAAGCTCGGCCTCCCGTACCACCGCCTCGCACTCTGCAAGGGCGACCTCGGTTTCGGTGCAGCCAAGTGCTACGACCTCGAAGTCTACGCTCCGGTCGAAAAGAAGTGGCTCGAAGTCAGCTCCTGCTCGAACTTCGAAGACTACCAGGCACGCCGCGCCAACATCAAGACGAAGGTAGGCGGCAAGAACGTCTACCTCCACACGCTTAACGGTTCTGGCCTTGCCACTCCGCGCGTGATGGTCGGCATCTGCGACAACTACCAGCAGAAAGACGGCTCGCTCAAGATTCCTGAAGTGTTGCGTCCGTACATGGGTGGACTCGAATTCATCACCCCGAAGAAGTAAGGAACCCCTTTAAATTTCAAAAAGCAAGTCCCTCGGACTTGCTTTTTTCATTGCCTCCGAACTGTCACCCCGGCCATCGTGCCGGGGTCGCCATTCCTACAATTTTTCCAATTTATCGTACACATCATACAGCCTTTGCACCCCATTCTCAAGCCCGTAATAATGCTTCACGTACGGCACCAAGAGCGCAAAGAAAAGTACGTCCAACGCAAGCACCGATATTTCCGGCACAACCACCAAAAACAAAATTCCACCAACGGTCAAAAGCGCAAACAAAATCATCACGAGTTCGTGCACCAGGCGCTCATGCTGAAAAAAGCCAATATGCGTCCGCACCGACAAAAGCTGTTCCGCCGTCAAAGGCGCCCCCGCCTCAACCATTTTCAAAAGTTCATTTTCGTAGTCGCTCAACTTTTTCAGCATATACTTAATATACTGAAATTTTTCAAAAAAAATGAGCTATTGCAAAATAGAATGTTATTTTAAAAGCATGGAGTCGTTGGAATTCACATCTCTGCCGTCCATGTTCTTTGCGAACTGCGACAGGACCGATTTTAAAGGATGGTATCACCGTAAAGACGGTGAATGGGTCCACTATTCCAAAGAAACGCTCAAACGCAACACAAAGGCTCTTGCGCTCGCATTGAATTCGCTCGGACTAAAAGAAAAAGAAAGCGTCGGCATCATTGCGCCGAGTTCTCCGAACTGGATTATCGCAGACATCGCCGTTCAACTAAACCACGCTCGCGTCGTTCCGCTTTTCCCGAACATTTCATCCGAAAACTTTGCGTACCAGAGCATTGACAGCAACATCAAGATACTCATCATCAATTCTTTCGAAGAACTTGATGAACCGCTTTTCGGCATCTTAGAGAATTTCACCAAAATCATCTGCATCGACAACGACTCGTTCCTCCCCGACAACGGAATTTACTGGGACGAACTCCTCATAAGAGGCTACGCAGCCCTCGCCGACCAAGTTCGTGCAAAATGGATTGACAACCAACTTTCAACCATAAACCCCGATGATATTTTCAGCATCATCTACACAAGCGGATCTACGGGTTGCCCCAAGGGCGTTGAACTCACGCACCGGAATATGTTGGTACAAATTCAGAACATCAAGCCGATGTTCCGATTTGACAACAAAAAGGACACGTGCCTCACGATTTTGCCGGTAGCGCACGTTCTTGAACGAATGGCGGTCTATTTCTACACATTCAGTGGCGTCACGATTTACTTTGGAGACAATCCAAAGAACCTCTCGCACATTCTGCGCGAAGTCCGCCCCACCATCATGATAGTCGTCCCGCGCATTCTAGAGCGCCTTTACGAAAGCATGACAACCGCCTCGGATCGCGCCAAGGGCATCAAGCGATTCCTGATCAAGCAGGCGATAAAAATTGCAAAGATTAAAGACCCGAATAGGCGCTTTGAGCCGCTCCATTGGGTATTCAACCGTCTCGTTTACAAACAAATGCGTGAAGCCGTCGGTGGTAATTTCCGCATGATTATCTCGGGCAGTAGCGCCTTGAACAAATCCATTTTGCGATTCCTTCTGAACATCGGCCTCCCCGTTTTTGAAGGCTACGGCATGACAGAATGTTCACCGGTCGTTTCTGCAAATTGCAAACAAGCTATTAGACCAGGCTCCATCGGCAAGCCTCTCGCCCATCTCGATGTACGCATCGGCGAATGCAACGAAATCCAGATTCGTGGCGAGAGCGTCTTTAAGGGCTACCATAACCGCCCCGACTTAAATGCTAAAAATTTCACACCAGACGGTTTTTACCATTCCGGCGACCAGGGCTATTTTGATAAAGATGGATTCCTGTATTTCACAGGGCGCATCAAGGAGCTGTTAAAGACAAGCACTGGTAAATACGTAAGCCCGAATCCCATTGAACTCGAAATCACGCGTCATCCGCTTGTTGAACAGGCGCTCGTCATTGCCAACGACCGCAAGTTTGCATCGGCTATTATCTGGCTAAACCCCGTAGGCGCCCGCCGCATGCTCAAGCCGCAAAACGAAGATTACGATGTCGAAAACGCACTAAAGTCACCGCTTATTTTGAATTCCATCAATCGTCATATTGAGCATATCAACAAAAAGCTGAACCATTGGGAACAAATTCGCAAATGGACTCTAGTCGGTGACGAGCTCACGATTGAATCAGGGCTCTTGACGCCCACATTAAAAATTCGGCGCACCGTTGCAGAAAAACGATACGCCAAACAAATTGAAGCGATGTACAATTAGACGAGAGACCGCTTCGCTGGTAGACGAAAGACGAAAGATTTTTTCTTTGAGTCCGTGCGGAGCACCACTATTATTCTTTCGTCTCAAGTCTGTAGGACTGCAGGTCCGTTCTTTCGTCTAGAAATGGATCACGCGGACCTTGATGACCTTGTCGAGCTTGGAGAGCTTTTCGACGATGGAATCATCGACCTTGCTTTCAACGTCAACGAGGTTGTAACCGATCTTGCCATTGCTCTTGTTGCTGAAAGAAGCAATGTTGATGCCTTCTGCACCGAACACCTTCGTGATTTCAGAAATCATGTTCGGAACGTCCTGGTTGATCACGACAACGCGGCTCTTGATGCCAGCATGCGGATGATCAACGAGAGCCGGGAAGTTCACGGAATTGCGGACGCAACCGTATTCGATGTAGTCCTTCAATTCTTCAACAGCCATCACTGCGCAGTTTTCTTCAGCTTCTTCAGTAGAAGCACCGAGGTGCGGGAAGCAAGTGACCTTGTCGTTCTTGATGAGTTCTGCAGTCGGGAAGTCGCAGAGGTAGCCCTGGAGGGAACCAGAAGCGAGCATTTCGTTCACCGGATCCATTTCAACAATGCCGCCACGAGCAAAGTTCATGATGTAGGAACCCTTGAACTGAGCGAGGTTCTTGCGATTGAGGAGGTTTTCGGTAACGCCCTTGATGAACGGAACATGAACCGTGAGGAAGTCAGAATTTGCAATCACGGTGTCGAGATCAGCAATTTCGACCTTGTTAGAAAGTTCATGCATGTTGTTTGCATTCGGATACGGTTCGTAAGCAATCACGCGCATGTTCTTCCAACGGGCATAGTTAGCAACGAGCACACCGATCTTGCCGAGGCCAACAACACCAAGAGTCTTGCCGGCAAGTTCCATACCAGCAAACTTCTTCTTGCCGCTTTCAACAGTCTTTGCGAGATCCGGATCGTTCACATCGAGACCCTTGACCCAAGCAGCAGCCTTGTCTGCGTTACGGACAGCCATGCCGAGCACGGTCATCACGAGTTCAGCAACAGCGTTTGCGTTTGCACCCGGAGTGTTGAACACGCAAATGCCCTTTGCAGAAGCCTTGTCAATCGTGATGTTGTTCACGCCTGCACCAGCGCGAGCGACAGCCAAAAGGCCATCAAAGTTATCGGTATCAACCTGAGCAGAACGCACCAAGATAGCATCCGGGTTTTCGATAGAATCGGAAACCTGATAGAACGGGCCAAACAAGCCCAAGCCTTTCTTGGAAATGTTGTTCATTGTCTTAATAGTTGCCATTTTTCATTCCTTTGTTTAAGTTAAAAATCTTAGACGAGAGACCGCTTCGCTGGTAGACGAGAGACGAAAGATTGTTCAAATGAAATTCTCTCGCCTTTCGTCTGTAGCCGCATAGCGGCGTTCTTTCGTCTTATCAAGGTTCCTGCCAGCGGCCTCTTTCCTTGATGAGGTTCACCAATTCCTCGATAGCGTCTTCTTCGGGGATGTTCTTCTTCACGGCAGTCTTGCCTTCGAAAAGCGTAATACGGCCCGGGCCACCGCCCACATAGCCGAAGTCAGCATCAGCCATTTCACCAGGACCATTCACGATGCATCCCATAATGCCAATCGAAATGTCCTGCAAATGTCCAAAGCGGGCCTTGATCTTGCCCATCACCTGCTGGATGTCGTAAAGCGTACGACCACAGCTCGGGCAGCTGATAAAGTTTGTCTTGCTACGGCGGCAATAAGCGGCCTGCAAAATATCGAATGCGAGAATCACAGAATCCTTCGGGCTCTTGTAGCCGTCAATCACGACAGCATCGCCAAGGCCATCCGTCACGAGACTTCCGATGTCTGCAGATACACGGAGCGTATCTTTTTCGCTATCTGTAATCTTTGCATAAAGGAGAATCGGATCTTTGCGGTTTGCGGCATACAAAGCCGAAGCAAGAGCGCGCACGCCCATCACCATTTCAGGGCCCGTATAGCAGAAGAGCGAACCTTCCGGCACGGAGTTCGGATTTGCGGCAAAGCCCGCGATATCCATCGTATCCTTGAATTCCACAACCGGCTTTGCATTGAGACCGGCCAAAGCAAATTCTGCATTACGGCGTTCGCCCGTAAGGCTCACTGCATCAGCCTTCATGCCAACGCGCACCGGTTCAGAACCGCCGATCTTTACGCCAGCAAGCGTCACCGGAACAGTTTCCCTGCGTTCGTAGTGGTACGGATCTTTTTCCAAAACCGGCACTGCAAACTTCGGTGCATCCGCCTTGAGTTCGCAAGCCTTGATGAGTTCCTGAGCAACCGGGACTTCCGCCACCGGATCTTCAGTCAGCGACACGCGAATCGTATCGGCAAGACCGTCGAGCAAAAGCGCACCAATGCCAGCAGCAGACTTCAAACGTCCGTCGGAACCGGCACCCGCTTCTGTCACGCCCACATGGAACGGATACGGCTTGAAGTGTTCCTGCTTCAAGCGAGCGGCAAGCAGGCGGTAAGCCGAAATGGCCACACGCGGATTACTCGACTTGAGGCTCAAGACCACCTGGTCAAAATGTTCGGCTTCGCAAACTGCCAAATATTCAATGGCGCTTTCCACCATGCCTTCCACAGTGTCACCATAGCGATAAATCATACGGGCGCTCAAGGAACCGTGGTTCACGCCAATGCGGATAGCACGGCCAAGGCGCTTCGCTTCTTGCACAAACGGAGTGAAGGCTTCGGCAACCTTTTCCTTGCCTTCTTCAAAAGACTTGTCCGTCTGCTGGTCAAGCGTCAAAATACCAGTATCTACAAAGTTACCCGGGTTGATGCGGACCTTTTCCACCCACTTGAGAGCTTCAAAAGCGGCCTTCGGCTGGAAGTGGATATCGGCAGAAACAGGAACCGTGCAACCGGCAGCACGCACGCGCTTCATGACTTCTTCAAGTCCAGCAGCATCGGCAAACGTCGGCGCCGTAATACGCACCAAACCGCAACCGACCTTAGCGAGGGCTAGCGTTTCCGCCACCGTCTTTTCGACGTCCTTCGGCTTGGTCGTCGTCATGGATTGAACTAAAATGGGGGCATTGCCCCCTATCAAAGCGTCGCCAACGCGAACTTGAACAGTTTCCCTGCGAACCGCCTTAAAACGGTCATCAACATACGGAAGTGTAGTAAAATCTAGCATGGCTCAAATTTAGTAAAATAGGGAGCCATTTAGCAACAATTACATAAAGCGTACAGACCTAATTTGCGGGGCTTTCCGCAGAAGATTTCTCGGCTTCAGCTCTTTCCGCCTCGCATTCCTTTCGGTAGTATTCTTCCAGTTCCGCACGGCTCTGGTCAAAGTACTTCTTGAGGCTCGGATCAAAGTGCTTACCCATTGACTTGTCGATGATATCGTAAGCATCATCAAAGGAGAACGCTTCCTTGTAGCACCTCTTACTCACGAGAGCGTCATACACATCTGCTACAGCCATCACACGGGCTTCCAGTGGGATTGCCTCACCCTTCAGCCCATACGGGTAGCCACTGCCGTCCCAACGTTCGTGGTGGCCACCAGCCATGTTCTTTGCGATTTCCACAAACAGTTCGCTCTGGAAATTTGAAAGCAGGTTCTTGATAATGATAGCACCCTTTTCGGCATGAGTTTTCATCTCGTCAAATTCTTCAGGCGTAAACTTGCCCGGCTTGCAGAGCACATGATCGTCAATGGCAATCTTTCCAATATCGTGCATAGGAGCAGCCGCAATCATGTCATCATAAAATTCTTTTGAGTAATTGAGATCCGGATCTTTCTGCATCTTTGCCACAAGAATGCTCACCACTTCTTTGGTACGCTTGAGGTGCGCTCCCGTAAAGCCATCCTTGTTGTTGACCATTTCGGCCATGCCTACAAGCATCTGGTTTTGGAACAAGCGGATCTGGTCCTTGTTATTTTTGATGAGAGCCGCAAGTTCCGTGTTATTGGCGTCCAATCGTTCAATATAGCGCTGGATATTCGTTTCATCTTCAATGCGGAACAGGAATATTTGCAACTTCTTGTTCTGATGCACATTCCTCATCACCGCCTTGAAATAGCGATCCTTGTACGTAAAGCGATAGACCTTATCACCGCTAGCGCCCTTCAGCTGTTCCATGCCTTCTTTAAAGATTCCTTCAATTTCAATATCCGACGGCAAGGCATGATCCACACGACAATCCAGAAGTTCTGGGAAGTAACGGCTTGCGATATCATTGCAGCCCAAATACAGACCTTTCGGGGAGAAAGCCAAATACGCAGCCGTATTTTCAGCTTCAAGTGATTCAAGCACGCTGTTCATCACATCGTGCATCTTGACCAACGCACAAATGTAGAGCAAGACAAGTTCATCAATCAAGTACACAAACGGCATGAGCAAGGTATCGTTTTCCATGTTACGAGCCAGGATAAATGCACCGATAGAAACAAATGCAAGCCCCGCAATCGCAATTAAAGTCTTGTAACTGACATTGCGTTTTTTCTTCGCCGCAACAATAATCACGACAACATTGGCGACCATGTAAAAGTACAGCAAGAAATCCCACAAGACATGCCCAGGGCCATACGTCGGCAAGTAACTGCCAAAGCCATTCAAGACAACATATCGCACAGATTCGTAGAACACATCGCTAAAGCCAACCGTACAGGAGAGAGCAAAAACAAAAGCACTGTACAGGAACATCAAAAGTTTTACCCACCTGGACAAATCAAAAGAGCATAGGCGGCAAATCAAGAGGAACAGGAACAAAGGCAAGAAGCATGCACCAAGGTAGCACACCTTGTTTGCAACAATCGCTCCCTCAATCGTTGTCGAAAGAGCGAGGAACAAGTAGCCAAAGTCCGCAAGGACAATCGAGAAGAAAAATGCCGTAAAGTAGGTGTTTAGCGGCCTGCGGTAAAAATACGAAAGCAGGCAGGCATTCACCCCCGAAAAAAGGCACATGGCAATCAAGTAATAGATAACAAACATACCACTCTCTCAAACAAGTTCAATCAATGATCCACAGAACAGTAATAGTCCATCAGCTGGTCCTGACATTCCAGGAAACTATCCTTCAAGTGCGGGTCAAACTGCTTGCCCATAGAAGCAAGAATCACATCACGAGCTTCCCTGAACGACATGCGTTCCTTGTAACAACGCTTGCTCACCAAGGCATCGTACACATCGGCCAGAGCCATGATTCTAGCTTCCATCGGAATATCTTCACCCGAGCGCTGTTCCGGGTAACCCTTGCCATCCCAACGTTCGTGATGGTAAAGCGCCATATTCTTTGCAACACTGACAAAATAACTGTCTTTCACATCAGAGAGAAGCTTTTCAATAATGTTCGCACCCTTCTCTGCATGAGTCTTCATGATTTCGCGATCATCAACATTAAATCGTCCCGGCTTGCGCAACACGGCATCATCAATCGCCACCTTGCCCAGATCGTACATCGGAGCGGCCGCAATCAGCACATCGAGGAACTTGTCCGACAGGTTATCAAATCCTTTTTTGCGCATCATCGAAACAAGAATCTTCACGACTTCGCTCGTTCGCTTGATGTGTCCGTCCATATTCCCCGCTCGGCTTTCCGCCATCTGCGCCATGCCGACAATCCACTTTTCCTGCACCGAGAGCTTCTCATTTTCAGTCTGCACCATGTTCTTTTGCAACATGGAATTGCTACGGCCAAGAGCATCGATATACTGCTGTTCCTGCGTGTTGTCTTCAATCCTGAAAAGGAATACGTTTTTACCATGCACCTGACGCAGTACCTTGACTTCGCACTTGTAGTGGCGGCCCGAATAATTGAATTCGGTCATCTGGCAGTAGTCCGTCAAAATCTTGGACTTCCTGTACTTTTCAATCCACGACATGATGTGCTGCTGCAATTCCGTTTCGCCTTTCAAGTGAGCGTCCACTCTCATCTTGACGAGCTCCGGGAAGAAATTCATGGCAATGCGGTTTGCCCCCAGGTATGCCCCATCAATCGAGAACGACAAGTACGCACAGGAGCTTTCCGTTTCAATGGATTCAATCACGCATTCCGTAATATCGTACCACTTGACGTTATTACAAATGTACAACAGGAGGATTTGGTCAAGGACGTAGATAAACGGCATGATGAGCATGTCGCTCCCCAGGAATCAGGCCAGGAAGAACGACATAATTGTTGCGATTTCGCCAATAATCATCGCAATGATATTCTTGAGCGAAACCATCTTCTGGTGCAAAATGGCACGGATAATAATCCAAATATCTAAAATGACATAGCTCACCAGGAAAGCATTGAACAAGCCGTGAGCCCAGCCGTAAGTTGCTACATAGTTACCGACACCCGCCTGGACAACATACTCCACGGTCTTGTAATATGCCGGGAAATACCCTACAGTCATCGCCAGAGCGCAAATCGTAAAGCTCATGAAAATCAGGGAGAAATGCAGCCATTTCGGGATGCTCATCTTGCAAACTTGCATAAGGGCAAAGAACATGAACATCGGGAGGAACGACCCGCCAAGGTAGTTCACCTTGTTCGCGATAATAGCCCCCTCGACCGATTCTGAAAATCCCAAAAGCCAATGGCCAAAATTAGCGACCAGAATCGCATAAAAGGCGTAATAAACGTAATTGTTCCGCTGATTTTGGAAACGCAGAGAAAGCACTGCCAAATTGACAGCAGACAAAACAAACATCAATGTTAAATAGATGTAACCCATATCCGCAACTGGAATGTAACCATTTATAAAGGTAATCTATTTTTGCAAAAAAGAACAATCCTCCTCCTAAAAAGTTCCTTTTGCAAAAGCCTAAATTTAAATATACAAAAGAAAACGCATGGCCTAAACCATGCGTTTCCTTAAAATGAGTCTTTTGGACTAATCCAAGACTAAGCTTCAGTCGGAGCAGCCGGTGCTTCAGGAGCAGCTTCAGCAGCCGGGGCAGCCTTCGGAGGGAGCAAAGCCTTCATAGAGAGCTTCACCTTGCCCTTCGGGTCAACACCGAGGCAGAGCACTTCGACTTCGTCACCGACATGAACAACGTCTTCGACCTTATCGACACGGCGGTCGGCAAGTTCGGAGATGTGGACAAGACCATCGCGACCCGGGAGGATTTCAACGAATGCGCCAAACGGCTGGATCGTCTTCACCTTGCCCTTGTACTTGCGGCCCGGTTCCGGTTCTGCTGTGAGTTCTTCGATCATGCGGCGGCAAACTTCACCAGCCTTACCCGTCGGGGCGGCGATGTCGATATTGCCGTTGTCGTCAATGTTGATGGTGCAGCCCGTCTGAGCCTGCATACCCTTGATGACAGAGCCACCAGAACCGATAACGTCACGAATCTTCGTGGTCGGGATGCGCATCTTGAGCATCGTCGGAGCCTTTTCAGAAACGTGCGGACGCGGTGCCGGGAGGCCAAGTTCAGCCATGCGACCGAGAATGTGGATACGGCCCTGACGAGCCTGTTCCAAAGCTTCACGCATAAGTTCCGGGGTGATACCGCGGATCTTGATGTCCATCTGGAATGCAGTGATACCTTCGGCAGTACCCGTTACCTTGAAGTCCATATCGCCGAGGTGGTCTTCCGTACCGGTAATGTCGGACAAGATCTTGATCTTGCCGCCTTCCTTGACGGAGCCCTTTTCGGAGATGAGGCCCATGGCGATACCTGCAACCGGAGCCTTGATAGGAACGCCAGCGTCCATCAAGCTGAGGCAGCCACCGCAAACAGAGGCCATGGAAGAAGAACCGTTGGATTCCATGATTTCGGAAACCACGCGGATCGTGTACGGGAAATCTTCCGGGAGCGGAAGAACTGCTGCGAGGGAGCGTTCGGCCAAGTGACCGTGACCAATTTCACGGCGAGAGAGACCGAGCTTCTTGCATTCACCGACGGAGAACGGCGGGAAGTTGTAATGGAGCATGTAGCTCTTTGCGCCTTCGCCCTGCAAGCTTTCGAAACGTTGTTCGTCAGCCTTTGTTCCAAGCGTACAAATGACGAGACCCTGGGTTTCGCCACGCTGGAAGATTGCAGAACCGTGAGCACGCGGGAGCACGCCCATTTCGATTTCGATCGGGCGGACTTCGGTCGTGGTACGGCCGTCAAGACGAACGCCTTCGTTCAAAATCATTTCGCGCATAGCCGTGCGTTCGAGGTCACTGAAGATGCCCTTTGCATCTGCAGCGAGCTGAGCATTCTGTGCTTCGCCTTCGCCGATGATAGCGAGGATACGCGGATCTTCGAGCATACGAGCGCAGAGGTCTGCCATAGCCGGATAGAAGTCCGTCTTCACCATGTTGGAGTGGACGTCCTTGTTCAGTTCGTCCCAGACAACATCCTTGACCGTAGCAACGAGCTTGTCGTGTTCTTCACCAACAAACTTCGGCTTGAGTTCCATCTTCGGCTTAGCACAGCGGTCCACCAGTTCCTGTTGGGCTTTGCACATCTGCTTGATGACTTCGTGACCAGCGAGGATAGCGCCAATCATCGTGTCTTCGGACACTTCGTAAGCACCACCTTCGACCATGCACACAGAGTCTTCCGTACCGGCGACCACGAGGTCTAGATCGGCCACGGCAACCTGGTCATAAGTCGGCATCACTATGTTCTGGCCATCGACGACAGCCACGCGAACGGCAGCGACCTGCTGTTCGAACGGGAGTTCAGAAAGACCGATAGAGAGAGATGCAGCACTTACGCCAAGAACGTCCGGAGCGAACTTCTTGTCGGAAGAAAGAACCTGAACGATGACCTGGACTTCACGAGTGAAGTTTTCCGGGAACATCGGACGAATCGGACGGTCGATAATACGAGCAGAAAGAATTTCTTCATCGCTCGGACGACCCGGTTCGCGCTTGCTATAGCCACCAGGCAGGCGTCCGGCAGCATAAGACTTTTCGCGGTATTCAACTGTCAGAGGGAAGAAGTCACCATCCTTTTCTTCACCGTAGCAAACGGTAGAAAGGACAAACGCGTCCCCCATCTTGGCGACAGCAGAACCACGTGCCTGCTTTGCGATACGGCCAGTTTCAAACGTAATGACACGGCCATCCGGAAGGTTTACAGACACTTCCTTCGGGTCGAGCATCTTGCCGTATTTAGCTTGATAAGCTTCTGTTGACATAAAAATCTCCAATCAGAGAATTAGCCGCGGAGACCGAGATCCTTGATCAATGCACGCTGAGCGATAATGTCCTTTTCGCCGTAGTACTTGAGAAGGTTCTTGCGCTTTGCAACCATCATGGACAGACCGCGGAGAGAGTGGAAGTCCTTCTTGTTGGTCTTGATGTGTTCGGTGAGGTTCTTGATCTTTTCCGTGAGGATAGCGATCTGAACGCGGACGTTACCGGTGTCCTTTTCGTTAGCACCAAACTTAGCGGTGAGTTCTGCAGCCTTTTCTTTTGTGATAGTAGCCATTGTAGCCATTCCTTTTTTTGATTGTTTGTTTCATTACATGTTTTTGTCCGAGTTTACTGCTCTAGCACCAGTGGAATTGGCGAATCTGGTCACAGGACCCAGGCAAAAATGCAATTTGCGGGTAAATATAGTATTTAGAACTTAGAACTTAGAACTTAGAACTTAGAAAATACATCGAAATTAAAGTCTTTTTATGGGTTTTAGGTATTAGGTCTTAGGGATTAGGTGAATAATCGCGGCTTCGCCGCCCTTTACAAACGCGCATAGCGCATGAAATTAATCCTAACCCCTACCACCTGTGACCTAACACCTATCTACAAAAATCTCGACAGCACTTCCTTCAACTTATTGACGTTCACGGGTTTTGCCACATGCTCGTTCATGCCGGCATCCAGAGCCGCCTGTTGGTCATCGGCAAAGGCGTTCGCCGTCATGGCGATAATCGGAATTTCTGCAGCCACCTTGTTGTCGAGCTTACGGATAACGCGAGTCGCCTCGTAACCATCCATAATCGGCATCTGCACGTCCATCAAGACCAAGTCACAGTCGCCCGGCTGCACATTCTTCATGTACTCGACAGCCTTTTCGCCATCGCAAGCCGTTGTCACCAGAATTCCGCAATCTTCTAGAATTTCCTGGGCGATTTCGCGGTTCAGTTCGTTATCATCGACAAGCAAAACCTTTTTGCCATTAAAGCTGATCTTCTTATCCGATACCGGAGTTTCCGCCTGCAAAAGTCCAAAGCTGCGCATCAGCGTATCGCGGGCATCCGACGGGAACACTGGTTTACTTACAAAGTTATGGATTCCGACTTCGGTCGCCTTGTCCTCGATATCCGACCATTCATAGGCAGACATCACAATCACAAGGATATCGTTCCCGAGCAACTCGCGAAGCATCGACGTCGTTTTCATGCCATCCATATTCGGCATGCGCCAGTCCACTAGGAAGGCGTCGTACATGTGACCTTCGGCCTTCGCCGCCTTCACACGTTCCAAGGCGTCCGCACCGGAATAGCAACATTCAGCTTCAACACCGAGTTCCTTAAAGATCTGCGGAATGCTCTTAGCACAATCTACATCATCATCGACAACGAGAATCCTTTTGCCTTCCAGTTCCTTGACGCGTTCAAGTTCATGTTCAGCGCCGGCAAGAGCAAACTTGAAATTCAGAACAACATCAGTTCCTTCGTCCACCTTGCTCTTGATGTCGATCGAGCCATCCATCATGTCGACAATGTTCTTTGTAATCGCCATGCCAAGACCCGTTCCCTGGATGCCAGAGACCGTCGAGGAATTCACACGGGTAAACGCATCATAAATCTTCGGCAAGAAATCTTCGCTCATGCCAATGCCCGAGTCCTTGATGCGGAACTCGTAAACGCCATAGCCATCTTCGTCCGATTCCTTCTGTTCCACAGAGAACCAGATGGAGCCACCCGCCGGCGTGTACTTGATAGCGTTTGAAATCACGTTCAAAAGCACCTGGTTCAAACGGAGCCTATCACAGACAACATCTTCGTTACGAATACCGACGCTATTGGCAAAGAACTGCAAGTTCTTCGCATTGATATCCGCCTGGACAATATCCTTGAGCGTATGGATTATTTCCGGAAGATGTTCCAGCTTTTCATTCAAGTTCAGCTTGCCCGATTCAATACGGCTCATGTCAAGCACGTCATTGATAAGCGAAAGCAGGTGGTTCGAAGAAAGCTCAATCTTTCCAAGGAAGTTCCGCACCTGTTCCTTGTTGCCAATATGGATTGTCGCAAGTTCCGTATAGCCGATAATCGCATTCATCGGAGTGCGGATGTCATGACTCATGTTGTTGAGGAACATCGTCTTTGCACGTGACGCAGACTTTGCCATTTCAAGCGCCTGTTCAAGGGCCGCCTGTTGCGCCATTTCCTTGCGGTAAACGACATCGTTATTGAACAGGCCGACAAGCACTCGACGAGACTTGGACCAGTCGCCCATCTTGGTCACCTTCATGCGGTACCACTTAAGCCCTTCGCTAGTCACACGTCGATAATCCTGGAAGAAGGAGTTATCGTGTTGCAAGCGAGCAATTACGGTATCGCGATTAAGCGAAGAGAGCACGGAATCAACATCGTCCTTATAGACAATCTTGCGGACATCCTTTTCCCTGTCCTTAAAGAAGTCAACGCCTTCTCCAGTCTCTTCATTAACGACATCCTTGAACTTTCCGCCTGTCAACGAAACGCTAAACAAGCCCGTATCGATATTGACATCGAACACGACTTCATACTGGTCCGAAAGGCTCATAATGCGTTCAATATTTTCCTGGTGTTCCGTCTCTGCACGGTACTGAGCATCCACCTCGACAAAGCCGACAGCGATAAGTTTCGGCGGAACATCTATAGGCTCGGCCTTAGCAAATACTAAACGCGTAAACTTGTATTCTGAACCATAGAGGTGCCTAAATACAATATTCAGGCGTTTCTGGTGCAAAAGCTGTTCAGCCACCACCTCTCTAGACGCAAGCCCGATAAGCTTTTCACGATCATCCGGATGAGCCATATCCAAGACAAACGCTTTAAAGACATCTTCCAGACGGTCACAAGTCGCAAACCGATCCTTCAGGGCGCCCCTGATGTCTTCGCGAACGGCAAGAACGCCACTCGTGTTGTCAACAAGATTGAAGTAGAAGAGTGACGAATAGTCTTCCGAAAGAATGTCGATAATTTCAAGGTTCTGCTTCAAGTTCGACTGGATTTCCATCTGCTTCTTGATTTCTTCATCGACACTGTGCAGACCAAAAACGATACCCTTGAGATTGCCGATTTCGTCCTTGTCGGCAATAACCTTCATCTGGTAGCAGACTTCCTTACCTTCAAGCTTGATCTTGAAGTTGACATGAATCACCGATTCGTTCTTCAACGTCGAGACAAGGCGATCGCGACTCGTCTGCTTCTGGAACTGATTTTTGTCAGAATCACAGACAAGATACTTGAGCAACAGATTCATTCTCTTAGAGAAACTCTTTTCAGAAGACCATCCAGGGATAGCCTTCAAAAGCACAGAACTGGCGCGGTACGTCACAACAAAGTCCGAAGAAGAATCTTCGCCAAGCGTTACGTAGTTCACAAAATCAAAGTCCGAAGCCAGAGATTCAATCACCCTGTTGTTGCGGTCCATTTCCTGACGCTGGGCAATAGCCTTGTTGACTTCAGAATCAATATTTTCCACAGCAACAATGACATGGTTTTCATCTTTGCTGGACTTAATAGCCTTCATTCGATAGAACTGTGGATTTCCATCAATGACAAGTCTATATTCCACAGATGCACTTGGATTTTCTTCAAGACGTTTTAAGAAGGAACCCTTTTCCATAAAGTGCATGACAACTTCAAGATCGTCTTCATAAAGATTATGACGCAAGCTCGATATCGATTCAAAGAAGAAGTCCTTTCCGTGAACATCTTCGTGTAGCTTATCCATAAGCCTGTCGGAATGGAACGTGTCAAATGTATCGTCCAGAACGTTCACGTAGAAAATGCATTCGTAAGTTCCGCTCAAGGCATCGGCAATTTCGGAATACTCGTTACTTTCGGCCTCGGCCATGCGGCGAGCATTCCACACCATGCGCAGCAAGTACAAAAGAATCACGAGAAGTTCAATTGCCGAAATTCCGATATAGAACTTGCGGATTTTATCCACGCGCGCAAAGGCGATATTTTCATTGACATACAAAAGTTGAGTCCAGCAACCGCCAAACAAAGGGAGCGCAACCAAAAGCTTAGCATCATCCGAGGAAGTTTCCTCATACGCCAAATGCGCAGATTCCCCCTTCATCACGGTTGCCGCCCACTCATCTACAGAATACCCTTTCTTAGACTTAATCGTCCTAACAAACTCGTTAAAGTTCTTCCATTTCCCTGTTTTTTCAACAACAAAGGATCCATCTCGACGGTCCACAACAATCAGGGAAGCCTTGCCCTTGAACGCATTTGTCGCCACATAGCCATACAACGGCTTGATTTCGGAAACAGCGGAAAGCATCGCAACCACCTGGCCACGACGGCGGACAGGCACCATCTGTTCAAACACAATATTTTCGGAATGCACGACATCGCGAGCGACTTTCGATATATACGGCTTTGGGGAAACAATCTTCTGATAATTTTCGATGTACGAAGAATCAAATACAACAGCATGATCCGCAATAATATGACCATCCGGCAAATACAGGCGCACCGCCGACACCAGAGGACCAATGCGCGACCCGCGAATCAAACGAATCATGTTTTCGGAGAGGAGGTTTTCTTCCATCCCCACCACAGTCGAAATATTGGACAATGCGCTCAAGAGAGAACGACCCAAAAATCCCATTTTTGCTTCAGAAGCATAGGCGACTTCATCTAGGGAGTCCCAGCTATCGTCTACAGCCTGCCTGTTTATGTACAAAAAAGAAACGTTTGTTACAATAAACAAGAACGCGACAAGAATCAACGATACGATTAAATTTCGTTTAAAAAAATTATTGTTCATAAGTTTTTTGTAAGTTTTCAACTATATTATACATTTTACAACACCATATTGAGACTAATTTTCAAAAAAAAAGTGTTTTTAACCAGCAAACCTACCTAAACGTGTTTTTTTTCACAAAAAAAATGATTTTCACTGTACAAATCTTTATACATTGACAACATGAAGATTATTACAAAAATATTTCTCTTTTTAGCGTTTTTAGCCACATTTACATTTGCCGACTCAACAACCGTAGTCGATACCGCCAAAACCGAGATTTCCGCCCCAAAGAAACAGGCCGTCTGGATTAAACTGGAAGGCGACGTTGACCCCGCCATGTACGAATTCTGCGCTCGCGCCATCGGAGAAGCCATCGAAAAGAAGCCAGATTACATCGTCTTCGAAATCAACACGTTCGGAGGTCGCCTTGATGCCGCTTTCGATCTTGTCGATACCATCATGGCGGTCAAGGGACCCGAAACAATCGCTCTCGTGAAAAAGAAGGCGATCAGCGCAGGTTCGCTCATCGCTCTCGCCTGCAAGCGCCTCTACATGCTCGAAGCCACAACCATTGGCGACTGCGCCCCGATTGTCCAAGGTGGCGATGGCACTCCGCAAATCGTCGGCGAAAAGATCCAGTCCCCACTCCGCGCGAAGTTCCGGAACCTCGCCCAGCGCAACAACTATCCCGAACTCCTGGCATCCTCTTTTGTGACTCCGGAACTCGAAGTACTTGAACTTACCGCCACACTTGACAAGGGAACGCCGACACAGCGAGACACCACGCTTATCATTGAAGGAAAAAAATTTGCAGTCCTCGACAGCGCCGAAAAGAAGTTCTGGGGCTCGCCCAAGATTCTCGTAAAAGAAGGCGAACTTTTGACCATGACCGACAAGGAAGCCGAGGAACTCGGATTTTCTAGAGGCACGTTCAAGAACCGCGAAGACTTTGAAACAAAGCTAGCCATTGAACGCAAAAGCGAAGTCGAGACAAATACCGGCGAAAAAATCGCAAGCGCTATAGCCGCCATCTCAGGCATACTCCTGATTCTCGGATTCGGCGCACTTTATATAGAATTTAAGACTCCGGGATTTGGAATGTTCGGCATCATCGGCATTATCCTTATCGGGATCGTCTTCTTCGGGCAATTCGCACCGCAGCTCGACGGCTACTTCCCGGCAATCCTGCTTGTAGCAGGCGTGATTTTGTTCTTAGTCGAAATTTTCGTCATGCCATGTACGTTCCTGTTTGGCATTGGCGGCATCGCCTGCATGATTATCGCCCTTATCATGAGCTTTGATACAGCAAACATCCCGGAATACGTCCCGGAAGCCGTTGAAACGACATTTGACGCCACCCCATGGCTATTCGGGCTATTCTTCGTTCTCGGGAGTGCGGCCATCGCACTCATCATCCCGATTGCGGCAAGCAAGTATCTGATTCCGCTTTTACCGGAAGGCTGGACTCCGATGCTCAAAACCGACATGGAAACAGCCGTCTCCCCGACCGAAGCCGTGCAGGAAGTTGCGATAGGCTCTATAGGAACCGCAAAAACGTTCTTACGCCCTGTAGGCCAGGCAAGCTTCACCATGCCGGATGGAAGTTCCAAACTTTTTGACGTACAGACCCACGGTGAAATCATCGAAGCAGGTCAGAAAGTAAAGATTGAAGCAGTACAGGAAGGTCATATATGGGTAATTCTAGACGAAAGATAGTTCAAGTCTGATCGTACTTTTTTCAATAAAGATTAAAACAAAAACACATAACTTGGAGAAAAACAAATGGATACACTTCTTACCGTAGGCATTATCATTGCCGCCATCGTCGTCATCATCGTTCTCGCCTTTATCGGCAAGTTCTTTAGCCTCTGGCTCCAGGCCTTGTTCTCCAAGGCAAACGTGAGCATTTTCCAGCTCATCGGTATGCGCCTCCGTAAGGTTCCGCCACAGGTCATCGTGGAAGCCCGAATCCTCAGCTGCAAGGCAGGCCTCCCAGTTGACACCAACTTGCTCGAAGCCCACTACCTTTCCCGCGGTAACGTGCTCCGCGTGATCCAAGCTCTCATCGCCGCCAACAAAGCAAACATCAAGCTCGACTTCAAGGAAGCTGCAGCCATTGACCTTGCCGGCCGTAACGTGCTCGAAGCTGTGCAGATGTCCGTGAACCCCAAGGTCATCGAAACTCCGAAGGTCTCCGCTGTGGCTCTCGACGGTATTCAGCTCCACGCCATTACCCGTATCACTGTGCGCGCCAGCATCCAGAAGCTCGTCGGTGGTGCCGGCGAAGAAACAGTCGTCGCCCGCGTTGGCGAAGGCATCGTGTCTTCCATCGGTTCTGCTCAAAGCCACAAGGAAGTGCTCGAAAACCCGAACATGATTTCCAAGAAGGTGCTCGCCTCCGGCCTTGACGCAGGTACGGCATTCGAAATTCTCTCCATTGATATTGCAGACGTGGACGTGGGCCAGAACATCGGTGCTATCCTCGAAACCGACCGCGCTGAAGCCGACAAAAAGATTGCTCAGGCCAAGGCAGAAGAACGCCGCGCCATGGCATTCGCCGCCGAACAGGAAATGAAGGCTAAGGTGATGGAAATGAAGGCAAAGCTCGTCGAAGCCGAAGCCCAGATTCCGATGGCTATGGCAACCGCTCTCCGCGACGGAAAGCTCGGCGTGATGGACTACTACAACCTCAAGAACATCGAAGCCGACACGCAGATGCGTAAAGAAATCGGAACCGCACCGGAAACGACCAAGTAATTTGACCAAAAGGGTTTAGCCCATGGAATCATTACTCATATTCATTGCGATTTTCGTCATTGACGCGCTTATCAAGAGAGCTAGTGCCAAAAAGAAAGCTCTTGAGGACAAGCAACTCAACGAAGAAAGTTCCGATGATACTGCAAACGAGGAATTTGACGAAAGCGAAGGCGCTCCTTCCGAGCATATACCTTCCGCAAGCCGGAAACTGCAAGAATATATCAAGCAGTTTGAAGAAGCTCAGCGTGAAGCGTCACAGGGAACAATGGAGTCCCCCATGCCACCGCCTATTCCCGAGAACTACCATCGCCTAGGCGACCAGGTGACCATGCGTGAAGTCGCAGAGGATATCGTTGAGCAAGGCATAGTCGATATTGACTACCTCAAGATTGAATTCGAAGTGTCCGAAGCCCGGGCTATCGAACTCATCAACGAACTCCAGCAACACCGCATTATCGGTCGCGACATGGGAGAAGGCGTCTACGACGTTCTCGTGCAAGACATCGACGAACTCAACAATCTGCTATCGCACGAGCAGAAAACAGACGCATTTGCACAAGCATCAACAACCAAGCCGAGCATATCGCCCTCTGCAAGCGATAAGCAGAGCCAGCTGAAAATCCTTGAAGAACGCGCCCGCAAAGCCCGTGAAGAGGCTGCAGAAGCCTCCCGTCAAAGCGATATCGAAAACGGCTATTCCGGTGATCCTAGCGAAATTGCAGACCCGCTTAACAAGCGCCCTGTCGTGCGCTCGATAAGCAGAGAAAGCGTCCGACGCGGATTCATCTGGGGTAAAGTCATTGACGAGCCTAGATTCAAAAAGCGCTGGACAGCTTACAGCAGATAATGCAAGCGACCAGCCAAACGCGCAACAAGCCAAAATCAAACAATTCATCCCGGACGGTTCCACCGCCCGGGATTTTTTTTACCGATACCGGCATGATATAAGCCCAAAACACAAAACCCCCGATCTTTCGATCGGGGGTTTTGAGCTGCTTCACTTGGACTCGAACCAAGGACAACGCGATTAACAGTCGCGGGCTCTACCAACTGAGCTATGAAGCATCGACGCGCACAAATATAGACGATTTCTATTCCTTTGTCAAGGGGAAAGCGCGTATTTTTCACTTTTATTCATTTTTCGTTTTTCCGCAAAAACACAAAACCCCTGATCTTTCGATCGGGGGTTTTGAGCTGCTTCACTTGGACTCGAACCAAGGACAACGCGATTAACAGTCGCGGGCTCTACCAACTGAGCTATGAAGCATCGACGCGCACAAATATAGATGTTTTCTATTCTTTTGTCAAGGTACAGGCGTAAAAAAATTTCAACTTTTTTATCGTTCACGGCTTCGCATCAAGGCAATTTCTGCGGCGTATCCAGGCAACTCGTTCGGAGTTTCCAGATAGAACGGAAGTCCTTTCAATGCCGGATGGTTCACGACGTTCACAAGAGCTTCAAGCCCGATGTTTCCACCCCCAATGACTTCGTGACGATCCTTGTGGCTACCCATCGGATTCTTGCTGTCGTTCAAATGAATCGCTCTCAGGCGTTTTAAACCAAAGACTTTGTCAAACGATTCCAATACATCATCCAGATGATTTACGATGTCGTAACCGCCATCAAATACATGGCAAGTATCCAGGCAGACTCCGACTTTTTCGCTGAGTTCAACGCGGTCTATAATCGCACGCAATTCCTCAAAAGTACGGCCAATTTCACTCCCCTTGCCCGCCATCGTTTCCAAAAGCACTTTCGTCTTGAGGTCTTTATGCAAAATGTTGTTCAGGTGCTGCGAAATGAGTTCTATTCCGACATCAACACCTTGCTTCACATGACTGCCCGGATGAAAGTTATACATCGCATGCGGGAAATGATCCATGCGGAACAAGTCATCTTTCATCACATCTTGTGCATATTGCCTCAGCGACGGATCAGCAGCACAAGCATTCAACGTGTATGGAGCATGCGCTAAAATCGGAGCAAAGCTGTGAGCGTCCATAAACGCATTTAGCGCTTCGGCATCAGCCTTGTCAAACGGCTTTGCGGCCCCACCGCGCGGGTTTCGCGTAAAGAACTGGAACGTATCGGCCCCAATGGAAAGGGCTGTCTCGCCCATCGCCAAAAAGCCGCCCGAAGACGAGAGATGACAACCAATATGCATAGCTAGAAGTCGTAATTAACGGAAACACTGCCGTAAATGTCTCTGTAATCTTCAGATTCATTGTCCGGACGGTAATTGAGGAATGTACCAAACGTAAACTCAGTGCCAAGCCTTTCCGTGAATTGGAACTTCAGGCCAGCAGAAAGGTCCAAATCCATTTCCATTTCTTCTATTGTTTTTCCTTCTTCTTTACGAGTCAAGAAATTCTGGCGGAGGTTTCCATGCAACAATAAATCGAGGAAGCCCGGCTTCAACTGGAAAACGGCATTATCCACGAGAGTCCATTCAAATTCGCTCATGTCGTTACGGTTGTATATTCTGAATCTCGGAGTTACAGAAACCGTATTGCGAATTTTATCCAAAGTCGTCGTAAGAGAAATCGGATAGCGAGCATCAAGATAGTCACCACCATGGAAATAATAACCAAGAATACCATAAGTTTCATTGGAGAAATCAATGCCATCCAGCAAATCATCCTGAACGAACTTTGACATGTCCGCACGATAAGTCCAAACGCCACCTAATTTCAGCACGTTCTTTGGGAACTTGAATGTGGCCAAAAGTTCAAAAGTATGCTTGAGCAAGCGTTCCTCAAACTGCGTTGCCAAATAATCTTCATTCTGCAACGCAGAATACTTTGCCCAGCGAGCAGAATCAATCTGGATTGTTCCATCATCGGTATCCACATCAATTGTCGGCTTACCCTTCTGGACGTCAAACCAGGAGTCCGAATAAATTCCTGAAGATGCGAAGTAATTACCGTGAAGTCTCTGCGGTGTGCTACGAGTACGGTAGTCTAGAACGTAACGGGCAACGACTTCAATAGAATCACGCACCTTAAACGTGTTCTTCAAATCAAAGTCATGAATATAAAGCGTTCTTGAAGCATCCTGTTCATGCTTTTCAAGCCAGTCCTCATCAGCACCAGGCAAAAGTCCAAGCTTTGAACCTTCAGCAAAGCCAAATACGTTATACGCATCACCATGACCCGAAGCATTTTCAATATTCAATTCATAGCCAAAATTCAACTTCCAGAAATCCTTGATTTTTTGATCAAGTTTGAATCCCAACTGACGGGAGTTCTGCAACAAATCCGGAGATCCTGCGCTATAATAGTTGCGGCCCACAAAACGGAAATACGCATCAATCATCGTGGTGCTGTTTTTCCAATTGTACGATCCAGACAAAGCAAGATTCTGTGCAGTCCAATCCGTCGGATCGTCGTTCTTTTCGTCACGATGCTTTTTCAATGCTTCCTGAGCGAGCTTCAAAATTCGCGTCAGTTCACTACGCATCTCATCAACAGACATGTCCGTATTGTCGCCAAAAAGAAGTTCTAGTTCTTCGCGGGTCATGCGGTTCACCTGAGATGAATTATTCATCAAGCGGCGCAATTGTGCAAAACGAGAAACACCAAGTCCAGCATCTTCAAAGACGGCATTCACTGCACGATGAGCAACGACATTCACCGTATCGGCTCCGCCAAAGCCAAGCTGTACATTGTACGTTCCACGCCCACCAAGAACCTTGCCATTAATCTCGCCAAACAGTGTCCTCGAAGAGAACATCGGATTTGAAAGATTTACGTTATCCGACGTTCCATCGCGCAAGAACGGATCTTCTAAGTAATCCTTGCTACCGATAAAGCCGACCGTAGCATCAAAGTTTTGTGAAGCGTTCCAAAGAACCTTGCCGCCAATCAACATTTTCTGAGCTTCGACTTCATCAATGCCGATATATCTATTGTACTGGTCCGGGTCTCTATCACCGGGCAACTTCGGAGCATGATTTTCACCGCCAAACACGTTAAAAACGAGTAAAGGTTTTTCAGCCCTGTTCAAGTTCAGATAAAAATCATAACTTGCACCAAAGACATCAACACCTGCTAAATACAAATCCCCGGCCGAGACAAACATATCGCCCAAAATAAACTTCTGGTAGCGGTCTTCGTACATGACTTGTACAAATTTAGGATCAAGATAATTCCACCTATCGGAGGATGCATCTAAACTAAATTCAATTTTCTGACCTGACGCAGATTCCATCTGGAGGAATGCATTCAAGTTGCCAAATGCACCCGGAACCTGGAAGTAGTTTCTATACTTTTTGCCCGGACGAATTGAATCGTTGCCATTCACAAAGATTGAATCAGTGCTGTTCTTCTCGGTTACAACAGAATGGAAACCAAATTCAGCATTGACAGAACCATTCACCGTCCATGCAGAAGCATTCTGCATAGCGTCTGCGGAATCGTCAACAGACTGCGCCAAAGCGGGGATTGCCAAAATAGAAGCTAGAGCGAGTCCTCGAAACATCATTCACCCACCTTATAAAACTTTGTCGTCTTGACCGCAAAACCACTCTTGTGGACAACTTCAATATCAAAGCGGTTCTTGTGTCCACGCTTCAGTTCCACAGGAATCTGGTAATCAAGATTTTGGATTTGGGACAAGCGTTCCTGCAAAATCACCTTACCATCTTGACGGACTGTAACTTTATTCAATAAGCTCGGGTCATATTCAGGCAGGCGAATCTGGAACTGCAACGTCTGCATAATAACATCATCAACTCCCGGAGGCGCAGGCGGAATCTGGATAGTCTCTGTTTTTTTGCCAAAGACCTTGACTGAGAACGGTTTCATCGGATAACAGCCCAAAGTCTTTTTCACACTGTTGCGGCCAGAATCGTTTTCTACAACAAATTCATATTCATGGACACCACTGCGCAAATTAACGCGCTTAGGCATATTGCGCTTAACACTTACTTCCGAAATCGGCGTTCCGTCCATCAAAGCAGACAAGCGAGCTTCGGTACCCTTTTGCACGTTGGATACAGAAACGTTGGCTACGCAGCGCAAGGAATCGTAGGAGGAGTACTTAACTTGCGGAACTTTCAAGTCCTCTTTTTCTTGAGCAACTTCTGCCATCTGAGCGGCAGCCGAAGTTGCATTTGCGGCAAGCGATTCCTGATAAGCGGAATCTTCCTTTACAGCAGCAGCCGTTAAATCTTCTAAAGACAAAGTCGTATCCGAAATAAGATTATTCAAAATTTTAGCAAAACCCAAATCGCCAGAAGACTTGAGCTTCAGAGAAACAAATTCCCCTCGACCAAAGACCGTTTCTCCGGCAACAATATCAAGAGTGCGTCCTTCGTGAGACTCAATATGCAGACGTCCATTCTTTAGTCCGCCAAAAAACGAATGTTCATTACCTCCAAGAGCACCTTCCGTACCACGAATTGAAGCTGCAGCAGTTCCTGTACGGAAAGAAGCCTCATGCCCCTCTTCCCTATTGACCTTAAAGCCCATATATCCTTTCTTGATATTGGACTTTATTACAAAAGTACCCTTCTCTGGATCCTTATCTAAATACTCACTGATATCGACAATAGATTTTTCACCTATCGTAAAGGTGCTATTATCATCTTTCAACTCTAGAAAGATAGAACCTTCAGGCCCAGTCTTAAAGCAATCCTTCGCACGGAATTTTTTGACATCCGAAGCATGTTTCGGCCACACATCATCGTCCGGACAGCTTCCGGAATTTATAAACGCGGGATCATGAGCATCGCGAATCGCCCCAACCTTTTCACCCTTGGACGACGCAGCAAAGACTGTCGAAGAAACAGCAACCAATAAAAGGCATGACAAAGACAGATGCTTAAACATAAGACCTCTTCACTTATTTTCTTACAATAAATTTACTTTTTTTGCAATTTTTTTGGGCGAAAAAATGCAAAAGATGATTTAAAACACATCAGCCGCCAGCAAGCTTGACAGTAAAGCCCTTTTTCTCCAGTTCTGCCTTGAGAACGTTACGCTTGTCCCCCTGAATCTCGATATTGAAATCCTTGACAGAACCGCCTACACCGCACTTTTGCTTCAAAACGCGCGCCAGGTCCTTGAGCTCGTCTTCATCCATCGGAACTCCCGATACGACGCTAGCCATCTTGCCTCCGCCAAGTCGCTTGAGCGAAATGCGTACAACGCCATCGCCCTGCGGGCGACTTGCCTTGGGCTTTTCTTCTTTAATGCGCCCAACACCGCTTGCAAAAACCAAAGTAGAACGTTCTTCAATACCCATATAATACCTCTTTTTGCCCCAAAAATAGAAATCCCGGTCAATGACCGGGATTAAACTCTTAAGCTTTAAGCCTTACTTCTTCGAGGATTCTTTCTTTGAATCACTCTTGGAATCTTTCTTCGAAGAAGATGCCTTTTCGTTTCCGCGAAGTACCGGACGGCGGTAACCGAAGCGCTTGAGCATTTCGTCGCTAGACTTCAGCACATCACCAACCTTGGACTTGTCGGTAATCGGTGGCACCACGCAGCGCTGCTTAGAACGGAGATCAACCTTGGTCTTTACGATATACGGACCCGTACCGTAGAGACGACCAGACTTATCTCTCAATTCGCCATTGAGATCCGGCTTCATTTCGAAGAAGAACTTCATGAGGCCAGCCTTATCAACAAATTCCGGATCGTTGACTTCGTAATCGTACTGGTACTTATCGACGAACTGACCGCCAGTCGTAAAGAACCAGAGCGTCACGCGAGCATTGGTCGTGTAAAGCATAGCCTTACTGTAATCCTTGCCAAGTTCTTCCTGGAATTCCGTAGAGCAGTACTTTTCAACATACTCATCAACAGAAATCTTTTCACTGTTGTCGGCATCAACACCATCCACAGCAATCATATTGCCGTTGATAATGATGTCATCCAAAGTAGCAAGGCCACCCACAGCGCTTACAATCGGCAACTTCACGTCAACCGTAACCGTCGGGCCGATATGGCCATCAGCACCCGGATAAGGTTCATCGCCAGAGCCCTTCTTCGTATCCTTAGCAAAGCCCTTGACAACTTCCTTTTCCTTCTGAGTCGTCGGATTCAAAATCGTGACCGCGTACTTCTGATCTTCTTCAGGCGGATTGATTTCGTAGTACTTGTTCACGGAATCAATCGAGACGATGATCATCGGTTCTTCAAGGTTGATATTGACATCCTTTGCCTTCTTCATCATCACGTTAACTTCAGCAATGTATTCGTTACCAGCCTTGTCGCGGTAAATACGCTTGATGGAGTTCACGCCCTTATTAAGGCTCTGGAAGTTCAAGGTATCCTGCTTGACGCAGTTCTTTTCGATGCCATCGATAGCAATGCACCAGTCCACATCGACGAAAGTTGCGTAGACCACATCGCCTTCAGCCGGAGAGTTGATCATCACAAGCGGCGGGAGCTTGTCAAGCACCATGAACACGGACTTGTCAGCAGTATTACCATATCTGTTGGTGAAGGTGTAGGTCACAAGGTAGCCTCTGTCGCCTTCTTCGTTTGCGGTAATCTTGCCCTTTTCATCAATAACGTAAGAGACCGTAGCCTTGTTGCCTTCGACACCCTTAGCATCGTAGGTCACCGTGAAAGCGCCCACGCCAGTCTTCAAGTCAACTTCATCAGACTTCTTGTCCTTATCCTTGCTAGAAGAGCTGCTCGGGACATCGACCATCAAGTTGCCTTCGGAGTCAGCATACAGGATCTTGCCCGTTTCAGCATCAGCCTTGTAAGAGACGACAACCTTCTTGCCCTTGACATCAACAACCGTAGAGACTTCAATCACGGCAATCTTCTTCTTTTCGCCATCTTCATCGATAACAGTGGACTTGATAATTTCACCGTCTTCATTGACAAAGTAAGAAACTGTAACCGTATCGCCGTCAACAGTCTTGTTATAAGAGACCTTCGTCTTGTCGCCAATCGAATTCGTCTTGACATCAGACTTCGGGTTCTTTTCAAGTACGATTTCGGACTTGGAAATTTCCACCATGTTCTTGACCGTCTTATCCGAGATAGCGACCGTATCCAGAACGACATTGACCTTGAAGGTTTCCTTGTACTTGGAAACGGTATCCTTCACAGTCACTTCGACTTCCTTGGTCTTATCGTTCACGTAAATAGAGGAGTCGCTCTTATCCACGCTTTCGACAATCGTATAGATGTTATCGGCTTCGACCTTGGTCTTTGTCGCACTGACTTCAACAATCGGAGCGGCAGTGCTGTAGCAGACTTCAATGGAATCAGAACCTGCAACATCCTTGCTCGGATCCTTATACGTCTTGACAATCGTCTGGCAGCCTTCCTTGAGAGAATCCTGGCTTGTCATCACCTTGCCATCTTGAGTCCATTCCACCGTGATCACGTCCTTGTTCGTGTAGATCGGATCAGTCGGCTTCGGCTTGAGATAGATAGAATCACCAGCTTCAACACGGGTAATTTCAACTTCAGACTTTTCAATGACGTTACCCACCTTGATGGTAATATCCGTCGTATCAGTGAATTCACCATCCGTCACGTAGACCTTGATAATGTAATTCTTCTGCTTTTCATAGTCGAGTTCGCCCTTCAAGACAATGTCACCATTCGGCTTGATGTCGAATACATCATCCTCTTCGACAGGATAGAACTTCAAGTCACAGAATTCAGGAGTCTTCTTATCCGGATCCTTGGCTTCAACAGGCCCCTTCTTGGTACCCGGCTTGGAATCTTCCGGGAACGTGAATTCCTGCGGTTCAATCTTCGGCGGTTCGTTCACGTCAATGACGTTGATGACGATATCACCATCAAATTCAAGACCGTCAGCATCCTTAACAGTCACTGTAATAGTGAACTTCGGAGTCTTTTCGTAGTCAATGACAGCACCTTCCTTGACTCGGATTTCGCCATTCGGCTTGACAGTCACATACGGGCTTTCTTCGGCAAGCGAGAAGAGGAGTTCGCCTTCGCCATCTGGGTCAGTCGCTTCGATAATACCGATAAGGGTATCAGCTGGCGGATTTTCCCTGACACTAAATTCAGTACTCGTAATCTGCGGAACTTCCGGAACATCCTTCAACGTGATTGTAATCGTCGTCTTGGTGGTCAGCTCCGGATACTTTGTCTTATTTCTATCCGACAAAGCGATTTCCAATTCAAATGTACGGACCTTTTCCTTTTCATAGTCAAAGTCACGCAGAGCCTTGATCTTGCCATCTTCGGTAATCGTGAACAAATCAGTATCACCGCCTATAGCACTGAACACGTTGTCAGTAAAGCCCTTAGCCGTATCGACATCTGCAGAACTGAACTTACCAATAACATAGCCTTCTCCCTTATTTTCATAGAAGGAATATGCAAGGCTACCCGAAATAATCGGCATTTCGTTCACGTCAACAATCTTAATGGTCTTAGCGATTTCGTGAGTACGTTCATCGCTATCAATCACGCCCACCTTAATTGAGTGTTCATGAGGAAGAGCTTCGTAATTAAACTTCGTTGGAGTCTTGACAGAGAGGCAAAGCTTATACTTTGATCCATCCTTCTTAACCTTGGCATCAAACAGGCGATCTGCATCAGTACCACCGACATCAACGACATAACCTGCAAGAGACTTTTCCTGGTCCTGATCTTCATCAGAAACATCGTAGCATGCAATCGTTGCATCCTTGATCGGGTGTTCTGCGGTATTTTCAGCAACCTCATAGTTCTTCTTGTCATCGATGATAATCGGATCATCCGGCTTATCATTAACCGTAATAACAACCTTCGTTGTAGCACTAAGATTTTCAAAGCCCTTAGACGAACCGTTATCCGTTACAGTAACCAAGAGTTCATAGGTTTCCTGCTCTTCGTGATTCAATTTTTCAGTGGTACTGATTTTGCCCGAAGCGTCAATCGTAAACTTTTTGCTATCACCAGAACCCGTCTTGAGATCATCAAGTTTAAAGGTCAATTTGCTCCAAGTATCTTCATCGGTAGCAACGACAGCGCCAACAACTTCACCCGCAGGCTTGTTTTCGTCTACTTCAAACGGATATTCAACCAATTCAAATACCGGAGCGTCGTTCACGTCTCTAACGTAAATGGTTACATCCACTTCGTCTGTAAGTGTTGTGACCGAGCCATCCGTTGCGACAACGCGAACCACGTACTTGTTCTGTTTTTCATAATTCAAGACGTTATCCTTAGCCACCGAGATAAAGCCATCAGCATCAATGCTAAATGCCTTGAAATCATCAGGTGCGCCATCGGCAGCTACAAGCGTATAGGTCGGAGCCTTGCAAGTATGTCTGTTGCTGCAGTCATCATCGCTAGCCGCAATTGCCTGCTTTGTACCATTCTTAAGCGTAGCAATTGTACCCTTCGGCGTATTTTCATCAACATACAAATCCGGGACCGTCGGGAACACAGGGCCTTCATCTTCATTCTTGACAGTAACCGTTACGAGAGTAGAGATCGTAAATTCCTTGTCGGTTGCGACAACCTTGAACTTATACTCACTCTTATCTTCGTAATTAAGGTTAGCGTTGTTCACGACATAGAGTTCACCCGTCTTACGGTCGATATCGAACAGAGCGGCATCGTCATAGCTATCATCAAGCGAGAAGTAAAGCGTACCGTAATTTTTGTTGTAGATATCCGGATCGGTAGCTTCGACTGTACCCAACAAGGTTTCCGTCTTAACATTTTCGCTGACGGTAAACTTATTATAAGGTTCTCCCACAAATTCAGGTTCTTCGTTTTCATCGATGACGCGAACCTTTGTATCCTGAGAAACCTTATTACCAGCCTTATCCGTAACAGTCAAAGTCACATCAAATATGGCGTCCTTCTCTGTTGCCTTGTAGAGCTGTTCGTAATTCAAGTCCGACTTGACAACAAACTGGAACTGAGTTTCATGGTTTGCATCAGTATTTTTCACGATAACAACATTGAACAAGTCTTCAGCGCAGTTCTTACCTGCTGTACATGTTCCATTATCCTTGATAGAAATCTTCAATGCAGGTTTGGCAGTCGTGCTAACATCGGCGGCATCTTCATCATAGACAACAATCTTGTCACCGAACTTTGTATCAACAGCAGTATTTTCCTTGACCTCATAAAGATCAGCCAACACCTTAAATTCAGAAGGTTCGTTTACATCGGTAACATTGATGGTCACATGAGCAATTGTAGAAAGCGCCGGTTCCGTTGTAGCACGGTCGCTAACCTTCACATCAAACTTATATTGATTCTTTTCAATATAACGGAGTCTTTCGTTCTTTTTGAGCTTGATAACACCAGTATTCTGGTCAATTTCAAACGGCAATCCCGAAGCATCAACAATAGAATAGTGAAGCGTGTTGAAACCGCACGAATGAGAGCCAGCTCTGCAAGAGGCGTACTTGTCGGGATCAGAAGCTTCAATAGTACCTATAACAGTACCACCCGCAATATTTTCATCAACCGTTTTCGTAAAATCGCTTGCGGTCGGAGGTTCATTCACATCAACAATTTCAATATATCTAGTAATCTCGAGCGTAACAGAGGGATTATTCTCATTCCAAGCCGTCATGAGAACCTCAAACATTGGAGAAGTTCCCAAAGTCGCATTACTCTTACACGTCACATCCTTAGCGCAAAGCGTTTCAAAATCAATCTTGGACGGATCATCTAATCTAATTTCTCCGGTTGTAATAATCGCCTTAAACACTCCATAGCCACTAGCTTCTTCGTATACCTTGTAACGAATATCATCTTCGTTTCCCAAAGCCTCAAATTTTGCCAATTCATCCGGATCCGTGATGAACTCTTTTTTAAATGTTGCAGCTATATGACCTTCAGGTGCATCTTCTCTAATTTTGCCAGAACCTTCCGTCACCAATTTTACAGGAGGTTCTTCAATGTTCAAAACCTTCACAGTCACAGAGACATCTTTAGAGAAAGTTCCATCAGAAACCGTCACCAAGAATGTGTAAGAAATCTTTGCACCTACACCATCATATTCGAATTCTGCGTTTGCTGCAGTAGAAATACTACCATCGTCCGAGTTTACAACAAAGTTCTTGGCATCAGTAGCCTTTACACCCGTATTTGCAGTAGACATGGTGTATGTCAAAGTGCTAAAGGATTTATTGTACTTATCTTTGTCCGTGCCGATAACATAGCCGTAGTCACTCTCGCTACAATCTTCATCGTACTCCTTAGTGCATACGTGCGTTAATCCCGGAGAATGTTCCTGGATATAGAATGTACCACCCGTAGCAGTGAGATCTTCATTCACATCCTGCACCGTAATCTTGGTCGAAACATCTACAGAATTCGAGGCCTTATCCGTAATCGTAATAGTCACCGGATAAGACGCATTTTTAGAACTAGCCTTATAAAGTTCTTCGTAATCAAGCAAAGCACTGCTCTTGACCCTAATCGAAGCGGTTCTCTTGCCACTAGAACTTGCCGGTTCATCGACATAAAAAATGTCTGCCAATGTTTTATTCTTCAAAGTACTAGAAATGCCTGCGGCACCCGTCAAAGCACCCGTCAACTTATAAGTCAGCTTGTCACCGGCATCATTATCAGTAACGGTGAACGTACCGAAAGCAGTTCCTGTTGCTGTATTTTCCTTAACCGTATATTCGGACTTTACATCACTCGGGATAGGATCTTCGTTGACATCTTCAAGGTTTACCGTAATGATAGCGTCATCAGAAGCGCCAGACGGATCAGTCACAGAAACCTTGAACGTCCATACAGACTTTGTTTCGTAATCCAGCTTGCTTCCATCAGAAACGATGAGCGAACTCGTTCCATTCTTAAAAGCAAACGGAATACCAGAAGTTTCAACCTTAAAGATCAGATTATCACCATCAACATCCTTAGCAACAACCGTACCAACAACCTTAGCACTGGTCCAATCTACAATACCCGTAGCAGTTTTATTCTTTTCCGGGAGAGTGAAAGGCTGATCACTAATGGTCGGAGCGTGGTTCTGGTTCTTGACATTGATGACAATGGTAAAGTTCTTAGACGTTTCAGGATTTCCAGTCAAGCCATAATTCTTTTCGGTCTTGGCATCATCCGTCACCTTCGCCGTAAGAGTGTAGGAAGACTTTGTATAGTAGTTAAACGTTTGTGTGCCATTGACCTTGACTTCACCCGAAGAAGTCAACGTAAAGCACGAAGAACAATCCTTGTCCCCAGAAACCAAGGCAAATGTATAGGAATCAACATCACGTTCGTTGGCAACATCTGTAACGGTGACACTACCCAACGATTCATTCTTTGACGGATTTTCACTCACGGTGAAAGTATAGCTTGCATCAGTCGTCGGCTTGTCGTTGACCGGGATGACGTTAACATTAGCCGTGTATTCTTCAGATGTGTTATCGCCAGAGCCAGAGCCAATAACCCTGAACTTAAACGATGTATAGACTTCAGTTTTGGTCTTGCTGAATTCATTTGCCACAGGCTTGTAAGTCAACTTGCCAAGGTTAGCAACGGTGATAACCTGATCCTTCTTCACCGCAGAGCCGTTCAAAAGCAACGAGCTCTTTGTCGGCAAGGAGGTTATTTTTACAGACGCAAATGTTCTTGTAGTATGTTGGTAATCAAAATCTTCTTCTGCAAATGTATAGACCGCATCTTCTTTAACAGACACCTTGAGGCTGCTGTTACCCTGCGGCAACTTATCTACATCCTTGATATAGATGTTAAAGCCGCCAACAGATTCATCGTAGTTGTCCTTGGAAACAATGGCTCCTTCAACATTAGAAATCTTCAGCCAAAGCTTTTCACCCACTTGACCCGATTTCGGAGTTTCTACAATTCCATCAATAACGGGATTGATATAAATTTTATTTGCAGCAGTCTGAGCAACAGTCTTACCCTTAGGAATGGTCACTTTTACCGGAGAATCCGTTCCACATATCGGGAACTTGTGATCCGTATCCGTTTTAATGTCAGCCTTTTCAGCAAACTGGCCTTTAACAGCAGTTGCATTGAATTCAAAGCAGTATTCAAAGGTAACATCTTTTTCGCCTTCATCTGAACTCAAGCTAATACCGATTTCATGCCATTTATTGTCTTCGTCAAAAGTAGCCTCAGGAGCATTCAAGGTCAACTTTGGCGTATCTTTAAAAGGCACAAAAACAAAGGATTCACCATCAACTTCATTTCCGATTTCAAGTTTTTTTGCAAGCATCTGACCTGCAAAATTCATATTACGTCCAATCTTAATTGTACCAGCACTAACAAAAGTACCAACGATAGGAGCAAAGTCAATATTATCAAAAGTTATATCGCTTTTAGAATAAATCAGCAAATCACCTTGATAACCAAGATATTCTCCCTTGTCATTTTTTTGACAAGTATACTTTTCCGTATTACAACGAGGGTTGGATTCACCTTCATACCAAACCAATATATGAGGATGGTCACTCAAGTTTAACGAATTAAGGAAAATACGAGTTGTATGACCACCTTCCGGCATAAGGATTTTCAACACACTTGAAGATCCAAAATCAATATGGTCTATGTAGATGTCATAAGAACCGTTGTGAGGAACCTTCAACTCACGAGTTTGGCGATCACCAATAGAAAAACCGGATTCATAAGAACCGCCACTTACGGTCGGCACCTTCAAAGTTTCTTTATATAAAGGAACTTCTTTACAATCACCACTAACTGTAGTTCCGGAGCACTTTACGCCATTAGCATGGCTGCTACTAAGGGAACCTTTATAGCGGAAAGGACCTGTAGTTAATTCAGTCTTTTCATGTGGCGTGATATCACCGCCAACGATTATGGCTCCAGCAAGAACGCCTTCACTTCCAGGCTGAACCAAATCACCACTTGAGGTACCGATCCAACCCGAAGGATTCCTAAAAGTCGGGCGGTTGCCAAAAGAAATACCGGTTTGTCCCCAAAGCTTATAATTGACTAGATAGTTCCAGTTATCGACATCGGTTTCAGAATCTCCGAATGTCAATGGGGAAATACCGCTTGCAGCCATGGATGAAACCGCACCGACCAAGGCTAAGGCTGCAGCTTTAAGACTTAATTTGCCAAACCACATAGTATCCTTTATGCTCCTTTTGCTACGACAAATTCCACTCCAGAAATTTGTCACAGTTTTCTTCCCAAATCATCCAAACACTTTTATAATGAAATATAGTAACGGCTATAACGAAAGCAATGTCAATTCTTGTAAAAAATGTAAGATTTCGGTATCATTTTCGCCGATTTTCGGGGGAGATTTCTTTTTTACTGTATCATGCGTATTATATGAGAAAAGGGTGGAACCGAAGTTTCACCCTACAATTTATCAACAGGCGATTCACCTAGTTATTCACGGGACGTCTGTAACCGAACGACTTGAGGAGTTCATCGCTAGACTTGATGATGGCGTTCTTCTTCTTGCTGGCTTCGTCCGCACTGATCGGCGGGAGCGTGCAGCGAAGCTTGGACGTCATCTTGACTTCGGTCTTGAAAAGGTAGGCACCTGTACCATAGAGGCGGCCATCCTTCGTCCTCACGTCACCGTTTTCATCCGGCTTCATTTCGAAGAAGAGCTTCAAAAGACCAGCGTCGTTCACATAATCCGGATCGTCAAGATCGTAATCGAAGCTGTAGTGGTCCGCAAACACACCCGTATTCGAATAGACCCAGACATTCACCCTGAGCGTCGTCCAGTAGAGGTTCATCTTGCTGTAGTCCGAAGTCATGGACTTCTTGAACTCGTCTGTGCAGTATTTGTCAACGTATTCGCTCACAGAAATCTTCTTACCGTTAGCGGCGTCAACACCTTCCAGAGCAATCATGCCACCGTTGCTTACGATATCATCCAGTGTTGCCAGTCCGCCCAAGGCATTCACGACAGGCACACGAGCATCGACCGTGAGTGTCGGTCCGAGGTGACCTTCCAGGCCTGGGTACGGTTCCTTTCCAGAACCTTCCTTAGACTTGCCCTTGATTCCGACAATAGCTTCCGTTTCGGCATTTTCCTTATAGTTGTAGAACGTCACGCTGTAATTCTGATCTTTCTTGGGCGGGTTCTTGTCAAAGTACTTTTCGACAGAATCGCGATCGACAAGCGTTACCGGCTTTTCAACATCGATTTCAATGTTCTTGGCCTTCTTGACCATGACCGTCACAGAATCGCGGGATTCGTTGCCGGCCTTGTCACGGAATACGCGGATAATCGTCTGAGATCCATTGTCAAGGCCTTGCACGCGAAGAGTATCCTGTTCCACGCCATCAACGGTCCACTTGACTTCAACAAAGTTTGCTGTAAGCACAGCCCCTTCGGACGGAGATTCAATCTTTACAACCGGACCCTTCTGGTCAAGCACGATAAACACATCTTCTCTAGAAGTGTTACCAAACTTGTTCACGTAGGTGTAGCCCACGTTGTAACCGATATTGCCATCGCTGTTCTTTGCAATCTTGCCCTTTTCATCGAGGAGGTAAGAGACATCGACAGTATTGCCACTCTTATCCGTATAGGTGTAAGATACTTTATACGAACCAACCACATCGTCACCATCGGCGGAAAGCACAGACTCGCTATCCGAGAGGCCGGTTTTCAAGTTCACGCGTTCACCAGTAGAGGCGTCAGCGAAGTAAGAAATCGTGACGTTTTTATCTCCAATCTTTGTCGTGTAAGAGACTTCAATAACAGCGACTTCCTTCGTCTTGCCGTCGGAGGTAACAACAGTACGCTTGACATCGTTACCTTTCTTGTCGGTGTAGTAAGAGACCGTAACCTTAGTATCCTTGATGGTTTCGGTATAAGTATTCTTGTAATAGGAATCGTTTTCAGGAACTGTGGTAATTCCCGAAGCAGGAGACTTTTCGCGAGTCACCTTGGTATCTGCAATACCCTGGATATTCTTGAATTCCTTCGACGAAACAGAAACCGTATCCAGTTCCAGCTTTACAGTGAAGGACTTCGTCACGTGAGATGCAGTATCCTTGACAGTCACCTTGATATCGTTCTTCTTTTCGTTCACATAGATAGCGGTATCATTCTTGGTAGCCTTTTCAACAACCGTGTAAATGTTGTCTGCAGAGACATCGTCACCGTTAGCAGAAACCGTTACAATCGGGGCTGCATCGCTGTAGCAAACCACAACCGTATCGGCACCCGGATCGTTCTTGGTCGGGTCCTTGAATGTCTTGATGATAGTGTTGCAACCCTTCTTGAGAGAATCGGTACTAGACTTGGTCTTGCCATCAGCAGTCCATTCAATGTCTACAGCCGGACCGTTCACAAACACGGAGTCGGGCTTGAGATAGACAGAATCCTTATATTCAACGCGAGTAATCTCGACCTTAGACTTTTCGAAGACATCCTTCACCTTGACCACAACCTTCTTGGTCGAAGTCAAAGTCTTGTCGTCCTTATCTGTCACACGCACGGTAATCACGTAAACAGAATCAGATTCGTAGTCAATCGGCTTCAGAAGAATGACATCGCCATTCGACTGGACAGAGAACACTTCGCTTCCATCCGTATTTTCATAGACATTGTTGCGGAAATCAGGATTCTTGGTATCCGGATCGTCCTTATCCGTCTTGACCGTGCTAAACGGTTTATTGATAACCTGGTCTTCGCTCACATAGATGGTATCAACCTGGACAGATGGGGCTTCATTCACGTCAACAACCTTGATGGTTACCGTAGTATCGGAGAAACCATCGTGTTCGTCACGGATACGAACCTTGAAGGAATAAGACTCAGTCTTTTCGTAATCAAGCTTTGCTGTTGCTGTAACGGTGAACACTCCTGTAGCAGGATCCAAGAAGAATTCATTAGTCGAATGACCTTCTTTATCGCCATCCATGATGAAGAAGTTGAATGTCGTATCGGGGCCATCGATATCTGTGCCACTAAGAGGTTTCTTAAGATTTGTACCGACAGTATCGCTTTCAAGAACAGTGAATACGATTTCATTCAGGAACGGAGGTTCGTTCACGTTCAAGAGTTCAACGGTAATCGTACCTGTTACAGAAAGGTTTTCATCGCCCGAAACATCATAGACACGAACCGTCAGTTCATAAATCTTTTCTTCAGTTTCGTAGTCGAACTTACGCGTCGTCGTCAGCACGCCCGTTTCCGGATCCAGATAGAATCCGTCTACTTCAGTCACGAGTTCAAATCTGTCGTTGCGGAACCTCTTGGCGGTATCAAGATCGTCAAACTTGAGGGTTGTAATTTCATAACCCTTCTTATCTTCAGGGAACGTAATCTTTTCGGTCGGTTCAACAAAGATGGGCTTTTCATTCAAGTCATTTAGCTTAATGACAACATCGGCAGTATCGGTCTGCACCACCTGGCCAGCAATACCGGATTCATCAGAAGCAACGACCTTCAATTCATAGACGTTCTTCGTTTCAAAATCAAGTACAGCATCCTTACCAACAGTGATAACACCCGTATTCGGGTCAATCACAAACGACTTGGATTCATCCAACAAGATATAGGTGATGGTAGCGCCAATCTGCGTTGTCTTTGCGTTGATGGCATGATCCATTTTCACCAAAGTGCTTTCCGGAGAATTCTCATTCACAGAACCATTGTAAGCGGCATAATCGAACTTCGGGCCGTCATTGACATCCGTCACGACAACCGTGAATTCCATATCATCGTAAAGGTCCGGATAAATATATTCGCCAGTAGTTGCATCCTTGTTATCGTCATGGACTCTGAGCGTAACCTTGTACGTATTCTTCATTTCGTAATCAAGAACGACGCCATCCTTAGTGCGAAGGACACCACCCGGAGTCACGTCAAAGACATCAACATCGCCAGCGATGATATCGACCCTATTATTAAGGAACGGGCTCGTTGCACCGGCATAAGTATCGTAATCCTTAAACGCGACCGCATCCGAAGCGAACGTTTCGTTTTCAGCAATAAAAATTTGCTTTTTGTCGGTATCGGCGTAATCGAAGTAAGGTTTTTCGTTCACATCCGTAATGTCAATCGTGAAAGTAGCGTCCGTGCAAAGCAAGGTATTGAACGAGGTTGCCTTGGTGTCGCAAAGTTCCACCTTAATCGTGTACTTTGTACCAGCCTTTTTCCATTCTTCGTAATCGAACGGTTCCACACCGTTCTTCATCGTTACAACACCCGTCGTCAGGCCAATGTCGAACAAGTCCTGAGCCGTACCACCCGTAATTTCGTAGAAGTAAGCGTCGCCTTCGTTATCTTCGGCCTTGATTTTACCGGCCATTGCCTTTGTTGCATTTTCGGGAACTGCAAGTTTAGTCTTTTCCAAATCCACGAAGTGAGGCGGCTTGTTGTTGGAATCCACAAGTTTGACCAAGAGGCCACCTTCGAACTTGTTACCCGAGATAACGGCACCGTTCAAGTTCATAATCTTGAACAACATGTATTCATCGCCTTCAATCTTGTCATCATCGACAACATGAAGCCAAGAAGAATATTCAGGAACGGTCGGCTTACGCTGACCCTTCTTAATAACGATGTGTCTAGACTCGCCAAGATGGCAAAGAGGCATTTCATGGTCAGTATTAGACTGAATTTTCTTTTCTGCAATTGTGATACCCAAGTCAGCAGGTTCGGCAAACGAACCCGATTCACTCTTGAGAGCTTCATACGCGCCCCCAGTTGTATCAAGATCTATACCGAAGAACGCAAAGCAGTAATCAAAGGAAACTTCGGTGTGGGCGGTATCCGTCAGGGCGAATTCCATGTCGTACCACTTATCCGTTTTTTCCTTAAACTTGTCACCAGCAAAGACGTTTGTCTTGATTTCAGGAGAGTTGAACGGAACATAGTGGAATTCACCATTAAACTTAGATTCGAACTTAAGCTTTTTCCCTGCAATCAACTGACCTGCAACACTAAGGTGGTCATTTATAATAAAGTCACCCGAGGTAATAAAAGTACCTTGGAATTTTGCACCTTCACCACCATCTTCTGAACCTTGATACTTAAAAGCCTTCCATTCAACATCGGCAGTTGTATAGAACAAAAGATTACCAGCATAATTCGAATCAGCTACTGGAGTTATGTTAAGCTTGTCTAAATTTACCCATACGTCTTTACCACTTCCATCATTTTCAATCCAATAAGGTTTATCTTCTGATTGAATCGATATTCCATGTATATTGTATTCAGGTTCATTAAGATTTTCCCACATTTGAGTCGTATTATTCCAAGTAGCATCGTCATTCACAATAGCAACTTGGATTCTCAAATTGTTGGCAGAATTTTCAAAATTAAAGCCATCCCTAGAGAAAATACGGGTCAAACGCCCTGTTTTTTTATTCGCATTATGTTTATTCGAAGGCATCAAGATATAAATAATTTCGCCCGGCGATCCACCGGCCTTAACATTTTCTACATACTTGTCATACCAAACTTTTTTGGGACTTTGTTTCAAATCCGCATCTGTTATGGGAGGGACATGAACAAAGACAATCTTTCCAGAATTTCCACTAACATCTATAGCAGGCTCCCAATTTGTAATATTTTCCATTAAAGGAACGGAAAGTTTTTTTTCGGGTGTAGGAACATCTTCTGGACATTCACTAAACGAGCCATCTAAATACTCATTAGGATAATCTTTGCCATTTAAAAGAGTATTACAGTAAGACTTACATGTAGCATCGTCATCCGAGCAAGGTACTAGGCAAGACAATCCAGGCATTCCATCTTTATCCAAATTCCAGTCCGCATAAACTTTTCCACCACTTTGATGGACATTGTGGATAAAACGCTGCGCAATGCTAGTCGAATTAGCTAAATCATCCGTACGATTGGGGCTGTCAAAATAGATTTGGTTTTCAAAGCAGTAGTTCCCCTCATATTTGACGTTCTGGGCATTATACCAGCCCGCAAGCACAAGCCAGCCTGCACGAACCGGCCCAACCAGTAGGGAGTCGAAATCGGCACCCATACCTGGATAACTGATTTCGATATCGTTACCAGAAACAATCGGGCCGCCAAGCGTGTGGTATCCATTACGGAAATAGACTTTACCTTTAGCCGTTCCAGTATAACCACTCGGTTCAGCAATTCTGAAATCCTCTTTATTAAAGATAACAGAATCAGTGCCCCAGAGTTTGTACTTCATGAGCTCGTTCCAGAGGTACTGGTTTTGGGCTTCATCGGTAACGGCGGCACCATCCTTTTCAAAATGAAGAGGACTCAGCAAGACGGTGTCTCGTTCAACTTCGGGCAAATCATCGTCGTCTGCCATAGCAGGGACTGCCAGCCCTAGTGCGGCCGCCAGTGTGCTCAAAATTGTTCTCAAATACAGATTTCCTTTTTTCATAACAAACCCCGAATAAGAAAAATCCAGTTTTTTATGACCTCAAACACCTAATACTGAATATAGTAACAAATTTTTAACAGTAAAACATTAGTTACGCAGAAAAGTACAAAAAATGGGGTAATTTAGACCACTTTACAAGACATATCACACACTCTCTGTATTATATGGGATAATTTGTTCCACACAAAGCGTAAAACACCTTGAAAAAAAAGTATTTTGATTCTATATTTCAGAGTCCTAGGCCCTGCGCAATGATTATTTGCGGGCAACTCGCCAGGGCGAAAGCAGCAACGGACTTGCGGATCTTTATGTGCTCAGGTAGCCTAGGATTTTTTTTAAAACGCCCCTCACGGGGCTTTTTTATTTTTGGACCATAAGCGAACCCCTGTTTACTAACCACTAACCACTGTTGACTAAAAATGATTCTTTGGACGATTCGACATACCAAGCCTTACAATCCGAAAGACGTTTGCTACGGAAGGCTAGACTTTGACGTCTCCCCCACTTTTGAAGATGAATCCGACAAGGCGCTCAAGGCGCTCGTAGAATCAGGAGCAAAGCCGACTCGTTTGTTCTCAAGTCCGCTCATCCGCTGCACCAAGTTCGCAGACAAGGCCTCTAAAATGCTCGACTTGCCCGTCGAAAAAGAGCCTGCGATTATCGAACTCAACTTCGGGACATGGGAAGGCCAAAAGCTGACGGAAGTTCCACGCTCCGAGATGCACGCCTGGACAAGCGACCTCCGCGGCTACCGCTTTCCAGAAGGCGAAAACTTTTACGATATCGACAAACGTGCAGGTGAATTTTTGGATAAGCTCCCCGATGATGGAGAATTCCTGTGCATCACGCACGCAGGCGTAATCGCCGCACTGCAGCATTCTCGCTGCGGACTGCCGGACGAAGTCTTCGTTGAAGGGATGTTTACCTATGCCATGGTGACGCGCTTTGAATTTACTCGTAACGCAGATGGAATGTACCACGGAACGTTCACGAAGATTCACGACGGCATACCAATGCCCTCGCTTAAAATGGAAAAAGCTTAAAAATCCAAAGACATCAAAGCTTGGGCGCCACCGTTAAAATTCGGGAGGACGGCCATGTGCAAGGGATTGTCGAAATCGCTTAGGAGCGCATCTACAGCAGCATCAGCAATGGAGTACAAGTAAATTAAGACTCCGCCCCAAATATACGTGTTACGGTTTTTGCGATAATACGTTATACGTTCTGTAATTCGATCGTACTCTTCGGACTTGGGATTTTCTTTTTCGACCAAGTGTTTACGGTCAAGGTAATAATTGACCATGTTCTGCGAAGTAGAAACACTTGCAATCGCTCCGAGAATACCCATATAGACAAGGCCCGCCTTGCCAAAATCACGGTTGAAAATCTGCCCACCACCCGGCAAAAGTCCCCATAGAACAGCAGTCTTCATGTCGCGATATTCAGTACTTCTGTAATTATTATTGTACCAGATGCCAAAAGTATCAAACATTCCGTACAAATGCACACCGATGAGCCAAGCCACCTCTGCCTTGCGTACATCTTCCTGTTCCATTTTTTTATCGCTCTGCGCTCGCACACGTTCTAGGAATTCCAGACGCTTTGCATGGTACGTTGCAATACTATCGCGGGAAGCCTTGTTTTTATTGGCCTCCAGCACCTTCGTCGTGAAATAAAGGACAGAATCTTGGAAGGGGCGAGCACGGTCCAAAAGTCTATCGCGCTGGTAAGACCTGTTAAAAAAGACATCGTAAATCAGCAAGCCTTCAATGCCTGTCAAGAATCCGCCACGAACGTAATGTTCCGTGTAATACTGGCCGCCACCCGGGAGGAGGCTAAAAAGCATGGCATACTTGAGGGAATTGCGCTCTGTCGGGATATCCCATTCGTTCACAGGGAGCGTATCAATTGCCAAAATTCCCGTTTTGCCCTTCACCAGCGGAGTCGCAACAACTTCAAAATTTTCTTCAACAGGCGCTTCTACCGAATCATCGTCGTCAGACTCATCTTCTGCATCTGCCGCAGGCACACTGACCGAGTCGGAATGAACTACGGGTACCGTAGCCTGTGCGAAAAGCGATACACACAGCGCCAAGAGTGCCATTATAGATGATTTAAGAGCCATTGAGGGCGAATATAGAAAAAGATTCTTACAAAGTCGCAACAGCACGCCGAAAGTTATTTAATTTTTCCGCGTTATTTTTTCAAGTTTTCATTAAAATGTCTGTTTTTGACATTTAATGTTTTTAACTTATGGGTGTAATGATGAACGAAACGATCAATATCGAACACGAAATTCACGAACTTGCCATGAAAATCAAGGAAGCTCTGATCAAACGAGGCGAGATGATGGCGACTGCGGAATCCTGCACGGGCGGGCTTATCGCATCAAGCATCGTCAACGAGCCTGGTTCTTCTGCGATTTTGAAGGGTGGAATCGTAGCCTACCAGAACGAAGTCAAGCACGAAATGCTGGGAGTTAGCGATGAAATCCTCGAAAAATACGGTGCGGTCAGCGAACAGACCGTAAAAGCCATGGCAGAAGGCGCCCGCAAGAAATTCAATTGCGAATGGGCGGTCGCCACTTCGGGAATCGCGGGTCCAACCGGAGCAGAACCGGGAAAACCTGTCGGTACAGTATGGATGTGTGTCGCCAATAGTTTGCAAAATGAAGCTTTTTGCGAAATTTTTGCAGGAAATCGAGGCCAAATCCGAGAAAAAAGCGTGTATATGATAATGAGCAAGCTCCTTTTTTTGCTGAATAGCCAAAAAAGCACTTGCACAAAAGTTCACTAATTAGTATATTAACAAAAAACAAAGATAAAAACGGAGTCAACAATGGCCAAGAAAACAACAACACCCACCAGCAACCTTTCCAGCGAAAAAGCAAAAGCAGTCGAAGCAGCAATCGCCCAGATTGAAAAGAATTACGGTAAAGGTTCCATCATGGCCCTCGGTCAACAGCCTGTCGAAGACATCCCAGTCATCCCGACGGGTTGCATCCAGCTTGACATGGCACTCGGCGTGGGAGGATTCCCCCGCGGCCGTATCATTGAAATTTACGGACCTGAATCTTCTGGTAAGACGACGCTTGCCTTGCACGCCATCGCCGAAGCCCAGAAACTCGGCGGCGTAGCAGCATTCATCGATGCAGAACACGCTTTTGACGCGGTCTACGCCCGCAAGCTCGGTGTCGATATCGAATCGCTCCTCGTGTCCCAGCCGGATACCGGCGAACAGGCTCTTGACATCGCCGAAACGCTCGTGCGTTCTGGCGCCATCGACATCATCGTCGTGGACTCTGTGGCAGCCCTTGTGCCGCAAGCCGAAATCAACGGTGAAATGGGCGACAACCACGTGGGTCTCCAAGCTCGCCTTATGTCCCAGGCTCTCCGCAAGCTCACCGGCATTCTCTCCAAGTCCAACACCTGCATGCTCTTCATCAACCAGCTCCGTATGAAGATTGGCGTGATGTTCGGCAACCCGGAAACGACCACCGGCGGTAATGCCCTCAAGTTCTACGCCACACAGCGTATCGACATCCGCCGCATCGCCGCCATCAAGAACGGCGAAGAAGTCATCGGTAACCGCACCCGCGTAAAGATTGTGAAGAACAAGGTCGCCGCTCCGTTTACCCAGTGCGAATTTGACATACTCTACGGTGTGGGCATTTCTCGTGAAGCTTCCATCCTAGACCTCGCCTGCGAACTCGACATCATCCAAAAGAGCGGATCCTGGTTCAGCTACAACAACGAACGTATCGGCCAGGGTCGCGAAAATACCCGTCTCTTCTTGAAGGACAACGCCGAACTCTGCAGCGAAATTGAACAGAAAATTCGCGAAAGCATGAAGGACGTAGAACTCTTCAAGCTCGGTGAAAACGACGCAGTTGATCTTGGCGACGACGGTGACGGCGAAGCCAGTATACAAGAAGAAGCTTAATAGCGAATTTTCTTCCTGAAAAAACATAAACCCCGACCTTTCCTTCAGCCATTGGGATGGGTCGGGGTTTTCTTTTATATAAAAATTTATCTATATTCAAAATATATGATTCAAGGCATGAAAATAACGGTTATCGCCCTTTGCGTTTCGACCGCCACTTTAATGGCCAGCAGCAACCAGCAAAAAGTCTGCCCTCGCCTTTTAACAAATGCATCCATGATAATCAACATCGAGGGGAAGTTCGTCAACGAAGAACGCAACAGGACAAGAGCCTCCATTGAATGGAGGCACCACAGCGATGCGCTCGATACGTTTTTTGTAAAGCCTAACGACAGCCGACCGTTCACCTACATCACTGCAGGCAAATACCGTTACATAGAATTTGAAGAGGGCAAGATTAAAAGGCAGCTTGGTCTCCACCATCTCCGTGAGAATATCGGCCTCACCCCCTTAAAGCTTGACGATTTGGAGCTCCTTGCAAACGGCTACTTCAAATGTCCAGACACTACAAAACTTGAGCCTAATAAAAACATTCTTGCCACAGCAGCCTCAAACACCTGGTGGAGCCTCGTCGTCGATTCTCTCCCCAATCCAGAGAAAGCGGTAATGCGAGGCGCACCAAAATCTCCGCGCTATTTTTCGCTTGCCAACTGGAAATCCTATGCAGGGGAAACATTTCCGACATTGGCGAGCGTTTCGGGAGAAAACTACAGCGGAAGTCTCTGGATTAGTTCAGCCTATCCGTCGCAAGCTCTTGAGCTAGCTCCAGAAAACAAGCCTGTCAAGCCCAAAATTCTTTTGCCGGTACCCAAGTTATTTGGAAAAATTGCTGTGGAAGGGGAAAGAAAAATACCCCTGATACTCAAGCTGAATCAAAAATTGCTGAGCGAATGAACCATTATAGAAACGCTTCTTATCGCGACTCCACATGCCACCCTTGACTATGACATTGCGGAGTCCATCATTCCACGAAATGTGGGATCCGAGCAGCACCATTCGATAGCTTAACGATTCCTTTTTGACGCTACCACCACTGCGCAAAAGGCCCGTTTTCAGGTACATGCCTTCATAGACGAAAGCCACATTTTCGCTCAAGGGAAAACGTCCAAAGCTCTGGATTTCTACGATGTAATCGCGGCTAAATACCGGAATATTGCGTTCGTAGTCGTAGCTTTTTCCTTCAAAGTCTGTGCTGATATCGGAAAGTACATAATGCGCCCCGATACCGATAACGCCACCATGCGGCAAGGAGTAGCTAATGTCAATGCTCATGTCAAAAAGCTGGGCATAGTCAAAATCAGAATTCGAATGCCCCACGTTGTCCAGAATGTACTCGGAATTCCAGGTTTCTGCAATGTGGCCGCCACCCTTGACATCGGCATTGACCATTTCCAAATTAGACTTGAAATAGAAATAACTCTCGTAGACAAAATTGAAATCAATCTGCGGATTCACTCGAAACGGACGAAGCCCAAGACCGGCACGGTACCCTCCATAGAACGGTGAAACTTCTACAGAAGCTTCCATTTTGAGGTACGCCGATGCAAAGCCGAGCGGTTCCCCGTAATTCAACAATCCCAAAGGTTCAAGCCACGTATAACGCACTCCCACATTTGCCTGAGGCACCCACTGTCCCCATACAATCGGCGTGTTTACCATCCCCCCCCAAGACAAGTTCGGTCCGTAACGCAAGCCGACCAGGCTAGACTGGTCTACACCCACGGCACCAAAGCAAAGGGAACTCCAAATCGCGACATTAAGTAAAATAATTTTAAACAAAGCGTTAATCTTATTCATTTCAGTGTAAAATCTAAAAATTATTTAGCTACTCGCGCAATAAATTCTTATTTTGTGGTCATCAAATACAAGGAGATCCAATGAAATTTTCACATCTGTGCGCTATTTCCTTCGGTGCGCTCATGCTCTTTGGTTGTACGAACAGCAAGTATTCGTCGCCGGTGTTGATTGAACGCGGTGTCGGTCAGAACGAATACGAACGCGAGTACTTCATTTCCAAGGAAAGCATGGGCATCGACAAGCACTTGCAGAACACCTTCAAGCAGGGTTACATCGAAGAAGGCATGACGACCGACATGGTGAACCTCCTGTGGGGACCTCCCGATCACGAAACTGCCGATGGCATGGTCTGGGAATACTACACCGCTGAAGGAAAGCTCATCACGCGTCTCTTCTGGAAGTATCCGGAACAGGCTCGCTTGAAAGGCTACGAAGGAGAAAAGGTCCTCGACAAGATCGAAGGCGACCGCTATGGTGGATCTCCGGCTCCGAGCTCTGCTCGCTCTAGCACGTACGATCACTAATCGTTGCTTATAAACAACTGCTCCCCTTGGTTTAACCGCCGAGGGGAATTTTTTTTTGCAAACGCCTGTGTTTTTGAGTTGTCAAAACTTTTTTTTTAAGTTACATTTATGTTTACATCAGCAAAAAAGAGGCTGAAATAAATCAATCTCTTTTTTTAGAAGTTTTGACCTTAACTAGCGCAATTTGGGGAAATGAAAAAGGCGATTACTTTCGGCGTTATTTCATTGTTGGCATTCGGTCTCTGGACAAGTTGTTCCCATAGCAATTCTAGTGAATGTCACAATGACATTGAAGATGAAGAACCATCCATAGAAGGTTTTGTAAAGCAGAAAGGTCCTAAAACGGTATCTTTGACAGACGCCTCTGACGAATCTAACGTTACGATGACGGTCCAACTGGATTACGACTTCTACATTAGTCGCACCGAAGTAACTAGAGAACAGTACGCCGACCTCATGGGTGGCAATGTACCGGAAAAAGAAAAGAACCTCCCCAAAGTCGATGTTAATTTCTACGACGCGGTTTTGTACGCCAACGCATTAAGTAAAAGCGAAGGGCGTGACACCGTATATACTTATGCGAATTCCAATTTCACCCCCTCGGGAAGGTGCGTATTTCTAGAAGGACTAGCCACTCACTACGAAGTATCTGGCTATCGACTACCAACGGAAGCCGAGTGGATATATGTCGCCAAAAAATTCTGGGATGTTGAAAATTCCTGGAATGCAGATAATTCTTCATCAGAGGCACACGAAGTTTGTTCCATCCCCGGACTAGACGGTTCGAATGTCAAATTTGAAGAAAATCCAGATGTTGTCTGCAATATGACAGGAAATGTTGCCGAATGGGTGGATGGATGGCTTGCGGATTTTAAAGACACGACACTGACAAACTATGTTGGCGCCTCCGCTCCCAATAGTTTAAAAGAAAACATGATAAAGGGCGGAAACTATCGGTTGTCACCCAACGACATCAATATCAACACGCGTCGAGATGTGTATCCTATCGCGATGAATTCTAGCGCTGATTATGTAGGTTTCAGGCTAGTGCTTGGAGCCATCGACAATCCACTTCAGCTAGACCCCTCTGGGAAAGTGAATACAGTCAAGATAAACATAGTAGCAACCACAGAATCTATTTTGGAAACTTTAAACGCCAAAAAAGCAAAGGCGAAACTCGTATTTAGAAACGATGTTACCGAGAAACTGACATTAATCGATTACACCAAGAATGCTTCCAGGGCCGTTGAAATTGAAAATGCGACAAGCGCATTCCATCCTGACGTATCTCCCGATGGCAATTATGTCGCGTTCAGCACCCAAATTGAAGGACTACCCGGAAAATCAAAAGTTTATGTTTGCCACTTGGATTCCGCCTGTTCCGGGAAAGTAGAACTCCCCGTAGAAAATGCCGCTATACCGCGATTTAGGGTATTAGAATCCGGCGATACCGTTATAGTGTATGTATCTGATGCAGGAAGCAACAAGGATTCCTTGACTTGGGCTGGATACAGCACTTGGGTTGTACCTTTCGCAAGGGGAAAGTTCGGCACGCCCCGGCTATTGCTAAAGGGAAGTTTTAACGGAGGCGTAACAGAGGGACTTGCGGTAACCGGTTCGAAGCTTTTGCGTGTCGCCACTTGGAACGAGCCTGACAAGGTTAAATACGACGTCTGGTACAACAAAGAACAGGCCTGCAACGTTTCTCTTGCCAGCGATGGTTCAAGCCGGACTTTATTCCTCGATTTTGGTGGTTCTACAGGTCAAAAGTTTGTCGGCCAAAAATACGGGACTCACGAACAAATTCTTGTAATGGATAGCAAAGGAAAGTTAGTGGATGCAGTTGCGTCCCCAGCAGGCTATTCCTATGATCATACGGAATGGGTGACCGGCAAAAATGCTGCAGTGGCAACACTTACCGACAAAAACATGTCCCATAAAAAAATTGTCTTAATAGACATGGAAACGAAAAAAATTGTTGAACTTGTAGAAAGCGATGAATTATGGCATCCGGTTCTTTGGATAGAACAGTCTACGCCTGCGGTCGAAAAAAGCAGCTCTTCTAGCGAAATCGCCCCCAATAGTTCTTCAAGCGGAAATTCCGAACCAGAATCATCAAGTTCCAGCAAATACAGCCTAGTCTTGGATCCCGACAGCGCCGGAATATACGCATTCAGCTACGCCCAGTTCAAGGACTTCATTATACGATACAAGATGGAACTTTTGTGGCAGTTTGCCGATTCCGCCAATGTAGTTGTCTTAGGGTCTTCGCGCCCTCTAAACGCTGTTTACCCCACAAGACTTAACAGCAAATTCACTGGGGTAAACTTAGGTCTTGCTTCATGCACGATCCATATGTCAAAAGACATCTTGATGAAATACATTTGGCCCCACTACAAAAAACTGAAGTATGTGGTAGTGTCGCTCGATTTGGATTTTTGGTGGAAAACAGCGTCTGCCAAAGATAACAACTGGTTCGCAGACAACGACGCTAATGCAAAATACCTGTTATATCCTGGATTCGTATATGACAAGAATCATGATTACTGGGCAGGTGAAGAAGATATTACACCTTTATACGAGGCTACGAAAGAAGGCATACTCTATCCGTCGCCAAGTCGTTGCGACAATATTATCGCATCCAGAGGTCAATTGCAAACTTCTTGCTCAAAATCGTGGCCAGGGGCAAACTTTGGAGCAACCATTAGCGATCCTGGACAAGAAATCATCAACAGCTCTATGAATTCCCTAAAGACCATCATTGAAGAGTCGGCCAAACGAGGTGTAACAGTCATCGGGACAATCCTCCCACAGTCTCCTGCATACAAAAATTCCTCGATGTTTGGTTACTCAGGTATGAACCGCAGTATAACCGATTCTCTAATCGGCGAATTCGTCAAGATGGAAAAGACATATTCGAATTTTGTCCTGTTCGACGAAAACAAGGACGGTCTACACGACTACACCAATGGGATGAACGAAGACTCGCAGCACCTTTGCGATGAAGGAGCCAAGCTCTACACTTACCGTTTGGATTCCCTTTTGCTTAAACTTGACAACAGGTAGCAGATCTAGGCCGTAAGAAAGGCTAAAAGACCTCCTGAAACACAATCCTGCCTACTCAAATCCATAAAATTTTCTACATTTACGCGCGTTAAATTTTAAACCTCTCAAGGAGTTAATTATGCGTCAGTATATCATTGCTGGTAACTGGAAGATGAACAAGACCGTTAGCGAATCCGTTCAGCTCGCTAAGGATATCGTGGAAGCCGTCAAGGACGTGAAGAAGACCGAAGTCGTGATCGCTCCGACTTACCTCGCTGCTGCTAAGGTTGCAGACGTCGTGAAGGGCACGAACGTGAAGCTCGCTATCCAGGACATCCACTGGAAGGACCAGGGCGCATACACTGGTAAGGTTTCCATTGACATGGTCAAGGAAATCGGTGCTGAATACGTGATCATCGGTCACTCCGAACAGCGTCAGTACTTCCACGAAACGGAAGAAACCGTGAACCTCAAGGTCAAGAAGACTCTCGAAGCTGGCCTCAAGCCGATCATCTGCATTGGTGAAACTCTCGACCAGCGCAACGGCGGCATCCTCAAGGAAGTTCTCGGCCTCCAGATCAAGGGCGCTTTCAAGGACGTTTCTGCTGAAGACGCTGCTAAGTGCGTTCTCGCATACGAACCGGTTTGGGCAATCGGTACTGGCGTTACCGCTACCGACGAACAGGCTGAAGAAACTCAGGCTTACGTCCGCTCCGTTGTTAAGGAAATCTACGGCGAAGCTGTTGCAGAAGGCATGCGCATTCAGTACGGTGGCTCCATGAAGGGTGCCAACGCAGCTGGCCTCCTCGCTCAGAAGGACATCGACGGCGGTCTCATTGGTGGTGCAGGCCTCAAGGCTAACACCTTCAAGGAAATCATCGACGCTGCTGAAGCCAAGTAACTTTTAACGATTTTAACGAAAGGAACGTCACAAATGACAACTCTCTTTTGGGTATTGATCGTCCTCCACGTGTTTCTCTGCTTGTTCCTCGCTCTCCTCGTTCTCGTCCAGAACGACAAGATGGGCGGCTTGGCAGGTCTCGGTGGCATGACTTCGCAATCTGCATTTTCTACCGCCGGCGCAGCGACCTTCATCCAGAAGTTGACCCGTGTCGTTGCTGTGATTTTCTTCATCGTGGTTTTCGCTCTTAGCCTTATCACGGCAAAGCAGGATCAGACTGTTGAAGAATCGACCATGCAGAAGGCAACTCGAGAAAGCGCTGCAGAACAGGCTCCTGCCATTCCGACTCTCCCGGCAACATTCAACGCTCCGGCTGAAGCAGCTCCTGCTGCACCGGCTGCCGCTGAAGTCAAGGCAGAAGCTCCGGTCGCTCCTGCCGCCGAAGTGAAGGCCGAAGCCGCTCCGGCTCCTGAAGCTGCTGCTCCGGCAGAAGCTCCGAAGGCCAAGAAAGGCAAGAAGAAAGCCAAGTAAAAGTTTAGATTGACTTGATTTCAAGTCGGTCAAACCGCATTCAGAAGTCCGCCCTCGAAAGAGAGCGGATTTTTTTGTTTTTGATTATTCAAGCACCCACTTTTGATAAGGGTTGCTAAATTTTAATCGGATTTACATCAAGGATTTTTATGCAAAACACACTCGTTTCTCCGGTTGGAATTTTGGGCTTTGGCGTTGAAGGTCAGAGCACGTTGCATTACCTTTTCCGCGAAGGCATCAAGGACATTGTCGTGATGGACAAGAACCCGGTGACACTCCCGGATGTGCCTGCGGGCGTGAACGTCAAGGTCAGCAGTGGTGAAAACTATTTGGACGGGCTCAAGGACTGCGTGACGGTCGTGCGTTCGGCTGGTGTTTATCCGATGAGTCCGGAGCTTTTCAAGTTCCAGATGAACGGCGGACTCATGACGAGCCAGATCCAGCTGTTTTTAGAACAAACTCAATCTAAAGCGACAGTAGGTGTCACGGGAACGCTCGGCAAGGGTTCTACCGTGAGCATGATCAGCCACATTTTGGACAAGTGTGGTAAGGCTAACGCCATCGGCGGAAACTTTGGCGTGCCGGCATTGGACTTGCTTGAAGACGAGACTCCGGACCGTATCAGCATTTTAGAACTTTCAAGCTTCCAGCTTATGACTTTGTCCGTATCGCCAGATGTAGGCGTAGTGTTGCGTGTTTCAACGGAACATTTGGACTGGCACAAGAGCGTTGAAGAATACCGCGATGCAAAGGCTAATCTTGTGCGCTGGCAAAAGCGCGAAGGCACGTGCGTTTATCTGAAAGACGCGGAGCCGACGGCAAAGATTGCATCGGAAAGCCCGGCCAAGACAAAGTACGCAGTAAGCCTTGCCGATGGTGCAAGCAACGGTGACGGCGATGCCGTGATTGACGGAGCAACACTTACGATTGACGGTTCTACGCTTTACCTCGCCGACTGCAAAGTGCGAGGCATTTACCAGCTCGAAAACATGGCTGCGGCAACGCTCGCCTGCAAGGCTTTGGGTGTTAAAGTTGCCGATGCATTTGAAGCGCTCAAGAGCTACGAAACGCTCCCCTTCCGCATGGAATTCAAGGGCGAAAAGCGCGGTATTGAATTCTACAACGACAGCTACGCCACACGTCCGGACGCAACGATTGCGGCAACAGGCAGCATGAAGCGTCCGTTTGCGTTGATTCTCGGCGGTTCTGAAAAGAACGCTGACTTTACGGAACTTTCAGAAATCCTCGTGAAGCAGCGCCCAAACCTGAAGCGCGTTGCGCTGATCGGTGCAACAGCCGAGCGCATGCTCGCAGACTTGAAGAAAGCTGGCGTGGACGAAGCGGGAATCAAGACCGCCATCTTCCCCACGCTCGAGGATGCTTTTGCAGATAGCTTGAACATTGGCGAAGGCGGAACGGTCATTATGAGCCCCGCATGCGCAAGCTTTGGGCTGTTCAAGAACTACAAAGTCCGCGGGCAGGTGTTTGACAAGCTTGTTGCAGAGGTATAAGGCAAAGCCCTCGCGCAAAAAAATTGATAAAAATGCGCACAAACCCCTTTACAAGATCAAACATTTAAACTAAATTTGTGCCGTTCCGCTAAGGACCACGCGGTCGTGGTGGAATTGGTAGACACGCTAGCTTGAGGTGCTAGTGGGAGCAATCTCATGACAGTTCAAGTCTGTCCGACCGCAGAAAAAGACTCGATGAAAATCGGGTCTTTTTTGTTTGTTGTATCGCCCCAAACATGACGCGACAACATCGAAAAAAAATCAATTATTTTTGCAACAAGAGTTTCCAAAATCAAAAAATTATACTATCTTTGAGTTCGTTCCGCTAAGGACCACGCGGTCGTGGTGGAATTGGTAGACACGCTAGCTTGAGGTGCTAGTGGGAGCAATCTCATGACAGTTCAAGTCTGTCCGACCGTAGAAAAAGACTCGATGAAAATCGAGTCTTTTTTATTTGCATTGGCGCCCTTTCCCACTCCCCTATAAAATTCTACATTTGCGACCATGAACCGTTTTGAACTGAAAAAGACGTCGAAGAAATCCAAGGCCCGTCTAGGAGTTTTGCACACCGACCACGGCGACATCCAAACGCCGATTTTTATGCCGGTAGGCACTGAAGCGACCGTAAAGGCCGTAACGCCCGCACAACTCAAAGAAGACATCAAGGCACAGATTATCCTCGCCAACACGTACCACTTGTACTTGCGCCCCACAACGCCGAAGATTGCTGCCGCAGGCGGCATCCACAAGTTCATGAGCTGGAACGGCCCGGTGCTCACAGACAGTGGCGGATTCCAGGTGTGGAGCTTGAAGGAACTTCGCAAGATTAAGCCCGAAGGCGTGGAATTCAGAAGCATTTTGGACGGTTCCAAGCACTTTTTTAGCCCGGCAAGCGTGATGAACGCCCAGCGCGAAATTGGCGCTGATATCATCATGGCGCTTGACGAATGCACTCCTTACCCGAGCACGGTCAAGGAAGCGGAACACAGCTTAAATTACACGCTCCGCTGGACCGCCGAAGCGATGGAATGGCTCAAGGAACATCCGCCGATTCACGGCTACGATCAGCAGTTCTTTGGCATCATCCAGGGTGGCATGCACACGCACTTGCGCAAGCAGGCCATCGAACGCATCGCAGAACTCGGCCCCGATGGCTACGCCATGGGCGGACTTTCCGTCGGTGAACCGACCGAAACAATGTACGAGATTGCAGACTTCTGCACGGACTACTTGCCGACAGACCATCCGCGCTATGTGATGGGCGTCGGAACGCCGTGGAACTTGCTGGAATTGATCGGTCGCGGCGTTGACATGTTCGACTGCGTGATGCCGACGCGCAATGCCCGTAACGGCATGCTCTTCACAAGCGAAGGCGTGCTCCGCTACAAGGCAGCCCGCCACGCCGAAGAATACGACAAGCCAGTCGACCCGAATTGCGACTGCTACTGCTGCCGCAACTTCAGCCGCGCCTACTTGCGTCACCTGCACCACGCCGGCGAATCGCTCGGCTACACGCTCGCCAGCATCCACAATTTGCACTTCTACCTGCACTTGATGCAAGAAGCGAAGGACCACCTTGCCGATGATACTTTTGAAGAGTGGGCCAAAGCTAAATGCGAAGTGTTGCAAAGAAACCTTGAATAAAAGCCTTTGTACTTTGGGAAAAGGTAGGTTTTAGGGAGGGCGTGAGCCCTCCCTTGTCATAGATGCCTTGCGATAAGCAAGATCGAACCCAATGGGCAAAAGCAAAATGCGAGGTATTGCAGCGAGACTTGCAATAAGGAATGTTTAGGGAGATGCCCGCTCAGTGGCGGGCATGACAATTCGGGAGGGCGCAAGCCCTCCCTTATCATTTTCAAAGCATGCAAAAACGCCCCGGACTAAATGTCCGGGGCGTTTTTGATGGTTACTTAAGCGCTCCACACGAGAGCGGGGAGCGCCATCAGTCTTTACTTGATGGAGATACGAGCAGTCTTTGCTGCACCGTTCATCATCACACGCACAACGTAGTTGCCGTTAGCCATGTTCTTGAGAGAGAACTGGTTTGCACCGGCAGAGACGTTAGCAACACGGCTGTCAACAACGTGACCCATCATGTCGAACACCTGGATACGTGCTTCACCAGCCTTTGCAAAGTTCACGTTGAGCATATTGCCCTTGAAGCCGACCTTGATGCCGCTAGCAGCGCGAGCAACCGTCTTGAAGCCGACCTTCGGCACTTCGACGCACTTGAGATCATCCACATAGAGGTAGTTGATTGTCGGCTGATAGACAATGCCCTTGTAGCCAATGACTTCCCAAGCCATCTTCTTGATAGCACCCCAGTTGAGGTCCTTCGGATCTTGAGTCCAGTTCGGCTGAGCAATGTCTTCGATATTGATGACCATGGTCTTCCAAACCTGGGAATCATCAAGCGGATATTCGTGGTAAGCGTAGTCCGTCACAGAACCATCCTGAACCTTGAAGGTATGAGCGGAACCCTTGTAACGGTAGCTGATAGCACCGCACTTGCTCAAGTCAATACCCTTGGAGGTATCAGCATTCGTGTTGAGGCCGAGAGCCACAAACGGAGCTTCCGTATAGGTTCCCTGATCCCAATTGATGTCCTTCAAGCCCACAAAGCCCTTAGTGCCATTCGTCGGATCTTCAGTACCCGGGAAGGCAACCACATAGCCACCAAGCTTCTGGTCATAGACGTTAGAAATAGAGGACTTTCCACCCGGTTCCTTATCCGTGTAAGCGTACCAGGTACCCTTTGTCTTGAGAACTTCGTCAAGATCTTCAACATCGTCGATATCGACAACAGTCTTGTAGGTTACCGTAGCAGAAGAACCCGGAACGATTGCGCTAGAAGAAGAAGTTGCCTTTGCGCTGCTAGAAGAACCAGCAACAACAGAAGAAGAGCTCTGACCAACTGCAGCACTAGAAGAGGACTTCGGATTTTCGCTAGCACCACCGCTAACGGCAGTGAAGGAAAGACCGTCGCACTTCACGTCATCCACATAGAGGTACGGATACTTGGGCTGGTTCATATCGTCCGGAACCTTTTCGAGGCCCTTGATTTCCCAAGAAAGACGAGTTGCGTTTTCCATCTTGATCGGCTTGGAGCGAGAATCGTCACCCCAGGTTTCCTGCTTCAACATATCCGTCGTAATTTCGACTTCCTTCCAACCTTCAGAAGCGTCCTTGTTCACGCGGTGATAGTTGTAGTCGGTAACATCGGTCGTTTCGATGGCGAAGTTATGGCTTGCACCCTTGTACTTGTACTTGATGGTCTTGCACTTGGAGAAGTCTGCATAAGCCTTCGGGGAATCCTTTGCTGGTTCCTTCAAGAGCGTGAGGAACATCTTGATGTACGGACCGTAAGTAAGGGAACCCTTACCGATCTTAACATCCTTAAGGGCTGCAACATACTTGGACGTATTCTTGGTATCGCCGCTGACCGGGTAGACAACCTTATAGGTCGTGTTGCCAAAGTCATCTTCAATCTTTTCGTTAGAAATAGAGCTTGCGCCACCGTTTTCCTGGTCTTCAACAGCAGCCCATGCACCACCGAGGTAACCATAACGGTCGCCATCTTCCATGTCATCGAGAATGGAAGTTGTAGCGCCATTGGCAACGCCAGCAGAGAAGCCACTTTCTTCAGAAGCAGAACCATTCTGGAGGCCGCAATCCTTATAAGATGCACCACCGAGCTTGCCCTTCACATACTTACCAGAATTGGTGTAAGTGAAACCATTTTCAAACACGGCATTAGCAAATGCAGCAGAAGTTTCGTTCATGGCAGAAGCGTTCCAGTTCGTCCAGGACACGCCCTTCTGAGCCATCCATTCTACCCACTTGTTGCTGGAGCCTTCATCCGGCTGGCCATCACCGTTAGCATTGACGGTACCCCATTCGGTAGCAAACACAGGCACACCTGCAGCCATAGCCGTTTCTGCAGCCTTGTTGTAACCGCCATCGCCCATATAGTGAGTTGCGGCATAGAAGTGGAGCGTACAACCATAGTTCTTGTCGTTGATGCCTGCGGAAGCGCAAGCATTCGGCTGGCTGGACCATCCCGGGCTACCCACGAGGATGAGGTTATCAGAATACTTACGAATTACCGGAATAACCTGATCGGCATGCTGCTTCACGGCTTCCATGCTTCCGGTCGGTTCGTTCCAAATTTCGAAAATCACGTTGTTATACTGGCCATATTCCTGAGCTGCGTATTCAAAGAACTTGACAGCGTCAGACGTAAAACCGTCAGAGCTTTCGATGTGCCAGTCGATAATCACGTAAATGTCTTTGTCAATAGCAGCGTTCACCACAGACTTGAGCAAAGCCTTCTGGAAGCCTTCGCCACCCGTCGTGTAAGAACGGCCCGAGCTGTTGAACTTTTCGTCAGCGGCACCAAGAGCAAAACGCACAACTTCGATACCCATGTCGTCAACCAAACGGTTGATGCCCTTTTCAGAGTAGAAGTCGGTAGAATAGGTGTTGCCCGAGCTCCAGAAGAGGCTCATACCCTTGACTTGAACAGCCTTTTGAGAGTATTCCGGGCAAGAACCAGAAAGCTTGCCACCATTTGCGACGAGTTCACCGTATGTGCTCACCGGACCAACACGGCTAGCAGTCACTGCCATGGCAGAGGTCACGGCAGCGCACGTCAATAATGCGAAGACTTTTTTCATAAACATCCTTTTGGGTTCACCCAATCTCCGCAATCACAAATCCCAAGCGAAAGATATATAATATGGGGTTACTATAGTTGTAATTAATTTGGAAACATTCAAAAACGCTCAAAAAACGGCATTTTGATTAAAAATGTTTACTAAAGTCAGTAGTCATCAGTCAATGGTCAATAGTTTTTTAAAGCCCCCAAAAGAACCTTCAACCAAAGACTAATGACTAACAACCAATGACCAATAACTAGTTTTTCACGAATTTCATGGTCTGCAAGCCGAGAGAGGTCTTGAAGCGGACGATGTAAACGCCAGCGCGAAGCATGCTCAAGTCAACAACACGTGCGTATCCTACATTCGTGTAACCAGCAAAATTGACGCGACTACCATCGATACCGACGATATCCAAACGAGTAACGTCTGAGGTTCCGATGACAAGGCAGGCGGAGCGAGAATCGTAGAAGATTTCGCGAGACATCGCCGGCATAACTTTTGCAAAGCCAATCGTTTCAGAAGAGCTTGAACTTTCGACCTTTTCGCTACTGGAGCTAGAGGAAGATTGCGTTTTTTCACTTGACGAAGAGACCACGGAACTGGACGAAGATTTCGGGGTTTCAGAAGAACTCGAAGACTTTGCAGAACTTGAACTTTCAACCTTCACGCTGCTAGAGCTAGACTTCGGAGATTCGCTCGACGAACTCTGTATGACGCTAGAGGAAGATGAGTATTCCATCACTTCCCCGTTGCTACCCTTATAAGCCATGAGAGCGTCCTTGAGAGCCTGGTTCACGTCCGAGGACGCATCATCAACAGAATTGTCAAAGGTCCACTTGAAATCACCACCCTGCAAACGGCCTGCATAGGCAAGCACATTAGCCACAGCCTGTTCCGGAGAATCGGCCGTGTAGCTGTACATGATAGACTTGTCCGTATCAAAATTATTATAGGTATTTTCGCCCGAATAGGACTTAACACTAGACGGCACCTGATCATTGCGCGAGGTCACCACGTAGGCGTCGAAATCGACCTTGGAATCAATATCCCCAATAGCGGTTTCCTTGCCCTTGAGCGTATACTTGCTTGCACCATACGGAATGAACGTGTAGGAGCCCTCCATGTAGTTGTTGTAAGCCTTGATTGTACCGCCAGCTTCCTTGCTGAACGTACCGTTGTTCGTCGGATCGCGCTTAGTGCCGCTCGCATAGACGTCGGTACCCTGCAACGAGGTCATCATCGGATATTTGCAATTGCGGAAATAGTTTGCTTCCATGAACACGGAAGAACCCAGCGTAGAGCCTGCGCCGTACTTGGCATTGCCATCGTAATAGTTGTTGTACACATGGGCGCTGTAGTAACGCACACGCGGATGACGGCTATCGGAATGATCGTACCAGTTATGGTGATACGTGATGTAATAGCCCCCATCGGCACCTTCCTTAAGGCCGAGCAAATTGGACTTGCCATTATCCCAGAAATGGTTGTAGCTAAAGGTCACATAAGTCGATAGCTTGCAATCCAAGGCGCCATCGCCCTTGACCTGGTCCTTGTCGCTACCCGCATGGCCGTAGAAAAAGTCATTGTTGTGGACCCAGATATACTGGTTATCCTGCTGGAGCGTGATGTTGTCGCTTCGTCGGAATCAACATTCATAATGCCGATGTTTCGGATTTCCAAATCCTGGGTTCCTTTGACGCGGAAACCCCAGCCATTTGCAGTCGCATCATTACCGATGCCTTCAACAGTCATCGAAAGGCCCTCTTTTTTGCCCATATCGATGGTGATGTCACCCTTGTCGGTCACTTCGGGGTCCGTCACATTTCCCAGGAGACGAATCACCAGCGGGCGCTTATCATAGCCCTTCTTGAACGAAGTTAAGATATTTTGGAGGCCCACACTTTCCGTAACGACGCCCTTGTTGCTCGTGACGACATCCAGCTTGACCGTATTCTTTGTCGATTCCGAAATGTAGAGGACGACAGCTCCCGATTTGAGCGTACCGTCTGCGTTATAGGCGCCCGGAACATGTCCGTTGCTAAACGCGAATCCAGCGCGGTCATGTGCCTTGACCGTCAGCGACTTGGATGTGGTCGAAGCAGTCTCCTTGCCACCCTTGACGGATGCAACCTTCAGCGTGTAACTCCCAGCCTTGAGGCCCACCACGTCCACGCGGTACTTGGAATCGTATTTGCGGATGAGCGGAGCATCCACTTTGACGTCACTAGCACCAGCGCCCGAATAATAGACGTTGTAGCTATCGGAACCATCAGATGCCCATTCGGCATAGGCCGATTCTAAAGCACCAGAGGCTATCTGAAGAGAAACCTGTGCGTTGGCAACAGCAAAAAAGCCAGCACACGCGAAAACAGAAACGACGTGTTTCATAAAACATCCCACCACAAAAAGGGCTAAACAATAGCCCCACACTAAAGATTAATATAAAACGTTTGTCAATTTTTCGCAACATATTTTTTCATTGCATTGAAAAAGTTACATAAACGGCGCATTTTGATATATTCCCCAAAAGTGAATTTTATTTTGCGTGAAAATTTTCCATAAAATTTTATATTGTGGACGCTACAGTGTGGATGGGAAACCTTAGAGGATGACAATGTTAAAAAAGTCTTTTTTAGCAGGCCTTGCTGTATTTGGCCTCGCATTCACCGATAGCTTTGCTGCTTTGAGCACGGACGATTACGTCGAAGCTGCATGGATGACCACACGATTCTTTGGAGCGCAGCGCTCTGGTCAAGGTCCGAACTGGATCTTGGACGGCACGAATAATCCGACCAGCTTTACAAAGGATAGCTACAACGGCAAAGACGTGAGCGGTGGTTGGTTCGACTGCGGCGACCACGTGATGTACGGTCAGTCCCAAGGTTACTCCTCTTACGTTTTGGCACTCGCATTTGCCGAATTTACGACAGGCTTTTACGACCTCTACACTGGCGATTACACCGACTATAAGGCTAGCAAGGATTACACCCGCAAGGGCGGCAAGCCTAACGACGTGCGTGACCTCCTTGAAGAACTCCGCTATGAAGCCGATTTCTGGGTCAAGGCAGCAATCGACGAAAACAACTTCGTGACCGTGAAGGGAAACGGCAACCAGGACCACATGAAGTGGGTGACTGCAGGTGCCATGAGCAAGCTCGGTACTGGTGACGGTGGCGAACCGCGCGAAATCACAGGAAACGCCAATGACGCCTACACGCCGGGTATGGCTGCAGCAATGCTCGCCGTGATGGCTCGTATCGACCCCGATGAATCAGCACGCGCCAAGTACTTGAAGGCCGCAAAGACTGCATTTGCCTATTCCAAGAAGCACAAGGGCGTTACGAATTCCCAGGGATTCTACGAAAGCAGCTGGTGGAACGGCATTTGGGAAGACGGTCCGTTCCTTGCCGCCTTGGAACTTTACCGCACGACCAAGGAAGAAACTTACAAGACCGAAGCCAAGAATTTCTACGACAAGATTGACTTCGGCAAAAACGGATTCTCCCGCTTTAGCTACCCGGATGCAAGCCCGCTCTCGGACCTTCTCGGCGAATTCGTTTTCGGGTGGAACCCGCTCGGTGACTACGCCGGCGTGCAGAACTACCTCGACAACATGTACCTCAACGTCACGGACAGCAAGGGTATTTTCAACAAGGACGCCAAGGGCCCGGGTACATTCCCGACTCGCTCTCCGGCAGGCGGTGCATACCTCTATGCCCTTTACGCCAAGTTTGCACAAGACGATTCTTATGACGAAGCCATCGAAAAGAATATTGCATTCCTTCTCGGCGATAACAGCAATAAGAAGTCCTACGTTGTCGGTTTCAACCGCAATGGCGCTAACGCTCCGACAAGACCGCATCACCGCGGCTACTACGGCAACGAAGACCCGGGTCGCGATGTGAACGGCGCAGGTTCTCCTCCGGAAAAGAACAAGCTCTTGGGCGGCATGATTGCAGGCGACTTCACAAGTGGCAGCCACAACGGTTCTACAGCAGACTGGCAGGTAAACGAAGTTTGTGTGGACTTGAATGCTCCGCTCGTCGGCGCACTCGGCTACATCTTGAGCAAGAAGGCTCCTGTGGAAAAGGTCGCAAGTGACGTTGAAGACCCAGAAGAACAGAAGAAGAAAGAAGAAGAGGAACGTAAAAAGAAAGAGGAAGAAGAAAAGAAGCACCAAGAAGAAGGGATCATTTCTGGTCGCGTTTTGAATACAAATGCATTCAGCATTGTCCGCGGCACTTCCTCGATTACGATCAACAGCGCAAATTCTGTTCCGTTCAAAGTTCAGGTTTTCGGTCTTAACGGCAAACTTGATCAGGAATTCACTAGCAAGGGAGCAACCTTGAATGTAAGCCTCAAGAATAAGGGTATGCAGATCATCAAGGTTACCTCCAAGAACGCCACCAAGACGTTCAAGGTGAATAATTACTAAAGCGGCTCCGCCGCAGTTACCAGTTATTAGTCAATAGTTACTAGTAGAAAATGTCATTGCAAGAGTGCGCGGCACTCGATGCAATTTGATCGAATTTAGAAGCCCGTGCAAGATGCGCGGGCTTTTTTGCGTTATTGCTTAATGCGTTGAATCGCTTCTTTGAAAATCGCAGGGTCTTGCAACAAGCTCATCACAACCCAACCGTCTTCGTCAAAGTCAAAGAAGAAACCAGGCTGCACAAGCACATGCTTTTCACGCAACAAGCGAAGCGTGAGTTCTTCGTCGTCATCGCCGAGACGCACAACGGCGTACCAGCCGCCGAGAACTTCAGGGCAATACTTGGACGGAAACGCTTCGCGAAGCGTCTGCCAATTTTGTTGCAAGCGATCGAGGACTTTAGATTCGTAAGCAGAAGCCTTAGGCAAAAGCGAAATGCCAAGTGCCTGCGCAGGTGCAGAGACGCTCAAGTATGCGTCTTCGACGAATTCGAGAGCCGCGCGAATTTCTTCGAAATTTTCGCGCGGAGCGTAGAATGCCATCCAGCCGAGCTTTAGCTGCGGCGAACCAACGGCTTTGCTTAAGCCGTTCAGCCAGAAAATCGGGCATTTTGGACCGTCTTCGGGAAGATTGATAAAGTCGCCTCCACCCGCATCCCAGAGATCCATCGACTCCACTTCGTTTCGCTCAGGATGACACGAGTCAAAAACGTATTGCCAAGTGCGTGAGACTTTATCCGAGAAGGCGTAATCACCGAAAACTTCATCAACGACGAGAATCATGTTGTTCTCTTCGCAGAATCGCACCGCCTCGTTCCATTCTTCACGCGAGATGCAATGCCCCGTCGGGTTATGCGGCGAGACGAGCAATAAAATTTTCGCACGCTCCGGCGCCGCAAGCAAACTATCGGAATCCAGAACAAAGCGGAACGCGTTCACTTCGGCTGGCGCAGAGCGCCGCTCAGTGACCTTTTTAAGGTCGGTGAGCTTGTCGAACCGCTCACGTTTCAACTTCAAAAAGTACGGTGCACATTCCAAATGTTCAAGCTGCGCAAGCGTATCAAGTAGCGGATAGCCTGGCATCGGCGTCAAAATCACATCGCCCGGATCGCAGAACGTCTTGAAAAGCACAGAATAAGCTTCGCTCGTACTTGCAGTAAGGATAATCTGCCCCGCGGTAAAATTACCACCGCGCTGCCGGTAATACTCCACCACCGCCTCGCGTGCCGATTTCCAACCCGCCGCATCTGGACTCCAGTTGCCAAAAGCTTTACGACCTTCATCAACCGCATCATCCAAATCCACCGGCAAGCCAGCCTTCACAGGCGAGCTCACCGTCATGTCGATAAACGGAAGCGAGTTTGCTTCGGCGCACTCAGCAAGAACATCGGCCTTGGCGCGTTCCAGTTCAGCAAAGAACGGCGACGGAGAAAGATCTTTAGGAAGTCGAGATGAAAGCATGGTAGCTCAAATCTAGCAAATGCAAAAGGCTCTCTGAAATCCGACTTCCTAATTCACAATTCCATCAGTCTCTGACGCAACGGACGGAATGTCCGTATTTTTGCTTTATAGAGCGTATATTCGTAGTATTGGATGAATAAGGAATATTCATACGATATGCATAATCATCATTCTCTGGGGTTGAGCTCCAAAAGAAGGCGTTATCTCCCAAATAAAGATAATTGACTTTATCATGTTCGCTGTCATCAATAAATCTTCCACCCGCAGGCAAAGCCGAAAAACCAAATTCATCGTCGCCATTATTAGAAAGGCTCCCCGCTTGAGCTTTAAGGTACTGCCCCGCCATAATTTGTCCACCAAATTTAGATTCTAGCACATTCCATTCATCATAACTCGGCAGATGCCAACCATCCGGGCAGACATCCTTTGCGGCAGTCCAATTATAAAGGCGCCCTAGCAACTTGCAGTATTCAGGATCATCATTATAGCACCAGCTTCCATTCGCAAGGCTTGGAGTTTTTGTGCTATCCGCATAATTCAAATTCTGAGCCATCCAAACCTGTTTGCCAATTTTCTTTGTCTTATAAACCTGTCCATCTCGAGGATCCACAAGAGAATCATAGATAACATTAGGGTTAAGGTATTCCTCTCGAGAAACCACACCTAACCATTCGTCAACATGTTCTAAATACAGCGCAGGAGCTTGGATTTTAGGCAAAGAATCTTTATCCATAACGCAACGAACAGGGAGAGGATACCCCTTGCTATCGTCAATCAAGGATACATATAGACGATCTTCATAAATTCTGAATTGACACGCACCTATGGAGTTTACCTCTGTAGAAGTCCATGCATGCGTTGTCTTTCCGACATCAGCAAAAACACCTGCTGAACCGAGCTTATAGCCCGTAGGCAACGCAGAAAAACCATAATCATCAGCATTGTCTTCAACCGACCATCCTCGCTGGGCACGGAGTTCTGCTGCGACGAATTCATTATTGGTACCGCCGTACTTGCCAACGTTGTCGAACAATCTCAGATACTCGTCTTTCGAGGGCAAATGCCAGCCCGCAGGGCACACGCCTTGCCCACTTGGTGGCAGCGAACAAAAATTACCATGTTCACAGTCCTTTCTATCTACCGCGGCAGACCACAAATAATAACGACCATACTTAGCACAATCATCATCGGTACAATAGCTATACGCCGTTTCGTAATTCAGGTTTTGAGCCATCCATACTTGATCGTCAATAATAACAGTCTTATAAACCTGATTGTCTCTTTCGTCGAGGATTTCACCATAATCCCCGGCGGCAAGCATTTTCTGATTCAGGTATTCCGTCGTAAAGCACTTGTATTTTTTGCAATCGTAAGTACCAGAGGGTTTTACCTTCGAGGCTGCATAGGTCTTGATTTCTGAAGAACTCGATGAGGCGTTCTTATCCGACGAGCTACTTGACGATTTTGCGGAGCTTGAAGAACTTTCAGTTCCAGATTTCGCATCACTTGATTTTTTCGTTTCACTACTAGATGAATTAGATTCCTTTTTTTGAGAATCGCTAGACTTTATCGCCGCTTTTTCTGACGAACTTGATTTAACGGATTTTGAGTCACTGGATTTGTCGTCATCTTGAATTTCGGATGATGAAGATTCTACATCATTTGCAATGGGATTATTTGATTCATCATCTCCACAAGCGATGAGACTAGACAAAAGAATACAGACGAAAGAAAAATATGCAATGCGTTTATTCATAAACACTCCTTCCTTATTTTGTAAATATACAAAAATTTATTTGGACAAAAAAAATCCGCACAAAGGCGGACTTTATATGAGGAGCGCAATTGAAAAGTGCGCTGCCAACGTGTTTATTTCTTGCGCTTTTTTAAGAAACTTGCAAGGGCAAGCGCGAGGACAATGCCCGCCGGGAGCACGACGGCGATAGTCAAGAGAATCAGCTTTTGAACATCGCTTAAGCCCTTGAGCGACTGCTTGAAACTTTTGAGTTTAGCACGAATGCCCGGCTTTGCAACCTTGCCGTTTTCACCATCTACGGCGCCGTCAGCATCGTTAGCATTAGCCAAGTCTTCGGAACCGGCGAAAGCCTTGAATCCGGGAATCAGAGCGAACAACTTAGACGCCGAATCCTTGACGGGTCCGACAAAACGGCTGACATAGGAGCGCACCTTGCCGTAAACTTTTTTGAAAGGGCGTTTCAGTTGTTCTAACATAATTTTCTCCTTTATTCCCTCAACAAGAAGGCGATGGCGGATCAAGTCCGCCATGACATTTCAATTACGCGTAACGTTATGCTTTCTTGTAAATCAGGTTCACGCCGCCGAAGAGAGCACGCATATTAGCCTTGAGCGTATCGCTCGAGACACCGCGACCTTCGACTTCTTCGCCGTTAGCCTTGAGCACAATGCGGCTTAAGCCACGACCAGCCCACAACTTGTCCTTTTCAGGAACAACAAGCTGGCGGTACTTCACAAGTTCAACCGGCATGCCGATTTCACGCATGAGCATAAGGGCTGCTTCAATCGGGCCTTCGGCCGTCACGGACTTCACAAGCGCTTCGCCATCCTTCTTGAAGTGGAAAATGAAGCGGTTTTCGTCTGGGATAACTTCGATGTTGTTGAACACCAGGCGACCGTTCACGTTGACGAACTGTTCGCGGAACACGTCGAGCACGCGTTCGGCACTGAGTTCGCCTTCGGCTTCGCTCAAGCGCTTCAGCACCGGCTGCAACTTGGAAGCTTCCTGCAAGGTCATCTTGTAGCCGAACTTCGTGATGATTTCGTACACGGCGGTACGGCCGCTCTGGCTCGTGAAGCTGAGCGTATCGTTCTGGTTACGACCAATGATCGAGTAATCAATCGGACGGTAAGCGCCCTTCTTCATGTCCTTCGTCTTGGAAGCGCCATCCTGATGGATGCCACTGCGATGGACGATAGCTTCAGTACCGATCAACGGAGCGCGGATGTATATAGGCACGCCGCTCCAGTGGCTCACGAGAATTGCAGTTTCGTAAATGCGTTCCAGATGCAGCCCCGTATCGACACCGGAGTTATGCAGGCCAATCGCGACTTCGTAGAAGTTCGTGTTACCGCAACGTTCGCCGAGGCCGTTCAAAGCAACTTCGAGCTGCGTTGCACCGACAAAGAAACTTTCGACGGTTGCAGCCGTTGCCATGCCGAGGTCGTTATGGCAGTGCACAGAAATCGTAATGTTCTTCGGCAGAGCTTCATAGACCTGCTTGACCTGATCCACATAGAGCTTCGGACGGTAACGTTCCACCGTGTTCGGCAGGTTAATCGTCGTTGCACCGGCTTCGACAACAGCCTTCAAAACGTCAATCACAAAATCCATGTTTTCGAGGCAGTCGCCAAAATGTTCAGCACTGAATTCCACGTCGCCACGGTCGCCGACCAAGGACTTTGCAAACTTCACGCACTTCACGGCCTTTTCCTTGACCTGTTCCGGAGTCATGTGCAGCACATTTTCCATGGACAGGGGGCTTGTGGCGAGGAACGTATGAATACGCGGATGAGGGGCGTACTGAACCGCTTCCCAGCAGCGCTGGATATCGCTTTCGATGCAGCGAGCGAGGCCAGACACGACCACGTTCTTTGCAACTTCGTCACCTTCTTCGGCCATCTGGGCGGTGAGCTTAGCCAATTCCATGACAGATTCGAAATCCATTTCGCTAGATGCAGGGAAACCCACTTCGGCACCTTGCACACCGAGCTTCAAGAGCAACAGATAAACATCTTTTTTCTGGGCGTTGTTCCAAGGCTTCGGAAGAGCCTGGTTACCATCACGCAGTGTTACGTCATAGAAGAATGGTTTTCTCGTTTCAGTCATTTTTATCTCCTTGCCGGCTTCAAGACCGCAAAGTTCCTTTAATTTTTCAATTCCAAAAATAGAATTTCACCATAAAAAAGAACCCGCTTCGTTCTCGAAGCGGGCGCTTTTAGGTTTAAATTCTTTGAAAATCTTTGAAAAATCCCTAAAACCTCGCTTCGGTAGCGATGCTAAGTAGAAGTAGAAGGTTCAAGATTTTTCTCATGTGCATGAATATACAAAGTTTCGAGAGGAATGGCAAGGGGGCACGGAGTGGATTCAACCCCTATTTTTTATATTTTATTCGTCGTTTGCACCCTCAAAAAGTTTCAATTTCAGGGGATAGTGAACAAAAAAGGAGAAACTTTATGAGACATTTTGTTGTTGCTATTTTGAGTGTTGTTTCTTTTACGTTTGCCGAGAACTGCGCTCAGATATACATGAAGGCTAGACCTGCTGCTAATTATTATAATCATCTTTATACAACGGTCAAGGAAAGCAATCAACATTACAGTGGAGACCGTGTGCTTTGGGATGAAGTTTTGTATTTCTCTTGGAATGGTTCAGCAAATGAATATGTGATAGATTCAGCCGTGCGTGTTGATGGTCGATGGCCGGAAAATAACGCAACACTCTATAAAGATTCCGGCACTTACGCTTTGTATAAAGAAGAGAGTTCTCAGGGGAGCATGGTCTCATATTCTAATGGTAAAAAATATGAGGAGGGAACAATAGATTATTCTGGAGATACTTTAATTATATCGCATGTATTGTATGGAGACTATAAACGGGCTCATTTAACTACTATGAAAATGCATATAAGTAATGATACCTTGCATTATTATCAAGATTCTTATATAGGTTATCCTGATACTGTTGATGACCAAGATACGTCAAGATACTTTCTGATTGATAATCCTGAAAAGGAAAATCATTGCTTGCAGTATTATTATAATTCAGATAAAAACGAATGGGTTAAATCATCGTCTGATATCAGCTATGCATTTAAAGGGGATACGTTAATTTTTAGCCGTAGATTACTTGATATCGACGATATTTACGAAGATAAAGTTAATTATCTTGTTTTAAATTCCGTATTATTCGATAAGCACACCACAAAAGCTGGGTTTCACAGAAGAAAACCGTATTCCACGTTATCGAATAAAGGGAAATACCATGATGTTAAGGGAGGACTCCATTCCAAGACCATTCCCTACCGCGTTCTTTTTGGCATTGGCGAATAAAGTTTTCTTGATAGAATTTCTTCTTTGGAACGACAGGAAATTCATGTCCTTGAGCATAGGCCCCTTGTCTCTCGTAAAGCAAGTCTGTCATACCGTCAACCTCATTCAAAAGAATTTCATCAGTGTACCCTGTCAAAGATACATCTTTGATGAAATCCTTGTCAAGTAGGCTTTTTAACGCTCGTCATAAAAGTTTTTTGCGTAAATTCAGAATTTCCGAATTTTCAGTTCAATCAATTGCGAGCCGCAAAAAAAATGATATATTACTAGCAATCACCAATGGAGATTGCTGATGGATAAAGACCTAAAAGAGCTTATGGAAAAACACAATGTTCCTTGCAAAGTTATGAAGGCACAAAAGAAAACCATTGACTTGAATCCGCAAGATAGAGTCATCGACTGTGACTACATTGATCCAGCAGGCATTCCGCACTGGGATAAAGATTAGTTTTCTACGCTGAAAATTTTATATCTTTTCGGCAATTATGATTTTACTCGTCGCCGAAAAACCTTCTGTCGCCAATCAGCATTATAAACCCATGCTGGAGCGTATTGAGGGTGAAAAGTTTACGCAAGGCGACGGATGCCTGATTGGCAAGAACCATTGCATCACGTGGTGCGTGGGTCACTTGATTACGCTTGCGCCACTGGATGCCTATCCCGGTTTCGAGGGCGGTTGGCGGCTTTCGAACTTGCCGCTTTTGCCCGAAAAATTCAAGTTGATGGAAATCGAGAGCACGCGAAAGCAGCTCGGGGTTGTACGCGACATGATGGCAAGGGCGGATGTTCTTGTGAACGGCGCGGATGCGGGTCGTGAAGGTAATTTGATTTTTGACTTGATTCTCGACTACACGCCGGACTTTCGCAAAAAGCAGATCAAGCGCTTGTGGGTGAACAGCTATGTGGCGAAGGATTTGGACAAGGCTTGGAAGAATCTGGAAGACGCGACGGAGCGTTTGAACTTGAGCTATGCGGCAAGGCTCCGCCAGCGTGCCGACTGGATGGTCGGGCTGAATGCGACTCGAGCTTACACACTAACTGCCGGGCGCGGAAAGATGATTTCTGTGGGGCGAGTGCAAACGCCGACGCTGAACTTGGTCGTGGAACGCGATGCAATTGTTGAGCAATTCAAGGAACTATTTTATTACAGCGTTGTGGGAACGTGGAAAGGGTTCCAGGCGCAGCTCGTCAAAAGCGAAACGAAAGAGGAAAAAGGCGATTCCGGCACGCCTGTAGATGAGAAAGTCGCGGCAGACAAGCAAAGCAATTTAAAAGTTGCGATTTTCGAGAAAGAAGAACCTGCCCAAGCTGTTATAGACAAATGTTCGCCGCCAGAAGAAGCGGCAATTGCAAAGGTTGACATCCAGCAGAAAAAGCAGTTCCCGCAAAAGCCATTCGACTTGACGGAACTGCAAAAAGAGGGCAACAAGCGTTTTAAATACAGCGCCCAGCAAGTTCTTGACTGCGCACAAAACTTGTACGAAAAGAAGTTGCTCACCTACCCACGTACGGATTCGCAATACCTGCCGGACACGATGCAGCAAGAAGCTTACGCGCTTGCACAAAGGCTTGCCTCGCCGCAAGAAAAATCCGTCATGCGCGATGGCAACGAGAACTTTGTCTTCATCAACTCCAGCAAAGTCACAGACCACTTTGCCATTATCCCCACGGGAGAAGAGCCGCAAAATCTCCCTGAGATGGAAGAGAACATCTACAAGCTCGCAAAAGAACGCTTTGTACAGGCATGGCTCAAGCCGTATGTCTGGAGCGAAATGGAAGTTCTGCTGGATGCCGCCAACGCCGAAATCTTTAGGCTAAAACTCAAGAGGAATGAAGATTTAGGTTTCCGTGCACTCGTCAAAGAAGAAAAGAAGAAACCTTCGAAAAAGAAAAAGGGCGATGCCGGATCAGAATCCGGAGATGCGAAAGGTGCAGATTCCGAAGGCAAGGGCGATGGAGACGATATCACGAACATCGTCGAGACATTCCCGGAATGGAATCTCGGGGACCATGCGCCATTTGACAGCCTAGAACTGCAAAAGAAAAAGAAGAGCAAGCCTAAGTACTTCACTGAAGCGACGCTCCTTGCCGCAATGAAAACGGCGGGCAAGCAAATCGAAAACGAAGAACTTGCCGAAGCCATGAAGGAACGCGGTCTCGGAACGCCAGCCACGCAAGCAGGCATCATCGAGACGCTCAAAAAGCGCGGATTCATCGAAGCGCAAAAAAATTACCTTGTCAGCACCCAGCGCGGACGCGAGGTCATCGAGCTCATGGACGAGAAAGTCAAATCGCCCGAAATGACCGGCGAATGGGAATTCAAGCTTTCGCAAGTTGAAAAAGGCAAACTCACGCCAATTGAATTCCGCGACGGCATCGTGAATTACGTCAAGGAACTCTTCGAACATCTGCGTCAAAAATACGGCAGCCAATTCGAACGCGAAACCGTCACCGACGCCATTCCTTGCCCGAAATGTTCCAGTCCGCTCGAAATTGCGCCGTGGGGCTATGTCTGCAAAAACGAAGAATGCGGCTTCAAGGCAGGCCACACGATTGCTGGCCGCACACTGAGCCACGCCGAAATGCGGACACTCCTCAGAACCGGCAAGTCCGATTTGCTCAGCGGATTCAAGAGCAAAAAAGGGACAACATTCAGTGCCACGCTCACATTAGGCGATGACGGCAACATCGGCTTTGAATTTTCCGATGACGCCCGCGCCAAAACGCCGACCAATTACAAGTGTCCCAAATGCGGCAAAACATTGCTCGATTCCGGCAACCGCCTCATCTGCGAAGGGAGCGACGTCACCACATCAAACAACGAAAACGGCGACCCGACGCTCACACCGGACACAGCCCCGACTTGCGACTTCGTATTTTACAAGACAATTGCCGGGCATGTCATGAGCGACGAAGAAATTGCGGAACTTTTCAACAACGGCACGACGCAAATCATCAGCGGATTCTTGACCAAGAAAGGCACAACTTTCAACGCAAAAGTCGTCTGGGACAAGGATTTCAAGGCGACATTCGCGTTCGAGAACGACGGTCATTTCCACGGCACCGAAACCAAGTTCAACTGCCCACTCTGCAAAAAGAAACTTGAAGAAAACAAGAACGCCATTTTCTGCCCCGCCTGTAACTTTACCTTGTTCAAGTCCGTTGCGGGCAAGAAGCTCCGCGTGGCAGACATCAAGGCACTCCTCACCGGCGGCAAAACAGAACTGTTGACCGGATTCAAAAGCAAGAAAGGGACGGAATTCGACGCCTACCTAAAGCTCGGTGAAGACGGTCGCACGAATTTTGAATTTGTCCATAGAGACCTCCCCTGCCCTTGCTGCGGCGACCAACTGCGATTCCGTAGCGGCACCACCACGCAAACGCCAAACGGCGAAGTGCAAACGCTTGCGGCATACGTGTGCATGAACCCCGCCTGCAATTACGGGATTCCCAAAACATTCTTCAAACGCGAGTTTTCCGACGAAGAAGTCGAAACGCTCCTCAAGAACAAATCTACGCCAATCCTTGAACCGTTCAAGAAAAACGACACAACGTTCAGGGCAGCGCTAGAACTGCGCGAAGGCGGGAAGATTGCATTCAACAAGCTCACCGTGGAAGTGATAAAGAAGTGCTAGTTTTTCTTCACTGCATCAAATGTTTGAGGATAAAGCTCTGTAGCTTTTTCTAAAACAGCCTGCTGTGTTGAATCACGCAAATCGCATCTGACATAAAAGTCATCATTTTCAATAACATAAAAGTTCATCTTGCCCAAAGCAGAAGCTCCACCTTTTTTAACATTCCAATAAGAACAGTATTCAAAGCCACCTCTATCTTCAGATTGTGCAGAATTCAAAGGACGAATTTTATCAACGACTTTAGAAAAATATGATTCATAATCATATTTCAAGTATCGAAAAACACAAGTGCCTTCATCCAAAGCTACAGCATAGAGATGAGTTCCTTTCTTTAATTTTATTTGCGGTTCATAAGAACTTGCATTGTTTTTTATACTGATCGTAGCCGAATCGCGCCCCTCTAAAGAAATTTCAACAAAAGCGATTCCCTTATCAGCCGGCCATTCGGATGAATCCACCCAATCAGCAGACTTAAAAGAAGCGCAACTCGCCAAAAGCAACACACAAGCAAGACTGAACAATTTTATCTTTTTCATCTTCATTACCATTTTGGACAAAATATAATATTCCCATCAGGACACAAAGCCTACCGCAGATGTAGGTTATGCCTTAATTAGGGACATTTCATTTTGGACAGCTCTTACAAATATTCTATATTTGGGCGCGGAATTACGCGGTTAAAGCGGGTTAAAAATGAGCGAAAATTACAAATACGGATTTGTCACTGATATTGAAAACGAAGCCTTCGAAAAAGGCCTTAACGAGGATATCATCCGCAGGGCGTCAGCGCTCCGTGGCGAACCACAGTTCATGCTCGACTTTCGACTGAGAGCCTACGAAAAGCTCAAGACGATGGAACAGCCCAACTGGGGCGAGCTCCATTTTAACCCTGTTGATTTGCAGGACATCGTTTACTATTCCGCTCCGAAAACCAAGAAGAGCCACGAAAAGATCGAAGACGTGGACCCGGAGCTCTTGGCGACTTTTGAAAAGCTCGGCATCCCGCTCGACGAACAGAAGCGTCTCGCAAACGTGGCCGTTGATGCCGTGTTCGACTCCGTCAGCATTTACACAAGCCACAAAAAGAAGCTCATGGAAATGGGCATCATCTTCTGCTCTATCAGCGACGCCATCAAGGAATACCCGGAACTCATCGAAGAATATCTCGGTAGCGTGGTACCCGCAGGCGACAACTACTTTGCAGCCCTCAACAGCGCAGTCTTTGGCGACGGAAGCTTCGTCTATATTCCGCCTGGAGTCAAGTGTCCCATGGACCTTTCCACCTACTTCCGCATCAACAACAAGGAAGCAGGCCAGTTCGAACGCACATTGATTATCGCCGATGACGATGCCAGCGTAAGCTACCTCGAAGGCTGCACCGCGCCGGAATTTTCAAGCAAGCAGCTCCATAGCGCGATCGTGGAACTCGTGGCCAAAGAAAACGCCAAAATCAAGTATTCTACCGTGCAGAACTGGTATGCCGGTGACCGCGAAACGGGCGCAGGCGGTGTCTATAACTTCGTCACCAAGCGCGGCAAGTGTGCCGGCAAAAACAGCCGCATCAGCTGGACACAGGTTGAAACGGGTTCCGCCATCACATGGAAGTACCCGAGCTGCATCTTGCAGGGCGACAATTCCGTCGGTGAATTCTACAGCGTGGCCCTCACGAACGGCCACATGCAGGCAGACACCGGCACGAAGATGATCCACATCGGCAAGAATACCAAGAGCACGATTATTTCAAAGGGCATCAGCGCAGACTGCTCCAGCAACGCCTACCGTGGCGAAGTGAGCATCCGCAAGTCCGCTACAGGCGCCCGCAACTACACCCAGTGCGACAGCATGCTCGTCGGCACCAAGAGCGCCGCCCACACGTTCCCGTACATCACGGTCGCGAACGCAAGCGCCCAGACCGAGCACGAAGCAACGACCAGCCGTATCAGCGAAGACCAGCTGTTCTACTTCGAGAGCCGTGGCATCAAGCGCGAAGACGCCATCCAGGCCATGGTGGGTGGTTTCTGCAAGGATGTTTTCAAGGAACTTCCGGGCGAATTCGCGACCGAAGCGCGCCAGCTCCTCACCCTCAAGCTCGAACACAGCGTAGGGTAATACACCAAATCCAAACGTGGACATTTAATTCAAAAAAGGAAAGGGCCGGAAATTTTAGTTTCCGACCCTTATTGGTGTATATGGAGTACTTTATATATAGCATTTTTTACTTTACATTGTGTAACATCTTCGTCTTTTTAACAAAAAAATATTATCACATACAAACATTGTACTAATTATCTGACAACTTAAGAACTAATAAACAAATTATAAACCGTATATAAAAATCCCCTACAGTTCTGTAGGGGATTTCAGCAGGCGCTAAATAGCTAAGTGTATTCTTATGATACAGCTAAATTCATCGAGCCACAATCTGGCTCTGGATTTTCTGAGAAAGTTCCGCACCACCCATAACAGCAATGCACTTTAGAGCAAATTCTTCAGCAGTACCCGGACCACGGCTCGTAACGATATTGCCATCAACAACAACGCGTTCTTCGGAGAATTCACGACATACAAGGTCAGTTTCACAGCCAGGGTAACATGTAGCCTTTCTATCGACAAGAATTCGAGCCTTGCTGAGTACCGTCGGGGCTGCGCAAATGGCCAAGACCCACTTGTTATCGTCATTTAAGCTGCAAACGGTATTTTCAACAGCGGCACTTGCCTTGAGATTCTGCACGCCAACACCGCCACCCGGTAAAAACACCGCATCAAAATCAGTGGGTTCAAGTTTGCTCAGGGCTACATCAGCCTGAACCTTGATTCCATGTAAACCATCCACAACATCAGCCCCCGATACAGAAGCGACGGTCACCTTGAATCCAGCGCGGCGCCACAAATCTACGGGAACAACGAATTCCGTTTCTTCAAAACCATCTGCCAGCAAAACGAGAATTTGCATAGAGCCTCCAATTAGTTACCTAGTTATTATAGCTTTTTTCAATCTATCTAGGGTCAATAAATCCACTAAATTCTATATTTGAGGCATGAATTTCAAAGATAGAATCATCCGCGCGACGGGCAAAAAAACGCCCTTCCGCCTTATCGTGGTCGATTTGACAGAGACCATGAACGAAATCGGCCGTCACCACAACGCCAAGGGTTTTGCCCTCAAGTTGCTTGCCGAAAACTCCATTGCAAGCATTTTCCTGAGCGCAGGCCTTAAATTCGCAGGTACAGTTTCCTATACCACTACTTTTGGTGGCGAAATTACGAAAATTCAAACAGACTCGACCCCGATGGGTCTTGTCCGCGCCATGATTCCGCAGGCTGAACTCCAGGCAATCGGAGCAAACGAACCCGCCCTCGTGCCTCAGCACGTGCAAGTCGTAAAGTTGAACGAACAGGGCAAGCGCGTTCACGAAAGCATTATCGAAGCTCCGTCCGTTTCTGTGGGTCAGAACCTCGCCACATACCTTTTGCAGTCCGAACAGATTCGCTCCGCCGTTGGAATTGAAGCACAGTACAACGCGCAGGACCCGAGCTTTCTTGATTACGCCGCAGGCTTTTACATCGAAGCATTCCCGGACCTCGAGGACAAGGACATCAACCTAATCGAAGTCATCGTGCAGAATCTCCCGAAGTTCTGTGACATGTACAAGGCAGACAAGGGCTTCGACCTTGATGAACTTCTGGACCAGCTCCGCGGCCCGTACGACATCGAAGTGGTGCGCGAAATCGACCCGAAGCCCTTCTGCCCGTGCAGCAAGGACCGCATGCTCGCTACACTTGCAACGCTCCCGCTCAAGGACTTGCAGGAACTCAGCAGCGAGAACAAGGACTTGAACGTTGTCTGCGATTTTTGCCGCACAAACTACACGATTACACCTGCCGACATGCAAGAAATTATTGCAGAGAGGAATAAGAAAATTTAGAACTTAGTACTCAGAACTTAGAGCTTAGAAGACTAAGTTCTAAGAGCGAAGCGGTCTAAGTTCTACCAACTGAGATTTAACAAAAGCGCCGAGTTTTGAAATAAAAAACGAGGCGCGCAAACTTACAACAATCAATTATGTTTACTAAGCAATGTGTTGTCACTCTTGACCTGGAAGGCGTTCTTGCGCCAGAAATCTGGATTGCCGTCGCCGAAAAGACGGGCATCAAGGACCTCCGCCTCACCACTCGCGACATCCCCGACTACGATGTGCTCATGAAGGGCCGCATCAAGATTCTCGAACGCGAAAACATCAAGCTCTCTGACATCCAGAACGTTATTGCAAATCTCGGTCTCCTCGACGGCGCCCGCGACTTTATGGACACGCTCCGCGACGAAGCCCAGGTGATTATCCTCTCGGACACGTTCCAGGAATTTGCCTACCCCATCATGAAGAATCTCGGATTCCCGACGATTTTCTGCCACAATCTCGTGGTTGAAAACGACATGATCAAGGGTTATCACTTGCGCATGAGCGACCAAAAGACGAAGGTCGTAAAGCACCTGCAAGAACTCAACTTTAAGGTGTTCGCCTCGGGCGATTCCTTCAACGATACGGGCATGCTCAAGCAGGCAGACAAGGGCTGCTTCTTCTGCGCCCCAGATTCCATCGTAGCCCAGTTCCCGCAGCTTGAAGCCACAAAGACCTACGCAGAACTTTTGGACAAATTCCATAAGTTCCAAGATTCTTTATAAGAAAAGAGCCTCGCGATTGCGAGGTCTTTTTTTAAGTTCCGCGATTCTCGATTAACGAGTCTGCCGCAGCATTATTTCAAGCTAGGTGTTTCCCAGTCAATCCATTCAGACTTTTTGAAGTTGATGGTTTGAGTATTCTTGGTGTAGTCAATCTTACCCGTCTTGGCATCCTTGCCGAGCAAGAACTTGTTCATAAAGTCCTTGACTTCGTCAAACTGCCCGTTCGGAAGCTGGCAGTGACCATGACCGCCTTCCTGGCTGTAGGTGTAATTTTCCGTTGCACCGAGAGCGTCATAAACTTCCTTAGAAGCTTGTCCGCAATAGTTCGACGGAACTTCGCCCAACCATTCCTGACCTGCATTATCGAGAATGAGGAGCGCACGCGGAGCCACCATAGCCACCAACATGTGCTGGTCAAACGGGAGCGTATTTTCCTTGCCATCGTAGTTCTTGAAACTAGAAATCATCCACTTGCCTTCGGTACCGGCACTGCTCAAGCCCTGAACGAACTGCTTACCCTTCTGCTTGTTGACCTGAGCACCCACGCGCCAAAGCGATGCGCCACCGGAACCAGATTCCTGCGGAATCGTGAGGGCAATACGTTCATCGAATGCACCCACGGCAAGAGTACCCTTACCCCAGCGAGAGCAACCCGTCATGGCGAGATGCTTGACATCGATACCCGCTTCAGGAGTCTTTTCGAGAGCGTCGATAATGCGGCTTACGCCCCATGCCCATGCGATGATGGTGCCTTGGCCCTGGTTATAAAGCTGGAAGAACATACCGCCACCGCTTTCTGGGGCGACGTCATCCGGGTTAAACGTAATCTGAGCGATGTCAAGACCGTTCGTTGCGTTGCCGAGGCTTCCGCAACCGCCCATCATGCCACCGCCAAAACCGATCATCGCAGGCTTCGGCTTGTCCTTGGTACCGGCGTTGCTGATTTTCACGGAGAACGAACCGGATTTGCCCTTGTCCGTGACCTTAATGGTGAGCTTTCCGCCAGAATACGAGCCTTCGACTTTTTCAGGATTGCGCGGCTTTGTACCGAACATGAGCTTTTCGTACATGGCACCAATTTCTTCACGACGGCATTTCCAATCTGCCTTGCTAGAAATACGCTTGCCATCAAGACCCATAAACGGGTCCGGCAGTTTTGCGTTGTTCACGCTTGAAGGGATATTGCCAATCTGGCATTCACTGCGATGGTCTTCGACAAATTCATTTACCGGAGTCGGAGGCGTTGATTCGCTAGAGCTAGAGACTTCCGGCTTTGCTGCAGACGAACTAGAATGATGATGTCCACGGCTAGAACTAGAGACGGCATTGCTGCTGCTTTCTAGCAAAGCCTCACTGCTCGATGATAGCACAGGCCCCGCGACACTACTACTAGATGCACCGCTAGAAATAGCGACATCAGAACTACTCGTCGGAGATTGTGCATCTGCAGAAGAATCAGGTCCCTGACTGCCAGAACCGTCATCAGAACTTGATTCCACGCTATTTTCGGCGTACGAACTGGAGCTAGATTCTCCACCAGAAATAATTCCAGCGGATTGACCGACCTGTTCCAAGCATTCTTTTGTTGTACATTGCGCGGCAGAAGTCATAGCTTCATCGCCGCACGCCCATAAGCCAAAGGCAGCAACTGCCACAGGCATTACTTTCATCCACTTATTCATTGTATACCAACCCCAACAACAGCCGTGAATTCGGCGAAATTGTTGTCCTTTAAATTAATCTATTCTAAAAATTTTGGGCGAGGTGTAATAACTTTTTTGTTGTAACAGTTACAACGCACTCATTCAGATGCATCTACCCGCAAACTGGAAATTTTCAATTTTTCCTTTTTTCTAGTCAAGTCGATGCTTTTTTCGTCTTATTTTTGGCATATTTTTGAAAAAAAGCCGCATAAGTATCAAATTATTAGATAAATTGAGAATGATGGATCAGGCTAAATTTACAACGAACCAAGAGCACATTGTAAGTGTGCTCCTTAAGAAGAATCCCAAACTTGACGAAGGGATTCTCAGAAAAGCTATAGCCTTTATTGCCGATGCCCACGATGGTCAATACCGCAAGAGCGGCATGCCCTACACAGAACACCCTTACGAAGTGGCCAAGATTCTTGCAGACCTCAAGCAAGACCAGGCAACGGTACTCGCAGGCTTATTGCACGACGTGGTGGAAGACACCCCGCATACCCTCAGTGAAATTTCTGAACTTTTTGGCGAAGACACGGCGTTCATGGTCGATGCGGTGACAAAGATTACCGCAGTCCAGGAAGCAAGCAAGACGGCGCAAAAGGCAAGTACCTACCGTAAGCTCATTACGGCCATGGCCAAAGACCCGCGCGTCATCATGATTAAAATCGCAGACCGCATCCACAACATGCGCACCATGCGATACATGAAGCCCGAAAAGCGTAAGATTATCGCCCAGGAAACGCTCGACATTTACGTACCGCTCACCCATAGATTCGGTCTATACAAGCTGAAAACCGAACTCGAAGACTTGAGCTTCAAGTACGTGAACCCGGATGAATACCAGAAGCTCGTCGATGCCCTTATCGAGAACAAGGAAAAGCGCGAAAACTACGTGCAATCCGTGATTGGCCCGCTTCAGATCAAGATGGCTCTCGAAGACTTCGACTGCACCATCCAGGGGCGCACCAAGAATATATACAGCATCTATAACAAGATGATTGCACGCGGTTGCGGGTTCGAAGACATCTTCGACATTTTCGCCATCCGCATTATCGTCGAGACGATACCTGAATGCTACCTCGCTCTGGGTTACGTGCACAACCTCTGGACGCCGCTGCAAAGCCGCTTCAAGGACTACATCGCCACCCCGAAGCCGAACCTTTACCAAAGTATCCATACAACCGTCATCGGTCCTGAAAACAAGATGGTCGAAGTCCAGATCCGCACAAAGGACATGGACTTAACCGCCGAAAAGGGATTTGCCGCCCACTGGGCCTACAAGATGGAAACGCAGCACGAAGGCGAAGAACTCGCCTGGCTCGACCACATGGTCAAGCTGCAATCCGAAATCTCGGACTCCAAAGAATACCTCGACTTCTTGAAAGTAGACTTGAAGCCCGAAGGCATGACGGTGTTCACCCCGAAGGGAGCATCCGTTGAACTCCCCGAAGGCGCCATCGTTTTGGACTTTGCATTTGCAGTACACACGGAGCTTGGCCTGCACTGCATCGGTGCACGCATTAACGACAAGGTTGTGAGTCTCGATGAACCCGTGCCGCACGGTGCCACCATCCAGATTTTAAAGAGCCCGAACCAGGAACCGAGCCCGGAATGGCTTGAAATGGTCAAGACCATCAAGGCAAAGCAGGAACTCCGCAAGTGGATGAAGACAAGCATCATCACGCAGTCCCGCAGCCTCGGTAAAGAAATCTGGACTCGCGAGCTCCGCCTCCTGAAAATTGAAAAGGACAAACGCCCGAAGGAAGAGGACATCCTCAAGAACTTCGGCATGACGAGCCTCAACGAATTTTTCGAGAAAATCGGCCAGGGCGAACTGCCGCTCCAGGACATCCACCGTTTCTTGAACGGCGGAAACGACATATCCAAGGAAACCGCAGCCATCCGCTTCTATCCGAAATTCGGAAAGGACATGGACAACACGCTCACCGACGAAATGCCGTTGATGATTGGCCAAGAAACCAGTCTTCTCATCCATTTCGCAAGCTGCTGCGGCCCTGTCCCGGGTGATAAGATTGTCGGCGTGATGCGCCCGCAAATCGGTATTGAAGTCCACAAGAGCGACTGCCCTTGCCTCAAGGACTTGCCGACCGACCAGCGCCTCCCCGTTGACTGGAGCGCCGACGTCACAAAGCCATTTACGACGCACCTCACAATTGAAACGGACAACCGCAGAAACTTGCCATTAAGCATCCTGATGGTTCTGAAAGACGAGAACTTGTCGCTGGATAGAATGAGTATCGCCAGTGCCCAGTACACGGGACGCATCCGTATGGAATTCAAGGCGTTCCGCAAGGACCAGGTCGATGCAATTGTGACCAAGATAAGGCAAGTCGAGGGCGTCAGAGGGGTTGAAAAAGCATGATATCGTCCCTACACCATTGCGACTACACACAAAAAAACCGTGCGTTCAACTGCCGCATGAGGAACCGCTATTACGAAGAAGTGTACTATGCATTCCGCGCACTTTGTCCGAACGACTTTGCGGACGACCAGGACGCGACACCCGAAAAGAACAATGCGTGGTACCAGCATTTGAGCAAGGACATCAAGCGTTATGAACGACTCCTGATGACCTGTCTTGAATACGCACAAGCAGCGATTTTCTACGGCAAGGCTGAATACACATCGTTATATTCCAAGGACAAGCGCTGGGGTATTTTGCAAGAAGAAATCTTCCTTGTACACTTTTTGCAGGAACTCCTTTCAACGACGCGCTATGTTATCGCAAGGATTGACACGGACAAAGTGTTGCAGCAATGGAGTGGGGAAATGCAAGGCATGAAATCGAGCCCTGTGGTGTACGGATTCGTGAGCGACATTCAAGGGAAGTTGAACACAATGAACGCAGGCACCATTGACGAATTCAAGGAGCTACTGAAACACGTTCTGGACCGATTCCAGATTGGCAATACGCTATTCGGAACCGTTCAGGATTTGCAGAATTTCTATTAAAGGAGAACTTAGAACTTAGAGCTTAGAACTTAAACAAATCATTTTTCCTAAGTTCTACCAACTAAGTTCTGCCAACTGCGGCGAAGCCGCGAGAAATAATATGTCAGAATATATCATTCTATCCATTTTCCTTTTTCTGGGCGCGTTTATCGCGGCGGCGGCAACCGTCACAGGCCTATTGCTAGGCTACCGCACCAAGAATACAAAGAACAAGATGGCACCGTACGAATGCGGTATGGAAACCATCGGCAACGCAAGAATTCAGTTCAAGGTGGGCTACTACCTGTTCGCCTTGCTCTTCCTCGTGTTTGATATCGAAGCGCTGTTCCTCTTCCCCGTCATGATGAACTTCAAGGAAATCATGGCAGGCCACACGGCGCTCCCACCATCAGTCGTCGTTATCGACCTTATCATCTTCATTGCGATTCTCGTTTCGGGCCTTGCTTACGCCTGGAAAAAAGGAATTCTCAAATGGGAATAATCAATTTAGCTCCAAAGATTTTGGACCCGATTCCCGGTGGAAAGTACGTTGTAAACGCCATCGACTATGTTGTGAACTGGGCCCGTGCAAACTCCATTTGGCCACTGACATACGGTACTAGCTGCTGCGCCATCGAAATGATGTCGAGTTCTATGGCTCGTTATGACATTGCCCGTTTTGGCTCTGAAGTGTTCCGCTCGTCCCCGCGACAAGCGGACTTGTTTATTTTGGCAGGAACGATTACCCGTCGCATGGCCCCCGCCATCCAGATGCTTTGGGAACAAATTCCAGGACCCAAGTACGTAATCGCCATGGGCGCCTGCACGATTAGCGGCGGCCCGTTCATCTACGACAACTATTCCGTTGTTCGTGGCGCACAGAACTTGATTCCGGTCGACGTGTTCGTTCCTGGCTGTCCGCCGCGCCCCGAAGCACTCTTCCACGGACTTTTGACGCTCCGCGAGAAGATCCTCAAGGAAACTTGCCGCAACCCCTGGCACGAAGGCGAACCGAAAGACGTTTCGACGATGGACCGCTATCGCGAAGCCGCAAAAACCTGGGCCGCTCTCGAAGAAATGAAAGACGAGCAGATGGCCGAAGCCCGCGCGAAGTTCAAGGAAGAAAATCCGGACTACAAGAGCGCCTTCAAGCCGATTCGCGTCAAGAAACCGGATTTTCCGGAAGTGGAACGCGTGCCCGCCAAGCGCTTTGGCATGACGCAGCTTGAACTTTTCACAAAGCTCCGCGCCAAGTTCCCGAACGTGACCGTGCATACGCGCGGTGAAGACACTCCTGAAGATGTTGTCGCGAAGATGCCTGCGGATTGCCCGCTCGAAGTCATGCTTGAAAAGGAAGACTACCTGAACGTCGTTGAATTTGTCAAGAACGATCCCGAATTCAAGATGGATTACCTGATTGACGTGACCGCCATTGACTACGACGATCACTTCGACATGGTGACAATGCTCAGAAGCCTTGAAATCGGCCACAAGATTTTCCTTTGCGTGCAGCTCAAGAAAGACTTCTCGATTGACGAAGAAAAACGCCCGACATCGCTTTTGGCAAGCGTTCCGACCATTTCGCACCTCTATCCCGGTGCAGAAATCAAGGAACGCGAAGTTTACGACATGTTCGGCATCAAGTTTGAAAACCACCCCGACCTTCGCCGCATCTTCTTGGACAAGGACTTCGTGGGTTACCCACTCCGTAAAGACTTTACCCACCCGGAAATGATTAGGAGGCCTATATGAGTCATCAGTTACCTCCGGGATTTCGCCTCGAACGCAAATCGAATACTGAAGAATTTTTTATCAACATGGGTCCGCAGCACCCGAGTACTCACGGTGCTTTGCGTCTCACGCTCCGCATGGACGGTGAGACCATTGTAGAAGTTGTCCCGCACTTTGGCTATATCCACCGCGGTATGGAAAAGCAAGCGGAATCGATGAGCTACTTGCAGTACATCGCGATGTCGGACCGTCAGGACTATTTGACCGCCATCCAGAACAACTTGGGCGTTGTCATCGCTCTTGAAAAGGGCATGAACGTGGGCGTTCCGCTCCGTGGCGAATACATCCGCGTGATGCTCCAGGAACTTGGCCGCATTGCCTCGCACTTGGTGTTCTACGGTTGCTTTGGCGGTGACCTTGGCGGACAGACTTGCCTCTTGTTCGGTTTCAAGGAACGTGAAATGATTCACGACATCCTCGAAGAAGTCACAGGCTCCCGCCTTACGACGAACTTCTTTAGACCGGGCGGAAGCCGCTATGACGTGCCGGATACGTTTATCCCGCGCGTAAAAGCATTCCTCGACCACATGGAAGATACGATGAAGGACTACGAAAGATTCCTTTCGAAAAACATCATCGTGTTGGAACGCAGCATCGGCATTGGAGTTCTTTCCAAGGAAGATGCAATCGCTTACGGTTGCTCGGGTCCTGTGCTCCGCGCTAGCGGCGTGAACTTTGACGTGCGCCGTGCAAACCCGTATAGCATTTACGACCAGCTCGACTTTGACGTGCCCGTATTCCATAACGGCGACTGCTACGACCGCTACAAAATCCGCATTGCAGAAATTCACGAATCCATGAAGATTCTGCGCCAGTGCGTCGAAAAGTTCCCGACCGAAGGTCCGTGGCGTTCCAAGGAAAAGCCAGTGCGACTCCCCGTGGGCCGCTACTACAGCGAAATTGAAACCGCAAAGGGTCTTTACGCGACTTATGTTGTCGCCGCAACGACCGGTGAAAAGCCGTACCGCATCCACACACGCGGCCCAAGCTTCCCGCATATTGCAGCGATTAACAAGATGGCTCAAGGTCACAAGATTTCGGACCTCGTGACCATCATGGCAACTCTTGACCCCGTGATTCCGGAAATTGACAGGTAGTTTATGTTTGTACCTTCAGTAACACATCCTATTGGCGACTTTGTCCGTGAATGGGTTCCGCGCTTGGCAGAATATCTGCCCGCAAACATCCAGTCCGAAGACCTCAACAGCGTCGTCGCCTTCCTCATCAACGCCGTGATTTGCATTATCGCTGTTTGCGTGGTGAACATCGGCTCTGCCCCGATTCTCATTTACATGGAACGCAAGGTTTGCGCTCACGTGCAATGCCGCTTGGGACCGATGCGTCTTGGCTGGCACGGAACGCTCCAGACCATCGCGGACGTGATCAAGATGCTCTTCAAGGAAGTGTACGCTCCGAGTGGCGCAGACAAGCTCATGTTCTACTTGGCTCCGCTAATCGTCTTGATTGCACCGTTTATCGTCTGCGCCTTGATTCCGTTCGACAAGAACCTTGTCGTGGCCGACGTCTCGATGGGCATCCCGCTCATCATCGCGGTGAACGGCTTTGGCGTGCTCGGCATTTTGCTTGGCGGCTGGAGCAGTAACAACAAGTATTCCTTGCTCGGTGCGCTCCGCAGTGGCGCCCAGATGATCAGCTACGAAATCTCGTTTGCGATGATTCTCCTGTTCGTCGTCATGATTTCGGGTTCTACGAACCTCATGAGCATTACAATGGGCCAGGAAGGAACCATTTTTGACTGGTGGATTTTCAAGATCCCGGTCCTCGGTTTCATTGCATTCATCTTGTTCTTTATTTCCAGTACCGCCGAAATGAACCGCGCTCCGTTCGACATTGCCGAAGCAGAACAGGAACTCACGGGTGGTTACCACACGGAATACAATGGCACCCCGTTTGCCATGTTCTACCTCGCCGAATACATCGCACTCATTACGAACTCCGCACTTGCAACCACATGCTTCCTCGGTGGATTCTTCCCGCCGTGCATCGGCATCGCTGCTGTGGACAACGTCTTGAACATGGTACCTGGCGTCGTATGGTTCTTCGCCAAGATTTACTTTATGGTCTGGTGCTACATGATGGTCCGCTGGACGTTTGTGCGCCCGCGCGTGGACCAGCTCATGGACTTTGAATGGAAATTCCTTTTGCCGGTAAACCTAGTGTTGCTCGTCGCTGGCGCAGCCTTTATCGCAATTGGTGGTTAGTTTATGCAAGAAAAGATTTCAACATTACAATATATCAAGCGCTACTTGAAGCGTTGCATTACGGGTCCGTGGAGCCTCATTTGCGGATTGTCCGTGACGCTCAAGTACTTTTTCAATCCTAAGCGCATCGTTACGGAACAGTACCCCGAAAACCGCAAGACGCTCAAGATGCACGACCGCTACCGCGGCCGCTTGGAAATGATCGAAGATGCAGACGGCAACAACCACTGCACCGCTTGCGGCATGTGCGAACGCGCCTGCCCGAACGCCTCCATCAACGTGCTTGCCACAAAGAACATTGCGGGCAAGAAAGTTCTCGGACGTTACGTGTACCACTTCGCCAGTTGCACCCAGTGTGGCCTCTGCGTGGAAGCCTGCCCGTTTGGAGCCATCCGCATGAGTCCCGCATTCGAAGTTGCGACAACTGACCCGAACGATCTCGAAATGATTTTAAATAAGAAGGAGGGGCAAGGTTAATGTTCCCAGATTTGCCTTTATCATTCCCGATGGGAGGCATGGACATTGCGTTCTATGTCGTCGCATTCGTGATTTTAATGACGGCGGTTTGTTGCGTTGCCGTGAAAAACATCCTGCAAAGCGCAGTGTTCCTTATCTTTAGCTTTGTCACGACCGCCATCCTCTACATGCTCATGCACGCAGAATTCATTGCGCTTGCCCAGGTGATGGTTTACGTGGGCGGTGTCGTGATTTTCGTGGTGTTTACGATTCTCCTCACAAGCCACTTGGGAGAAGACGCTTTCACGACAAAGATGCCGCGAATTTTCACCGCGTTTGCGCTATCCATCGCGTTTGTATTCGTGATGGTCAAATGCGTGCTGCCGACTCCGGACTTGGCAAGCGGCATCGTGAATTCCCCCGCCGACTATTCTTCACTCCAGAACTTCGCCTTGCGCTTACTCGGTAACGATCCGAACGGATTCATCATCCCGTTTGAAATCGTGAGCGTGCTCCTCTTGATGACGCTCATTTGCGCTATCACGGTCGCACGCCGCAGCAAGGAAGATATCGAAGAGGAGGCTAGCAAATGAACCTTCTGAATTGCTTGATTCTCGCATTTTTGCTGTTCGGGATTGGCGTCTGGGGCCTGATGCGCCGCCGCCATCTCATCGGCATGCTCATTTCCATTGAGCTCATGCTGAATGCCGCAAACATCAACTTTATCAGTTTCGCCTACTTCACCGCACACGATGCAACCGCAGGCGCTCTGTTCAGTATCTTTGTCATTGCCGTGACGGCTTGCGAAATGGCCATCGCCCTTGCGATTATCGTGACCATGTACCGCCGCCACAAGAGTCTTGACGTTGACCAGTTGAGGGACCTCCATGATTGATGATATCACTCTCGGCTATTTGATTCTATTGTTCCCGCTCATCACGTTCGTCGTGAACGGGCTTTTCCTCGGAAACAAGTGCGCAAAAGCCGCAGCGATTTTCGCTGTCATTTGCAACGGCCTTGCCTTTGCCGCCGCAGGCACACTCGCATTCCACTACTTCAGCTCGGACTTTGCACCGCAAAAGGCAATTCTGTTCGACCATACGTTTATCCCGTTCATCGGGGATTTGGTCGCAAGAATCGGCATGCTCGTAGACCCGCTCTCCGTGATGATGCTCGTGGTCGTCACATTCATCAGCTTCATGGTGAACATCTACAGCATCGGCTACATGCGCGAAGACCGTGCCGCGGGTCGTTTCTTTGCACTCCTCTCGTTGTTCAGTTTTAGTATGCTCGGACTCGTCATCGCGACAAACCTTTTCCAGATGTTCATCTTCTGGGAACTCGTCGGCGTTTCGAGTTACTTGCTCATCGGCTTCTGGTACCACAAGCCAAGTGCCGTGAGCGCATCCAAGCAAGCGTTCATCCTCACCCGCTTTGCCGATAGCTTCTTCTTGCTCGGCATTGTGCTTGTGAGCTACGTCGTCGGCAGTTTCGACTTTTCGACGCTCAATTCGCTCAGCCTCATCGACTTCCAGAAGCAGTTCATCAACCTCGGCCTTGTGACAATCCCGAAGTCCGAAGCGCTCGTTCTCGGCTCCATCTTGATTTTCACCGGTGGCTGGGGCAAGTCCGCCATGTTCCCGATGCATATCTGGCTCCCGAACGCGATGGAAGGTCCTACACCCGTCAGCTCTATCATTCACAGTGCAACGATGGTCGTCGCAGGCGTTTACCTTGTCGCTCGACTCTTCCCGTTCTTTGCCATTTGCGATAACGCCCTCACGCTCATCATGTGGGTTGGCGCCTTCACGATGGTCTTTGCAGCCGTCATCGCTTGCACGCAAAAGGACATCAAGCGCATCCTCGCCTACTCCACGCTTTCGCAGCTCGGTTACATGATGTTTGCACTTGGCGCTTGCAAGATTGGTCAGGTTGTCGCCGTTACCGGCTGGACAGCTTCAACGTTCCACATATTTACGCACGCCTTCTTCAAGTGCAGTTTGTTCCTCATCGCCGGTAGCCTTATTCATCAGGTCGGCACGAACGATCTCGATGCGATGGGCGGTCTCGGCAAGAAGATGAAGCTCACTTACGCTTGCACGCTCATTTCGATTCTTGCCATTTCGGGCATTCCGCCATTCTCCGGATTCTTCTCCAAGGACGAAATCATTCTCGCCGCATTCCAGGGACATCACTACGTTGTCTTCGGGCTTGCGCTCCTCACGAGCGGCCTCACGACATTCTACATGTTCCGTCTGTTCTTCCTTGCGTTCCATGGCGCTCCGCGTCACGAAGGTGTCAAGGCAGGCCATGTGCATGAAGATTTCGCGATGACACTCCCGATTGCAATCCTTGCCATCCCGGCACTTTTGAGCGGTGTCCTCGGCAAGGGTATTTTCGAACAGTTCTTTGTTCCAGGCCAGTTGAACGTTCCGCAGCTCGTCAGGCTTGACCACGCGGAATGGCTCCCGTTTGTCGCCGTCGGCATTGCCGTTGTCGCTCTCGTGATTGCCTGGGTGCTTTACGCAAGCCCGTGGGCAAAAGTCCAGCGCGCCCTCGACGAATCCAACCGCAGCGGCATCTACAAAGTCATTTACCACAAGTTCTACTTTGATGAAATGTACTACGCCGTTGTCCGCCAGTTTATCTTTGGCGGTATCGCACGTGTCGCCCGCGCATTCAACGATTACGTAATTGAAGGACTCCTCGCCTTTACGGTCTGGTTTGTCCACAAGCTCGGTGACTTGGTCCGTTTCGCCCAGGCCGGCTACTTGCCGTTCTACTTGGGTACTTTGATTGTCGGCGTTCTCCTTTGGCGATTCTTCGGCCAGCTTCCCCTGTAAGGCGCACCCATGAATACAATACTTTTTAACTCCATTTGGGTTCTCCCCCTCTTAACGGTTCTCGCCTGCGTACTGATCCCTGCCACGTACGAAAAGACGCTCCGAACCATCCATGTCACGTCAGCAACGATTGTCCTTGCAATTGTCTGCTACTTGACTTACGCCATCTACGCCCTCTCGGGAACTCCGACGGATCCAGCAGCCGCACCGCTTGCGCTCCGGTTCTTCACGGACATCCCGTGGCTCTCGATGTTCAATGCCCACTACATTGTTGGCGCAGACGGTCTCAACATGCTGTTGCTTGCACTCACGGCGTTTATCGTCTGGGCCGGCGTGCTTGTAAGCCTCAAGATCAAAGGGAATCAGAAGATTTTCTTTGCACTTATCCAGCTCTTGGCAACAAGCGTTTACGGCGTGTACATGAGCTTTGACCTGGTGCTCTTCTTCGTGTTCTACGAAATGGAAGCACTCTGCATGTACTTGATGATTGCCTGCTACGGCAGTGGCAAGCGCGACTACGGTGGTAAAAAGCTCACATTGACGCTCGCGTTTGGCTCTTCAATGATTCTTGCAACGCTCTTCGGACTTTACTTCGAAAGTGGCGCGACAAGTTGGAACCTCATTGAAATTGCAAAGACGACTCTCCCGATGGATTTCCAGATGTGGGCATTCCCGCTCATGTTCATGGGATTCGCCGTTTCGAGTTCGCTCTTCCCGTTCCACTTCTGGAGCCCAGACGGTCACTCCGCCGCACCGACTGCTGTTTCGATGCTCGCCGCCGGCGTGATGATGAAAATGGGTGCCTACGGATGCCTCCGCGTTGCCATGTTCCTCATGCCCGAAGCCGCCAAGATTTGGCTCCCGTACGTTGTAGCGCTCCTCATCTTTAATGTGGTTCTCGGCCCGTTCATCGCCATCCGCCACAAGGACCTCAAGTACATCACCGCTTACAGCTCCATCAGCCACTTGGGCCTCATCTTCCTCGGACTTGCAGCCCTCACGCCGATTGGACTTCGCGGCGCTAGCCTCCAGATGATTTCTCATGGATTCTTGACAGGCCTCTTCTTCGCGACCATCGGCATGATTTACGAACGCACCCACACCCGCGATATCACGGAAATGGGCGGTATCATGCGCAAGATGCCGTTCCTCGGCGTTGGCTTTGTGCTTGCCGGTTTTGCAGGGCTTGGCCTCCCGGGCTTTAGCGGATTCATTGCCGAAAGCACCATCTTCATTGGAGCGTTCCAGCAAGATTCTACGCTCACGCGCATCGTGACGATTCTCGCGATTCTCTCCATCACGACAACCGCCGTCTACATTCTGCAAACCGCGAACCGTATGCTTCACGGTCCACTTCCGCAGAAGTACGAAAGCCTCACCGACGGATGCTTCCGCGAAAAGTTGGTCATCGTCGTTCTCGTTGCCTGCTTGTTGTTCATCGGTGTTTGCCCCGGCTGGATTTCGGAACTCTTAGACCAGAGCATTGCACCTATCTTTGAAAAGATTTCATCGGCAGGTTTATAGTAGGTTTAATTATGACAAATTTTGCAATTCCAAACTTCATTCTACCTGACGTTTTGCTGCTGATTTTCCCGTTCGTCGTGATTGGGATTCGCCTTTTCGTGACCACGCAATCCAAAGTCCCGTGGCGCATAGCAAACATCGGCTTTATCGCCATTTTCTTCTTGCTGAACTTCATCCCGCTCGCGAGCGGCAACGGCAAGTTCTTTATCTGCAACTGGAAAGTGGACGACTTCGGCGTGCTCATGCGCGAAGTGCTCATGGTAAGCGCGCTCCTTGGCATGTGGCTTTCCAAAGACTACTTTGAACACGGCGCCGACAAGAAGCCGCCTATGCACCAGATTGCCGAATTCATCGGCGCCATCGCATTTGCGACGTTCGGTGGATTCACGGTCGTGAGTGCCTGCGACTTGCTCACGTTCTTCCTCGGCCTCGAAATTGCGACCATCCCGATGTACGCGCTCGCCGCCTGGAACAAACGCGACCAGTACGGTTCCGAAGCTGCTACCAAGTACATCTTGATGGGATCTGTCGCCACAGCATTTGAACTGTTCGGCTTCAGCTACCTCTACGGTTTCTCCGGAAGCCTCCACTTCAACGAGATTCAGGCCGCCGTCGCAAGCGGTTCTAGCCCGCTCTTGTGGATTGCCGTGCTGTTCCTCTTCTGCGGAATCGGATTCAAGCTCACGCTGTTCCCGTTCTACACCTGGGCTCCGGACGTTTACGAAGGCGCTCCGACGCCGGTAACCGCCGTGCTTTCCGTGACCTCAAAGGCAACCGCCATTGCATTCCTCGTCGTGCTCGTCTATGGCCCGCTCGCCCCGATTCAAGACAAGATGGCACCGCTCATTGCGCTCCTCGCAGGCGTCACGCTCTTTGTCGGTAACCTCGGTGCTTTAAAGCAGAGCCGCCTCCGCCGTTTCATGGCTTACAGCTCTATCGCTCAGGCAGGCTACATTATGGTCGCCTTGCTCGGCCCTGCAACAACAGCAAAGACAGCTATCATCTATTACCTCTTTGTCTATGCTGTTTCGAACTACCTCGCCTTCTTCGTGTTCGGCATCATCGGGCATCACCGCGAAGAGACTTTCCAGTCGCTCCGCGGACTTTCTAAGCAGAACCCGAGTCTCGCCATCGCTCTTGCGATTTCGATGTTCAGCTTGGCAGGCATCCCGCCTCTCGCCGGCTTCTTTGGCAAGTTCCACCTGTTCTTCAGCGGAGCTTCGACAGGCCATTACACGCTCGTGGCATTCGCCGTTTTGAACAACGTCATTGCGCTCTTCTACTACTTGCAGCTCATCAAGGCCGCCTGGGTCGATGAACCTGACGGACATTTGAACCCGCTCCGCCTCACCAAGCGCCAGCGCGAAGTCATCATTCTCTTGAGCGCAGCCGTAATCGTTCTTGGATTCCTGCCGTTCCTGAGCAATAACATCTTTGCCGGATTTATGAATTAAACAAGGGGAAACGCCTTGATTCTCCTAACGGAGAATGACATTACAATTTCGCCTCCGACTTGGTCGGGGGCGTTTTTCGTTAAGATGTTTTTTACAGCCTTCAGCAAATAAATACAAACTAAAGTTCGTTCCAGATGTCGTTCGGGAGTTTGCCGATATCACGGAAGTCGAGTTTGCCGCTTGTGGCGGAATTCATGCTCACAAGGCGTGCCAAAGGCTTGCCAGCACGTTCAATGACTATTTCTTCATCCTTGATGGCGACCTGGTTCAAGAGCGTCCCAAAATTCTGACGCATATCCATTGCAGAAACTACTTTTGACACGGGGTGTCCTTTGTTTTCTAAGCAATTTAATTATTATTACAACAAACGTCAAAATGCTTGAAAGGAGATGCCCGCCTTCGCGGGCATGACAGGTAAAGGCGACCGCCTCAAAAATGGATCAAGAAGTTCGTACATATTCGGTCACACAGTACATGCGTTCGCTCAAGAACACCGTAGAGGCTACGCCTGCGGTTTGGGTGCATGGGGTCATTTCGCAAATTGCGGAAAAGAAGTCAGGCGTTTACCTGAGCATTGCGGACTTCGCCGATGGCGACGTGAAGCCCAAGGCCACCCTCGCCCTTTACTGCTACACCGCCAAGTACGATGCGATTCTCGCCAAGATTTCTAGCCTTTCGCAACCGTTTACGCTCAAGCACGACTTGAAAGTCAATTTTCTCGTGCGCGCAGAACTGTACATCCCGTACGGAAAGTTGCAGGCGCAAATCCTGGACATCGACCCGGTTTACACGATTGGCGAACTTGCACTGACCAAAAGCGCCATCTTGAAGCGCCTTGCGATGGAAGGCTTGCTCGAAAAGAACAAGCAGCTTGAACTTGCCGACGTGCCGCTCCGCGTGGGGCTCATCACCGGCGAAAATACGGCCGCGTACAAGGACTTCACCACGCGACTTGAAGCTTCGCCGTTTGCGTTCGAAGTCACGACGATCTATGCGCGGATGCAAGGGAACGAAACCGAAGACAGCATCATCGCCGCACTGGAGCAGCTCCAGAGCGATTCAAATTTAGATGTAGTCTGCATTGTTCGCGGTGGTGGCGCCAAGACGGACTTGAACTTTTTTGATAGCGAAGCGCTCTGCCGTGCGGTCGCAAACTACCCCACCCCCGTCTTTACGGGAATCGGTCACGAAATCGACCGCTGCCTTTTGGACGAAGTCGCTTACCTCTCGTGCATCACGCCCACAGACTGCGCGAAGCGTCTCGTGGAACGCGTCACGGACAGCTGGAACCGAATGACTGAAGCGATGGCAAGCATTGCCGACGGCGCCCGCGACCTACTCACCGAAAACAACAAGCAACTCGGCACAATGGGAAACCAGCTCCAGCAAAAAGTTTTCGGGCTCATCCAGAACGAAAAATCCAAACACGTGCTCATAGCCGCCTCCATCAAGAAGGACACCGCATTTTATATAAAGTCTGAGCACGAGCGCTTAAACCGCAACCAAGAAGGTTTAAAGCAAGGTTCCCGCAAGATTCTCGACCTCGCAAAATCGCAATTCGAACTCGTCAGCGAAAAAGTCAAAAACGCAGACCCCAAAACAACTCTCGCCAAGGGCTATTCGCTCACGCTCGATGAAAACGGGAAATTTATCCGCAAGGCAAGCCAGCTCAAAAGCGGCGACACCATCAAGACACGACTCGCCGACGGGGACGTTTTGTCTGTTGTAAAGTAGCGCCTTAACCAAATACCGGCAGGCACTCGATTTTCTTGAACCGGTGCGTCACGGAGTCCAACTCAAAATAGCGCACGCAATCGCCTAACGCAAGCATCACGTAGTTCGGCGTCAAGATTTGCAAATACTTGTTCAGCTGCTGTTGCAGCACAGGCCACGTGTATTCGCCCGGAGCCTTGCACTCCACCAAAAGCCAGGGTTTGTCCAGAGGCGCCCCCGCCCGAAAATTATGCACCATGATATCCACGCGGTCCGCCGTCTTTACATCAATCGACGAAAGCGGAAATTCCACCGCAATCAAGTGCTCCGGCACCTTCACCACATCGAGCAAATAGCGCACCGTCACCTGGCGGACATGCTCTTCGGGCGTTGCGGGGACTTCTTTTTTGCGAATCGGGTCAAATAGCGTATCGTGGGTCATTGGCGAGAATATAAAAAATCGTGAATAACGTGAGGGAAATCACCCCATTTCAAGGCGAAATTACAAAAAAAGTCAAACAAATCGACCCAACTTGCGTGTTTCATATTATCTTTATATATGACTTTTTATTTACAAAAAGCCTACGAAGGAGCAAATATGGATTTACAGGAATATGTCAATCAGTTCGATTCGATGACCTGCATCATGTCCGTCGAGAAAAAGCCCAACGGCTACGGCAAGATGCGTATCGAAGTCGGGAACAAGGCATATATTGACTCCTTCGAAAAAAATAGTGGCAACCTTATCGACATGCCATTCGGCAAGAGGTTTATCCCGGGCCAGGAATACACAGCGTATATTCCCAAGGACCTGAACTTCGAACATTTTATCTATAGCAGCGCCGTCCTCAAAAAGCCGATGCACGCCTACATCCACCCGGAAAGGTTCGATGTCTGGTTCAATATCTTCAGCCTGCCCCTCGATTTTGAAGACCCGTTCAAGTGCTACTGCACCTACACGCAAGAACTGTCGACCGAGATGAACACTGATTCGTTGCAGAGCCTTTCGGCAAAGACAACTGCCGATGTGCTCAAGACCTGCATCAAGCTCCGCAGCACCAAGAACTTCCTCAAGACCATGGACGAGGTGATGGCTGACATCCGTAACATCTGCAAGGCCAATTACTGCTGCATCATGTTGACGGACTTCAAGGCACGCAAATGCTCCTTGCTCAGCGAAAATGCCGCCCCCGAAATCGGCAGGCACACGCTTGCAGACTTTTTGAACGATGAATTTATCGACTACGCCAAGTCCTGGCTAGACATCATCAACGGGAGCACTTGCTTGCTCGTCAAGAACGAACAAGACAAGGAAGATATCAAAGCCCGCCATCCGGCCTGGTACAAATCCATGCGGTCTGCCAATATCGAAAGGCTTGCGCTGTTCCCGCTCAAGTACAACGAAGACATCATCGGTTTTATTTGGGCGACCAACTTTGCTCTTGAAGAAACAGACCACATCAAGGAAACGCTCGAACTTTCGACGTACTTTATCGCATCGGAAATAGCCAACTACCAGCTGCTGCAAAAACTCGAAAAGCTGAGTTCTACGGACCTCTTGACCGAAGTCAAGAACCGCAACGCAATGAACAACCGCATTCTCAAGATTTTATCCGGCCGCGAAAGAGTTCCAAACAGCTATGGGATTGTCTTTGCCGACTTGAACAGCCTCAAATACATCAACGACAGCGAAGGCCACGGTGCAGGCGACCAGCTCCTCAAAGACGGTGCCGAAATCCTCAAGTCGACTTTCGAAAATTCAGAGATTTACCGTGCCGGTGGCGACGAGTTCCTGATCATTGACATGGAGAACTCCAAAGAAACTCTAAGCCACAAAGTCGAAATGCTCCGAAAGAAATCGGACGACCCGAACAAAATCAGTTTTGCCGTCGGATTCTATTACGAAGAAAATGGTGGCGACATCCGAAAAGCCATGCGTGAAGCCGACGCTAACATGTACAACGATAAAAAAGCTTTTTATGAAAGGCACCCTGAGTGCAGGAACCGTTAATGATGGATTTGCAGAAATTTGTAGATAACTTCCACACGATGACAAGCATCTTGTCGGTCGAAAAGCGCGATGATGACAGAATCGGCACCATCCGCATCGAGGCCGCAAATGACCTGTATATCCGCGCCATGGAAAAGGTCGACAAAGATGGCAATGTCGTCTTTAAGGAAAAGTTTGTCCCCGGCAGTAGCTACGAACGCTACATGAAGAAGGAACTCAACTTCGAGAACTTCTGCTACGAATGTGCCATCAAAAAGAAACCTGTACACGCCTACATCCGCCCCGAGCGCTACACCTTCTGCATCAACCTGTACATGATGCCGCTCGCTATTGACGACCCGAAAAAGGCGTATTGTAGCTACTCCCAGGAAATTACGTTCGAAGAAAATGTCGACGCGATGTCGAACATTTCGGCTAAGACTTCATCCAACGTATTGCAGACTTGTATCAAGTTGCGCAGTACTAAAAACTTGCAAAAGACCATGGACGAAGTCATCGAGGACATCCGCAAAATCTGTGATGCAAGCTATTGCTGCGTGATGCTGACGGACTTCAAAGACAACACGTGGTCCGTATTTAGCGATGCCTTAAAGCCGGATTCCGGGATCCGTTCCATTCGTGAACTCAAATCCGAAAACTTTGTCGATTACGCAAGGTCCTGGATAAAGACACTGAACGGAAGCAATTGCCTGATAATCAAGAACAAGGATGACCTCGAAGTCATCCATCAGGAAAACCCGGCATGGTATAATTCGCTTGTAGCCGCCAACGTCAATAGCCTTGTCCTCTTGCCACTCGAATACAACGGCCTTACTCTAGGCTTTTTCTGGGCCACGAATTTCGACACGTCGAACACGCTCTACATACGTGAAACACTTGAGCTTTCGGCATTCTTTGTCGCCTCGGAAATTGCGAACTACCAGCTTTTGAACCAGCTAGAACTACTCAGCAGCATGGACCTCTTGACGGGCGTCATGAACCGTAATTCCATGAACAATCGCGTAACGCAGTTCTTGAATGGCGAAGTGCAGTACAAGTCGCTCGGTATCATCTTTGCAGACTTGAACGGCCTCAAGCCAGTCAACGATAATAAAGGTCACGATGCAGGCGACAAGCTTTTAAAAGACGCTTCACAGCTTTTAAAATTCACGTTCGACGGTTGCGAATTCTACCGCGCAGGTGGCGACGAGTTCTTGATTATCGCCCTCGACAAGTCGAAAGAAGAGCTCGAAGCTAAAGTTAAAACGCTCCGTGAAAAATCGATGATTCCGGGCAAGGTCAGTTTTGCCATCGGGTTCTACTACGATGCAAACGGAGGAGACATTCGCACAGCCATGCACGAAGCCGATGTCCGCATGTACGAAGACAAGAAGCGTTACTACGACCGGTTCCCCGCCAACAGAAAGCGGCTGTAAAAGTTTCGCATTTTCAATACTTTGTTATGCCCGTCATGAGCGGGCATCTTCTTTTTTACTATTATTCCCACAAAAATACATCCATTTTAGGAGTCCAAAATGCGTAGAAGATTGTTGAGCGAAGGTGCTAAGGAACTTTCTTACGAAATCCGCGAGATCGTGAAGAAGGCGAACCAGCTCAAGGCACTCGGCTTGCCAATCCATTGGGAAAACATCGGCGACCCGATTGAAAAGAAATGCCAGGTTCCCGACTGGATCAAGGACATTGTTGTGGACCTCGTCCGCACAAACCGCAGCTACGGCTACTGCCCCTCCAAGGGCATGCTCGAGACCCGCGAATTCCTGGTAAAAGAGAACAACAAGCTCGGCGGTGCACAGATCAACGTCGATGACATCCTGTTCTTCAACGGCCTCGGTGACGCCATCGCCACCATCTATGGCCTGCTCTCGATGAACACCCGTATCATCGGACCGGCCCCGGCCTACTCTACGCATAGCTCTGCCGAAGCCGCCCATGCTCACACGGCACCGATTACCTACCGTCTGCAGCCGGAAAACCACTGGTACCCGGACCTCGAAGAACTCGAGAACAAGGTGAAGTACAACCCGAGCATCGCGGGCATCTTGATTTTGAACCCGGACAATCCGACCGGCATGGTCTACCCGCTTGACATTCTCCAGAAGATTGTTGACATTGCCAAGCGCTACGGCCTCTTCATCATCTGCGACGAAATCTACAACAAGATTACGTACAATGGCGCCCACGCATACGCGCTCGCCGAATACATCGGCGATGTTCCGGGCATTGCGCTCAAGGGCATTTCCAAGGAATACCCATGGCCGGGCGCTCGTTGCGGCTGGGCTGAATACTACAACCGCGACAAGGACGAACAGTTTGACGCCTTCTGCCGCGCTATCGACAACGCAAAGATGGTGGAAGTCTGCTCGACGACGCTCCCGCAGATGACGATTCCACGCGTTCTCGGCGACAAGCGTTTTATGGAACACCGCAAGGCATTGAACGAAAAGATTGGCCGCAGGAGCGCCATCATCAATGAAATTCTCTCCGACATTCCGGAGCTGTATTTTAACCCGACTTACGGCGCATTCTACAACACCATCATCTTCCGTGAAGGCACCCTCAACAACCACCAGACGCTGAAGATCGACAATCCGATTATCAAGAAAAAAGTCGAAGAATGGTGCAGCAAGACGACGAATCTCGACTACCGCTTCGTGTACTACCTCTTGGGTGCAAAGGGCATCTGCGTTGTGCCGAGCACGAGCTTCTGCACGGACCTCAAGGGCTTCCGCGTGACGCTTTTGGAAGAAGACGAAGACGAACTCCGCAGCGTGTTCACCACGATTCACGATGCGATTATTGAATACTTGCATTCGTAATCAATATCAAAAGCCATTAAAAAATCCCAGCACTTACGTGTCGGGATTTTTTGCATCTTTTTTCAAGTTAAATTAGATGAACCAGAACGTTGCACCCAGCATAAAGCGCATGTTCTTGAAACCGATGTCCGCAGAATAGCTGCTGTTACTGGAATTGAGTCCCATGGAGCTGGTCGTACTCTCTTTTGTTTCTGAATCTACAGAATCGGAGAACTTTTTGAAATCAATCATATCAGTAAAGCCAAACACGGCGCGGAAGTTGATATCAATATTTTCTGTAACGGAATATCCGACACCCGCAATAGCGCTAATATCAGCTGCGTTTTTTGCCTCGTCAGGAACATCTTCTGTGTCCTCCAAGCCAAACGTATCAACCTTCATCGTTGCACTAGAAATCACGTTAACACCTACAACAACACCTGCATCCACATAAAAGTTCGGGGCCGGGTTAAAGCGAGCTATAACAGGAACTTCAACATAAAGGAACGAGAACGTGATATTCATATTAAACATCAAGTTCATCATTTGATCGTATTTTGAACTATACCCATATTCGCTAGTCATAAAAGGACTGGCGATTTTCTTCATAAAACCGCCGAAATCCCAAGAAACTCGGCGATAGTCAAATTCAATCCCTGTAAGCAATGAAAAAGCAGGATTAAATACAAATTTCGCATCAGCACCGACATTGAAACCAGGCCCCCAGCCAACTTCAAGCAAGTCCGTATTATCGCCCCAAACCGTACCGGCACTACCTGCGGCATGAGCACCAATTTTAATGTTAGCTTGAGCATAAACGGCTATAGCCATAGCCATTGCAGCCAAGATAATCTTTTTTAGCATAAATTTCTCCTTTCTTTAAAGAACTACAGATAATCTATATATAGAATATATTGTCTGTACAAACAAAATTTTAAGCATACTTTTTACTACTTCATTTCTTACAAACAAAAAGCAAACCTAAAAAACGGCCTTTTTTGCTCTATAAACCCACAAAAACCATTGCATCTTCTAAAAATATTTTTTTATGTTTTAATTACCACAGTATTAAGTAAAGAGTCCGAATTTGAGAAAAATCATCCTACTCATAGCGTTTTTCGCGGCCATCGCAATAACAGCCTGCATCCAGAAGCAGGGGGCAGACGGCTCGTCCGAAAAAACAGTCTCGGTGATGATTTACAGCGAATACATTGACCCTGCTTTGCTCGATGACTTTAGGGACAAGACCGGCTACAAAGTAAAGCTAGAGCTCTATGAAGCTCAAGAAGAAATGATTTCCAAACTTCTGATGGCGGACTCCGGCAAATACGACATCATCATTGCGTCGGACGTCGTCATTCTGCAAATGGTGCATCTCGGTCTCATCTCTCCAATCGATACGAACAAAATTTCAAACCACATCAACGTAGCACCGCAGTTCCTCGGACAAGCATACGACCCGACAAACACTTACAGTCTCCCCTACCTCTGGGGTACGACGGGCATACTCTTCCGTGGGGATAAGATCAATCCCGACAGCGTAAGCTACTCGCTACTCTTTGACGCCAAGAACACCAAGGGAAAATTCAGCCTCCTCAACGAAAGTCGCTCCATGCTCAGCGTAGCCCTCCAGGCCATCGGGTACAACGCCAACAGCATCAAGCCCGAAGAAATCAACAAGGCCGTAGACTACATTTTGCAGGCGAAAAAGGACCCGCACTTTGCAGGCTTTGAAGGTTCCGACATAGGCAAGGACAAAGTAATTTCAGAAAATTACTGGGCCGCAATCGTATTCAGCGGTGAAGCCATGGACGCCATTGATGCCGATTCTACACTCCAGTACGCCATACCGAAAGAAGGAAGCTTCATGTGGGTAGATGCCATGACGCTTAGCAGCAAGGCAAAGAATCCCAATGGAGCTTACGCATTCATGAACTACATCCTCGACGCAAAAATCGGGGCGCAGCTCGCCAAAGCCATCAACTACGCTACACCGAACAAGGCGAGCCTTGAAATCATGGATGAAGAATTCAAAAACAACAGGGTCATCAATCCCAACGCCCAAGAAATCAAGCGCATGGTATTCCTCACCGACTTGGGCGAGGCAGAGAAGTTATTTGACGAAGCCTGGATGATTGTCAAGTCACATTAATCGTGACTGATAGGAATCGGCGCAAACGGCGGTTCCAATTCCAAGCTGATTGGGCAATGGTCCGAGCCCATTACGTTACTTAAAATTTCGGAACTCACCACATTCGGCATGAGAGCGGCATCGACAAAGCCGTAGTCCAAACGCCAACCGACATTGCGTTCGCGGGCGCCAAAGCGGTTCGACCACCAGGAATAAGCATCGCGAGTATCCGGGTGCAGCGTGCGGAACGTATCGACAAAGCCGTTTTCAACGTACTTGTCCATCCAGGCGCGTTCAATCGGCAAGAAGCCACTCACATTCTCGTTTTCCTTGGGGCGGGCAATATCAATTTCCTTGTGGCAGGTATTGTAGTCACCGACAGTCACCACATGCTTGCCATCCGCAAGCCACTGCTTGGAATTTTCAAGGAACGCATCGTAGAAGCGCAGCTTGTAATCCAGGCGATCATCGCCCTGGCCACCATTCGGGAAATAAATGCAGTTGAGTACCCAGTCCGGGAACACCAGCTGGAGCACACGGCCTTCTTCATCGAATTCCTCGATGTCAAATCCGTAATTAACCGCATCGGGTTCAATTTTGGAATAGACGGCTACACCACTGTAACCTTTCTTGCGCTTGCAAGCGTTCCAGTAAGTATAGTAGCCTTCGCGGGTTGCGATTTCAGATACCTGGTTTTTCTCGGCACGGACTTCCTGAAGGCAAAGTATATCCGGATCAGTTGCAGAGAACCAATCCTCAAAGCCTTTTTTCAGTACAGAACGGATACCGTTAACGTTCCAGCTGTAGATCTTCATTTTGACCCCAATCTCTTTTTCCACGCCAAAGATAGAATATTTTTTCAAACTCCAAAGGGTAAAAGCCCTAAACAGGGCCTGAAAGTTAACAAATCTTTACAAATATTGAAAGTTGTGCAGAAAAATACACCATTTTATTCGAATTTCAAAAAAAATTTCTCATTGATGTATAATAATCTTATATTTGATGACATGAATAAAAAATATTGGTTGTCCTCTTGTATCCTCGCAATTTCACTCTTGGCCGGTTGCGCCGGTTCATCCGCCCAAAACGGAGAAGACCTCGATGTTCCGACCGACCTTCCACCGATTTGCCGCGATATTGACTTTGTCGCCAACCCCGACATGCGTGAAGTTTGCGGCGTGCGCAAGGCTAGCAGGCACAATATTGCGTATAAGAACATTCCGCAACAGCGCTATTTGATCAAGCCGTCCGAAACGTCCATCGTGAAGACGAACGGCAAGCTCGAGCTCCGTTTCCAGAACTCCCTCCCGATTAACCTCGAAGGCCCGATTACGAACGAACTCGAATTCAGCCAGGAAAAGCGCCTCGAACGCGTCAAGAACACTTATGACTACTTCGAAATCACGCCTAAGGGTTCTGAACGCCTCCGCATTTTCAAGATGGGCATCCCGACCGACAGAGGCAACAAGTACGACTTCTGCTTCCGCATCCCAGAAAAGAAGGGCAACGACAGGACTCGTAGCAGGGCCATGGGTGTGAACATCGAGCTCATGTCTTGCGCAGAATTCGATAGAATCGTTTCGAATCGATAGGAACAAGTCGAACAAACTTTTTAGCAGCTCTTAAGGGGCTGCTTTTTTTTGTGTCAATTTTTTGACTCTCTTTTTTGCTAAATTATCGGGCGGTAAAAAAGTGAACGAAAACAAGTACATACACAACGCCCTGCGGCAGATTCACGTCGATACGCCCTGCTCGCCCATTTCCGGATTCTCGATTTCCGGCCTTGCGACGTACATACAGATTCCAGAACTCGATTTTTGCATTGACATGGGCGAATGCCCGCTCTCGGCGATTCCCCTGAACCACGTGTTCCTGACTCATGCGCACGGCGACCACGCGCGCTGCCTGATGCGTCACCACAGTTTGCGCAAGATGATGGGTGTTGAACGCGATAGCGTTTATTACATGCCCGAATGCGTGAGCGAAAATGCAAAAGCATGGATCAAGGCAGAAGCCTTGTTTGAAGGCGTTGGCGAAGCGAAATTCCGCTACCCGGAAATTGAACCCGTCACCGCAGGCGAATTGCAATTTTTGAGATACCGCAAGGACCTCGCGCTCGAAGCGTTCGAAGTCAAGCATTCCATCCCGGCGATGGGCGGCACGCTCTACTTTTACAAGAAAAAACTCAAGGACGAATTCCTCGGGAAAACGCCCGCCGAAATTATCGAACTCCGCAAAAACGGTGTCGAAATCACGCGTGAAGTTTACGACCCGCTCGTGAGCTTTATGGGCGATTGCCTTGGCGAAAGCTTGCTCGACAACAGTCGCGTTTTCCAGTCGAAGGTGCTGATTACGGAATGCACGTTCCTCGACGATGGCGAAGAAGCGATGAGCAAAAAGAAGGGCCACAGCCACTTGAAAGATATTGTGCACGCGCTCAATGAGCTTGATGACGAAATCAAGTGCGAAAAAATCATCTTGAGTCATTTCTCGATGAAGTATTCCGAAAGGCACATCCGCGAGATGCTTGATAAGGCAATTCCGGAGAAGTTCAAGGAGAGAATCGTAGCGTTTATCTAGACGAGAGAACGGCGCAAGCGCCTACAGACAACAAATGCATAAGGCGAGAGTCGCAGACATGCTTGAATGGATATTGACCGAGCCTAGCATTTGGGACATAAGCGAAGCGAATGTACAAAGACGAGAGTGTGCGAGATGCGCGGGCAGAAAAAAGTTTAATAGGAACAAAAACATGGCAGAAGAAATCAACAACGAAATTTTAGAAGAAGAAAAGGCTCCGAAAGAAGTCGTGATTCCGGAGTTTTATCGAGACTTGAGTCAGGACCCGCAAATGAAGGCGCTGTGGCATTATGTGTTCCGCACGAATGGCGACCGCAAGCCCATCAAGACGCCGGACGGAAAGCCGCACAAGCTCGACTTCACCTGGAAAGACATGTTCCCGAACGAAAACGGACACATCGAAGTCGAAATCGGAAGTGGCAAGGGAAACTTCATGACGGACTACGCCGAAAAGCACCCGGACTACTTTATCATGGGTAGCGAATGGGACTTCACGTGGGCAGCCTTCGCACACGAACGCATGGAAAAGCGCGGTATCGTTGCTCAGGGCAATGCCGCCATGTTGCGCGGTGACGTTTTCTACTTCTTGCGCGACGCCGTGAAGGACAACACTGTCGATGCTTTCCACATGTACTTCCCGGACCCGTGGCCAAAGGAACGCCACCACAAGAACCGCTTGCTCCGCCCCGACTTTCTCGATGAAGTCGCCCGTTGCTTAAAGCCGGGCAAGCGCATTTTCTATTGGGGTACCGACCACAAAGAATACAACGAAATCGCTCTTGAAACATTCGATGCTTACCCGACTTGCAAGGTGCTTGTCCGCAATACGGCTGAGCCCACCGAAGGCATCACGACCGGCTTCGAACGCAAGTACCGCAAAGAAGGCAGACCTATTTATAGAAGTATTATTGAGTTTGAGAAATAGGGATTAGGTTTTCAGGTATGGGCTCGGTCGCCTTCGGCTCCCTTTGGGCTATGGGCAAAAGCATACCCCAAAGCGAAGCGACCTCAAAGCGAGTTTACGAGCGACCCCATACCCCATAACTGATATTATTTATTTTTAACTTATACAACATGTTAAAGCAACTCACAATAAATAGCTTTACACTCATTGCCGAAGCAAGCGTCCCGTTCCATGAAGGTTTTACTGCAATCACGGGTGAAACTGGCGCCGGCAAGTCCGTCTTGATGAAAGCGCTCCGCATGGTCTGCGGAGACAAGTCGCAAGCGTCGATGGTCCGCACAGGCGAAGAAAAAGCGGTCATCGAAGGAACATTCGACATTTCGAATGAACCCGAGGTCAAACAAATTCTTGCAAAGTTGGAACTCGATGACGACGATGAACTCATCATCCGCCGCGAGATTCTTGAGAACGGCAAGGGACGTGCCCGCGTAAACGGCTCCGTCGTTAGCCTCTCGGATTTGCAGGAGCTTGGCGAATCGCTTATCCAGATGCACGGGCAGAGCGAACAGCTGTTATTGCGCGACATCCGCACGCATGCAAAAATGCTCGATGAATACGCGGGCAACAACGAACTGCTGATAAACTATTCAAAAAGCTACAACGCCTGGAACAACGTTCTCGCCGAAATTCAAAAGACCGAAGCACACGCAAAAGATCTGGCGCAGCAAAAAGACTTTTTGAAATTCCAGTACGACGAACTTTCAAAGGCGGCACTCCGCGATGGCGAAGAAGAAGAGCTTGAAGAAAAAGTCAACGTAGCAAGCAAGAGCGAAGCGGAACACAACCTGCTGAATGAAATTCAGGGTTTGATCGGTTGCGATAACGGCATTTTGGAACAGGTCCAGAACCTTCAGTACAAATTGCGTAGCCTTGCGCAAAAGATTCCGCATTACGAAGAAGACTTGAATGCACTCGTCGAAGTCGCGGACCCGTTCGAAGGAATTTGCAAGGACTTGCAGAGGCTCCGCCCATCAAAGTCCATGAGCCCCGTCGAAATTGACCGAGCCAATTCTCGAATTGCAACGATTCAAAAACTCAAGCGCAAGTACCGCACCGATGTGGCAGGGCTTATTGCGCTCACCGAACAACGTAAGCAGGAACTCGACAGTCTCGAGAATCTCGATGCCGACCTCGACGAGCTCAAGCGCAAAGCAGACGCCCACAAAGCAGAGACCTACCGCCTTGCGGCAAGTCTCACCGAGAAGCGTAAAGAAGCGGCACAGCGCTTTGACTCGGCCGTGCAAGAAATCTTGCACAGCCTCGGCATGCCGAAAGCCAAATTCTTTACGAGCATCACGGAGCAGGACCCGACACCAAACGGCGCAGACCGCATCGAATTCTTGCTCGCCCCGAACCCGGGCGAAGGCGAAAAGTCGTTGCAAAAGGCAGTCTCCGGCGGTGAACTCAGCCGTGTGCTGCTCGCCATCAAGAGCGTCATGGCAGAACTCGACAAGGTCCCGCTCCTAATTTTCGACGAAGTGGATTCCGGAATTTCTGGCGAAACGGGCAATAGCATTGGCGAAGCACTGCGCAATTTAGGCAAGCATCATCAGGTGCTCACCATCACCCACTTGCATCAAGTCGCAAGTCGAGCCCAAAATCAGCTCGCCGTGAGCAAGAAAGAAGTTGACGGAAGGACATTTACGTCCATTATTGACCTCGACAAGAACGGACGTATCGAAGAAATTGCTAGAATGTTAGGTGGGACCTCTGAAACGGTCCGTACCCATGCAAAGCAGCTGTTGGAGAATAATTTATGACAGAACCAGAAAAAACTTCTGATGTTCGTTTAAGGTCACGCATTTGGAGCATCATGCGTGCTCTCATCTTTGTCTGTGTCATAATCTTCATCTGGAAAGACTGGACCACGATGGCATGCTCCTTTGTGGGTATTGCGCTTATCATGGGTTGGGTCAACTTGTTCCAGCTCAAGAGCCAAGAAATTGAAAAGCCTTATTACCGACTTTGGCTCAACACCATCGATGGGTTTTTGCAGTTCATCGTGATGACTAGCATTTTCTTCCGCGACTTGATCCAGAACGAAAGTGCCGAAAAGATTCTCGGTGTCGGTTGCGCCGTCTTGCTTGGACGACTGATTGCCCACACGCTATTCTCGCTCGGAGTTCTCCGCGAAGGGAAGCAACTCCCCCGCAAGCGCCGCTGGAGCAAGCTTGCAAATCTTTCTGTCACAATTACGATGGGCGTATACTTGCTGAACTTGGAAAATTACCAACAAATTATGATGGTCATTTCCATTTTGCTCATTGCCGCCTCCACCGCCGCATACGCTTACTGGTACTACCGCGACCCCGCACACCGTAAGCCGCTTTCGATTGCAAGCCAGCTCACCATGAGCCGCATTGTACTCACGCCGTTTTTCCTTTGGGTGTTCTTCTACGATAACGATTTGGATTACAGCAACAACAACATCGTCTTTAAAGTGCTTTCGCTCGTGATGGTGCTCGGCTTTATGCTCACGGACTTTCTGGACGGCAAGCTCGCCCGCGCGATGGGCGAAGTCAGCACGCTCGGCAAGTACCTCGATCCGTTCAGCGACAAGATTTCGAACATGACGATTTTCATGTGCTTTATCGCTACAGGCTATGCGCCCGTGTGGATGGTCGCTCTGATTTACTTCCGCGAATCAAGTGTGGAAACGCTCAGAACGCTCGCCGCAAGCGAAGGCCTCGTGATGCCCGCACGTCGCAGTGGCAAGTGGAAAACCGCATTGCAAGGCATCGGCATTGTCGCGATTCTCCTTGGCGCCATTGACCCGGTTCGCGCATTGATTCCTGGATTTGAAAGCATCTGGCATCAGTTCCCGATTGTTGTGATGGGCATCATAACCACCATTACAATCGTGAGCGGAATTGATTATTTCTACGCAAGCAAGCACATTTTGAAAAAATTCGTATAGTCAAATTCGTGCATAAATCGCGGGAAAAACATAAAAAAAACTTACTCCGACAAATACTCTGCTATTCACTCTTGCCAAACCTGTTATAATTTTCTATATATGGGACAACCTCGACGCGGGGTGGAGCAGTTGGTAGCTCGTCGGGCTCATAACCCGAAGGTCGCAGCGTTCAAGTCCTGCCCCCGCTACTAAAAAACGCAGATTTCAATCTGCGTTTTTTTGTTTTTCTAAGTTCTAAGCTCTAAGTTCTACCAACCAAATTAAATATATTTACAGCATGTCTCGTATTTCAGAACAAGAAGCTCTCGATTTATTTTTGAACGCACCACTCGATGAACTTTGCGCACGCGCCAACGCCGAAAAAGAAGCGCGCCACGGGAAGTCCGTTTACTGGGTGAACAACCGCCAAATCAACTACACGAACGTGTGCGTGCTGCACTGCAAATTCTGCGCATTTAGCCGCATCAAAAAAGATAGCCCGACCGCTTACGACTGGAATTACGAAACCATCCGCGACAAGGCTGCCGAAGCAATTAGCAAAGGCGCCCGCGAATTGCACATTGTTGGCGGACTCCATCCCGACCATCCGTTCGATTACTACATAGAGATGTTGCGCAAGCTCCGCAAGGAATTTCCGTCCGCCAACTTGAAGGCTTTTACCGCCGTTGAAATTTGCCACTTCGCCAAGATTTCTGGCCAGACGCCCGAACAGATTATGGCAACGCTCAAGGACGCAGGCCTTGACGCCCTCCCGGGCGGCGGCGCCGAGATTTTAGTACAAAGTGTACGCGACAAGATTTGCCCGGGCAAGGAAACTGGCGAAGAATGGCTCGACGTCCATCGCGCAGCCCACAAGCTCGGCATCCCGACAAACGCCACAATGCTATTCGGTCATATTGAAAAGATTGAAGACCGCATTGCGCACATGAAGATGCTCCGCGACCTGCAAGACGAAGCGCCGGGATTCTTCGCATTCATCCCGCTCGTGTACCACCCGGAACACAACGCGCTCCACCAGATTGTCCCGAACATCACAAGCGAAGAAGACATCCTCCGCACGGTCGCTGTTTCTCGTTTGTTCTTGGACAACTTCCCGCACATCAAGGCTTACTGGATCCAGATGGGAATCGAGACTGCCATGAAGGCTCTCCACGCCGGCGCATCGGATTTGGACGGTACGATTATCGAAGAGAAGATTACGCATGCCGCAGGCGCCACGGTTCCCGTGGGCATGAGTCCAGAACGCATGCAAGATCTCATCAAAAAAGAAGGCCTCGTTCCGGTGGAACGAGATGCCTTGTACGAAAGATTTTCTTAAGAGAGCGCTCACTCAATAAGTGCGCCGCCCTTTAAGCCAGGACGCCGATTTCCTTGAGGTAACGGCCAAGCGCATCCTGCCATGTGGGGAGCGGCTTGAAACCGGCTTCCACGAGCTTGCTCTTGTCCAAGCGGCTGTTGAACGGACGTGCGGCCTTGGAAAGTCCGTATTCCGCCGTCGTCACCGGCAACACCTTAGTCGGGAGCCCCGCCTGCTTGTAGATTTCCTTCGTGAATTCGTACCAGCTGATGAATCCGCCTTCGTTCGTGGCGTGATAGTAGCCGTACTTGTCCGTTTCAATCATATCGACGAGGAGGCGGCTCAAGTCAAGCGTGTAAGTCGGCGTACCGATCTGGTCGTAAACAACGCGGACCGTATCGTGAGTTTCGCCCACCTTGAGCATCGTCTTGATGAAGTTCTTGCCATTGAGACCGAACACCCAAGCGATACGCACAATGAAATACTTTTCAAGCGTTCCACTTACGGCAAGTTCGCCCTTGAGCTTGGATTCGCCATAGACGTTGAGCGGCTCGTAATCCTTGCAGTCCGGTTTCCATGGAGAAGTGCCACGGCCGTTAAACACATAGTCCGTGCTGATGTAGACCATCTTTGCATCAATTTCTTTAGCGACGCGAGCAATGTTTTCGGTACCTTCGGCGTTGATTGCAAAGACCTTCGCTTTTTTGTCTTCGTCTTCGGCAAGGTCCACTGCAGTCCAGGCAGCGCAATGCACAATCACATCCGGATTCACGCTCTTGATGGTTTCTGCAACGGCGGCTGCATTCGTAATATCCATCGACACATACGGCATCGTGGTCACAGCGCTTCCATCAGCCACGCCGGAATAAACCGGAGCGATATCGCTACCGACACCTTCGTAACCGCGCTTTGCAAGTTCATTCATCACATCGTGACCCAACTGGCCACCAACACCTGTTACTAAAACTTTCATAATAAAACCTCTATGCGTGAATATAGCAATTAGCCACTATTTTCTATCTTTGGGCTCGATGTTTGAAGCGTTAAATTTTCATTTTTCGGCATACGACTGGCTGCTCGTCTTTATGGTTACCGCCCTCGGCACCCTGAGCGCCTACCTCAAGGACCCGCAACTCAAGGCAGTCACGGCGACCATTCCCATCCCCTGCGGTTTTGCCTACATCGCCGTCGGACTCCCGATGGGCACCGAAAATGCAGTCTCCGGCTTCATGTGCATGTTGTACGTACACATCGTACGCATTCTCCACTACAAAGTAAAAGTTCCTATTGTACCGTCAATTATCACCGGGCTTGCCTTTTTTGTCGCACTCGGGACATTTTTGCATGCACGCATCCCGGAAGGCGAAGCATACTTTATCGGCGCCTGCGTTTTTGACTTTGTCATCGGCGTGATATTCTTCCAGAAACAAAAATACAAAGCCGGCGTGCGCTACAAGACCCCGCTCCCGGTTTACATCAAGGCGCCCGCCATCGCAGGCGTCGTTTCTGGCCTCATGTTCATCAAGCGCCTGATGGGCGGTTTTTGCACCAGTTTCCCGATGATGAATTCCATCGTAAGCTACGAGAGCCGCTATTCGCTCGGCGACCAATGCAGACAGCTTCCGCTATTCCTCATCGCAGGTCCGTTCATGTTCATCACCATGCGCTATGTGGAAATCGGTTTCGGGCTCAATCACTGGATTGTACTCCTCATTGGATACATCATTTTTGCACTGATTTACTGGCCGCTCAACAAAGAACTCAAGCGCCGCAACGAAATCAACTATAATTCGGTAGACAGTAAGAAGTAGACGGTAGGAAGTTGGAAGTGGTTGTAAACGGCACAGAAATGGGTGTAAAGTAGCCTTTTCAAAGGGTTTTGGAAAAATTTACTTGAAGAAACCCCTCAACATAAATAGATTTAGAGGGATAAAAACAAGGAATTTCACGCAATGCATAAAATTTCCCGTATTTCTTTAGCTTTTACCGGCGCAATCCTCTCCGCCTCGCTTTTAGCAGCCTGCGGTGACGAAAATACAACAGCCGCATTCAACAACTTTGCAAACCAAAGTTCCAGCGACCAGGCTCAACCATCAACGATTTCTAGTTCCTCGACCGAGCAGCTTCCGGCAAGCTCCGCTGACGCAAACTCCAGCTCTGCCACAGCTCCGGTCATGCAGTCCAGCTCTTCCGTAGAAGTTCCGCCAACATTGTCGAGCTCTTCCGGAACCGCAGCCGAAACAGACCCGACTTGCGTTGAAACACCTGTTACCACAATCGCCCTCGATTCCATAGGCCTTGCCGACATCGCAGACGTATTCAAGAGCGTCCGTTGCAACGAAAAGGCAGTATTCATCATCCGCCACGGCGAACGCGATGACGCCCAGACCGGTCGCGAAACGCCGCTCACCTACTGGGAAAACGAACCGGATTCCGTCAATGGACAGCCTTCTGACGGCGTAAGACAGGCCCGCGCCGTGGGTCAAAAGCTCATCAGTGCCGAAGAATTCGTATACTCGCACACGAACTACGTCCGTACCGAACAGACCTGCTTCAACATCAACTTCGGCCGCGGCCAGGCCACGTTCCCGCACGACACGACGACCCTTTATTCCATCAGCTGGTACAAGAAGGACAAGGAACGTTACGACTTCTATGATGACTCCACCAAGAACGTCCGTCTCGTGATTGCAGGTTGGGCATACGACAATCTCTATGCCGACGCCTTCTATGACCTCAAGGAAAAATCCGAAGAAATCGTCAAGAAGGACATCGCTCCGGGCTACGCCTCCATGAACAAGTACCGTGTCATCTGCACCCACGATGACTTTGTGCTCCCGTTCAGCGTATTCGCCTCCAACGGCAACGTGAACTACAGATTCCATGATCCGGCCTCCAGACACTGGCCGTACTTCTTGACCGGTGTCGCCGTCATCATTGACAACAAGGACCAGATCAGATATGTTCCGTTCAGAGGCCTTGGTATTGGCGCTGAATAACAAGCGCCCGGCATAAGCAACACAAAAACACCGCTTTTAGCTCTTTTTAACAAGAATCCCCGAAAATCAACTGATTTCGGGGATTTTTTTGTTTGAAAAACAATCCCCCGCACGCCCCAAATGTTCTCAAAAATTTTCTCAAATTAAGGTTTATATAACAACCGCTTTTTCAAATATTAATATATATTAACGATAGTATAAGGGTTTTAATTGTTCTCAAAATTTCAACGGAGACGATATGTTTGGTAAAATTTCATTGATCGGCATCGCCACTTTGGCAGCTCTCGCCACGACCGCAAACGCCGAAAAGTACGAATGGGGCAACGTTCGCTTTGACGGCGGTGGATTCGTTTCTGCCGTGATGTTCCACCCCAAGGCCGAGAATTTGCTTTACGCCCGCACTGACGTGGGCGGTATCTATCGCTTTGATTTTCAAAATAAGACTTGGATTCCGCTGATGGACTTCATCTCGGAAAACGACAAGGGCCTTTACGGTACCGAAGCCTTTGCTCTCGACCCCAACGATCCCAAGCGCATTTACGTGCTCGCAGGTACCGGCTATTTCAGCAAGGGCCGCACGGCCGTGCTCCGCAGTGAAGACTTCGGCGCCACCTGGGACACTAGCTATGTGGAAATGCTCGCCCACGGTAACGGCATGGGCCGCCAGACCGGCGAAAAGCTCGCCGTGGACCCCAACAAGGGAAACATCATCTTCTGCGGTAGCCGCACCAAGGGACTTTACAAGAGTACCGACTACGGCAAGACCTGGACAAGCGCCTACAAGGTCGCCCTTTCTACCGCCACAGAATCCAGCCTGAACGGCGTGAACGGCATCAGCTTCGTGATGTTCGACGAATCGCAGGGCAAGAACGCCGACGGTTCCACCAAGACCATCTACATCGGCATTTCCGAAACCAAGGATAATTTGCAGGTCAGCCATGACGGCGGCGCTACTTGGGAAGCCATCAAGGGCGTCCCCACTGGACTCATGCCGCACCGTGCAAAGATTGTTGACGGAGACATGTACGTGACATTTGCTGACGGCCCCGGTCCGTATAACATCGCAAGTGGTGGTTTTTACAAGTACAATATCGCTGGAGGCACGTGGACCGACCTTACCCCGAGTGACTCCGTGGAACACGAAGGCAGCACCACCAAGAGCTACGAAAAGGACAAGAGCTCTTACGGCGGCGTCGCCATTGACCCCAAGGACAAGAACCACATTGTGATTTCGACATTGGGCAAGTACACCGGCCGCCACGTGACCAAAGACGAAAAGGAAAACTACGGCGACCGCATCTATGCCACCACAGACGGCGGCAAGACTTGGAATCACGGCCAGCACTACAACGACATTCCGAACATTGACGCCAACGGCACCGACTGGATCCCGGGCAACGCCATCCACTGGGCGGGTTCTCTTGAAATCAACCCGTTCAACAACAAGCAGGCCTGGGTCACTAGCGGTAACAGCATCTTCATGACCGAAGACGTCTCCGCAAAGGTTCCTCTTTGGAAGTTCATGTCCAAGGGCATCGAAGAGACAGTGCCGCTCGACATCGTGAGCATTCCGGGAGGCCCGCTGGTCACCGCTATTGGCGACTACGACGGCGCCGTTTATACAGACATCAAGCAGAGCGCACAGCGCCACAAGCCAACCATCGGCACCACCGAAAGCATGGGTTACGCCCCGCTCACCGGAAGCTTGGTTCGCACAGGTGTGATTACCGTTTACGGCAAGTACGATTCTCAGAATTTCAACGTGATGTACCGCAGCGATGACATGGGCAAGACATGGGACAGCGTAAAGACCACACTCAAGGGCCCGAAGGGCTTGGTGGTACTTTCTGCTGACGGCAAAATCATGTTGCACCGTCCAGACCAGGGCGCCACCGTTTACCGATCCGACGACAATGGTGCCAGCTGGACCGCCGTTGAAACCGGAACGCAGACAAACTATTCCCGCATCGTCGCAGACCCGGTGGATCCCAAAACGTTCTACGTCATGGGCGGCATGGGCTCGCTTTACAGATCTACTGACGGCGGCAAGACTTTTGCAGAAGCTGAAGCCCGTTTGCAAAACGAACAGGCTGGCGAATACTACAACGGTGGCGGCCTCATCCGCACCGTTCCCAAGAGAGAAGGACATCTGTGGGTTCCCATGGACCAAGCTCAAGTCTGGCAGCCCAAGGGATTCACGGAATACGGCCTCGCCTACACTGAAGACGGCGGCAAGAGTTGGAACCGCTGTGAAGGCGCTTCAACCGCAATCGCCGTGGGTATCGGCAAAGCTAAGGAAGGAGCCGACTACGAGACCATCTTTATCTGGGGAGCAGCAAAGTCTGGCGATCCGATTGGCATTTACCGCAGCACCGACAAGTGCAAGACTTTTGAACGCGTCAATGACGACATGCACCAGTTCGGCGGTCCGGGTAACGGAAATTTTGTACAAGGCGACATGAACACCTTCGGCGTTGTTTACATGAGCACCGTGGGTCGTGGCACCATCGTGGGCGCTCCGGAAGGCACTGAATTTGTCGAAGTGACCCCGACCGGACTCAACACCGCTAAGATCAGCTTGGGCAAGGTAACGCTCACGCAGCAAAACAGAACCTTGCAGGTGAACGTCCCGAGCGAAAGCAAGCTCGAAGTCATCGCACTGAACGGCAAGACGCTCCTCACCGCAGACGTGAACGGCAACAGAAGCGTAAGCCTCAAGAAGCTCCCGACCGGCAAGTACATTGCAAAGGTTGTCGGTACTAACGGCAAGTTGCTCTTGAAAAAGTCCATCGCCATCAAGTAAGTTTCAATAATCACAAACCCACACTTAAAAAGGCTAGAGTGCAAAGCGAACGCTTGCAAACTCTGGCCTTTCTTTTTTGCTATGTTGTTAGGCGATGCAAGAACTGACGTTTAAAATCATTGCGCGTATCAAGAGCGATTTTCGCGAGAAGTTTGGCATCCCGCGACAGAGCGGGCTTGTGCAGAACTTGCGTTCAACCATACGCTTCGAGCCGGAATTCCGCAATGCCGATGCACTCCGCGGTCTTGAGGGTTTTAGCCACTTGTGGATTATGTGGATTTTCTCGGAGAATATTCGCAGCACGTGGAGCCCGACCGTGCGCCCGCCGAGACTCGGCGGGAATAAGCGTCTCGGCGTTTTTGCCACGCGTTCAAGTTTCCGTCCGAATCCGGTAGCACTTTCTTGCGTGAAGATTGAAAGGATCCACCTTGACGGTCCTGAAGGCCCGGAAATTGTCGTTAGCGGTGCAGACCTTATGGACGGCACCCCTATTGTGGACATCAAGCCGTACCTCCCCTACACGGACGCGCACCCCGAAGCGATTGGCGGTTTTGCAGACGCAGTGAAGCAGAACAAAGTACACGTCAAAAATCCTGAAGTACTAACAAAGCTGAGTGCAGATAAACGCACAGCGCTTATTGAAGTCTTGGAACAGGACCCGCGCCCTGCTTACCAGAACGATCCCGAGCGCGTTTACGGATTCAATTTCGCCGAATTCGAAGTCAAGTTCAAAGTCGCAGGCGACGAGCTGGAAATCGTGAGCATAAAGTAAAAGAGCCCCGTGCGAACACGGAGCCCTTTGCGTGAGGAGAGTATCAACGCAAATTCACTCGTTGTACAACGTGAGACGACGAAGTCACCACGCTCATCATGTAGACGCCCGCAGGAACCATCTTCTTAGAAATCAGGACATCGCTTGACCCCGCTCTCAGCATGCGATTGACACTCGCCACTTCCGTACCAAGCGCAGAATAAAGGCGGATATTCACAAAACCGGAATGGGCCAACGAGATCGGAACCTGCAAAAAGTCTCCCTCAAAATGCACCTTGCCCACACTGACCGAGTAAATCGCATTCGGTATAACGATTCCACCCGTCGTAGAGCTAGAGGATTCAACACTCGACGAACTTTCCTCAACAGACGAGCTTGATTCTACAGAAGAACTCGATGGAGTTTCGCTACTGCTCGATTCGGCGACAGGCTTGATCTTATCGCCAAGAACTTCAATCATCTTTTCGGCATAGCGCTTGCCAAAGTCACGATATTCCTGCGAAGTAAAGTGGACATTCTGCCCATCGCCAAGAGCCTGATTAAATCCTTCGGATGAAACTACATAAAAGTTTTTTGACTGTTGCGGGAGTTTAGCGATATTGTTGTTAGCGCCCTTGCTAGAGCCGCTACGCAACACTTCGCCCGCAAGGAACGGCACATCATTGCCAAGACCCAAATCCTTAATAATGTTATCGTAAACCTTTTTGACCTTGGAGGGCCATTGACCGTCACCAGCATCCGTTTCACCCTGGTGGAAGATGATCCCCTTGATGACACCATCTTCTTGAGCCTTCTTAGCCATTTCAATCAAGCGACCGTAAGGATTTCCACCATATTCATTAATGCGCTGCGTCATCCAGCTCTGCTGGGACCTAGCATAATTGGCATAGCCATCCTTGTCGAACAGTTGGATACTGCACCCGGCAACTGCCACGACGATAACACCCACCTTAATTTTAGAATCCGTCTTTTCGACCATCGTGCGGCCAAAATAGTCCGTAGGTCCAAGTTTTGCGCCCTGACAATGCGCCAACGGAGGCACTGCCGTAGCCCATTTTCCCTTAGTTTTCCCTGAACAAAAACCATTATTTGCCGCCCAGAGCACCTGGAAACGTTCGTCAACGGTCTTATCCTGACTACCGACGTCCCCCTGGCCCTCCATATTGGACTGGCCAAAAGCAAGATAAATGTGGAAATTTGGGTCTGGAGCAGCATTAGCCATGACGGCAACCCCCAAGCCAAAAAACAAGCTCACAAAACGCGAGACTTTCATCCTTTCACTCCTTGAGGCCTTGGCGACCTCCCAACAACTATCTGAAATATATTTTCGATTATCCCTTTTATGTTAAATCTTTGGAAAATCGCGTTGTAGGATTCTGCAACATTGAATTTTTTATATATATTCCGATTAAAAAGAGGACTTCTATGACAATCAAGATTTTGGCTTCCCTAGCTATTGCTGCAACAATGTTCACCGCTTGTAGCGAATCAACGACAACACCCCCGCCCTCCAAGGCTGAACAGTGCGCAGCTGGACTTTCCACAGACTGCCTTATGGGTACCTGGAGCATCAATGGCCCCACGCTTGCCAAATCCGTTACTAGCGAATTCGGAACCGATATCACCTACGTTCTTGACCCAAGCCACAATTTGTCAGCAAGCCCCGCAACACTCAAATTCTATGTTGACCCCGAAAAGAAAACGAACTCGTTTGAATTCACCAACTCGTCCTTGAGCAAAGCTGATTGCAAAACAGCTACGGGCAAAACCTACGGCATTTGGGACATTGTCGGAACATCACTCCACCTTTATGCACGAATCGGCAACGATTGCATGGCTACAAGCGATGCAACCATCCCTGTTACAATAGCAACCGAAAGCGGAATTGTCAAATTAACGTTCCAGTCCATTTTCTTCATGGAACCGGAAATGAAGCAGTCCGACGCCATTGAAAAACAGACGGCAATCGAAGTCTACAATTTCGTATCTGCCGATTAATTCTCTCGCCAGCGGTTGCGTTCGTATTCACGCAGCTGATTTAAGGCGATAGACAAATTTTGTTCAAAGAGCGAGTCCTTGGGGCTCGCCTTTTTTGTTGTCAGAGCAGTCGCCCGCGCGGTATCTAAGGCTTGTTCTACACGTTTAGCAAAAGCGGAAACCGTCTCACCGGGAACCCGATTGAAGCCAAGTCGTGCAAGGCGTTTTTCAGCATCGGTTAGGAGCGCAATCCATTGGGCCGCATTTTTAGAGACCTTTTGTTGGTTTAACTGACGACGATGCCCACGGAACTTGAGCAACGCAAAAACTAGGAGCAAAGCCACAAGGACTATATAAAGAACGGAACTTGAAACAAGGCGTTCCGAAGCGGTTTGCCAACTATCAACAACACGACGCCATTCACCGTCCTTGAGCAGATGCATCACGTAAGAGAAGCGACCTTTCACACCTTCGAGCTTTGTTGAAAGCCAAGAGGGTTTAGCAAAAGTCATTTCGGTCAATGGGGGTGTCGGGTCAAAAATGAACCACTTACGGTCAATGTAGACTTCTACCCAAGCATGGCTATGACGGCGGCGGAATATAGAATAAGGACGACCAGGAACGTGTTCAGGGCGAGCAAAGCCGGTCACGTAACGCGCAGGGATTCCCTGATGACGCAAGAGGAGTGTCGCAAGCGTGGCGTAGTACTCGCAATAACCTTCCTTAGTTTTCCAGAAAATGCTCAAAGGGTCGGTTTTTGAATTTGGAGTTCTACCGGGAACGATATACGAATACTTAAAATTATGGATAAAATACGATTCTATTGTTTTTAAAGTTTGGACCGCAAATTGAGTGGAGTCAAGATGCGCGGTCGGAAGAGACATCGCTGAGGCGATTGTATCTAGGAGAGCCTTATCTCTATTCGGGATTTGCATGAAATCAGAAAGGCTATCTGACGCCACCGATGGTGCTGCCGACGAGTCCACAGATAAATGCGCCGAAGATTCCGCTGATGAATGCGCCGCCATCGCAAGAGTTTCCGCGGAATCAGGCACGTAATAATACCAATCACTACGCGTACCGTTTGCATCTGCAAAAACATTCGTTGAATAGTAATTCAACGAGTCTGCATTTTTGCTCGCCACGCCCACAACATTCGCAGGCGCAAACATAAAGCCGAAATTGTTGAGAGTCGCTTGTACCCAAACGTCTTTGACGTTTGGCGCTGCCGCCGCGGAATCTTCCGATTCAAAGACTGCATAATCCACTCGATAACGCGTTGGATAAAGTTTCTTTTCAGCCTTCGTCGGGAGCTTCCAAATGCCAGCCACATACTTTTCATAGGCGGCAGCACGTAGGTACGTGGGTGCAAGCGTATCCCAAACTCGGAGGACGATTTCACTATTGTACTTGGAATTGTAATTACTGGAGAAGGAGCCCAATGCCGCCACGGGATCGAAACCCATCACGCGATTCTTGACGTAATATTCTTCGGCCCAGCGGCCACTGTAATAGCGATTGCTTTTCCAATATTTAAAACCGAGATACGACGAACCGCACAAGCTCGCATAAAGCAACACGAAAAGCAATCGTTTGTAAAGAGCAACACGCGGACGTCCAAATGCATATACCGCAAGCAATAGCGCCACAATTGCACTGATGACGCTTGCGCGAGGCGCTTGGAATAGCCCCATGAAAAGTGCGGCAACGCCATTAAACACGACAAAGACTTCGTAGCCGCCATTCCCGAGACTCCGCTTTTGCAGCCACGCCAAATAAAGTAAGTACCAAGCCGGAATAAAGACCAAATACGGCGAGACGCCCATTTCAACGCTCGGCGTGAGCACCCACCACAACGCGCATGGGACTATCGCACCGTATGCGAAAACTTTTCTGTAACGCGGGATTTTTCTCTGGTTCGTCGCGGACTTTGAAAGCAAATACTGTTTGACGTGAACCACAACAAACAACGTCGCAACAAGAAAGCCAAGAATTTCAAGGTCGCTTGAAACGCCCAAATTGATAGAGACAATGCAGAAAAAAATAGTCTTGCAAATTTCACGGAAGTTCATCATAGACTCACCTCCGCTTCGCGAGAATTTCCAAGTGGACGCTCGGAAATCGTTCGTTCACGACGCAAACGTTCTTGAAACGCTTTTTCAAGATGCGCTGCGTTCACAGACAAAACATCGTCAGAAATTGCGGTCTTTGATTCGTCCGTCAACTTGGAATGCGCATCCAAAATCACCTGCTTATGCACAAGCGGATCTTCAGTCGCGAAAAGCCCCATGCGAAGCACAGGGCCAAGCGGGCGCGCCGCTGGCGACCAAAGCTTCTGCGCACCGGTCGCATTCCGAGATGCGCGCGTTTCCAGCCAAGACGCAGCCGGGATCCGCGCAAGCGCTTCCAAGAAGCTCACCCCGCCATCACCCTGCACAAGCGCAATTTCGTCATCGCCAATGAAGAATCGCCCAAGTGCCTTACGTTCCAAAAGCCACAAGCCTACGCCAGCCGCCAAACGAATTAGCATTTCAACGGCTGATTTTTCGCGCAAACTACGAGCCGTCACATCCAGCACGAGAATCGCACCCGCGCCACGTTCCGTTTCAAACTCCTTCGTGAATGGCTTGCCGTAACGTGCAAAAGCCTTGTGATGCAAATCGCGCAAGGAATCGCCCTCGCGGTATTCTCGCACGCCCAGAAAATCCATCCCGCGCGTAAGACTCGGCATCAACAGCGGCGCAAATACAACACCGCTCGCGCCCGATGTCAAAAATGAGAACGTTCCCACGCGAAACGGTCGCGGAAACACAAGCAATTCCGCTTTCCCGACATTTGCCGCATAACGCAAAGCGCCATTGATTTCCGGGATAATCACAGACACTTTTGGGATTTCAAATGCGCCGCGTTTTTTCGTCTGGATTTTGCAAGTAAGTTTTGCCATCTCGCCAGCAGCAATCGCCACAAGCGTAGACTCTTCGCATTTGAGCGATGGATCCATACGGAAACATCCAAGCGACACTGCATTTAGCTTGTCTTCAGCAGTAACGTGCAAGTCAATGGTCAACGTTTCGCCCTCGTAAACATTCCGAACAGAAATGTCACCAGTCTTGAACTTGCTCTTGCGTACGGTCATGAAAAGGCATGGCACAAGCGCTAAGAAATACATGAAATCCAAACCGCAAAACACCCACGCCGCCCAGAATCCAGGCACCGCACCAGCAAACATTGAGAACAACATCAGCGTTGCCGCTGCATGCCCCACCTGCGTAAAGCCTTCTTGCCAAATGTAGTACAAACGCATCAAGAGTCCCTTGCGCTTGGGACTTCTTGGAATAGCGTTTATGAAAAAACGGAAAAGGGACATGCAGGTTATGAGGTATGGGGTCGCGCCAAAGGCGCTTTGGGGTTGCGAGGTTGATTTTTATTTCGGTATTTTCACCTGTTTCAAGATGCCTTCGAGAATTTGTCTGGAGGCGCCGGGCGTGTTCGAATCTTTAGCAAACACACGATGTTCCATCACCGGGAAGAACACATGCTGGATGTCATCGGGATTCACGAAATTGCGACCCGCGACATACGCGCAAGCTTGCGCCATCTTGATGAGGTTGATTCCCGCACGCGGACTTGCCGCCAAACGCACCGCCGGATTCACACGCGACGCCTGCACTAGCGAAACCACGTACATTTCAAGCGATTCATCAATGTGAATTTTGCGAACATCATTCCGCACTGCAATAATTTCATCGGGAGTTGTCACCGCCTTGAGCGTATCAAGCGGTCGTCCATCGCGATGCGCACGCAAAATGCCAAGTTCCGTTTCCGCCGTCGGATACCCAAGGGAAAGGCGCACCAAGAATCTATCCATTTGCGCTTCAGGTAACGGAAACACGCCATGAAATTCCACAGGATTCTCGGTTGCAAGCACCATGAAAAGTTTCGGGAGCGCATGGCGCTCACCTTCCAGCGAGACCTGGCGCTCTTCCATCGCTTCCAAAAGCGAGCTCTGCGTTCGCGGAGACGCTCGGTTGATTTCATCCGCCAAGAGCACCTGCGTAAAGACCGGCCCCTTTCGAATTTCAAACTCGCCCGTATTCGCCTTGAACACAGCGCCACCCGTCACATCGGCAGGGAGCAAGTCCGGCGTAAACTGGATACGCGCAAAATCCGCGCCAATCGCTGCGGCAAGCGCCTTTGCAATCGTCGTCTTGCCCGTTCCCGGCACATCCTCGATAAGCACGTGACCATCGGCAAGGAGCGCCATCACAAGCATTTCCACCTGATCCTGCTTACCTAGCAGAACACCATTTAAAGCATGAATTAAATCTTTAACCATGCTTATAATATATGTTTTAGATGAAAGACGAGAGACGAAAGACGAGAGAAAATACTAAAAAAGCATTCTTCGCCAGATTTGGCGCAAAACGCGCATGCCGTACGTGACTACGTTGAGGTTCGATTTTTCATCGGCGTAACGCGTCGGGATCGGGAGTTCCGCAATCGCAAAACGGCGAGCATCGGCAATCGCAATCAGTTCCAAATCAATATCAAACGACATGCTCAAGCGATTCAGATCAACGGTTTTTAGGAACCGCGAAGAATAAACGATAAAGCCACTGTGACGATCTGTAAGTTTCACACGGAATGCCAAATTCTCTAGCGAAGTCAAGAAAGCTCCGCCAACGCGCTTGTACAAAGGCATACCACCACGCTTTGCGTCCCCCGCTATTGCATGGCGCGAGCCTTGCAACAAATCAAGATTGCAATTTTCCATTTCAGCAAAGAACTCGCCCAACTTTTCAGCAGGATATTGCCCGTCTCCGTGCAAGCAAGCGACAAACGCCGCACCAGAAGCAATCCCCTCAGCCAGCCCTTTTTTGACAACAGCACCGTAGCCGCAATTTTGTTCAAATTTAAAATATTCAAAATGCGATTTGAGATTGCGCGCATTTTCCGCGCTCTCCGCATTTTCCACGCAACTTGACATAAAGCGATCATACGCTTGCGCCGTTCCATCACGCGAACCATCGTCAATCACAAGCACATGCGCACGTGCCAAAACAGATTCTTCAATTTTGCAGAGAACTTCGCCAAGCGTACTTTCAACGTTGTACGCAGGAACGAAGATAAAATAATCAATTGATTTCACATCCATAGTGATTTACAAACCACGTCAACGATTCGCGCAAAACAACGTCAATCGGAGTCTTGGCCTTAAAGCCGAGCAAACGTTCCGCTTTTTCGACAGACGGCAAACGGCGCATGGAATCTTCGTAACCTTCGCCGTAATATTCCACGCCAGACACAACTTCCGGCTCAGGAATCGTTTCTACACTCACGCCCTTAATTTCGGCAAAGATCTTGCACATTTTATTGGCGAGCTCTGCAATCGTGAGTTCGTTATCCGGGTTCCCGATGTTAAACGCCTGCGAGAAGGCGACATCACACGCTTCAAAAAGCGCGAACATAAAATCGACCGCATCAAAGACGCTCGTGAAACTGCGCTTTGCAACACCGCCATTCACAAGCTTCAGCGGCTCGCCGCGAACAAGCGCCGACGAGAAATTAGCAAGCACTCGTGGAATGCCCGAGCCATCGACGCCCGGCATAAAATCCATGAAAGGTCCGACAAAGTTGAACGGTCGAACCACGGTCCACTTCAAATTCTGGAGACCTGCAATATAACGTTCCGTCAAAAGTTTTGCAGTCGCATAGCTCCAGCGGCTCGCCATTACCGGCCCAAAAGTAAGCTCGGATTCATCTTCAACGAGCAAGCCCGAATCGGCCGACGTGCGCCCGTAAATCTCGGACGTCGAAAAATGAATCAGCCAGGAGCCCGACTTTGCACAAGCATCGGCCAACGCAGCCGGATGGTCGTAATTGCTGCGAATGACTTCGGGGGCTTCTGCCATGTAGCGGCTCGGCACGCAAATTGCAGCCAAATTCACGACAATCGGATATTTTGCAATTCGTTCAACGACGCTCTTATCGGCAAGGTCTGCGACCATGAACTCGCACCGTTCGTCGTTCAGCCGGTGCTGGATTCTATAAAAATCCAAATCAACGCCAAAAACGCGCCACTTGGTGCGCGTCAAAATAGCGTCGAGAAGGTGACAACCAATAAAACCACCGCAACCAACAACGGCTACGGTGATACTAGAATCGTTGAACTGGAGGTTCATTACTTAACAATGAAGAGTTCGGAGTTGTTGCCCTGATTCTGCTTGTTGTACGGAGCAACGCGAATAATAGCGTGCATGGTAGCTTCAACGCCTCTGTCGGCATCAAGCTTGACCTTCACTTCGTTACAGGTCTTGCCATCCATTACAGCGTCGTAAGCTTCATCGAGCAAATCAAAGCCTTGATCAGAAGTTCCGTTCTTGAAGATGATGCGGTAGCCATTGTCTTCGACATCCGTACCGAAAACGACCGTAATTTCATCACCAACCTTAAAGGTTTCGCTAACAGTCGGAGAAACAACCTTAACACCACCCTTTACAGAGCAGTCATAAGTGGTCTTGGACGGACCAGCCGGGGAATCATCATCATCGCCACCGCAAGCAAAGAAAGCAAGGGAGCTAGCCAAAATCAAAGCATGTGAAAACTTCATAAAACCCTCTTTAAAGTTTTTGGTTTGATAAAGATAATATACAAATTTACACGCCCAACGCAATTAATCTAAATCACATTGCGATATTGAGCCGGATTCAAATGCCCATTTGTATAGTTTACGCATGTTAGTTTTTTTTTACAATTCAGCAGATTCAAAAATACCCCTAACCAGGAACTTTTTTATGGGAAAAACTATAATTTCGCTCGCATTAGCCACAGCATTTGCCATCCCTTCCTTCGCGCAAGATATCATCTCCATGAAAAACGGAACCCGCGAAGAAGCAAACATCCTCGAAATTGACGAAACAACGGTCCGCTACAAGAAATTCAACAATCCCGAAGGCCCGACTTACACGGCAAAGAAAGAATCTATCAGCGAAATCACGTACAAGAACGGGACCAAAGAAAACCTTGACAACAAGCCGCAAGAGCTTTCGCCCGAAAAGAATCCGAACTCCGTTTGGTGGACGAAGGCTAAAGAAACCAAGCTCGGTTTTTGGATGGATCCGCTAGGTTTTGCCCAGTGGGGACCGATGATCGGTGTTTCCATCCGTGTCGGAAGCAATTTTGATGTTAAGGCGCATGTGAGATATTATAATCATGATTTTCCTTTTAATCATGAAACATTTGACGATTACGATCATGAGTATTATTATGATGGATATTCTCATTATGAAAGAGGCTATTTCGACCAAGGCTTCGGCATTGGTTTGGAATTCAGTAAACTATTCGCCACAACTCATGGAAACTGGCATGCAGGTTTCCTCACAGAAATTGCAACAATACAAGCCGATCATTCTTATGGTTTTGAATACAGAGACCGCTATGAAAAAAACAACGATTCCTACAGATACAACGATTATTATACCACCGATGGTGGCGTAACAATTGACTTATCAATCACCCAATACATATTTGCACTGACTGGCGGTTACACATTACGCTTCAGCAACAGGTTCTTCATAGATTTTTCTCTCCATTCAGGGATACTTCTTCAAATCCTAGATGAAACGAACCCCTATTTTTACGCTGACGCAAGCCTAAAACTTGGAATTGAACTTTAATTATGTACTTCCCGCGAAAGCGGGATTTTTTTTGCTCTACAAAAAGGAGATGCACTGTCGGAGCAGGGCATGACAAATAGCGCTAACAGCGCCATTCCTTAATCTTTCAGCAGTTCCGGGTGCTTTTCGGAGATGCGGCGGGCAAGGTACACAAACGGAGTGTCCATAAAAGTCGTGATGACAAAGATGCCGTAGCCAAACACGAGAATTTCGCCAATGGTATTCCACGGGAAAACGCCCGCAAACGCAAGCAAGTTGAACACGAGCACATTCATCAGCTGGCTTACAAGCGTCGAACCATTGTTGCGGACCCACAGGTAACCCTTCTTATCCTTAAACTTTTTCTCGGTCCATTTCCACCAGGCATGATACGCCCAGACATCGAACATTTCGCAAATGGCGTATGCAAATAAGCTAGCCAACATCACGCGGGGCGTATTCGAGAACACCGTACGGATCGGTTCCGCCATCGTATCGCCTTCGGCGGGAATGTACAAGAACCAGCTCTGCGAAATGAGGATAAACGTCACATTCGCGAGGATGCCGATTTTCACGCAGCGGCTAGCCTCTTTTTTGCCATAGATTTCGCTCATCATGTCCGTTGCGAGGAAGGAGGATGCGAAAATGACATTGCCGAGCGTCGTGTCGAGGCCAAAGGCGTGCACGAGAATCAAGACTTCGATATTTGCGGCAATCGTTGCAATGACAGTCCAGGCAAAAATGCCCTGCTTACCGAAAAAACGGAAAAAAACAACCAAGCCTCCAAAGAACACAAAAATGGAGGCTATCATAAGGAGTTCGTTTTGCACGATTACTTTCTCCTATCGATAGCGGCGAAGAGGCGCGTCTTGGCGATAGCTTCGAATTCGGTACCCGGCTTGCCATAGTTTGCAAACGGATAAAGAGAAATGCCACCGCGCGGCATAAAGATGCCTTCGACTTCGATGTACTTCGGGTTGAGCAATTTCACCAAGTCCTTCATGATGATGTTCACGCAGTCTTCATGGAAATCCCCGTGATTGCGGAACGAGAACATGTAAAGCTTGAGCGACTTGGATTCCACCAAATACTGGTCCGGAATGTAGTTGATCTTGATTTCGGCAAAGTCCGGCTGACCGGTTTTCGGGCAAAGGCTCGTGAATTCCGGGCAGTTGAACGTGACCATGTAATCGTTACCCGGATGCTTGTTCGGGAACTTTTCGAGCACTTCGGGGCTGTAAGTGGTCTTGTACTGGGTCTTGTTGTTGCCGAGCAGCGTAACGCCTTCGAGTTCAGCTTCTGAACGCATAAAGTCTCCTAGTTTTGTTTTAAGTCAGGATGGGTTTCGAACTGACAGATTTGAACGCAAAGATAGAAAATTTCGCACTTCAAAAAAAGGACTACTCTTCGGATTCATCCTCAGTCTTTATGCAGCGAACAGAAAATCCACGTTCCTTTTCGTTATAAACACTAGCAGTCATCGACATATAATCTCTTCTATAATCAAAGAAGACATAAACCGCTAAATTAAATTCTTTACCTTCCTCGGCAGACCAGAAGTTCGCAAACAAACCGTCATCATCAAATTCCGTTTGACTGAAATCCGCATGAGCATCAGCATATCTTCCATAATAGGCGCCCACCGGAATTACAGAAAATCCATAGGGATCTGTCGACGGCTTATAGTTTGAAGCTTTCCAACCCTTAGATGACATCAAAAGTCCCGAAGAACCGTCAACCTTTTTTACATAATCTGCTAAAGTACGCCATTCAGTAGAATCAGGGATATGCCAACCATCTGGGCAAATTCCCTGATGCGGATATTGAATATCTTTATCATACCAACTGAGTCTATACTTCGTAGAGATATTCATCGCAGCGGTCCACGAATAAAGCCTACCTCCAACATCGCAGTTTTTATCTTCTTCCTGATAGCACTTGGCATTACCGACCAAATTATAATTATCCTTATCGTAATAGTTCAGATTTTCAGCCATCCAAGTCTGAGTACCAATAACGACCGTCTTATATTCCTTACCATCACGGGTATCCTTTAACTTGCCGTAATTCACTTCACTATTCATGTAGTATTCTTTCGGATGGTCGTAAGTCGTTGCTGGGCGCCAATATCCATTGCCCCCATCGCAGATATAAATTTCATTGCGCGGGGTCGTCATAAACTCTCCAGCCCTCTTGGCAGTACAAGCTCTTTCATAAAGTTTTTCAGTGGAGAACATCATTCGCCATACATTGTCTTCACAGACATAGTATTCACCGAGATTTTTGCTATTACCATTTTTCAGCTGAACATAATCACCATCATTTTCATCCGTGCACGCACCAAAGCCATAAGCTTCACCAACAAACAAGCTTACATACTTTTCGAATGCCGGTACTTGAGGATTGATTTCTTCGAGCATCTGGCGAATGCCGACCATCCCATACGAATAGGACATAATCCAGTCTGCCATAGAAACTCGCATTTTTTCGCTGTTGTCCCAAGTTCCATCTTCTTCAATATTATTAGCAATGCTCGTAAGACGACTCAACAAATCCGTTTCTTCCAAATCTCCCTGTAAAAGAATCGATGCGGCAAGCAATTTGGCATCGTCCGATGTTTTACCAAAAATCGTCAAATCCTCAAAAGGATGGTTAGCACCACCAAAACCAAAAGCCTTCATGATTTCCTGTTCAGCGGCAGCCTTTGCCGCAGGAACATTTTTATACTCGCCACTCTTGGTAAAAAGATAGACCACACGCTTATAAGCCAAATGCATCAGCACATTGATGTTTACGCTTTCTCGATCTTTCAAGTCAACAATACCACGCAAAGTCACCGGCGATATTGAATTTTTGAACAAGTTTTCATTATAGTAATTGCCATTGACTTGTAACTGAGCATATTGACTAGACAACGTAACCTTTGGAGAGGTATAGCCCCCCCCCCTGTTTACCAGTCACTTCCCATTCAAAGTTTGTTCCGGTTAAATCAAGCTCACCATCAAGTTCAGACAATTTAACGGTACTTCCCACCGCAAAAGGTCCCTTTTCAGCAACCCCCTTAAAGGATTTCTTATTAATTGCAATCGTCTTTACATCTTCTCCAGAACCAACGACACTAGAACTCGATTCGGGAGCGACACTAGAACTTGACTTTTGCGAACTACTAGACTTTTGAGAACTACTGGACTTATCGCGAGAATCAGAAGAAACTGCCTTAGACGACGAGGATTTTTTGTCGCCTGAATCAGACGAAGTTATCTTCGATGACGAAGAACTGTTCTTAGAAGAAGAGGATTTATCCTTAGACCCAGCCGATTCTTCCTTAGACGAAGAGGAGCTATTCTTCGAATCGGAGGATTTCTTTGAAGACGAAGAAGTCTTTTCATCACTGGAACTAGATAATTTCTCAACTTTTTCCCACTTTTTATCTAGGCAACGATAGTCTATTTCTTCATCCTCAACAAAAATGACAGTGCCATCCCTATCGGATGTACACTTACCTAAGTCAAAAATAGACTCCACACTTGATCCGTCCGCCGGAACATTATTGGATACGGAAGAAGGTTCAGACGGGGAATCTTCACCGCAGCCCACTAAAAGTAATGCCGATATAAACGGAAGCAATGCTAGTCTATTCTTTTTCATATTATCCCTAAATTGAGTATACAAAGCAATGTATATTTACGTGGATTTATGCAATAATAGATATTTTGTCAATGAAAGATTTCTAGATAAGAGTAATTTTCCTACGTTTTCTAGGTAGTTTTATTATTACGTGTTGTAGCCATCAAAATTCAGGGGTCGCAATGAGTATAAAATCAACGGTATTTAAGGTGCTTGCCTTTTCCTTTGCCGCATCGATATTTTCTTTTGCGGGTGTAGGCATGGCCGATGGTGCTGCAAAATTTCTGGGCAACACGACCACTTTGGGCGAAATCCCTGATAATTTTGGCACCTACTGGAACCAGATTACTGCCGAAAACGAATGCGTTTGGGGTCATGTTGAAAAGACACGCGGCGAATACGACTGGACGGGTTGCGACTTTGTCTATAACTGGGCTAAAAAGAATAAAGCCATTTTCTCGTTTCACACCCTGTTGTGGGGTTCGCAAAACCCGCAGTGGTTGATCAAACTTGATATTGACGAAACAAAAAAGGCTTGGACTGATTGGATTGATGCGGTTAAAGAACATTACCCCGACCTCGAAATGATTGAAGTGGTCAATGAGGCCGTCAAATCGGGCAACAACTACCACTCCAGTTTTACCTCTTCCAAACTGGTTGAGGCGCTTGGCGGCGATAACGGCAACTACGAATTTGTAGTGACGGCATTCAAGATGGCACGAGAACGCTGGCCAGAAGCCATCCTGATTTACAACGATTACAATACCATCCAATGGCAAAAAGTAGAGGGTATCGACCTTCTCAAGAAAATAAAGGCCCAGGGGGCGCCAGTTGACGCTTACGGAATGCAGTTCCACGAAACAACCGCACAAGGGACAGGCTATTATTGCCTAAATACATCCTTACTTAAACGCTCCCTTTACGAAGCACACGAACAGACAGGACTCCCCATATATATTACTCAATACGATGTCGGTTCCATAGACGATGAATTTCAAAAAAAATGCTACCAAGAACATCTCCCAATCCTGATGGAAACGGATTATGTTGCCGGCATAACACTTTGGGGATACATTTATGGCAAAACTTGGCTTTCTTGTAACGGTTTAGAACAAGGTTGTTCCGGCCTTATCAAAGACGGAGTAGAACGCCCGGCATTGACCTGGCTCAAGGAATATTTCAAGAATCCGAACGCCCGTTACGGCCGTGGCCTTGCCGATGGAGCGACAAAGTTCTTCGGGAACATGATTGCCGACAAGCAAGAAATCCCCGAGGATTTTCAAGCATACTGGAATCAAGTTTCGCCCGAAAACGCATGCACTTGGACCGTTATTGAAAAAGTGCGTGGCGAGTACGATTGGTCAGGCTGCGACCGTATCTACTATTGGGCGCAAAAAAACAATGTAAAGTTCAATTTCCGTAGCTTGCTTTGGGGAACCCACACCCCCAATTGGCTGAACAACCTTGATGTCGACGAAACCAGGAAGGCCGTTGAAAATTGGTTTGACAAAGCCGCCATGCGTTACCCCGCACCTTACATGATCGAGGTGGTAAACGGAGGTTCCCGCGACAGCTATGGTCACTATCATTCTGGATTCGGGAGCGGCAATAAAATCATCGAAGCTCTCGGTGGCGACAATGATGACTACAAATTCATAGCCACGGCGTTCAAGATGGCTCGCAAGCGCTGGCCCAAAGCCATCCTAACCTTGAACGACTACGATGATTACGGCTGGAAAAACAATCAAGGCGCCGAAGTTATCAAAAAAATCCAGGAGCAGGGCGCACCCGTCGATGCGTACCAAATAATTTTCGCCACACTCGTCCAAGGATCCGGCCCGGATGCGCAATGTTTTAGCTCCGAACGCATTCAAAGCGGCATTCAGGAAATCTACGACAAAATAAAGCTTCCGTTGTTTATCACTGAATATAGCGTCGGCACGAATAACGACAGCCTCCAAAAAGCATGCTATTCCGAACATATCCCGCTCTTTATGGAATCGGAATACATTGCAGGTGTAAACCTTTGGGGCTACCTTTACGAAGTCGGATCTAGTGTATGGGCAGATGAATCGAATCCCGGACTTATTAAGGACGGCGTGGATCGCCCTGCAATGACTTGGCTCAAGGAATACTTCAACGAGCACTTCTACGACAGCAAGAACATGTCGTACAATAGAGGCATCGAGAGACATCCGCTAGATTCGCTTGATTCAATCGCCTTGGAACAGCCGATAGCCATTGACGATAACGGCGGCAAATTCGGCAACAAGATTCGCTTAGAACAGAACACGCTCCAGAATTACGATGTATTTGATGTGCAAGGCGTACGCTTGGGCAACCTTTCAGCCTACGGCTTTAGCGATGCAACAGCAAAACTCAAGTCTGCCAGCACCGCGAAAACCTCGGGAATCTACTTCTTGCGCAGCCGCACCACCGGCAAAATGCAAAGCGTTAGAGTTGCGAGATAAGGAAGTGACGGTAGACGGCAATAAATGCCGTCTACTAGATTGTTATTCCCGGCGCCTGTCCTCGCTTGACGGGGATGACCGGGAATCTCCTTCTAATGAAAAGAGCCAGTACGATTTTATTCAATCCCATCTTTTTCTCCTTAAGTTTACCTCAAATATAAAAAACAATTTGTAATTAATGTCCTATTTATCCTCACGGTTTAGCCCGCCGTTCATTTGTTCATTTGAGCACTTTTTATTATATTTGGGCGCATGGATTTTGGAAGTTACGGAAAGACTTGGTGGGCAAACAAGTGGTTGAGTTCAATTCTCGCAACCGCTAGCGAGCAGGCTGTTTTGCAGGGGCTCAAGTTCGCCGCACGTGGCCAGGTGACAAGCATCGACATCGTTGATAACCGTGTGATATCCGTAGTGAAAGGCCCGAATGGCGGGCTCCACAACAACTACATCGTCTTCCCGAAATTTTCTAAGGAATCTTCCGAAGTCTTCGTGAGCTTTTTGAAGCAGCAACCGGCGGAACTTTTGGCTTTAAACAACAAGGCGCTTAGCCCTTCGCTTGAACTTTTAATGAGCAAAAGCGGACTCCAGCTGTTTGACGATCCGGCCAAAGTCAACATGGGTTGCGACTGCCGCGATGAGCGCCCCTGTAAATACCTTGTTGCCACATTTTTGAAAATCGCAGAACAGGCGGACAAGGAACCGAACGTCCTTTTCAAAATTCACGGGCTCGACCTGGAATTTATCAAGGACTACAAGCCGGATGCGATGGAAATGGAAGCGCCCAGCGAAACTAATCTCGTGAGGTCGTTCAGCAAGGCGACAAGACTCGTAGGCACAAGCGCCGAAAACGCATCTGCTATCGGAACTGCCGCCGGGGATAGTGACGAACACGAAGCACAAAACGCCGCCGAACTTTCTCACGCAGAAGACGCGAGCGCAAGTTTATTTGGTGGGTATAAAGGTTCGGGACGCGAATCGCAAAATAGCATCCCTCCCAAGCAACTGCCTACATTTGATTTCAAGAGTTGGAAAGACTACTCGCACATTTTGCCCGCGATGTTGCAAAACTTCCCGAAGTTCTGCCCCGCCGGGAATTTCCGCAAGAGTTTTACGGATGAACTAGAATCGTGCCACAAGTTCTTCACCGACTTCGAGAATTTTGACGCATTCTCGGAACAGTTCCGCGTGAACAACGCAAAGACGTTCCTAATGGAAAACGAGCAACTGCGACTGTTCCACAAGCCCGGATGGCATTGGAATTTCGAGCAGTCCATGGCCGACAAAGTCATCAATAGCAACCTCACCGTCACAAACGTGATGGGAGCACTTTGCTGCCTGAGCGCCGGGAATTTCTCGTGGCACCATTACTCCGTGCGTTACTTGCACTTGATGTTGCAAGTGGCTTTTTACCTTGTGCGCACCGGAGCGATTTATCCGCAAGTTTTCTGGATCGGGAAAGACGTAGCGCAAATGCGCTGGCTCCCCGCCGAGATGCTCCCCGAGATTCTATACATTGTCGCAGACCTCGAAGTCACCGCCCCGCGAGAACTCGCGTGGACAAGCAAAGAAGAATCCTTCTTTGAAATTGCGGAACCCGCCGAGCACATTCTTTCGCTGTTCATCTCGCAGCTCCTGAAATTTGCACGCAAATACAAGACGCCGCTCAAGACGAATCACGGCAATTTGCTCTCGTTCTTTTTCGATAGCGTTTCAGGGAAGCTCGCAAACAACGCTCACGCCATTCCGGGGAAAATCCAGCAATGGCTTTCGGTATATTCTTGCCTCGGTTGTCGTACGCAGATTCTCTTTGTCTGTAGCGAAATGGATGAAGATGTGGCGCTGGACGTTTTTGTACTTGACGAAGATGCTGCGAGTGCCGCCGGAAATATCGCAAGACGCACGCCGCTTTCGGAATTATTCGAAAACAACGACTCACGATTGCTCTCGATTATGAGCGTTCTTAACGGCATTGCCGATGGCTTCAAGCCGCTCGATGCATACTTGGAACGCCGTGCAAGCGAACCGATTCTGATGCGAGGCGCCGAACTCCTCGACTTTTTGCAGGATTGCCTCAAAAAACTCCAACTGTTCGGCATCCAGACGGAAATTCCAAAGAACCTTTTGAACATCGGAAAGCCAAAGCCCAAGATGCGCTTGCAAGGCAGCATGAGCTTTGGAGCTTTTACTGCCGGCGACCTGCTCGACTTTGATTGGGAAATCGCCATCGGCGATGAAAACATTTCGGCAAAGGAATTTTTTGAACTTGCCGAACAAGCGGATGGACTTTTAAAATACAAGTCCAGTTACGTGCAAATTACCGAACAGGATTTGCAATCCATCCGCGATAAAATTGAAGGAAAGTCCAGCGATTCCGCGAAAAACAGCAAAGGCAAAAAAGCCGCAGATGATGCCGAGGGTGCCGCGACCTCCACAGACGAAATCCTCGAAGAAGATTCCGCTCCAGAAATCACGCAAGCCAAGCTCGTACAAGCTTGCTTCACCGGTGAATGCGACAACATCCCGGTGGAAATGGCAAGCGATTTCAAACAACAGTTCGACGCCTGGCGCGCCGAAACAGAAATTCCGCTGCCCGAGAATCTAAACGCGACACTCCGCCCCTACCAAATGCGCGGCTACTCCTGGATGTACAAGAATCTGGAAATTGGATTTGGTTGCATTCTCGCCGATGACATGGGCCTCGGCAAGACGCTACAAGTCATTACGTTCCTCCTCAAGATGAAACAAGAGGGTAAATTTGCGGAGAAAAAAGCCATTGTCGTAATGCCCGCCGGCCTCCTTTGCAACTGGCAAGTCGAAATCAAAAAATTCGCACCGGAACTCACGTTCTTTGCATACCACGGAGGCCGCCGTGACCTACAAAAGTTCAGCGCCGACGTATTACTCACGACATATGCCACGTTCCGCAAGGACTTTGCCGAACTCGACAAGCACGAATGGCAAACGATTATCATCGACGAAGCACAAAACATCAAAAACGCCGATAGCGAACAGAGTAAATTGCTCCGTCGCATGCGCGCCCCGATGAAAATCGCGATGAGCGGCACCCCGGTCGAAAACCGCCTCATGGAATTCTGGACCATCATGGATTTTGCGAACCACGGATTCTTCCCGAGCGCAAGTGAATTCCGCGAAAAGTTCGAAACACCCATTCAAAAGAACGGCAACCAAGTCGTCGCCGAAACATTCCGCAAAATCACAGCACCGTTCATGCTGCGCCGCCTCAAGACCGACAAGAGCATCATCAGCGACTTGCCCGACAAAATCATCCAGGACGAATACGCCGAACTCACGCGCTCACAAGCCGCCCTTTATCAAAAAACGCTCGAACACTTTATGCAAGAGCTTGAGATGGAGCAGGCGCTCAGCGAAAAGGCAAACGATGCCCACGCACTATTCAAGCGCAAGGGCATTATTTTGCAGATGATTCTTGCCCTCAAGCAAATCTGCAACCACCCCGCCACATTCCTGAAAGGTCTCGCCGCAACCTCAGCACAAGACGCCGCGGAAGTCCCTACAGAAAGCGCCGCGCCCCAAAAGTCCAATAAGCTCGAATCTGGCAAGATGCAAATGCTCCTGGACCTTCTCACATCTATCCAAGAGCAAGGCGAAAAGACGCTTATCTTCACGCAATTTGCCGAAATGGGCCACCTGTTAAAATCCACCATTGAAAGCGAACTCGGCCTCCGCACGCATTTCTACCACGGCGGTTGCACACAAACGCAGCGCTCCGAAATGATCCAGGATTTCCAGGAAAATCCGGACTGCAAAGTGCTCATTCTCTCGCTCAAGGCAGGAGGCACCGGCCTCAATCTCGTCGCAGCCTCGCAAGTCATCCATTACGATTTGTGGTGGAACCCCGCCATCGAAGCGCAAGCCACCGACCGCGCCTTCCGTATCGGCCAAAAGCGCAACGTCCAAGTCCACCGTTTTATCACCAAAGGCACCTTCGAAGAGAAAATCAATGCGCTCCTCGAAACCAAAAAAGCCATCGCCAACTTGACCGTGAACGCCGGCGAAACATGGCTCGCCGACATGGACGACAAGCAACTCGCCGAAGTCTTCTGCCTAGACAACACGATTGTGTAGAAATTTCAATCGAAGCCTATATTATATTTAAAATCGAATATCGAAAAAAGTTGAGGTAAAATGCGGCGCAAGGACAGAGAAGTTTTAGGCGACGAAAACATCGCAAAGATCATCGAACAATGTACAACTTGTCATGTAGCAATGACGGATGATGCAGACCCAAGCATGCCCTACATCATTCCGCTGTCGTTCGGATACAGCCTAAACAACGGCGTCTTGGAGCTGTATTTTCATTGCGCACATGTAGGCAAGAAACTCGACTGCATTCGCAAAAATCCGAATGTCGCGTTCAGCATGTGCGTTGAAAACCGCATCGAAATTCACGAAGACGTTTATTGCAAAAGCGGTCGCTTTTACGCAAGTGTCGTCGGGCAAGGCAAGGCTGAAATCGTCGAAGACATCGCTGAAAAATGCCGAGGACTCTCGCTCCTAATGGAACGACAAGCCACCAAAGCGCCGCAATCCGCAAGTTTCACGCATTCCATGCAATCCGCCTCACCACACCAATTCGAATTCACGCCCGAACAAGCCGCCACCGTGACCGTTTTCAAGATAACGAGCACTAACTTTACCGGAAAAGCGAAAAACGACAAGGCACAAAAGTGCTAGAAAAATCCTAGCACGCTACACATTTAGTCCTTGACACAACGAACAGAAAAGCCACTGCTCTTGCCGAAGTCGAATGTGCTTATTGCCGCGTTACCGTATTTGGACAAGTACATGTAGTACGCAGTCAAGTTATCGACCTCTGTAGAACTCCAGAAGTACGCATAGTCGCCCGTGCCCTCGTGATTATAACAGTCGCCCGAGCCATAGGGACCAACACTGATACCGCTGTAGCCAACAGGCAACGCCGAAAACGAGAAATCATCCGTATTGCCGTAATTATTCCAATCGGTTGTGGACTTGAGTCTTGTATCGATGTGTGCCAGTGGGTCGCCGAGTTTGACTGCATTGAATAGGGTACTCCACTCGTCTTGGCTTGGCAGGTGCCAACCACTAGGGCAAGCCGTTGTCGCCACATCCCACGTGTACAGGCGACCACCGTACTCGGCGCATTTTGCGCAGTAGCTCTGAGTGAAGTAGCCACCTGGTGCGTAGTTCACATTTACGGTCTTCATCTCGGCGCATCTAACGCAGCAGCTGCCTTTTGTTTCGTAGTTCAGATTTTCGGCCATCCATGTCTGCGAACCGATGACAACCGTTTTATAGACCTGCCCATCGCGAGAATCAGTGAATGGGATTATTTCCGCAGCCTGAATTGGAGACGTGCCCACAGAATCTGACGAAGAATCCCCACACGCCCACAGCAACAGAACAGGAGCAAATAACAAAATTTGTTTGGTCATAACACTACACCTTAGCAAAAGCACTACTAAATGTAAAAAAGAGCGATACATTGTCAAGTTTTTATTTTCGCTCATGTGTTTTACGATAGCACATGTTCCGTTTTGGGACATGTGAGAGAAAAAACTTCCCTACTCCGCCCAGTGATTTCCGTTGTAATTCTTGGCGGTGTCAGCGTCCATGCCAATCTGACGCACCAAATCTTCGATGCTTGCGAACTTCTTTTCGGGGCGCAAGAAGGCGAGCAAGTCCAGTGCTAAATGCTGGCCGTAAATGTCTTCGTTAAAGTCAAGCAGATACGCTTCGACCGCAAGGTTATGCGTTCCGGGCGTTGTCGGTTGCGTTCCGATGTTCACAACAGAGCGATAAATGCGTCCATCCGAGAGTCTTGCGCTAGCGACATACACACCGCCTTTCGGCAAGAACTTGTACTGTTCCATTTGCACATTTGCCGTCGGGAATCCGATGGTGTGACCAAGGCGTTTGCCGACCACGACTGTTCCGGACAAGCGATACGGGCGGCCTAAATACGTCTGCGCACGGTCCACATCGCCGTTCAAAAGAGCATTGCGCACTGCAGAAGAGCTCACACGTTCGCCCTTGTGCAACACCATCGAAAGCATCTGCGTCGAAAGTTCCGGGAACGCAGCGGTAATCGTCTCGTAATTGCCCTTGCCGCCCGCGCCAAAGCAATGGTCATGACCAAAGAACATCGAAACGACTTCACGCTTTTCAATCAATTCCGTGCGGACAAATTTATCGAACGGGAGTTTTGCCAATTCACTCGTGAACGGCAATACCAAAAATTCAATGCCAAGGCTCTCGACGAATTCGCGCTTTTCTTCGGTCGTCGTGAGGAGCAGCGGATCGCCCGGCCCACGCAAGACGTAATTAGAATGGGGTTCAAAGCTGATGACCGTCGGCTGCAAATGGTTCACTTCGGCAACCGCTTTCAGCGTGCGGAAAAGCGCCTGATGCCCCAAATGGCATCCATCAAAATTACCCATTGTCACAGCGCGTTTCATTTAATCATCACCTAAAAAGAACTTGGGGCAAATGCGGCCCGGGTCATAAACACCAAGCCCAATCACAGCACCATCTTTATCGGCGGTAAAGACAAACTTTTCCGCCCCTGGCGTCGTGCTTAAATTTTCAACAGGAGTGCGCCACGGCACCCAATTTCCTAAACGAATTGCTTTCACCTGGTCGTCATTCAAGCGGACAACCGGGAAATCAAGCACCTGGTCCACAGGGAGCAAATGTTCCGGCGTGAGAGCGTCCCCGCGAACAGCGCGGTCTACCGTCACATCACCAATGCGATGGCGGCGGATCATCGAAACGCAGCCGCACGTTCCAAGCGCACGAGCCAAATCACGACCGAGCGAACGGATGTACGTTCCCTTGCTACAGTTGCATTCCAAATCAAACGTGGCAAAGCTCTTGCCTGTGCAGCCTTCCGTCACAAGCCCCTCGCCCACAACTTTGAGCGATTCGATATGGATGCGACGAGGCTTAAGTTCAATTTCACGACCGCGATTCGCCAAGTCGCTTGCGCGATGGCCGTCGATTTTCACAGCACTGTAATTCGGCGGAACCTGGTCAATATCGCCAATGAACTGCGGCAAAACCGCTTCGAGGTCCGCACGCGTCACCGATGGCACTCCGCACTGGATCCTATCGCCTTCGGCTCCAGGATGACAACCCATCTTATCCTGTTCCACTACTTTCCCGTCCCATTCTAGGGTATCGGTTTCGTAGCCAAGATGGAGGCGGAACGTATAGCACTTGTCCTTCGCCTCAATGTAGGGCAAAAGGCGCGTTGCACGACCAGTAGCGGCAATGATGAGCCCGCTTGCACGCAAATCAAGCGTACCCGCGTGGCCCACGCGTTTAGTACAAAAGACCCTTTTCAGAGGGAAAAGGGCCTTAAAAGATGTTTCACCTGCAATTTTGTCCAAGAGGACGAAGCCGGAAGAGGACAATTAAAGTTCCCCTTTCTGCTTCAGTTCTGCAAGGATTTCTTCAATGTGCATGGCATGTTCAAGATTTTCGTCAAGAACGAACTTGAGCTCCGGAACCTTGAAAATCTTCAAGGCCTTGCCCAAGACGCCACGGATAAAGCCGGCGGAATTGTTGAGTCCGACAAGCGTATCGCGCTTTTCTTTATCGGAACCCATCACCGAGACGAGGGCCTTTGCATAGCTCAGGTCTTCGGTAATGTCCACACGGGTAATGCTCGCGAGAGTGCTCACGCGCGGATCCTTCAAGCCCTTCTGGATGAGCTTGGAGATCTCTTCGCGGAACTGCTCGCCTAATCTATCGGTTCTTCTAGTCATTTTCGCCTTCGGCGTAGTTGGCAGAACTTAGTTGGTAGAACTTAGAAAGATATTCTAAGTTCTAAGTTCTAAGTTCTAATTACTTTCCTTCGCTGCGGCAGCTTCTTCAGCAGCCTTCTTTGCCTTTTCTTCAGCTTCTTCGCGGGCAACGTCTTCCAACGTACGGGCGACCTTGACTTCCTTGAAGAAGATGAGGCTATCGCCTTCCTTGATATCGTCGTAACCCTTGAGGCCGATACCGCATTCAAAGCCACGAGCAACAGACTTGACGTCGTCCTTCATGCGCTTCAAAGACTGGACCACGGTCGTACCGAGTTCGATACCGTTGCGGTAAACGCGGACATGGCTCGTGCGGTCGACTTCGCCGTCGGTAACCATACAGCCAGCGATGAGACCGACCTTCGGGACCTTGAACACCTGGCGGATTTCGGCTTCGCCAACGAGTTCTTCGCGCATAATCGGCTTGAGGAGGCCTTCCACAGCGTTCTTAATATCTTCAATGCAGTCGTAAATCACGCGGTAGTTGCGGATTTCGATGCCTTCCTTCTGAGCCATTTCGCGGACAGCGAGAGACGGCATAAGGTGGAAGGAAATAATGATTGCCTGTGCGGTCGTTGCAAACAAGATATCGGATTCCGTAATCGTACCCACACCCTTGCGGATGATGTTGACGCGGACTTCCTTGTTGGTAAGCTTTTCGAGGGAAGCGGCCAAAGCTTCTGCAGAACCACCCACGTCGGCCTTGACGATGAGGTTGAGTTCGGAGAGCGTACCTTCCTTCTTTGCGTTGAAGGAGTTTTCGAGAGAGACCGTCTTACGGGCGCGGAGATCGCGTTCACGAGCAGCCATACGGCGCTTGGAAGCAATTTCACGTGCGGTCTTTTCATCTTCCACCACGACAAGTTCGTCACCGGCCTGCGGAGTACCGTCAAAACCGAGCACCTGACACGGAGCAGACGGAGGAGCTTCCTTCATCTGTTCACCGCGTTCGTTAAACATGGCACGGACACGGCCAGCGTAGATACCGCAAACAAACGGGTCACCCACATGGAGCGTACCGTTCTGCACGAGGATCGTAGCCATGGAACCCTTACCCACGTCGAGCTTGGATTCAACGACAGCGCCACGGGCGTGCGTATCCGGATTGGCCTTGAGTTCAAGAATTTCAGCTTCGAGAGCGAGCGTTTCGAGGAGGACATCCATGCCCTGACCTGTACGAGCAGAAACTTCGATACAGCTGGTCTGACCGCCCCACTGTTCGACTTCCACACCGCGTTCTGCGAGCTGGGCACGAATCTTGTCCGGGTTTGCGGTCGGGAGGTCCATCTTTGTAATGGCAACGACCATCGGGACGTTTTCGCGCTTTGCAAGTTCAATACATTCAACCGTCTGCGGCATCACCATGGAGTCAGCAGCCACGACGAGAACGATAACGTCGGTCACCTGGGAACCGCGAGCACGCATAGCACTGAAGGCTTCGTGACCCGGAGTATCGAGGAAGGTAACCTTGCCCTGCTTGGTGGTGACTTCGTATGCGCCGATGTGCTGCGTAATGCCACCCGATTCGCCGGACACCACGTGGGTCTTACGAATCCAGTCGAGGAGAGAAGTCTTACCGTGGTCAACGTGGCCCATGACGGTAACCACCGGATGACGCGGCTGGAGATTTTCCTGAGATTCTTCCTCGATGCCGAGAGCTTCTTCTTCGTATTCTTCCATCAGCTGAGCTTCGTAACCGAATTCATCAGCCAAAATCTGGATCGTTTCGAAATCAAGGCGAGCGTTGATGGTCACCATCATGCCCATTTCCATGCACTTTGCAATGACGCGTGCCGGCATCTGGTCCATGAGACCTGCGAGTTCGCCCACGGTAATGAAGTCAGAAGTCTTGAGAATCTTCTTTTCTTCACCCGAGTTGTTTTCGGAATGTTCCTTGTGATAAACTTTCTTGACCGGGTTCTTGGAGAGAGATGCCATCACGCGGGAGACGTTCTGACGAACGGCTTCCTGCTGCTGTTCCCTCTGCATTTCCTGACGGTCCTTAGTATTGCTACGGCGGTTCTTGTCGTTGCCATGGCGGCCGTTCTGACCCTTGCCATTGCCCTTACCGTTCTGGTTGTTCTGACCGAGAGACTGGTTATTGTTGTTGGAAGCATTGAAAGCTTCCTGCATGGAACCGCTGGAGAATCCACCGTTACGACCGGTATAGCCGCGGCTACTGCTGCTAGCGTTACCGCCGTTCGGGCGACGATTATTGTTGTTATTGTTGCGGTTGTCGTTACCGCCATTGCCGTTGTTCGAGAGACGGCCAAACGTACCCGTGTAACCCTGGCCATTGCCGCCATTGCGGTTTCCACCATTCGGACGGTGGTTGTTGCGAGCAGCCTGAGCCTGCTGGCGAGACTTTTCGATACGGGCAAGGATTGCGGCATCGGGCTTGAAGACCTGGGCCTTCATCGGAGGCTGCTTGAGTTCCGTCGTAGCAGACATCATTGTCGGCTGCGGAGCAGCGGGCTTTGCGACGGCCGGAGCGGCAGGCTTTGCAGCCGGAGCAGCGGGCTTCGGAGCAGCTTGAGCAGGCGCCGGGGCGGCTGGCTTTGCCTGAGGTGCCGGGGCCGGTGCGGGAGCGGCGGGCTTTACAGCCGGTGCGGCTGGAGCAGCAGGTGCTGCAGCTGGTGCGGGAGCAGGTGCGGCAGGCTTCGGTGCCGGAGCGGCAGGAGCCACTTGAGCCGGAGCAGGTGCGGCTGGCTTCGGTGCAACTTGTGCAGGTGCCGGGGCGGCCGGTTTTACGGCAGCCGGAGCAGCGGGCTTTGCAACCGTGGTTTTCAATTCCGGTTTAGCAGTAGGCTTCGGAGCCTCCTTGCGGGGACCCGGGCCTTTCTTGAGGCTCACTTTCAAGCCAAGTCTGTTCGTCGCAACCGACGTTTCCTTCTTCTTTGCAGGAGCGGAAGCGGAAGAATCAGATTCAGAAGCGGTCGGCCTCTTGAGATTCTTGTTGCGGGCATCCTGCTTCTGTTTTTCGGCAGCGGCAGCATCCTCGATTTTAGCAAAGTCTGCCATATCCAATTTGGACATATGGGTACGAACTGCAACGCCTGCATCGCGGAGCAGCTTCATCACCACATCAACCTTCAATCCATGAGCATCAGCCCAATCCTTAGGTTTCATTTGAGATTCATTCGTCATGAATAGCCTATTCAATTCCTTTTCTTATTCTTCCGTTAAACTATTTGCCCTGCGCAAAAGTTTTTAAGCGTTCACGTCCTTCTTGACAGCTGCGGCCTTTGCCTTTCTGTCTTCGTCCAAACGCTTCGTTCTCATTCTTCTTTCATCCTCATAGTTCGGAGCGAGGATGTTGTTCTTGGCTTCTTCGTCCATCTGAGACCATTCCTGTTCTCCATGAACGTCAAGCTTGCGATCCACCAAGCGACCGGCGAGTTCCACGTTCTGACCACCCTTACCGATAGCCTGTGCGAGGTTTTCGTCATCCACGATGATCACGATACGGTCCGTATCCGGAACCGGGAACATCTTGAGGACAGATGCCGGAGCCAAGGAACGCTGAACGAACACGTCGAAGTTTTCGTCCCAGTGAACGATGTCAATACGTTCGTTGCCGAGTTCGCGAACAATCGTCTGTACGCGAGCACCCTTCATGCCGACGCAAGCGCCAACCGGGTCAATCTTTTCATCGCGAGAGTAAACAGCGATCTTTGCACGACGATTCTTGGAGTCACGGGCAACAGCCTTGATTTCGACAGTGCCTTCGTAGATTTCCGGAACTTCCTGACGGAGCAAAGCCTTGAGGAAGTCGGCGTTGGATCTAGACAAAATAACCTGAGCACCGCTCTTCGTAGATTCTTCCACGCGGGCAATCACAGCCTTCACAGAAGCGCCCTGAGTCAAGCGTTCGTGCGGGATCTGTTCGCGAGCCGGGAGTTCAGCTTCAATCTTGTTGCCAAGGTCAACGATAACATTACGTTGTTCCAAACGGAGTACCGTACCGTTGATGATCGTACCGATGCGGCTACGGTAGATGTCCATGATGCGCTGGCATTCGGCACTGCGGATGTGCTGGGTCAAGAGCTGCTTTGCGGTCTGGATAGCCTGACGACCAAAGGAGGAGGTCGGGAGTTCCATATAAAGGCTGTCGCCTGCCTGAGCGTCTTCGTTGAAGTCGCGAGCTTCATCGACGAGCATGTAGCCTTCGTCCATTTCAGCAACTTCTTCGGCAGTCATGTTCGGGTCGTAGTCCGGATAGTCATCGACAACTTCGACGTTCAGGAACACATGGACTTCGTTGGTTTCCATGTCGATATCGACGTTGATCTTCTTTTCGATGTGCAGATACTTGCGGGCCGCAGAAATAAGAGCCTTCTTGAGGGCGTCCAAAATCACGGAATCATCGACACTCTTGTCTTCAACGACTTCCTTGAGTACGTCGAGCAAGTTTACTTTCGGTTCGTTCTTCATATAGTTGACCTTCCTATTTAATTTCTACTTCGACCTTGGCCGAAAGCACTTCGGACCGCGGTATGACGATTTCGCCGGCATTGCCCTTAAGCTTGAGCGTCAGATTTTCTTCGTCGGCATTCAAAAGTTCACCAGTCACTGGCTTGCCCGTCGAGCGTGTCACACGGAGCAGGCGCCCCTTGTTGCGTTCAAAATCCGCCATAGACTTGAGGGGGCGGTCTATTCCCGGAGAAGAAACTTCAAGCGTATAAGCGCCCTCGATCAACTCGGGATCCAGGTCCAGCGCATCCGAAAGGAAATGACTCACGTTCGTGCAGTCATCGATAGTAACACCTTCGGGCTTGTCGATAAAGATTCGCAATGTCTTGCGTTTGCCAGCACGGAACACATCAGCTTCCACAAGCGTAACAGATGCGGACTTGCATGCATCGGCAATGAGAGAATTCAGTTTTTCTTGGGCGACCAAATAAACCTCTTACAATAAACGGCGTTCGTATTCGGGTCCGAATCCGGCTCGTTCAAGCCAAATTTGAACCCACGAACGTCAGTACATACCAAATAGAGAAATTTTTTTGCCCTTAGGCAACCGTTATTACGGACTTTGGCGTCAATAAGCGCAGTTCACACCGATCTCGCCAAACTTTTCCGGTTCGGTAAAACCTTCCACACGGTTACCAGAACTTGAAGCGATATAGAAATCCATAAGCTTAGCCCAGAACATCAACTGCGCCCACTTACCTGCGGGGTAATTTCCACCATTACCTTCTTCATCAAGCGTCGTGCTATACGGAACGTTAAAGGCAATACAGTCGCCATGCAAAATCCCGCCTTCAACAACATTACCATCAACACCCTTCAAAACGCCTTCAAACTGGTACATAGTCCCTTCTTCACCCTTGTCTGTCGCCCCAGAAATTCGGGACACATAGAATCCGTAAACATTGTCACCACGTAATACAACGAACGAAGGCACATGAGAACTGTTCATCTTAGCAACTGTGGAATCCGCCAATTCCGCATTTACATACAAGCTATTAAGAGCAAAACCAGCTTCATCTACCAATGTCGTAACCTTACGTACCGTCGGCATGCCATAGCGGGAAGGTGCGGCATAAATGCTAAAGGACGATGGCAGCGACATCGAGAAATCAGAGATTTCGGTCTGGCGGTTTGCCACAAAGAAATGCAAATGATGCCAAGAATCATCAGCCCATCCCGTAGCATCAGACGCCCCATCACAATTCGTATACATAGCCAAAGGCTCTCCAACATGGCAACCATGATTATTCTTTGCAAGAGTCTGAATGCTCACGCTACCCGGAGCAGGCAAGTGCGTACCGCCCAAGTCAATCACCAGAACACCATCGACAAACACCCACAAGTCACCACTACTAATAAACTTCAGTTCTTCTGGTACCGGCAACTGGTTTGATGACTTATACTGGAAAGTCGTGTAACCTTCCATAGTAAAGCCATAATTGCGCAAGTGCTGCAAGCCAAGAGTTCCATTCTTTATTGTCGCCTGTAAAGCCGCACTATGTCCGGTCCCTTCAGAATTTACAGCACGCGGGCCACCCGCATTCAGCCAGTCTGCACAAAGCTTAGCGGTACTCTGGCCGTACAAATCCTGCTGAGTTTGAGCATACTGATACCTGTAAGGCGGGCAGAAAATAGAGAGCGACTGAGGCTCAAAAACTTCACAAGAACCCGTCAGCTGGATAGTTTCAATACAAGGTTTTGCACTCACCCATTCCCGATTCACCGGGTTCACGCTATCAAGCGGGAAGAATCCTCCATTACTGGAATTATAATTGTAAACAAAATCATTATTTTCATCAGAGGACCTCACAAGATCAAGGATCATATTGACGCGTTTGTTTACAGAAGGAACATCGGCAAACCACTGGTCAAAGTTCTTATTGTCGCAACGTTCGTTCAGCTTTTGAACGGCAACATCATACATATCAATGGTCCCATCATTGCTTGTATTCTTAAACAGCAAATAAGGATTCACCATGCCCGGTGTATAAACAACCGGATTCGCCCAGTTATTTTTACCGCCAGGACACTTTGTACCAGTCACGTTATCAAGAGCATTTTTGTAGCCGCGCAAAATCTTAAGCCCAGATAGAGCGTCCACAGTCTCAGCACATTCCCCGTATTCCAATACCGGACCCGCAGAAACCTGTTGCAAATACGATGGCAAAGCGGGATTCACCTGCATAGGCACCCCATCAACGCCAATTTGAGCCCCAACGCCCGCGGTTTCAAAAGAATACATGTTACCGCACGTATTGTGGTAAGCCGTAGCCGCATACCAATCTTCATCAAAGCCAAAAGCTTTCATGGCAGCACCGGTTTCAGTCTCGTAGCTATAGATATCATCCAGATGCTTAACCGTTTCTTCCGAGAAGTTTTCAAAATCCGAATGGTTCTGCTGGAAATCGCGAATAACGACATCCAAATTAAGCACAGAATTTTCGGCACTGGCCCCCTCTTTCGCAAGAGGTCTAGACCCATCCGTAGGACAGTCCGTTCTATATTGAGCTCCACCACCTAATCCGACAGGTGCAGGGTCACTTTCTGAGCAAGCTGCCCAAAATGCCATAATCGGCACAATTAAAGCCAAATTTCTTTTATTTCTATTCATTTTTCCTCCTTACTATAGCCATAGCGACAAAAAACGCCCTAGCATTGTATAAAAGTTTGTTCTTAAAATAATAAATTTTTTGCCAATATGCTATATGGCACTCCATATGGAGTGCATATAGCTCAGTTCGGTCATGCCAACAAGTAAACTTGTTGTCGCGACGCTCGCTTTATGCTATATTTAAAGCATGGCTTACGTACTTCTTATCCTTATCAGCATCGGCGGACTTGCGCTCTGCGGTTTTTATCTTAAAAAGAATATTGTCCGTATTAAGGAAAAGAATAAGGACGAGCCGAAAAAATACAAGCGTATCTGGAACTACGTGCCAACCGGACTATGGTACGGCTACTTGATCCTGTTCTTCGCAGGCCTCACCATCAACAACACGATTTTCTAGTAATTATACCCCATAGCCCAAAGGGAGCCGAAGGCGACCGAGCTCACAGCCCAAGCATCTATCCGCTAATTTTAATAATACACCTTCTGCGCTTCGAGCCAGCGTTCGTATAAGAACAAAGCTATCAAGTTCTTTCCATCAATGAACTTGTGGGCGGCCTCTTCATAAGGCAACACTTCCGTGCGGATCCATTCGTTCTCGTCAGTATAGGTCTGGTTCTTGCCGTCCATCGCTTCAAGTTCTTCGCGCGTCACGCTACGTTCAATCGCATAAAGGCGGATGCGTTCGTCCAAAAGTCCGCAACTTCCGGCAAAGCCTTCGCTTGAGCCCTTGTACCAGAAGTCCATCAAGTCAATCAGCTCGGAATCCTTCGCCTTGATTTGCGCTTCTTCTTCAAGTTCAGAAAGAGCCACCTTGCGGAAATCGCCCGACCAGTCAAGAATCCCTGCCGGGATTTCAAGCGATGCTGTCTCAGAAATTGCAAATCGCGGTTGGCGCACCAAGAGCAAGTAACGCTTGCCTTCACAATGGAGCACGACGAGCACGCCCACAGCATGACCACGCACAAGCACAATCCCATGCACAGGCTTACCATCCGGCAAGAATGCAGTCGCATTCAGCTTGATGAACAACGGCTCATGGCGTTTGCTAAAGTAATCAACCGAAGCAAAATGCACCTTCGTGATATTGAACTTTTTCTCGGACGCTTCAAGCCACTGCTTGTAAATCTTGCTTTCAAGAATTACCGGTTTGTCTTCTTCTGCTATTTCAGCAGCAAAGGTATATTCAATCATTTTGACTCCGTCGAATCGGCTTTAAGCGTATCGTTAGCGACCGTCGCCGACTTCCAGACTTTATACAAACTATCTACAGAAATTTTATCTTCGGATTCAACCACAAGGCTGTCCGTTGCAAGGTTAATGGCAACCCAGTCCTTCTTTGTCGCAGGGCCGCAAGAGCGCTCGCTTTCATCGGGGACAAAAAGCTCACGCAAGAAGGTCATTTTTCCGCCGTAATAAAACGCCGTACGCGAAAAACCATTCACCATTGCGCACTTCGGAATATCTTCGATATAATACGTACTCGTATGCCAAACAGTATCTAAGCGCTCCATCACCTTGCCAAGAGCTGTTGAATCGTATTCCCACTTAGAATCCAGACAGTACGTAGAATCCGAAGACGCACACGCATAACGCACCGGAACAAGGGCGGTATCGCTCGCCTTCCAGGATGTCGGGTAAACCGTATCCGCGACAACATCATTGCATATATCCACGCGCATAGTGCAGTTTGCACGTAACGTTCTCCAATAGAACTTCTGTGGAGTCAGGGAATCAAGCATGCGTAAAATTGAAGGAGAATCTTTTGTCCTAAGCGGTAGCTTTTCCGGTTCAGTAAAAGCGGAATCCACAAAAATGCGGAACGTATCAAGTTCCAGTTTTCCACGGCGAAGCATGATGGAATCCAAAAGGGAATCCACATCATTTTTCACTACAATTTTTGTGATTTTTTCAGAAATTTCATCCGTCAACATCGTGAATGTTGAATCCGGACGATACATTGGTGACGGGCAATCGTCCGTATTCACCTTGATTTTCACCTTTGGCGAAAACACCAGTACAGAATCGTCAAACGAATAATCCAGATCAATTGAGGTGAGCGAGCAATTCGAAAAAGACCAAATTTTCGAAAGCGTCACAAAAAGAGTATCCGAAATCAGGTGGATTGTCTTGCCTGAATCTAGCGTTGCCCCCAGAAAATATCCATCACCTTCAACGGACTCACCATTTGGCATCACCGGAAGCGGGCCATCGCCATCTTGTGCGCACGACACCAAAAACGAAGCCAACGCAAACAGCAAATAAAAAGGGATTAACGCAACTCGTTTCATACAGACTCACTCAAAAAGGCAGATTCTTTTTGAATATAGCAATTTGGGCTGAGTCCACCGGATGCGTCAATTTATAGAAATCTTTCCAGCGCACGAACAAACCGTTTTGCCGCACCGTCAAGAAAAACGATGAACTGTCCTGCGGCGAGAGGCGACCGACAGCATCCTTAATGCCAAGCGTTTTGCCGACAACAGGAGCCATCTTCCAAGAACCGATGCCAAACATGCGCGACGTAATTCCGTTTCCGTGATTCAGCTCAACAAACATGCCTAGCGAATCGCGCCCCGCTTCAAGCACTATTCCCGGCAACACAGGGTAAACGGGCGCTTCACCAAGACCTTTAAACAAGTCCGCCGAAAGCAACTGTTCCAGTCCCTCAAAGTCAAAGTTGTCTACAATCGCAAGAGCCGACCAGCCAAGCGGAACATGCGGGCAGGGGCCAGGGAAAAGGCAACCCGTCTTGCTTGAAATCCAGACTTTCAAAGAATCTTCGCGCGTCATGTGCAAAAACACATTGCGAGTCGTATCTTCCTGAACAACGAGAAGCGCATCGCCAAAGTCCTTCTTGGGCGCAACCCAGTGGATCTTGGAACCGTCGCTAGACAAATTCTTTACGTAACGCAAAAAGGAATTCGGAAGCGAAAGCGAATCCGTCACAATCCAGGAGCACTGCGCATAGCCATCTTTAAGCTCAAAAGGCGTTCCATCGTACGACGTGCAGCCTTCAATCCATTCCTCGACAACAGGAGGGGGCGGTTCTTCGTGTCCGGGCAACGGCAGCGCATCAATCAGCATGCGGAACCACCCGTTCGTATAGGCGACCACCAACAAGACAAAAACCAGAATAATCCTTATCAGCGGGAATTTATTGCGCTCCCGCTTTTTTTTTCTTTTTCGTTGGATCTCTGTCGGAAATTCTACAGCCATCGGTTACAAAACCAAATAAGATACTACAGCAATAACAATCAGCAAAAGGATAATCACAGTGACGAGAGAACCCTTTGAAGAAGATTCATCGACAAGCGGATTCTTGTCCAGAATTCTCGGTTCCGTATGGGCAGCCACCGGAGTTTCAGGAGCGGGTTGCGGTTCTGCTTGAGTTTTTGGAACTTCCGGCTTTGCTGGTTCTTCAGCAACAGGCTTTTCAACCTGTTCAAGAACAGCCGCCTTCTGTTCAATTGGGGCATAAGCAGCCATTTCGTCAGCACTCATGAAGATGCGGATAAAGCGTTCAAGTCCGACCTTTCGAAGGCTCCTCACGAGAGATTCCCTATCGGCAAGGACAGCAAACGTACCATTTCGCTTGGCGAGTTCCTGATGGAATTGCATAAAGGCGTTATACGCGTCACTGTAGACAAAATCGATGCCAGACAAATCCACTGCAATAAACTTGGCGTCGTCATTCGCCGTCATCACAGCACGGAAATTAGCCTTGAAGGTTTCCGCATCAAAAGCCCCAATCGGATTGAGTGGAGCCGGAAGCAAAAGGAACAAACCCACATTCTTAGTATCTAACATCGTATAGCCCCCTTATTCTAAAACTTCATCGTCCGTTTCGATAATAGGAGCCGAGGGCGCTGCAGGAGTTTCATTTACGGTTTCTTGAACCGGTACTGGAGATTCCTGGATACTTTCCTCGACAAATTCTTCAGCAGGAACCTCTTCAGGTTCTTCTGTCACGAGCTTTTTCGCTGCATCAGTCTTGTTCAAGTGACCTTCTTCTCGCGGCTTATGGCCAAAAAGATACGGACTAAAGTTCACACTCACGCGATGCACCGGAGAAAACACCGGATGCGATTCAAAGGCGTAATCCACGACGAGGAATTTTGCAATCGTAAGACCGGCACCTGCAGTCACGCTCTTGAAAGTCATAAAACTGCTTAAACCGACTCGCAACTTGAGCCCAAAGTCAAATGAAAATTCGACACCGCCACGGCCACCGGATAACCAGTCCAGCGGATCTTCCCAAATTCGTTCGCCACTCTTGGTATCTTCTTCAAAATCCAGATTTCTCGATTCGTGATGGAAAAGGCCCGCACTCTGCCAGTAAAAATTGAACTTGCCATATAGATATCGGACAGGCAAGCCATAGCTCAAAGCCAAGTAAAATTCCGGTGCAGAATATTCAAACTCGCCCGATTCCCAAGAGGCGGCCGATGAAGTCCAGCCTTTCAAGAGGCCAGACACATAAAAATCGTCCTTGATCTGGTAACGAGCGCTAGCATCGCCACGGAATCCCCAGCCACTCTGGTCCATATCGCGATACAACACATGGAACGCAAGGCCCAAGTCCAAACGGTCTATAATGCGGCGCCCCCAAGCGACAGAGAACACCCAGTCCGCAATAGAAAGCGTATTGTAGTCCGTACCTTCCGGCAGTGGGTCTCCTTCGCGGATGTAAGGAATGTCGTCGGCGCCAAATCGGGAGAACGAAACACCTAAGCCCTGATTACCCGGGAGCGGAATCACCATCGACGCATAATCGTACTTGGTATCTTCGTAATACGCCGTATGCGAAAACGAAGCCCACATGTATTTAGCCTGAGAAAGCTGATATGCATTGGTGCCAAGCCCAAGATAATCACCTTCAACCGCCAAAGTAGCAGAACCCAAAGCCGCAGAACGCGCACCCGGTTCAATATCAAGAGTTGCATTCGCACCCACAACGCGGTCGGCAGCAAAAGAAGTCGACACAAACGCGCAGGCAAGGAAACAAGTCCGCAGAGATATAAATTTTTTCAAAAAAGACATTTGGTGACAACTAAAATAGATATTTTTCTTTTTGAAAACACTTTAAAAAAATGCTTTTAGACGAATACATCCAAAATTTCCTGATATACCTGCAAACCCAGCGCAGGTATTCCGAAAGAACGGTCATTACGTACCGAAAATCGCTCGAAAAATACCTCGCCACGATCAATGAGAATGCTCCACTTGAAGCTTTTTCCGAAATGAACGTCAAAGCTTTTGTGTGGGATTTAAAAATCAAGCAAAAACTTGCGCCTACAAGCATCTGCGAGCACCTCGCCGCACTGAAAAGTTTTGGCAAGTACCTCGTCCGTTCCAAGATTTTGCAAAAGAATCCCGCCGAAGCGGTCCCCATGCCCAAGCGCCCCAAGCGCCTCGTCTCGTTCCTCGGTCAAAAGGACCTCGCCGAAGAGAAATTCCCTGAATTGCCCGAGAATCCGACGCTCCCGCAAGTCCGCGCACGTCTTTTGCTTGAACTCATTTACGGCTCGGGACTGCGAATTTCAGAATGCCAAAGCCTCTGTTGGAATCAATTACAGATAAAAGAAAGACTTGTCCGAGTCATCGGTAAAGGCAACAAGGAACGCATCGTCCCGATTACAGACACATTAATTTCTTGGCTTGAAAAATTTAGGGCCGTTGAAATTGAAGCAGGGCATACCCCAACAATTACAAGCTATGTGTTCTTGAGCGAAAACGGCAAGCCCTACGACATCCGCACACTCCGAAACGATATCCACAACTTGTTGCGGGATATCGGCTGGGAAGGGAAAGCAAGCCCGCACGTGCTGCGCCACAGTTTCGCCACGCACTTGCTCGAAAATGGTGCTGAAATCATGAGTGTCAAGGAAATGCTCGGACATTCGAACATTTCCACCACGCAAATTTACACGCATGTAAACGCCGAACGCCTCAAGCAGGCCTTCAAGAAAACGCACCCTAGGGCGTAGCATTTTAGACGGGAGAACGGACCTGCGGTCCTACAGACGAAAGACGAGAGAATTATTCATCTTTCGTCTCTCGTCTACCAGCGAAGCGGTCTTTCGTCTAATTAGAAGAAGCTTCCTTTGACGCCAACGGCGATGGTCCACTGCTGGCCAATGTCACCCCAGTCCGGAGCGTTCCACTTCTTCATCGGCTTTTCGCTGTATTCATTCTTAGAATCCGCGCCACCCGCCTTATCATGAATCGGGAGCGAGAATGCGAGGAACACCGGGAAATCCGGGTTCGAGAATTCCAAGCCGTACACAAGAGCCAAAGACCACGCCTGGTGATCCGGGTCCGGTCTCGGGTCATAAGTTCCTTCAGATTCAGAAGAAATCCAAGCCACGCCAAGCGGAATCGAGAAATTCACGCCAAACGATTGCACAATGCCCGAACGACCGCGGTAGCCATAAGCGACAGAACCTCCAATTGAAGGCGGAGTAAATGCACCAAGGTCATTTTCGCCATACGGCTTGAAGCGGTATTTAAAGCGATCACCATGTTTCTTGATGTCCTTCCAATAGCTGTCGTTGAACTCATTTTCGCCCGAGAACAAGTGCATCGCAAACGGGTGCGTATAGCTCAAGCTGTAAAGCCAAATGCCCTTGTCCGTATCGCGGCTGTAGTCCCATCCAAGCGTAAGCGAGTAAAGGCCACTCCCCTTCTGGAAGCTGCTCGGCAAGATTTCCTTACCGCCATCCTTACCGCGCTTTACATCGTACTGCCCCGTCGGAATCGTAAGTGATGCCGAAAGCGAAGCCGCACCGCCACTGCCAATCGTCTTCGAGAAATCGAACGAGATATCGCCAAGACCACCCGTAGTGCGGTCCGTCGGAGTCTGGTTACTGCGATACTGCACTTCACCCTGATGGCTCATGAACGGGATTGTCACACCGACTTTAGTATCCCATGTCGGCTTGATTGAGAAATGCGGATTCACCGTAAAAGCAGAAAAATTCTGCCCCACATTATACTTCGTAAAAACTTCCGCTTCGAGATAACCGCCCGAAACACCCTGGCCAATCCACTTGATGCCATCGCCAGAACCGCCACCGGAACCGCCCGCACCGCAACCGCCAATGGACTCCCACGGAGTCGCTGGAGTCACAGGAGAATTAAAGCCAGCGTAAAAAGCAACCGCCGCAAGTGCGACAAGAGAACAACCCTCAATCAAAAAATTCTTCTTCATACAGCACCTCACGGAAGCTTAAGCAAATAAGCGTACTTATACCCCGTTGACAAGAACTTGCCATCGGGAGAACGTCCACCAATCATCGGGACCGGAGCTAGTTCAACATTGTCGTCAACCCATTCCACCAACTCATTACCCGTAGCGCCAGCCTTCAGGCGAACTTCACGCATAACCGTACGCCCAGCGGAACCATCCTGAGCCGCAGAATTATCTAAATGAATCTTGTTGAAATATGTAGCCTGCGTAAATTCCGTCCAAACCACAAAAAGGCGACCATCCGATTCAAACCAGTGTGGCTGTGCAGGATCCGACTTCATGTCCTTTGTACGGGGAATTTTGACAGCTTCCGCATCTTTAGTAAGTTCCTGTATATAGGCTTCCCAAGTATCTTCCGATTTTGTCAGCACATTATACACGACAAAATTTCCATCCGGCGAAATCATCGGACTTTCAATCTTCCAGTTACTGCGATCTGCAGGCTTTTTAAGCTTAATCGCCTTTGACTTTCCACCATTGGCATAGTCGATAAATACGATATTTTGCGGGTCACCATCCGAGCCATCGGCATAGGTCAAGCGCACATTCTTCGTACCAAAAAAGCCTTCAACGGTCGATGCATCGCCATCCTTATCCGCCTTAGCCGTCGGGTCTACCCACACATGCGGAGTCGCCTGTTCAATAATTCCCTTGTCATAGAACCAGAACTTTTTCTTATCTGACGTGCGCACCACAAAAATGCCGTAATCCAAGACGTCACCACAGGTTCCATTCCCTTCAATACCAACACCTCGCAATGCGACGATGAAATCCGGATGGGTACTCCACTCAGGATCTTGGAACTGGCATTCGCCATTGTCCTTATCGATCATCAAATACCACTTCACATTATTCGCGGTATCCGAAACCGTCAAACGGTCGTGCTGTTTCACACTAGTCACAGAAAACCCGTCATCATGGCTATTGACTTTAATCTTGCTAAAGTTCAACCAGAGCATCGAAGCCGGGAAATTGACCGTATCCTGCGAGATGGAAGGATTGCAAACTTGCTCACTTCCGTTCACAGAGTAAATCGTCCCCATTTCGGAACTGGTCTGCTTTTTGGAATCATCATCCAGAGATTCAGCCTCGAACGGTTCGGGGCTATAGCACGCCATAAGTGCGAAGGTCGAAAGACCAAGGAGTAAATGCTTCTTATTCATCATCTTGTAATATAACAAGAATTAGAACTTAGAGCTTAGAATTTAGATCTTAGAAAGGTTTTTAGAGCTTAAAACTATGATTTTGTACCAGTCAACTAAGTTCTAAGAGCGTAGCGAGCTAAGATCTGCCAACTATACTCCCTTACGCGCTTTCTTGAACTTTTCGCGGATGAGTTGTAAATCGTGCTGGTAGGGATTCCGCACGAAATCGTCAAATGCCCAAGCCGTCGGGTGGAAAACGCCCTTCGCATACGTCAAAAGCATGTCGAGCCACACACCCTTGCCCGCATAGAGCTTGAACGGACCGCGCTTGTAGCTTGGGAGAACCACTTTGTCCATGTCCATATAGCCAATGTCAATATTCACATGGCGCAGTTCCGGAGTCTCAGCCGATGCAGTCGTGAGTTCCAAAGCGTTGCTGCGTTCCTTCTCTTCGGCTATCGTCTCCGGCGGGATCTCCTTTTCAAAAGAGACGACACCGCGATACAGACCATCGCCCATTTCGGGCTTGTAGTAATCAGTCTTGTCAAAAGCAAAGAGTCGGCCCTTGTGGCGAATAGGTCCCCAAGTCTTTTCCAATAGTTCAATAACGTTCGGGTCCCATTCAGAGCCCTTTTGCAAGACAAACGCAATCAGCTGCGCATTTTCAGAGAATTGAGAAGCTTTCATTTTTAGTGCGGGAAAATCATGAGCGAAGATCGAATTATTTCCATCTGCTGTTCTGTAAAGGTAGCATTTTCATAATCGTCAACCGTCACCGGGAACATGATGTTATCCAAATCGGCGCACGCTTCGATACTCGCCGGATTAGACTTAGCCAAGGACTCCCTACTTTCCTTGACATAGATTCCAGCAGGAAAGCCTTCCAATTCCTCATCAACAGAATTCTTATAGTAACCGTTCCTCAAGACATTTTCGCAGAAAGGAGTATCCGTCAAGCCGTCTTCAATATTCGAATAATCTCCAATCATGACCTTTGTTCCATCTTCGTATTCCACATACTGGTTCAGGTCACGACGAGTCACCGAAGTATGTCTCAGGCCGAAGAAATGTCCCGTCTCGTGAATGGCGGTCATCGTAATATTGTACGACGAAAGCAGTTCAATTTCATAATCCTTCCGGACATGCTCGCCAATCACCACAGAGCTTTCCTTGCCCGCTCCTAGCACGCCAGAAAACAGCCTTGCAAACCCCATGATGTTATTTTCATTGATGCTATGAACAAAAATGATATTCAACGCAGTGCGAAGATTATCTTCAGGCCACCCAGTAAGTTCGCTCACAAAAACATCTTCCGAACTCAAGCCCGCCACCCAGGGTTGCGAAGCCGGATAAAACGCCCCCAAAACAGGATGCCGGTCGGCATACCGCACATAAAGAGTATCAATAGTAATCCCATAATATTTTTCGCGGAACATCTGCAACATGTAACGAGACAACTCATCAACGTCCATGCCATCAAGCGTCTTTTCCATGGAGCCGACAACAATCAAATTTATTGACAAATGATCATTATAGGCACCAACTCCCGTATAACTTATATTACTTACTTTACCTTTATAATAGTCACCATCGACTCCTAGCGATGTAAACCATACCGACATCTTATTTTCGACACAATCAAAGGAATACACATAGCGATTTCCGACAACAGTTGGCGACAAAGTACGGACTTTACGGAACCCCACGCGCCCTTCGTTATCATTAATGCTAAAAGAACGGAATAACTGCAATTCAGGAGCCGGATAATCAGGGTCGATATCAAAGGAAAGCTGGTAAGAAGCATTCGGATGCACCACAAGCATAATCCCACGAGCAAGATTCGCGGCGGCAGAATCGTTTTTCGCCCTGTCATTGGGGAAAATTTTATGGACAATCAAATGATTTTTATCGGGTGGAAGAACAAATTCTCCATCCGAATCCGAAACTGACGAGCATGCGGTAAAAAGAAAAGACCACAATACACAAAAAAGCCCAAAAAAGCTCGTCCATTTTTTACAAACATTTTTCATAAATAGTTGATCCAAACACTCCTCAAATGCGTGTATAAAATATAGAGACACCCTTAAAATACAAAAGAAATAAGAAAATGAAAAAAAATATTAAAGAAAAAATATTTAACGCACTTAAGGAGCTTTTATCCACGCTTGACGGGAAACCAGCCCTTGTAAGCGCAATCGCCATAGTCGCCTCAATAGTCGCTTTCGACGAGCCCCAATTCGCTTTTTTGGGGCTTGGAATGGTACTTTTGTGTACTCATTTCTTCAGAAGGCACATCCAATGGGTGATTTTTGTGTCTTTAGTGGCTGGAATTATCGCCCACGAGGGGTTTCCGGGGATATTAACAACTTCGAACGAACAATTTGCGAGCAACGAACGCCCGGTATTAACCGAGCGTGAGTGCGAGAGCGAGGCGAAGAAGGAGTCCCCGACATGCATAAGAGCCGAGCGATCTTATGAGGGCAATTTCGGGTGTGGAAAAGTTGAATCCAGGCTCCCACGGCCCAAAGGTACCGCGTTTATCATCAATATTTCGGGAAAAACCGTGCGCCTGACCGAAAAGCGGGATCTGCCGGACCTCCCCTTGCCTGGGGATTCCATCTGTTTTGAGGCATCGTGGTACCCCGTGACGCCCCCGAGCGTGCCTGGCGCTTTTGACACGCAAAATTGGCTAAAATCGCAAAATTTGGCCGCTTATGGCAAATTCAAGCATTGGAAAGCGTATCCCGGCGATTGGACTTTCGAACGTAGCTTTTTTAAGTTCCGGCAATTTATGCAGGCGAGATTCGCAAAGTTTCTCGACCCCGCCGAAACGGGCCTCTTGATGGGGCTATTGGCAGGTGACCGCTCGGGGATTCCAGAAGTACTGCGGAGCGATTTTCAGAGGTCGGGGCTTGTACACGTGCTTGCGATTAGCGGTTTTCACGTGGTTTTGCTCGCGGGAATGCTCATGATTTTCTTGAAAGCGACCGGGCTTCCGCATAAAATCGTCATCATCATCGCCGTGACGCTTCTCGCGATTTACGTTCCCGTCACAGGAGGATCGCCAGCTGTTCGCCGTGCGGTCATGATGTTCGCCATCCCGCAAATTGGTACCTTGTTCGGGAAACCTGCGAATACACTTAACAGCTTAGGCGTCGCTTTGCTCCTTATCATCTTGCCGGAACCTAGCGTCATCTGGAATCCGGGATTCCAGCTTTCTTTTGCCGCCACCGCAGGCATCATCATCGGCACACCGCATAACCCAACAAAGCTTTTGCCTGACAGTTTCAAGCAAAATAAGCTTTGGCAAAAGATTCAAGCATTCGCCATCGACCCTACGTACGTTACACTCTGCGCCACACTCGCCACAGCGCCGTTCCTCATCCATCATTTCAAAACGCTTTCGCCGTTCGCATGGTTCGGAAACATCATCATCGTGCCTGCGATTTCGCTTGGCATGCAGGCGGGGCTTTTCGCACAGCTCTCGCCCATTGACTTTATCTGCGGAACATTCTGCGCTGCCGCGAGATTCTTTTTGCGATTGGCATCGCTTTTGACGCGAATACTCTCGGATTCTGCGGCAGCCTCAATGACCGTCGGGCCATTTTCGCCTGCGGTACTGCTAGCACTCGGAATCTTGATTTTACTTCTGCCGGTTTGCTACAAGAACTACATCGCCCGCAAGTACGCGTTTATATGCGTTATAGCCGCCGCCGCTTTATTCGCGTTTGAAAGTTACTGCGAAGTTCTGCACCCGTCGTGGACGCTCACGACCATTGATGTCGGGCAAGGCGACAGCCACCTCATCAAGGCGCCATCCGGCAGATATTTTCTCGTGGACGCTGGCGACAACAGCCGCCAAGATTCCGGCAAAGACATCATCGTTCCGTTCTTGCATCACATTGGTGTGAACAAGCTCGATGCGCTCATCATCACGCACCCCGACAAGGACCATTTCGGCGGAGCGCTTTCGCTATTGAAAATGTTCCCCGTCAGGGAACTTTGGACAAGTGATTGTTCTATGAAAGAAAGCAAACCCGACTGGCAACAAGTCCTCAGCGAAGCCCGCAAAAGGAACATTCCCATCCGCAACATTCATCGCGGCATTCTATGGAAAGAGAACTACTTCGAAATGCGAACAATCCACCCACGAAACGATGTCTGCGTCGAAGCCAACGAAGGGAGCATCACACTTAGGCTCAAGGGGCTCGGACATTCAGCTGTGCTTACCGGAGACCTCACCGTCAAAGGCGAAAAAGAAATCATGAAAACAGACGCCTATCTGAAAAGCGAAGTGTTGAAGCTCGGGCATCACGGTTCCAAGACATCCAGCAGCGTACCGTTCTTGAACGCAGTCTCCCCCACGTACGCCATTATCCCAAGCGGTCGCAAGAACCGGTTCCGACACCCACACAAGCAAGTGACCTACCGCCTCGACTCGCTTAACATTCCCTACATCAACACCGCAAAAAAAGGGACGATAACATTCACGTTCGTCCCTGATTCAGTAAGCTATACAACAATGTGGTAATGAATAGTTGGCAGAACTTAGAGCTTAGAACTTAGTAGACAGTCAAGAGCGGCGTCGTGCAAGAGCCCGTTCGTCGCAATGCTCGTGAAGCCTTCGTAAATCGGAGCCGTCGGCTTGCCGTTTACGTCAAAGAGCTCGGTCTTACCGTCAATGGTACTGAACTTGCCACCCGCTTCCTTCATCAAGAGCGGGAACGGGGCAATGTCCCACATTGACACAACCGGATCCACCATGATTTCGGCACGACCTGCAGCCACGAGGTAATAGCCGTAGCAATCGCCCCAGCCACGATGCAAGCGAGCGCTGCGGCGGAGCTTCGTAAAACCTTCGCCAAAACCCTTGTCTTCCATCGTGTTGACCGTACCCGAAAGCACGAGCGCATCGCTCAACTGCGATACCTTCGAAGCGCGAACTTCGCGACCGTCCAAGAATGCACCGCCGCCATTCACCGCCCACACAGCGCTCTTCATTGCCGGTAAGCGAATCACGCTTGCAATCGGAACATTTTTGTGATAAAGGCCGATCAGCGTTCCGAACAAAGGCACACCGTGGATAAACGACTTGGTGCCGTCAATCGGGTCAATCACCCACTGGTATTCCGCATCCGGGCTTTCAATGCCGAATTCTTCGCCAATGACACCAAAGCCGGGTGTTTCCTTCGCCCAGAATTTACGGGCGAGTTCTTCGGTTCCCTTGTCCGCAATCGTCACGGGAGTTTTATCCGCCTTCCATTCGACGCCAACATCGTTCTGGTAATACTTGAGGATGTTCTCTTCGGCAAGTTCTGCCGTCTTGAGCGCAATCTTCAAGAGTTCCAGATTCTCGGGAGCGACACCTGCCTTTGCAATTTCGCGATTTTCCATAGCAAGCTCCTAGCCGACCCACTTCTTGACAAGCGAAACAAGGAGTTCGTTTTCTTCGGGCTTGCCTACCGTGATGCGGATGTGTTCCGGCATACCAAAGCTCGTAAGGCCACGAACAATCATACCGTTCTGTTCCAAGAACGAAACAAGTTCCTTGGCGCGTTCACCAATATGCACGCAGATAAAGTTTGCCTGCGTCGGGAGCACCTTGAAGCCAAGCGCACTAAGTTCGCGATTCAAGTATTCAAAGCCCACAGCGTTGTTCTTGCGAGTCGCTTCAACGTGAGCGGTATCGGCAAGAGCAGCCACGGCAGCCACCTGAGCAGCCTGGTTCACGTCAAACGGCGGTTTGATTTTCCACATGGCACGGACAACTTCAACACTTGCCATCGCATAACCCACACGGAGCCCAGCCAAACCATAAATTTTACTGAAAGTACGGTTGAGGAACAAGTTCGGGTATTCCGAAAGCAGCGGAGCCATCTTCGGATAATCGGCAGCCGTTGCAAATTCAGCGTAAGCTTCGTCCAAGAACACGAGAACGTTCGACGGCACTTTCGCAAGGAAGCTACGAATTTCAGCTTCGGTGTAGTAGTGACCGGTCGGGTTGTTCGGGTTGCAAATGAAAGCCACGCGAGTCTTGTCGTTGACGGCAGCAGCGAGCTTATCAAGCGTTGCCTTTTCATCGCCTTCGCCCACACCAATAAAATCGGCACCGTTTGAAAGCGTTGTAAACTTGTAGACAGAGAACGTCGGCGTAATGCCCACGCAATTGTCGCCCTGGCGGATAAAAGCCTTGCCCACCATGTCGATGATTTCATCGGAACCGTTACCAATCACGATCTGGTTGGTAGAAACGCCATACATCTTTGCAATGGCATCAATGAGCTTCGGAGCATCACCACGCGGGTACAAGTGCAACGAATTTGCGATTTCGTGGAACGCTTCCACCGCCTTCGGAGAAGCACCCAACGGGTTTTCGTTAGACGCAAGCTTTACAACATTCTTAAGACCATAACGTTCACGAATTTCGTCGATGGACTTGCCTGGGACGTAATCGGAAAGTTTAGAAAGTTCTGGACGCGGTTCTACCACAAATACCTCCATTTTACGCGTGTAAATTTAGCTTTTACCGGGCGATTTATCTAACTTTGATGGACATGAAACGCATTCTTTGCCTACTAATCGCCATTTTAGCAACAAGTTCTTTTGCATTGGACCATTTCTGGGACATGCGCTACAACTTTGGCCCCGAAAGCCGCCCTTCACCCAAAATCGGTGGTGGCATCGGTATCCGTTCGCCATTCAACTCCAACGTTCTCTTCCCCATCAACTTCACGACTCGTTTGAATAAAGAATTTGATGTTGGTGCAAAGCTTGATATCAACACCTATAATAAGCTGGACGAAATCCATACAGCGCTTGACCTTGGCGTGCGTTACCGCTACAGACCAAGTTCTTTCATCGCATTTGACGGCTATCTCAACTTGAGCGAAACAAGTCAGAGCGCATTGGCATTTACCATCGGTACACAGCAGTTCATCGCAAAATGCTTCGCCAACTACTACGAACTCCGTGCAGGTTTCCTTGAAGGCGCTGTAGGCAAAAAAGGCGATCAAAGCGGATACGTCAAGTTTTCAAGTTCCATGATTCCGACACTTGTTTTTGGACAAGTTCTCCGTATGTTCCTTGAAGTGACTGCATCCGGCAGCATCGGGCTACTCAAGGACGACTTCATGGTGAATATCATTCCGAAGATTGAACTAACCTTCGGCGGTACACACGTCCGCATTGACTTTGACGTCGGCGTCATGCAAGAAAAGAACAATGATCGTAAGACCATTGCTCTTTACGTTATGACAGCGTTGTAGCGGCTTCGCCGCTGTGGGCAGAACTTAGTCCGCTTCGCTCTTAGAACTTAGTTGGCAGAGCTTAGAGAGAAGAGTAATGTTCTAAGTTCTAAGTTCTAAGTTCTAAGTTCTAAGCTCTAACCACTAATCACTATTTCACTACAAACATTCCGTCCTTGTAGTCCACGACGGCGGGCTTTGCTGCACTCACGGTTCCCGAGAGTATCGCGTGGCTCAACGGACGTTCTATGTTGCGTTCGATGTAACGCTGAATCGGGCGAGCACCGAATTCCGGCTGGTAAGCCCCTTCCGCAATCGCATCAAGAGCCGCATCCGAAAGCGTAAGCACCAAGTCCTGACGGGCAGCGCGGTTCGCCAAATCTGCAAATTTGAGTTTCACGATTTCGCGAATTTGCTTCTTCGAGAGGCTCTGGAATACAAGCACTTCGTCCAAGCGGTTCAAGAATTCCGGGCGGAAGAACGCATGCAAGTCGGCTTCGACATCCGCAAGCGCAACCTGCGGCGGTTCACCGTTCTTGGCGTTAGCCGCACTCAGGCGGAACTTCTCGGCACCCAAGTTCGAGGTCATCAAAATCAAGGTGTTCTTGAAGTTCACCGTACGGCCCTTGCCGTCCGTCAAACGACCGTCATCGAGCACCTGCAACAGCGTATTGAACACGTCCGGGTGCGCCTTCTCGATTTCATCGAGCAAAATCACGCAGTACGGATGCGTACGCACAGCTTCGGTCAGCTGGCCGCCTTCTTCGTAGCCCACGTATCCCGGAGGAGCACCAATCAAACGGCTTACGCTATGCTTTTCCATGTATTCGCTCATGTCGATACGGACAAGTGCGTTTTCGCTATCGAAAAGTTCCACAGCCAAAGCCTTTGCAAGTTCCGTCTTACCCACGCCCGTCGGGCCCAAGAAGAGGAAGCTTCCAATCGGCGCATTTTCACGGGAGAGGCCGCTACGGTTACGCAAAATCGCTTCGGACACGGCTTCAACAGCTTCGTCCTGGCCAATCACACGGGCATGCAGACGTTCGTCCAAGTGCAACAACTTTGCCTTTTCGCCTTCGCAAAGCTTTGTCACCGGAATGCCCGTCCAACGGCTCACCACAAGCGCAATCGTCTCTTCGGTCACTTCTTCGCTCAAGCCGCCTTCTTCGGCACTCTTGCGGAGCGCTTCGGTCTTTTGCGCCAGTTCCTTTTCAATGTTTACGATCTTATTGTACTTGAGTTCTGCAGCGCGGTTCAAGTCGTAACGGGCTTCAGCCTGTTCCATCTCGTCCTTTGCAGCCTTCAAAGCTTTCTTCAAGTCCTGAACTTCGGCAAATGCGGCACGGCGATCTTGCCAGCGTTCCTGCATCTGCTTGACGGCAGCATCAGTCACAGCAAGGTCTTCACGGAGTTCTTTCAAGCGCTTGACGCTCGCTTCGTCCGTTTCCTTCGAAAGCGCCTGTTCCTCAATCTTCATCTGGAGTTCCTTACGCTGTAAGGTATCGAGCGCTTCCGGAACCGTGTCCATCTGCGTTTTCACAAGGCTTGCCGCCTCGTCAATCAAGTCAATCGCCTTATCCGGGAGGAACCTATCACTGATGTAACGGTTCGAAAGTTTCACAGCAGCGACGAGCGCGTTATCGTGCAGACGCACGCCATGGTGCGCATCAAAGCCATCCTTAATGCCACGCAAGATGGAAATAGCTTCGTCTTCACTCGGTTCAGAGACCTGCACCGGCTGGAAACGACGTTCCAAAGCGGAATCCTTTTCGATGTACTTGCGGTATTCCTGAGTCGTCGTCGCACCAATACAATGGAGTTCGCCACGAGCGAGCTTCGGCTTAAGCATATTGCCAAGGTCCATCGAGCCTTCGGTCTTACCTGCACCCACAATGTTGTGGAGTTCGTCGATGAACATAAGCGTGTTGCCATCTTCTTCGATAGCATCAATCACAGATTTGAGACGTTCTTCAAAGTCGCCACGGTATTTTGCACCCGCCATCAAGGCTGACAAATCAAGCGCAAAGACCTTCTTGCCCTTCAACGCATCCGGCACGTCGCCACGGTAAATACGTTCGGCAAGGCCTTCGACAATAGCCGTCTTACCCACGCCCGGTTCACCGACCAAGCAAGGGTTGTTCTTTGTCTTACGGCTCAAAATCAAAATCACACGACGGATTTCTTCTTCACGGCCAATCACCGGCGAGAGCTTTCCATCAGCCGCCATTTCCACGAGTTCACGACCGTAGAGTTTCAGCGGAGACTGTTCCTCGGCGTTCGCGGCTCCCGCAAACGGGTCCGAAAGCCAAGTTTCCACCACTTCGGTCGAACCAAGCGCATCTTCAAAAACCTTGGCAAGTCCACGGTCGCCCGAGAACTTCATCAACGCCACGAGCAAATCGCCCGGCGTTACCATACGGCTGACCTGACGAGCCGCCTGCACAGCGGCACGCAAAATGCGGTTCAAGTCGCTATCCGGTTCAACATCCGGGTTCACGCCTTCCATGCGCGGGATTTTCTGCACAAACGGTTCCAAACGGCCTCGGAGTTCGTTCGGCTTGACGCCCTTGGACTTATAAAGTTTCTTCAGGGTTGCATCAGGGCCTTCAACAAGGCCAACGGCCAAATGTGCCGCACCCAGGTAGGAGTGCGAACAGCGGTCGCGCAAGCTTTGCGCCTTGGCCAAGACCTTTTCTGCATCGTTAGTAAAATCTGACATAATAGACCTTCTTTCTTTTTTTACGCCTTACCCTATGCAAATGGCGTGCCAAAACGCCCCTAGCTCCCCAAAATCGCGATTTTCAGCGAAAAAACGGCAATTCAAGCCGTTCCAAGTCCCCACCCTATTCAAAAAATAACACGCCAGCGTTTCAAAAGCAACGATTCAAAGGATTTTTTTGAAACAGATTTTATAGGCGTTGTAAGTGTTGTTGCCTGTTGTAAGTGTTGTAAACCTTTACATCGGAAATGTACCAAAAAACACCACTAATACTCCAATTTAAACTATTTTATGGATACAAAACCAAACATCCCATACACCAAAACAACGGCACCTCTCACGAGATGCCGTTGTTTCTTTTTTACATGGTTTTCTTGTTTTATTCGAAATGGTTTTGTACTTTACTCGTGACAACCCATAATACTCCAAAGCCCTCTTGCGAGGGCTTTTCCATTTTCATGGGAGTTAACACTTTTATCAAAAGAAAGCGCGGCTATCGTCCACCGACTAGGATTTGATCGACCTTAATGGAGGGCTGCCCGACAGTCACCGGCACATGCCCAGAGGAGGCTCCACAAACGCCTGCCGCCTGCTCAAAGTCTGTACCGACCATGCTAATGCGCGGCATGATTTCGTGGCCTTTACCGATAAGCGTTGCACCGCGGACCGGTTCGCAAATCTTGCCATTACGAATGACGTAACCTTCATCGACTGCAAAGTTGAATTCACCCGTCGCCGGGTTCACAGAACCGCCTGCCATGCGGGCCGCATAGAGTCCGTTATCCACGCTTGCAATCATGGAATCAAGCGTATCCTTGCCCGGAGCGATAAACGTATTGCGCATACGGCTTACAGGTGCGTACTTGTAGCTTTCACGGCGAGCACTTCCGGTGCGTTCCACACCCACTTCCATAGCGCCCACACGGTCGCTCATGTACGTTTTCAGGATGCCGTTTTCAATAAGCGTCGTACGCTGCGTCGGCGTTCCTTCGTCATCGTACTTGAGGCTACCCCACACGCCATCCATCGTGCCATCGTCAATGGCAGTCAAGCAAGGCTGGCCAATCGCTTCACCAAGCTTTCCGCAGAACGGGCTTGCATTGCGACGGATAGATTCTGTCTCCAGCGGATGGCCGCATGCTTCGTGGAAAATCACGCCGCCAAAGCCATTGCCCATCACGACCGGCATCTGGCCACCAGTGATGTAACCGGCATCGAGCATGCGCAGCACGCGCTCGCCACATTCCGTTGCCAAAGCTTCTGGAGAATAGTTTGCTAAAAGTTCATAACCGCCAAGAGCGCCCGGGGCTTCGTGCGTCGTCAAGCGTTCCGTACCGTCCGTTGCCGTCACGTTCACGTTCACACGCAAGCGGCCACGAGTCATTTCCAGATGCAAGCCTTCGCTATTCAAAAGAGAAATCGAAGTGCAGCTGTCGGTTACGCTGGCGCCCACCTGAGCAATCTTCGGCGAGAGCGCACGGGCCGCCTTGTCTGCACGGAACAAGAAGTCCTGCTTAATAGCTTGGCCGAGCACGCGCGGATCCTGGTAAGCGCCAAAATTATAATCGCAAATGCGCTTTTCCGGTGCAAATTCAAACGGCCTTGCAGCCGAGCCTTCCGCCCCCGCTGCGGCGGCAATGCGCCCGAACGCAAGCGTCTTCACAAGCTTCACGAGAGCTTCTTCGCTATCGTCACTCGTGAACCCGTACAGGACTTCCGTCCCGTACAAAAGGCGAACGCCGATACCGTACTCGGTACCCGCGGTCGCCGTTTCAATCTGGCGGTCCTTCAAGCCGAGGCTTGAACTGCGGGTTTCTTCTTCAAAAATTTCAACAAAGTCAGCCCCGGCACTCTTGCCGGCTTCAAAAATCTTGACGGCAACTTCCGGATTCATCTTACACCTCGCCGTTCATCTTCTTGCGCACCGGGATTCCGGCAGCAAGCATTTCGCCCTTGATACCAGGGACCGTATAATCGCCAAAATGCACCATCGACGCGACCAGAGCCGCATCGGCACTCGTCTTGCGGAACAAGTCTACGATATGCGCCGGCGTTCCGGCACCGCCACTAGCAATCACAGGCACTTGCACAGCCTTTGCAATCATGTCGGTAATCGTGAGTTCGTAACCATTCTTGACGCCATCGGTGTCAATAGAGTTCAAGCAGATTTCGCCAACGCCGAGTTCCTCGGCGCGCTTTGCCCACTGCAAAGCGTCAATGCCCATCGCCTGACGACCACCGCGAATAAACACTTCGTAACCGCTCGGAATCTTGTCCGAAACGCCCACGAACTTCGCATCCATGCCAAGCACGATGCACTGGCGTCCAAACGCCTTTGCGCCTTCGGCAATGATTTCCGGATGCAACACAGCAAGGCTGTTCACGCTCACCTTTTCGGCCCCTGCGAGGAGCGCTTCGTGCATGTCGTCCAAGTTACGGATACCGCCACCCACTGCAAACGGGATAAACACGCGCTTTGCAATCTGGCGAATCATTTCCATGTCGCATGGGCGGTTCTCGGCACTCGCCGTGATATCATAAAAAACAAGTTCATCGACACCTTCATCGCTATAGCGTGCGCCCATTTCTACGGGATCGCCAATGTCGATATTACCTTTAAACTTTACACCCTTCGTGACCTTGCGGTTACGGACATCCAAGCAGACAATTAAACGTTTCGTGAGCATATTCCAAATGTAGAAAACTGGCAAAAGCCGTCAACAACAAAGAGCCCGGCACATCAAACCGAGCTCTTTCAAACGCATTTTTCCAAGCGATTAGAGATTGTTTTCGATGGCGTTCTTGAGCGTGTTCTTCGGCACAGCACCGACGACGTTACCCACTTCGACACCGTTTTTGAACAACTTCATGTTCGGGATGTTCGTGATGCCAAAACGAGCGCAAATGTCCGAAACACCTTCGTCATCGACGTTGATCTTCGCGATAATAGCACGACCGTCAAATTCGTTGGAAAGGTCTTCGATCACCGGACCCATCATCATGCACGGACGGCACCAGGTTGCCCAAAAGTCAACAAGCACAAGCTGACCCGAAGAAATAACTTTGTCAAAGGATTCTGCAGTAAGATTCAAAGCTGCCATAAAAAAATTCTCCTATTTACCGATAGCAATATAGCAATTATTAGTATTTAGTGATTTGTGGTTAGTGATTAGTAGGCAGAACTTAGCCCGCTTCGCTCTTAGAACTTAGTTATTTTCTTTTAGAGCAAAAGGAGTGTTCTAAGTTCTAAGTTCTAAGTTCTAAGTTCTAAGTTCTAAGTTCTAACACACCTTCCTCATCTTCGCGCAATAGATGGGGCCACAGCCATGAGCCTTGTCCGGCAAAATATGGACGCCGAGTTCCGTGCGGTCCGCACCCTCCGGCAAGTCCTCTATTCGAACAAATTCCATCATCTTGCGTTTCTTCAAGATTTTAGCGACTACGGCATCGTTTTCGAGAGGCGAAAGCGCACAAGTTCCGTAAATCAATTCGCCCCCCGGCCTAAGAGCATCCACCGCCGAGGCAAGGAGCGACCCCTGTTCCACCGACAACCGTTTCACGCGCTTCACCGACCAAACTTCCAGATGCGAAGGCGAATTCAACACATGCCTATCCGAAGAGCACGGTGCATCAAGCAAAATGCGGTCGTAGCATTCTTTCTTATGCATGCCGAACTTCACGCCATCGTAGCCCGAGACGTTGATAATCGAACGCCAGGACTCCGGCAAGGAATTTTCGAGCACATGCTGCAAGCGGAGACGCCTATCCGGCGAGCGGTCGTTGCACTGGAGCGAACCTTCGCCCTTGAGCATAGAAGCTATCACAAGCGATTTGCCACCCGGAGCGGCGCACATGTCGAGCACGTCCATTCCCGGTTCTACAGCAAGAGCCTTAGCAGCAAATACCGAGGCCTCGTCCAAAAAGTACGGTTCCAAGGCATCATCAAACTGTAGCTTCGTGGCGCAGCCCTCGCCCTTCAGCGATTCAAGCAACGTAGGCCAGCGTTCGCCATAAACCTCTTCAAAGTAATCAAAAAATTCCATGACACAAATTTAGTCATTAGTCAATAGTTCTTAGTCATTGACTCTCCAAACTCAATAAAAATGCCCTTTAAAAACCGACAAATCAGCCAGCACAAACAAACTAAATCATCTGTAAAAATCCAATTTTTTGAAAAATGCCCCAATTTACGTGAAACTAAATCCATATCATCAAATTTTCACGTAATATTTTAACTTTATCTGTAATATTTTTTGATTTTTCCCAAATTTAGCCCATACTCAAGTGTTTTCTTCAGTAAAAACATTACAAAACACCCGCAAAAAGCACCCTCTTTATTCAATTTCGCTTAATTTATATACAAAATTACGTAAATTTCCGCATTTTTCCCTAATTTTTCACGTAAAAAACGCACTTTTTCCAAATTTCGCACATCCGGCGGCATCTCGAGGCATTCTGCCGCCGCATAAAACAAAAAACTCTCTGCTCAGGAGTAAGAGCAAAGAGTTTTAGTTGAGCTACCAGGATTCGAACCTAGACAAACAGAGTCAGAATCTGTTGTGCTACCGTTACACCATAGCTCATCAGTGCGCACCAATTTTAGAAAATAATTTTCACTTTTGCAAGGGGTAATTGAAAATTATTTTTCAGTTTGTAAAGTTGGTGGCTCAAAAGTCATCCATTGCTGGTCCAAAGTATCGTTTTTGGGCAGTTGCACATGTGCAATTCGCACATAATCATCAAGCGCCACATCAGCTTCCTGAAGAGTCTTCACCACCTTCGGGTCGCCCGAGTAAAGAACGATATCATGGCCACCAGCCGGAAGGTCTGCGATACGCAACATGTTGCAAGTCACTTCTCTCACAAAATGGCTTGTGCCTTTCAGCCCCACAACAACGCTATTCACCATAGACATGCAGTTCGTGGTTTTTGTCGTATCGGCATCGTCAATGGCAAGCAGCACGCCACTCACCAGCACAGACGGCTTCACAAGAGTCGTATCGCCGATATTGAGTGTATCCTTCAAGCCCTTGATTTCAGAAGCGCGAACATAGCGGCTGACACCAGCCAAAGCCACAGTGCCATCCTCGTCCAACAAGCGGTATTCCATGCGGAGGCTGTCATACGGAACTTTTTCCGGAGCGGGCATCACCCAGCGACCAGAATCATCCGTCACCGTCTGCATCACAAAGCCGACAGAATCACCTTCAACAAAGTCAAAGCCGTACAAGTCCGTAATCATCTGCACTTGGACTTTCGGACAAACGCTATCCTTGCACATCACAGTACCAGACAAATAAGGCTTTGCCCTCTTCTTTTCTTCAAGCTTGATCAACGAATCGACTTCCATCGTCGGGCTCCAGATAAACGGTCCCTTAGAAATCGTATCACCAGACTTCACTTCGCCATCCATGCTCCATGTACGATAAATTAACGTATCGGCAACACCGGAATCGGCAAGTCGAGCCACAATCTGCGGATCGCCCGGGCAGAACCCAAGCCACCATTCACCGGCAGGGATAAGCATAGAGAACGAATCTCCGGCAAACACGCTCTGTGAGAACGGAGTGCCAGGCATGTAGACCTTAAAGTGAGACCCAACTGCCATCGAAGGTTCGACCATGTCTTCATAATAAAGCACACTGCTGAACACGGCAGCTTTTTCAAGCTTGATGCTATCCAAAGCACCAGCATTCTTTGTTGCACGCGGCTGGTACGAGATTTCCTTGTACTCTGCATCAACAACGGCAAGCTGGAACGTATCCGCAAATACGGAATCAAACGAGAACACGCCCTGCGAGTCCGTTACAGTCTCAATATATTCAGATTCAGTAAGGGTATCGCCTACACCCGGTTCACGAGCCACACGGACCATAGCCGAAACAGCGGCCGAACCATCAGTGCGAGTCACGACACCGCTAAGCGCAATCGTGTTGCCTGTATCGGTAACAGTACCAGCAACACCGCTATTTTCGCTCGTGCAAGCGAACATGCAAGCGCACACTGCCACAAGCAGTCCTACATACGTCTTAGCAAATTTCATGTCCGTCCTCCTCGACATCCGTCTCTGGTGGAAGATTCATTTTTTCCTTGCTCAGCGGGAAGAACTGGATGTTCAATTCGCAAACCATGGATTCGCCCTCATCCGAGCGAACAATATCCACAATCTCCTTACGGAACAAATCAATCTTGCTGATGATTCGTTCCAATCCCTGCGCCGACACACTCATCGTCATACAAGATACATTTCTGCGTTCGGTACTGTAGTGATCCAGCGCATCTTTGCCCAAATCAATCATCTGTTTCTGGAATTGATGAACGAAAAGCGGGGCGATTTCACTGCCATTCGTAATTGCCTTGTTTACGGAATGGTAGAATCCATCTTCGCCGAGCTCGATAAGTCCCAGATTGAGAAGGAGCTGGATAGTCTGCTTTGCCTGCGGGAGGGAAATTTTCGGGTTCAAGAAAAGCGCGAGTTCCTGAATGTTCTTGTCGTTGATCTTCAAGACGGCAAGAGCTTCGCGCGCCACGACGTAATACCACTTGCTGTAGTATTCCTGCTGGTTCTTGGTCAGGTTCTTGATGGTGCGCGGGAGGAGTGCCGACATCTGGTCGAAGATCTGCTGCTTCGAAGAAGCTGTCGTCGCATGCGTGAAATCCACCATCAAGGTGAAGTAGCGGCCTTCCCTTTCGTTGAGTCCGAGAGCTTCAATAAACTTCGGAATCATCTGCTGGGTAAGTGACTTACGACCGCGAATCAAATCCAGATACAAACCAGACGAGGAATAGCCAGCCTTCTTTGCAAAAGACCGGTACGAGAAATACCTCTGCACGGACTTACGGTAATCGTAGTAGTCCTGGAGGTACTTTCGATAATTGTAGTAGGCATATACGTTCATCAAAAAGAAATCTAATTTTTTTTGAGATTTTTGGGAACACCTGTTTTTGAAAATAACCCGTAAAAAAGCCCTATTCCATTCTAAAAACGACAAAAAAGAACACCTTGGGAACACTTTTTGTTTTTTAGGTGATACGCTTTCAAAAAAAATTGCTTAATTTAAAGGAACACCCAATCCCATCCCTCGGACTTCCGGTTGTACTCCACCGGAAGTCCTTTTGTGTTATAGGCCTACGGCCGTATAACGCCAAATGCTGCGGCTCGGATATAGGGGTGCGAGCACCCCTGCATCTCTCGCCTTACGCATTTGTGTTTTTTGCCCACTCCATCCTCTTTCACATCTCTCGCCATAGGCGTTTTTGCGTTATAAATCAGCGGCTCTCGGCTTACACATTTGTGTTTTGGGGCGGCTCGTCATGCTGAGCGCAGCGAAGCATCCAGTTATTTTTCAAGAACTAGACTTTACTGGATCCTTCCGCTTTCAGCGTCAGGATGACGATGATGCTGTCTTCGCTGAACCATTCTCACAAAAAGGGGACAGAATAACAGCTTTTTTCTAAATTCTCAACAACCAATAACTATTGACGAACGACCACGAACAAACCCATGAAAATAAAAGAACTTGCCTTGGGAACACTGAGCCGAATTTTACGTTACGCGGGAATCATCATCCTTATATATATCAGCATGGTATTTTACCTCGCCTTAACCGAACGCCGTAACGCATTCCCCCGTGCAATCACGCACAACGAAGCCCGCGAAGCCATTACAAATAAGGCAAGAGCCATCAACTGTACCCTCGATGACGGCACCAAGCTTGAAGGTTTCGTTGTCGGAAACGAACAGAATAACGTCATCCTTTACTACCCCGATGCTGACGAAGACGCCGCCCAGTTCCTCGCCGAACTCGACAGCCTCCCCGGCTACGCCGCCGCGACATTCAACTACCGTGGCAGCGGTGAAAACAAGGGAACACCGTCACAGGAAACGTTCGAATCCGACGCCCAGATGATTTACGAATGTGCTTCACAGATAAACGGCAAAGCCCCGAAAGTCGTTGCAGGTCGCGGAACAGGCGCCATTTTAGCGACAAAAATGGTCAAAAAGGAGAATATTATACTTTTGATTGATCCTGTCTGGAGTATCGCCGACGCCATTTCCGACAAATACCGTCTCCTTTACCCAAAATTTCTTGTTCGTGCAGACGTAAAGATCGAAAAAAAGGACATTTCCACCTCAAATAACATAGAGATTCTATCAGACAGGGCCCGTTTTAGTGACAGAAATCACAAAATCATACAAGATTTTGAAGGCATTAATTTATCAAAGCGAGGCTCAAAGCCCCTATCTGAAGCAATTTTGGGCGTGATCAACCGCAAATAAAGAAAAAAAGTTTTCATTTGTTGCAACATTTTACATTTTTATTATTATTTTTTATACAACAAATGTTATTGGTTACGAAAAAACTATTTTTATCCTTTACTCATGCTTTTTTCGTGAAAATCTTTGACATTTGGGAATAAAGTTTTTATTTTATCGTCAATCAAAAACAAACAAAAAAACAAAAGAGGTGTAAATGGAAAACGTAATTGTTAAAATGGACGTCCGTGGTTTCATCAGATTCCCGGAAGAAGCAGTCAAGGCTCTCAAGCTCGACAAGCTCGCCACTCAGACAAAGACCGAAGATGGTCGTACCGTTGATGTTGGTCCTTATGTAGATGTCGAAGTCGACCCGGTTGGCAAGCGCGTGGCTATCACGCCGATTAAGACCCCGAAGTCCACTTCTTTCCGTTTCATCAACGGTATTGTCGGTTCCAAGTCCAAGTTCCTTTATTTCAAGGGCGCTTTCAATGCCATCGGTCTCCAGGTTGCAACCGGTGCTTACACTCTCGTCAAGGAAGGCAACAAGTATGTCTTCACCGCCAAGGGCGCAAAGAAGAAGGGCGAATGGACGACTCTCGCCTGCCGTAACGCAGTGGGCAACAAGACCATGCTCTCCATTGACACCCGTGGTACCATCATTTTTGACCACAACACCAAGAATGCTTTGAATACCAAGGAAAACAAGACGATGGTTGCAGAATACAATGCAGCCAAGAAGACCTTCAAGCTCACTTTCAGCAAGAACAAGGGCTTCATCAACGTCCGTACCATTGCTAGCCACGCCAATGCTTCCTTCATGGGTACGCTTTCTTCTCACGGCATCGCACTTCCGCTCAAGAGCTTCCGTACTGAAAGCCAGGTCGACAAGAACGTCCTCACGTTCAGCGTCGCTGCTCTCGTTGCTCAGCAGAAGGCTGCAAAGAAGAAGTAATCTCCCAAAGTTCTAGAGGTACGATAAAATGATTGAAGTCTTCAAAGTATTTTATCCGACCCATTACAACTTCGCAGCACTCACTATATTATTAGTCCTGCTTTTAATATACCTGCTGACGAAGAAGAACTTCAAGTGGAGCATCATCACCTTAGTCCTGCTTGTGGCGTTTAACGTGGCTATCTACAAGCGCACCGCAGACAGGACTTGGACAATCACCATTGAACCGGAACAATCGTCCGATCCTTACTATACCCCGCAGGCTCAGAAAATGACCTTCTCGGTACACAAGAACTGGACAATCACCGATGAAAAAGGCGAAGTCCACCACTGGTGCTGGGTTGAAGAGTATTGGCAGGAATTTGCAAGCATAGACCTCGTCGCAAAGCTCTGGGGTGAAAACTCCAGCAAGAAGATGGTTCAGTCCACAGAAGGTCGCGCTAGCGAAACCGGCGAATAACAAGCTCCGCTAAATTGAAACCAATTTCAGTCCGCCATTCTCCAAGCAGAGGATGGCGGGCTTTTTTATAAACTCGCCTGGGGATGCCACAATGCCGTTTGGCGTGTTCCAGATGCCCGATATATGGTGGTGTCCGTGGATGCAGTAATCGCATTTTTCCTTTTTCAGCATGCGATCACCCCATTCAATATACTCCTCAAGCTTAAGCGTACGGGTTTCTCCGTATTTACGACTATTACGCCCGACAAAGCGGGCTAGCCCCATTCCCCAATCCGGGTGGATTTGCTTGAAAAGGAACCGGTTCAGAGGAAAATCCAAAACACGCCGCATAAAGCGGTAGCCGCGATCGGATTTCGGCACGCCATCACCATGCGTGAAGAACAAACGCTTTCCCTGAATTTCCAGAATCAGCGATTTATGGACCGCCACGCCCAGATGCTTCGGGAAAAAATCCTCGTACGCAAAGTCGTGATTCCCCTGCAAAAGATGGACTTCGACTCCAGATTCCACAAGTTCAGCAAAAGCACGATACAATTCAAAATGCGCAGAAGCCACATAATAATTGTATTCGTACCAAAATTCAAAAAGGTCGCCAACAATGACGACATGGCTCGCCTTGCCCTTCCAAGATGATAAAAGCTGGATCAATTTCTGTTCCCTACCAGGGACAGCTCCCGGCGGGTCGATTCCCAAATGAGCATCACTAATAAAATAAGCAGGCAATTCCATAGACACAATCTAAATAAAATCAGAGCCGTTCGTTTTTTTATATCTTTGAGATATGCGCTCCATCGTCAAATTTTCATGTCTAGCTATCGCTTTTGCAGCCATTCTCTCCGGGTGCTCCATGAATCTCACGCAAGGCGACCTCGAAGGGATCCCGCTAACTGAAGAAAATTACAGTTTCTTCGGGAACATTCCCTTTATATATGGGGGCGATTCGCTAGAACTCTCGCAAGATTTGCTCCGGGCCTACACCAAAGCTGCAAGTGAAAAAGAGTTTTCACGAGAATCCTGCCGTGGAGAGGCAACCATCAAGGCGACAGTCCATCAGAACGAACCGAACTCCGCCTGGAACATTGGAGTCCTCATTCCGCTGTGGCCCATCCTCCCCGTCAATGAATCCTGGACATACGAACTATCGGCACGCATCTTTTGCAACGGAACGCTCGTACGCCATGTGGAATTCATTGAGCAGCAAGACATTAACGCCATTTTATACGGGCGACTCCGCACAGACCTCGTGAACAAGGCGTCCAATGAAATGCACCGCAAGCTAGTGCAGCGCTTGGCATTTGAACTCAACGGGAACAGACTCACAGATTTGAACAGCGTGAGTGATTATTAGCGGCTTCGCCGCAGTTGGCTGAACTTAGCCCGCTTCGCTCTTAGAACTTAGTTGGCAGAACTTAGAGGAAAAAGCAAAGTTCTAAGCTCTAAGTTCTAAGCTCTAAGTTCTATTTACTATTTTATAGAGCAATATGCATACTTTATACATCGTAGCGACTCCCATCGGGAACATGGAAGATATCACCTACCGCGCTGTGCGCATTCTTAAGGAAGTTCCCCTCGTCCTTGCCGAAGACACCCGCCATTCGAGAATTCTCTTTGACAATTACGGCATCACGACGCCCATGGAAGCCTACCATGACTTCAACAAAGAAAAGGTCACACCCAAGTACGTTGACTTTTTGAAGAACACCGGCGACATCGCTCTCGTCAGCGATGCGGGAACGCCCGGCGTTGCAGACCCAGCATTCAACCTTGTGCGAGAATGCGTCCGCGAAGGCATTGATGTCCGCGCCATCCCGGGTCCGTGCGCGATGATTACTGCACTCGTCTCTTGCGGCATGCCGACCGACCACTTTACGTTCCAGTATTTCTCTCCCAAGAAGAGCGCCCAGCGCATCCACTTGCTCGAGAAATTGAAAGACGAAGAAGCGACGCAGATTTTCTACGCGAGCCCGCACAACATCGACAAGTTCGTTGAAGAAATCAAGCTTGTCTTTGGCGATATCAAGATTGCGTTAATGCGCGAGCTCACCAAGAAGTTCGAGGAACACCTCATCGGAACGCCGACGGAAATTTCCGCGCACTTCAAATCGCACCCGCCTAAAGGCGAATTCGTACTCGTGTTCAATCCCCAAGATAAAAGCGGACTGTGAGATTCGGGCATGAGGTCGAGCTTCGCTCTCTGAGCACGCTACGCTTTCGGCTATGAGCAAATTCTAAAAAGCACTCAACCTCACAATCCCATACCAGACAACCTCAAAGCGAAGCGACCCCAAAGGCGCAACGCGCCGACCCCATAGCTAAAAATGACTTCTAATCAAATTTTAAATAAACTGAAGACTCTTCCGCGAGCGTACAAGGTTTACGTTTCGGTTCTAGTGGCGATTGAATTTGTACTGTTCCTGTTGCGTCCTGATACGCCTGGGCTTTACCTGCAACGCCCACAGCTTTTGCCCATCGCTGCTGCCATCCCATTTTTGTTCTTCAAGAACGCACGCCGTCCGTTTGCACGGTTCATGAACACATACGGCATTATCGTCTTTGCGTTCCTTGCGTTGGATTACCTTACACGCAGCCATGCCGGGCTTTTCCAGATTGTCACAACGTTCATCCCGATGACGCTTTACTGGTTTGCATTGTTCATCCGCTGGAACGTCAAGCTATTTAAGCAAAAAGAAGCACGCATCGCAATCGCCTTAGCAGTAATTTCCTGGGGATTTCTCGCATTTGCATTCCCGCCGTTGCCTCTTGGCCCTGCCACTCTCGTTTTACTTGTGCCGTGGTTCATCATGCTCAACAAGTACAATCGCGAGACCGCCGTCTTTGCGACGTTCTGGGCGAGCATGGTCTACAACACCATCAATTACTATTGGATCCGCAATGTGATGAATGTCGAGACAGCACCTTCGGGACTTATCTTCCTTGGGCTCATTCTCCTCATCGCCTACTTAAGCTTGTTCAACGTCCTCGCCGCATTTGCTTACTCTACCGCAAAGAATTTAAAGATTAAAGGCAAAGCGTACTTACTCGTACTCTTCCCCGTTTTCTTTGCATCAATCGAAATGTTCCGCACGCACGGTGATTTTGCTTTCCCGTGGAACCACCTCGGTTACACATTCGGCAATCACCTTGAACTGATCCAAGCGCTTTCCATCATTGGCGTTTTCGGCTACACAATCCTGATCGTCACCTCGAACCAAGTTGTCGCTTACGCATTCTTGCAGAAAGGCCGCAAGAAGCTCGCACTCTTTGCTGTTCCGTTCGTGATTTTCATGACACTTTTGATTCACGGCTCTTGCGTGCTTTCATCACCAGAAGCCGCTCCGTACTACAACGCAAGCGCACCTGAAAATCCATCCATCGCGATGGTACAACCAAGCATTGCCCAAGGCGCCAAGTGGAGCAAAGCCCGTTTTGATTCCATTATCACAAAGACATTCAACATGGCTTTGGACAGCGTTCAACCAGGCACCAACCTGATCCTCCTCGCCGAAACTGCCATCCCAGACCACATCCGCAGACAGCCTTTAGTCCAAAGACGTTTGCACCAGATGGCCGACATGAGAAACTCTAGCATTCTCACGGGTGCGCTTGACTACAAGCGCGTCTCGGACGACATCAACAACCCGCGCCGGTTTGAAATCTACAACGCAGCATTCCTCTTTACTCCAGGCAATTCCGATTTTCCGCAACGCTATATCAAGAAACATCTCGTTCCTTTTAGCGAGCGCATTCCCTTTGACGACGTGTTTCCCATCTTGAATTACGTGGACCTCGGTGAAGGCGACTTTGTTCCCGGAAAGGAAACGCCCGTTTACGGCCCTTACAACTGGACGCCATACATCTGCTACGACGCCATCTTCGGAGACCTTATCCGAGAAGCAATTCGTGCAGGCTCCCGCCTGATGGTGAACATTACAAACGACGGCTGGTTCGGCCGCAGCACCGCTCCATTCCAGCACCTGAACATCGTGCGCCATTTGGCCGTCACATACGGTTATCCGGTGGCACGCCTTGCTAACAGCGGTGTATCGGCATTCATTGACCAGTACGGACACTACGACCAGAACACCGGAATTTTTGAGACGCGCGTCATCCAAAGAAAAATGCCCCTCAAGACGAGGAGCACCTTCTACACTTCTGTCGGTGAATTTGTCGAAACCGCACTGCTCTGGTTCTTTGCGATTTACCTTGTCGCACTATTTGCGGTCGCAAAGCTCAAAAAGTTTAATTACAAGAAGCTAGATTAAGCTATGGGGTCGTGCTTCGCACTCTCAGGTCGCTTCGCTCTGAGCTTTTGAGCTATAGCCCATAGCCCAAAGGAGCTTTAGCCCCGAGCCCATCCCCCCACACCTCTTAAAGCAACAGCATCGGTGGCCAGTGGCCGGCTTTGGGGCGTTCCTTGAATTCGGCTTTAGGCAAGAATTCCTTGAGCTTCAACGTCCATTCCGGTTGAACAGTCGCATCCAGTCGCCCATAAAGCACCTGGATATTCTCGCTGTTCGGGATTACAGATTCCACCTTGTGCGATGCCAGGTACATCAAGCCTTTGGCAAGCGATTCGGCATCGTACTTCTTGGCTTCATCAAACCAGTCGTCCTGCCAGTCGCCAAAATCATCCTCAAAGAGCTCCATGAAAGCTTTGAGGGCAGGTTCCGTGGTCGTTTCAAGCTGGTGAGCCATAAAGTGCAGGTTCGGAACGGTCCAGTTGCCTATTTCATCGCAAAAATCTGCATACGGTGAAAGCAAGATCCACTTTTGTCCCTTTTGCGGACCCGCCGTTGAGCACATCAGCGATAGCGCACCAAGTCCCCAGGCTACCACCGTAGAGGCCTTCTTGAACTCCGGAATTTCCTCCGGCTTTTCTAAATACTCAGCCAACTGGCTGTACTGCACATAATTATGGTTTGCTGAAGGAGCTACGTCCATCAGATCGTCTTCCCAAATCCCGAGATTTGAGGCCCAGTCGGGCAACCAGATCCATTTTTCGCTCATATTCAACCTCACTCATGTGAAGGACCTACAAAAACACACTCCAAACTACATAATTGTTGATAAATTTTCCATTACCAGCAATTCTTTTTAATAAACGTAGTCTTATAGATATATATATCCAAATTTCGCTTTGATAGCAACTCTTAAAAAAAGTATTTTACAAATCGTATTATTTGTTTACTTCTGAACACAAAACATTGTATATTATCTGTATACAAAATGTAGGAAACCTTTAAAGAGATACTTGTAACATGAGACACTTGATTCCATCTCTCTGCTTAGCACTCCTCCTGGCCGAAACAGCCTGTTCTGCGCCTCACGCCGTAAAACAAAATGATTCAGATGCACGCCAAAAAAACGCAGCCACCCGCCAAAGAGCAGAAAGCGCCTATAACGAACTCGACGGATTTGCCTCTACCACAAATTCTGCTGTAAAATCAACCGCAACGGCACCTACGGCATTTAACGCAAGCGCTCCGACGAAGGCTGTAAGTCAAAAAGCCGCCGCTGCAGCAGAAGCCACTACAGAAACTTATGCCACAGCAAGCGCCATCCAGGATGTCGGGACTCCGATTATCATGGTCTCTCCCAACTTGACCCTCAAGGACGGCGTTCCAGACCTCTCTAGCGAAAGCCCGTACTCTCGCACAACGGCAGAAGCCATTAATAGCTATCTCACCAAGAAGAATTACGAGGTCAAGTCTGTAAACGGCCAGGCCGAACTGACCAGCATCCTCCAGATGCAGAGCGACATCGCCAACACCGAAGATGATTTGTCTTATCTCGCGGGAATTGCTCTCGATGCAGACATCTATATCAAATACACCCCAGAAGTGACGAATGACGAAGTCTCTGTTGAAGTTTCCGCTTACGAGACATCGACGGCACGCCTCCTCGGTTCGCAGACCTCCGTCGTCCGTAACAACGGCCATACTTCCAAAATCAACATCAATTCAAACATCGGTGCCGCAGTCCGCAAGGCAATGCCCGGACTTGAACAGAAAATTCTCGGCTACTGGAAGATGGACTTCGCCAAGGGGACTCAGTACAAGGTCGTCGTGAACATCAAGGGCGAATACTCCGATAGCCAGACCGAAGACTTGCACGATGCCATCATGAAGGGACTCAAGAGCAACTTTAGCTCTGTGAAAGTAAACGTGATGACCGCCAAGACACTTGACTTTGTCATCTACGCCAACCCCTTGAAGTACAAGGATTCCCAGGAAGTCTACACCAAGATTAGACAGATCCTGAAACCGATTGCAGAAACCAAGAAAAACAACATCACTCGTAAGTTGATTTTGATGGAGCTGAACTAGTAATGAATATCAGAAGCCTTATCCTTTGTGCGTGTCTTGCTGTAATCCCGGCGATGGCAGGGAAAATCGTCACCTACACCGCCACCTCCACAGTATCGCAAGAAGATGCGAACAATACAGCCATGGCAGGCGTCGCAAAGCAGATCAAGTCCCAAGTTAGCGCCACTCAAACTCTGACCAAGTACGAAGACATCAACGATGGCAAGAGCGTCCTCGGTGAAACGTACAGGTCCAAGAGCAATGTCAAGAGCAACGTCGTCTTGAAAGGCGTCAAGGTGACTCCTGTAAAAGTGGATAAAGGCTTCAAGGCTACCGCAACTCTCGACATGGACGAGTTTACGGCAAGCCTCCAATTCCGTTTAAAGACTTTAAAGCAAGAAATTGCAAAGCTTGAAAAGTCATCCAGAAAGGCAATTGATACCCGCGTTTATATCAATGCGGCTAACGATTTGGAAAAGGCGGAAGACAAGGTCAACGAATACAATTTCTACTTGCTCCAACTCGCCGATATCTATCCGCTCAACGACAGCCACCGTTTGGAACACGGACTTCCGGAAATTGAAAAGTTGCTCATCGAAAGGCTTTCGAATATCACGATTACAACGACAACAGAACCGAACTTTGAATTGACCAAGGCCGAAATGCCTTCCTGGAATGTCGTTGTCAAGGACTCCATCGGCCCTGTGCCAAGCTTCCCGCTTGTCGCTCGCCAGAGCAAGACGCTTTCGGAACGACGCACGCAGAAGAATGGAATCGCTACGTTCAAGTTACGCAACGTGAACTACGAAAAAGGCCCATACGTGATTATCGTGGAACCGAACTTCCCGCTTGAAATTTTAAAAAAAGCAGGTTTGAAGAACGCTCTTGAAGTTCCTTACCGCGTGAAGCTTTCCCGTTGTGAAGTCAAGCTAAACTGCGACATGATTGCAAACGCTTGCAGCGCTCTTGAAAATGCTCTTTCTAAAAAATCCATCTTTGCTACAGACGATGAAGAAATTGCAGCACCGGAGCTCAGCGTAGAAATTGAAAACACCTTTAGAGGCAGGCTCGGGTTCATTTCGTCTTTTGACTTTACCATCTCTATCAAGGGCGACAAGGTCAACTTTTTCACAACGGCAAAAGGTGTCGGCAAGAATGAAGTTGATGCAACCATCAGCGCTATCAAGAAGACGGACTTTAGCCCTCTCCAGAAGCAGCTGTTGCCGCTCTGCAAGTAGGCGCCGGAGGCGCAGTTGGTAGAACTTAGACCGCTGCGCTCTTAGAACTTAGATAACTTTATTATCTTTACGAAGCCGCGGCAAAGCGGCTTTTTTCTATGCAAAAAAGAATTTTATCAATACTGTTCATTCTGTTGCTCGCCATCCCGGTTGCGGCAGGTTTTAAAGTGAACAAGGCGGGGCTCCCCAAGCGCCCGCAGAACAGTTACGTGTACGATGAAGACCGCTTGATTTCAAAACAAGAGGTGCAGTTCATCAACACGCTTTCTGAAGAGCTTTACAAGAAGGCGGGCTTTGGACTTGCTGTCGCACTCATCCATGACATCGGCTTTGCTGACTTTAGAGATTACGCATTGAACATCGCCGAAAGCTGGGGCATTGGTGGCAAATCGAACGAAGGCGTCCTGATTTTTGCGGCGATGAAGCAGCATAAGCGCAGTGTTGAAGTCGGCTATGGTGCCGAAGGTTACTTGCCCGATGTACTCGTGGAACGACTCCAGCAAAAGACGATTGTCCCGGCTTTCAGAGTTGAAAAGTACGGCCAAGGCGTGATGCAGCTTGCCTGGGAAATTGCACAAGTCGTTGCCAAGGAAAAAGGAATCACTCTTGAGGTCAACACTGACCAGCTCCCGCAAGAAGATGATAACTGGTTGGACGGACTCTCTCTCCTTATTTTCGTGATTCTGTTCCTGCTCGTCGCGAAGAATGGCGGCGGTCGCGGAAACGGATGCCTTTGGTTCTTGCTTGGGAACGCCCTCAGCAACAGCAGTCGTGGCCACCACCGCGGTGGTTTTGGCGGTGGCTTTGGGAGCGGAGGAGGCGGCTTTGGCGGCGGTTTCGGCGGTGGATTTGGTGGAGGCCACTTTGGCGGTGGCGGCTCCGGCGGAAGCTGGTAATTTAGAGGTTCCTTTATGAGAAAGATTTTAAGCGTTGCAGAATTTCAGAATTCGGAATGGCCGAAGCTCTTTGAAGAAGCGCTCGGCGACAATCTCATTTCAGCATTCGTTCATGGCGATTGCCTTATGGAAGGATTTTCTGCGCTGGAATCCCCGTGGACTGTGAGCTTTATTTTAAAGTCCAACTCCGTCGAAGACATGCTCCCCTTGCAGAAGCTCACAGCAAAAGCAAAGCACGAAAATATCGTGTTCAACCACGTGTTCAGCCGTTTTGAAATCAAGTCTTCGCAGGACGTGTTCCCGCTAGAATTCTTGCACATCAAGAGCAAGAACGTGACGCTGTGCGGCGAAGCGCCGCTTGCAGATTTCAGCCCGAACCTCGCGGAACTGCGCATCGAATGCGAACGCGAACTGCGTGGACTGCTCGTACATTTGCGCCGTGCATTTCTTTACCTCAAGGAAGACCGTAATCCGCACGGGATTTACGTGCGTTCTGCAACGACACTCCTCCCCTTGCTTTACGGTGTCTATTACCTTTCAACAGGCAATTACCCCGAGAGTCACGAACAAGTTTACGAAATGTTCCCGGGCGTGCGCATCCCTAATATGACCAATGACAACAACGTGATTGTGTCAAACATCAACAAGTACATCGAAGCCGTTACCACAATCGTCAATCAAGTCGATGCGATGAAGGTTTAATTAAAAGGAAATTCCCGGGCGAGCCGGGAATAATAAAATTTTTGATTTTACAGAATAAACTCTTTCGTCTCTCGTCTGTAGCGAGCAGAGCGAGCGTTCTTTCATCTAAATCAATCCGTCGTTTTGCGGTAGGCTTTGGGCGAAACGCCGACGAGGCGCTTGAAGAATTTTCCAAAGAACGAAACATCCGGGAAGTTCAGAATCTTGGAGACCTTCTGGATGTCTCTAGAAGACGAGCGCAACAGCACCTTGGCATCAAGCGCAATATGTTCGTCAATCCAACGCTTGGCATTCTTCCCGGTCTGCTCTTCGGCAACGGCAGAGAGGTACTTCGGCGTGATGCCGAGTTCATCGGCGTAAAACTTCACGGAATGCTGTTCGCGATGATGTTCGACAACGAGGTCTATAAACTGCGCAAATAGCACCTGACCACGACTTTTGACCACATCCGTAGCAATAGGCTCGTCTACAATTCCAATGCACTCATACAAAAGCGCAATCAAATGATTCTTGAGAACCTGCAAACGGCAAGCGTTCGTTTCCGTCGTTTCAAACTTTTTCTTCAAGAATTCAAAGCTTGCATTCAGTTGATCAAACTTAACTTTATCAAGCTGCTGTAAAGGATTTTCACGATAGCGCAAAATGAGCCGCGTATTATCGTCAAAACGAATGATCAATTCATCGATCATGTTCTTGGAGCACGCAATGCACACCGGTTCAAAATCGGCAGAAGCCTTCTTGGCTCGCAGCACCTGTTCCGGGAACACGACGAACAAGGCACCCGCTTCAAGGTGGTAAGTCTTAAGGTCAAGTTCAACGTCCACGGAACCGCGTTTCACCAAGAGGAGCACCGCCGCCTGGACTTTTACATAATTTTCAAGCCCGAATTCCTTGAGGCTGGTGATCATTGCAATCTTATCGGGCAACACGTTTGCTTGACGCAAAAAATTCAGCATCGAAAAATCCGCAGTGCGGATATTCGCATTCTTATGAAAAGGAAGGTCATTCATTATATTGATATCTTAGTAAAATGTTGGTCTCGCGTCAATTCCTTAGACGAAAGACTAGAGGTTATAGTTTTTTTAGAACAGTTTATAGCTGAAGTACAGGGTGTATGCAAAGACGCCGCGGCTCATGGGTTCAAAGAATTCGGAGGAGTAAGCGGCAACCTTAGCATAAGTGTCAAAACGACCGCCCATAGCAATTTTATCCGTCAAATCGTATTCTGCCGAGGTGTAGTTCATCAACAACATGTCCCAGCCATCGGCGCCATAGTGCGGTAGCGAACCTGGAATCGTATGCAGCGCATCGACAATCGTCTTGTTATTGAAGCGGAACTTTTTCCCAATCGAGATTTCAATCCCCAACACATACTTTGCACCCATATTGTACTGGTAATTGTCCATATCCGATTCATATTCCGGATGCACTTCACGAATCAAGTCATCGTAGCCCATGTCCGTCGTACCAAGCAAGATGAAGTAAATCTGGTGGTACATGCGGAAACGTAACGAAGGCAAAAGCCAAAGCGAAAAGTCAATGCCCGTACCGACAGAGATTGTGCCGACAGTCGCGAAGTCTCCATAGAACGTGCAATAGTCGAGATACGTCGCAAAATCCACCCAATGTCCACGCCCATGAACACCGGCATTCGTGAGCTTGCCAGTCACATCAAGTTGGAAAAGAGTCCCATCTGGGCCGACTTCACCGCGAGTGAGTAAAGTGAAATAATCAAACGGACGCTTGACCTTCCGGAACGGCTTGCCGTATTCAATTTCAGCACCGTACATGACATGTTTATCATCCCAACGTTGATCCAAGTCATCCTCATTGCGGCCACCATAGCGATAGATGTTTCCGAAATGAGAGCCTGTACCCAAGAAAATGGACAGATCCATCGGAGTGTTGCCCGTAATGACATCGCGGTTACCGAACATTTTCCTTTGCAAGTAAGCGGAATGCGCCATCCCAAATGCACCGACCTGATTGTACCAGGCAGATTCATCAACGCCATAAAGTTTTCGTGAAAGCCTGTAGAGGACTTCGCCATAGACGGCGCCTCCAATTGAGGTCGCAATCAAGTCGTTAATGGATGGGTATTCTGTCTCGGCAAACATTTCCCACGTGTAGCTTCCAAGCGCAGTAAACAACAGACTTCCATAAAATCCATAGCCCGCGCCACGAGCAAAGTTGTAATAAGTCGCGCCCTGATACGGATGCCCATAAAAGTTAATCGCCCAATGATTGTGGTCCCATTCCCAGCCTTCCTTAAAATTGCGTTTCCAGTAACTCGGCCCTGTACGCGCATAACCTTTGTCCAAAACATAACGGTCCCACGCCCAGATAAATCCATTGAACCCAAAGACTTCGCCTAAGACGATAAGCGGAGAAACTTCTTTGGGCTTTTCTAGAGCATTGATGTCAACCGTGTCTTCAAACGTCGTATTCGTTACTGTGTAAGCGACATTGATAGAATCTTCAGAAATAGTTTGGTCAGAAAATAAGGGAGCGCTCAAAGCGGCTACAGACAAAAACAATAGCGATGACAACAACTTGCGAAGCATTTTACCCTCTCTTTTTCGTCAAAGCTAAAACTTTATCGAAAAATTTAAAGAGGAGTCTTGACGACTCCCCTAAAGTAGAGAATGAACGACAAATATTTAAGATAAATGGTTACTTTGACTTGAGCAAGTTATCAAAGTAGACGATAGTCTTTTCAAGCCCCTGACGAAGCGGGATTGTCGGTTCCCACTTGAGAGCGCTCTTGGCAAGCGTGATGTCCGGACGGCGCATCTTCGGGTCATCGCCCGGGAGCGGCTTGTAGACAATCTTGCTCTTGGAACCCGTGAGTTCAAGCACTTCCTTCGCAAGTTCAAGCATCGTGAATTCACCAGGATTGCCGATGTTGACCGGTCCGATAATCTTATCCTGGTTCATCATGCGGACAAAGCCTTCAATGAGGTCGTCCACGTAGCAAAAGCTGCGGGTCTGGCTGCCGTCGCCGTAGATGGTGAGGTCTTCGCCATTGAGCGCCTGGACGATGAAGTTTGAAACAACGCGGCCGTCGTTCGGGAGCATGCGCGGGCCGTACGTATTAAAAATGCGGACAATGCGGATGTCAACCTTGTTCTGGCGGTGGTAATCCATGAAGAGCGTTTCAGCGACGCGCTTGCCTTCGTCATAGCAGCTGCGGATGCCGATGGGGTTCACATTTCCCCAGTAGTCTTCGGTCTGCGGATGCACTGCCGGGTCGCCATAGACTTCGCTTGTAGAAGCCTGCAAGATGCGGGCTTTAACGCGCTTTGCAAGGCCGAGCATGTTGATGGCGCCCATGACACTCGTCTTGATGGTCTTTACCGGATTGAACTGGTAATGAATCGGGCTTGCAGGGCATGCCAAGTTGAAAATGCGGTCCACTTCCAAAAGAATCGGTTCGGTCACATCGTGACGGATGAGTTCAAAATTGCGGTTGTCACGCAGGTGGGCTACGTTAGCCATACGGCCTGTGAAGTAATTGTCCAGGCAAATGACCTCGTGTCCGTCATTCAAAAGTCTTTCGCAAAGGTGACTTCCTAAGAATCCAGCACCACCAGTAACTAAACAACGCATAAAAACTCCCATAAAGCGTCAAGATGTAAGAAATATAGTAAAGGAGAATAATAAAGGAGATGCCCGCTCGGTGGCGGGCATGACAATTCTGCTGTAAGCATGACAGCTAGATGGCGGGGCAATCCCGCCATGACAAATTCAAATTAAATTCTCATCGAGATGTCAAGGGCTTTGACGCTGTGCGTGAGAGCACCGACAGAGATGAAGTCAAGACCGAGCGTTGCAATCTGCTTCGCACGTTCGAGCGTCATGTTGCCAGAACCTTCCACGAGGCACTTGTCGCCGCTTTCCTTGATAATCTTCAAAGCTTCGGCCATCATTTCGTTGCTCATGTTGTCGAGCATAATGACGTCAACGCCCTTATTGAGGAGAGCGCGGAGCTGGTCAAAATTTTCAACTTCCATTTCAACCATCAAGCCCTGCTTGTTGTTCTTCTTGACGACTTCGAGAGCTTCGAGCACGCCACCAGCAGCTGCAATGTGATTGTCCTTCACGAGCACCATATCAAAGAGGCCCATGCGGTGATTGGAACCACCACCGACGCGAACGGCGTACTTCTGCAAAGTGCGGAAACCCGGAATCGTCTTGCGGGTGTCGAGAACCTTGGTCTTACCGCCCTTCAAGGCTTCCTGGAACGTGTGAGCAACCGTTGCCACACCAGAGAGCTGCTGGATGAAGTTCAAGAGCGTACGTTCGCCCGTCAAAAGTTCATGAGTCGTGCCATCAAGTTCGGCAATCAGGTCGCCTTTCTTCACGACGTCACCATCATTCTTGTGGAGCGTCACCTTGGCGTTTGCCTTGAGTTCCTGGAACACGAGTTCAATAATCGGGAGGCCGGCGAGCACGCCATCTTCTTTGGCGATGAGGCGGGCATGCTGTTTCTGGTCCGCGGGGATGGTCCATTCACTGGTCACGTCGCCCGTGCGAACGTCTTCCGCCAATGCGAGGCGGATCATGGTCAAAGCATCTTCGGTTGGGAATACTGGAGTAGAATTATCGCCGTACATGATTAGTAATTAGTGGTTAGTGGTTGGTGATTAGTAGGCAGTTGCTATTGAGCACCCTTGCCTGTCAGCACAACATAAACGGTTCGTACGAGAATCTGGAAATCCAAAAGCAAGCTCATATTCTCGTAATAGTACATGTCGTACTGGAGCTTGATCTGCACATCTTCAATGCTCGTATCGTAGTGGTGGCAAACCTGAGCCCAGCCAGTGAGGCCCGGTTTCATCTTGAGGCGGCTGATGTAGAACGGGATCTGTTCACGGAGTTTGCCAATAAACACGGCGCGTTCCGGACGCGGCCCCACCATGCTCATATCGCCTTTCAAAACACAAAGAATCTGCGGAAGTTCATCAATACGGGTCTTGCGCAAAAAACGGCCTATTCGCGTGATGCGCGGGTCCTTCTTGGTCGCCCACTGAGCTCCAAACTTTTCGGCATCGGTACGCATCGTGCGGAACTTGTAAACTGTAAACGGCTTGCCATAAAGGCCAATGCGTTCCTGCGAATAGAAAATGGGGCCATGGTCATCGAGCTTAATCGCAATAGCGGCAAACAAACATACCGGGAGCGACAAAAGCCCGAGGAACAAGCCAAAAGCAATATCGATAATGCGCTTGACGCGAACCTGCCAAGGCGGCATCGTAAACGCAAAAAGTTCCTGCAATTCAAAACCGTAAACAAGGTTTGCCTTGAAGCGGCCATTCACGACGCTATAAAGTTCAGGAACAATGTAAATATGGAGCGGGAGTTCGCAAATCCAGACGAGCACGCGCATAATCTCTTGCGGAGACGTACTTTCGTGCGCGATGATAATGCCACTAACCTTGTACTTCTTGACAAGAGCAGGCAAATCGGAATACTTGCCGAGAACCGGAACCTTCGCAAACTTTTTCGGCAAGACCTGGTAGCGTTCATCGACAAAGCCCACAACGCGCTGACCACGAGCCGGAGTCTTCGCCAGATCACGAGCAATCTTTTTACCCGCTTCGGTAGCGCCAAGCACAAGGATATTGTTCGCTCCATAGCCCTTACGGAGCAGAGCACGCAAGAAGATATAGATAAACATGCGGAACAAGCCGACAAGCAAAATGGCAAGTCCGCCATATATAAATATCCACGGGAACCGGGAACCATAGAGATAGCCTTCATTGAGCGGTTGGTTCGTAAAGACCTTCCCCATGAACTCGGCACCGAACAGACAGACAATCACCAAGACCACACCAATGACAACCGCACGGAGAACGCGCAAGACCTGGTGTGTTCTTGATAACAAAAGCCAGGAACGATACAATCCGGCAAAGGCAAACAAGGTTAGCCACCCGATATTCAAGACAAGGCCGTACTGCCAATAGCTATCAAACGTCTTGGTCGGGTCGAACTTGTCTACGATAAGGCCACTATGGAACTGAACCCAAAACGCCAAGGCGAAACAAATCGACAAAGCGGCAAAATCCGAGAGGATTAAGAGAATTCGTTCCATAGTAGTTGCGCGAATCATATACAACCTTTAATTAAGCGAGGAAGCGGATAACCTGGCTCTTCTCAACGATTTCGGAGAGAGAGTTCACGGCATCGACAGCCTTGGAGAGCTTGCTATCGAGAGTCTTTTCCGTAATGACGACGATGGACACCTTGCCCGGGTCGTTCACGTTCTTCTGGATAATCGTTTCGATAGAGATGTTGTTGTCTGCAAGGATCTTCGTAATCTTGGCGAGCACACCGCAAGCGTCACGAGACGTGAAGCGGAGGTAGTAGCGGGCGCTAGTTTCAGAGATAGGAACGAGCGTTGCAGAGTTTTCGACATTGAACCAGCCCATCGGGAGTGCCTTGCGGCTGCCCTGGTCGGTAGAACGAGCGAGGGACACGAGATCAGCCACGACTGCAGATGCGGTCGGGAGGCGGCCAGCACCAGCACCGGTCTGAACCGTTTCGCCGAGGTTGTCGCACTTGAGGTAAACAGCGTTGATAACGCCATTCACGTTAGAGAGCAAGTTCGTGTTCGGGACGAAGCACGGATGGACACGGGCGTCCACGCGGTCGCCGTCGCGGTGGTAGATGCCGAGGAGCTTCACGCAGCAGCCAAGTTCCTTAGCAAATGCGATATCCTGAGCGGTAATCTTGGAAATACCGGTGACGTGGATCTTTTCGAAGTCCACGCGCTTGCCACTGCAAAGGCTAGCAAGGAGGGCGGTCTTGTGGGCGGAGTCGATACCTTCGATATCGAAAGTCGGGTCTGCTTCAGCAAAGCCGAGCTTCTGGGCGTCCTTCAAGACGACGTCGAAGTCGAGACCTTCTTCGGCCATGCGGCTCAAGATGTAGTTGCAAGTACCGTTAATGATGCAGCTCAGGCTTTCGACTGTAGAGCCAACGAAACCTTCCTGGACGCTGCGGATGATAGGAATGCCACCGCCAACAGCAGCTTCGAACAAGACATGCAGGCCCTTCTTTGCGGCGAGCGGGAAAATTTCGTGACCGTACTTGGCGAGGAGAGCCTTGTTAGCCGTCACCACATGCTTACCGCTTTCGAGAGCAGCGAGGATCCACTTGCGCGGCATGTTGTAGCCACCGGCGAGTTCCACGAGCACGTCGATATCGTCGCCAGCAATCATTTCGTCGGCATTGGTCGAGACCTTGTAGCCCTTAGCCTTGTACGGAGCCACTTCTTCTTCGGACTTAGCGCAGATGCAGGAGAGTTCCAGCTCGACACCCAGCTTTTCCTTATATTCGGCAATCTTCTGTTCAAGAATCTGAATGACACCACCACCAACGGTACCCGTGCCAATTAAACCAATACGCAACATATAGCGTCTCCATTTTAAATTTTACGCGCTATAATGTAGAAAAAATCAGTCTAATGTTTTCAACAGGGAATCCAGACGGTGGGTTATTTTCTCGGCACCTGCTCGGCAAAGGTGGTCATCATCGTAATTCATACCATTAAGATAATCGTGTTCACCCATCTTGTGCTGGTCAAAGAACATAAAATTGCTGTACTTTTCAACCATATTCTCAATTCGTTCAAGTATTTTAGGAGCATCGCTATTGCGTAGCCCATACTTTCCGTAAGCATTCACGTTCTTGTAATTCGGATTTAGCGGCATTTCTAAACCAATCACCTTAATATTCTTTTCTTTGGCCTGCTCTATAATTTCAGTCAAGTAACCCAAAGTTTCTTCAAGTCGGACAAGCCCCGTATCAAGCCACGCGACATCCTGTTCTGCATAAACCGACGACCTCCAGTTGCCACAACTATTCAAAGGCATCGCCCCCCGTTCAGTCAGGTTGCCTGCATACGAGGAGACCTTCGGCACTTCATGCGTCATTTCCTTAAGACCTTCGGGAATGCCCGACTTCCAGAAATCGTGATTGGCATCGTAAACATACCCCTTGATATCAGGACTTCTCAGAAAAAAGAAACTATTCTGTTTTGTCAGCCATAGCCTATCAAGCGCGATTTCAATGATAATGTACTTCAGCTTTTTATAATGGGGCAAGACGTAATTCATTGCCATATAATAAGAAGAATGCATACTCCCGTGCGCACTCGCAAGATTGACAACATAAAACTGATCGCTAAACAAGGCTGGAATAACACCATGTTGCGGCCTTGACGAACCCAAAATAACAACATCCGCCGAATCCCAATAGGTCCAGACAAGTTCCATCTTATAACTCCAGTGCGCTTCCTGGAATTCATTGTTTTTCACGTAAAAGCCTGCGCTATCTTCATCAAGTTCAAAATACTGTACCGGTTTATCATTAGAACTTGAAGATTTTCCGTCGGAACTCGAGCCCATAGAACTGCTAGATTCAGAACTGGAACTCGAAACAGAAGAACTGCTGACAGGCTTGCTTGAGCTGCTTGCAACACTAGAGCTAGAAGGAATCACGATCCTTTCGCGAATCCAAAGACTCGGATGCCACAGTTCATCGCCTTCGACAAGATATGTAATAGAGCTATCAGCCAAATGGACTAGGACAATTTTAGAATGCGCCCCGTCCGCATTTGCAAGAGTCGCCACAATATTCTCGTTCACTCGCCCGGTCACCCATTCAGGATGATCAAATGTATAGCCGTCAGGCGCTTTCACATGTTGAATAAGATTTCCGGCACTGTCCGCCACAAAAAGGATTTCATGTACCCGGTACTTGTTGCCAACAAATTTTTCACCCGTTGTACTATGGAAATCGAGAAACGACGTACGCTTGCTAAAATCTCTCGAAAGCGACACATTGCAAGCCTGTTCCCCATTATACCAGACCGTTTCTTTTCCGTTGACCCTAGCCCGGAGAATTTTTGACCCCGTAACAGCAAGCTTACTGTCAACACTCACTCCACCATGGTACGCCCCATCAAACAACTTAGTAGGCTTCCCGAACTTTCCATTTGCAAAAGGGACTTGCCACGTGCTCATGCTCTTGAAAGACTTTTCGCTAGAATTGTTGCCGGTTCCCGTCACATAAGTAATAACGGTATCGCCACTTTCTAAAACATTCCAGCGAGGAATTGCAGCGCTCTCCACATCCAATTTTACAGGTTTGGAATCATTATTATCTAGACTACGGACATAAACCTGGGACTTCCGATCAATCCCCTCGATCCCCGTACAATAAGCAACCATGCTTCCATCCGGTGAGATATCTGGATGATAAGCCGACTCTGTTTTTTTAATTTCAACAATTTCACTGTTATTGTAATAATCAATGTAATTGAGATTTCCTGTAACCTCGTTTTTAAAGACAAGCTTTACTTTAGAAGTTTTTGTGTAATCCCACAGTTTCAGCACTGAAGAAACCACCCTGACAGGGGAATTTACCTTCTTTCCGCCCTGATCAAAAAAAACAGCATCAGGAACTCTGCCAATCGCTAGACGAAAACCAATATTGCCTTCATAAGTCGATGGACTTACAGGATATGTCCCCCCTCTTGAATAAAGGTTCGACGAGCTACCACCCTTGATAATACGTTCATCGGCATCATTTGTACTGGACGCGCCCGCATAATTTGTCACAACTTCATTTTTGAAAACACCTTTGTAGTCATTGACAAACTCCTTCTCTTTTTCAAAGCAATCCAAGCATTTACCTTTTTGCGAAGCCACCTTCACCCATTCCGCTTCGGTCGGAAGCCTAAAACCGCTCCTATCAAGATGGAACGAGAAACCAGCAAGATTCACGCAATGTCCATCTTTATCAAATTCTGCGCTAGAATATTCATAGATGGTATCCAAATCTTCATTTTTACTTTTTTCATTAGCAAAGAGTACAGCATCAAAAAAAGTCACATTGACTACCGGCAAGCTATCCGGGCCACAATCTACGCGATTTTCGACAATCGTTTCATCAATGACCGACTTAAATTCACCACAAGTCACTTTATAGAGGTCCACCCAGTAATCGTAGTCCAACAAGACCTTCATTTCCGGAGATTCGTCTATTTTGGCACCATTCTTATTTGTACCCAATGCAATGGTATCCTTGGACCCCTCAATGAGCAACATTTGCCTTTGCATTCCCGAATATGGCAAAACTTCGGTTGGTGAACTCCCCCCATCCGAATGACAGCCCGCAAATAACGCAGCAAAAAAAAGCGCCCCTAAAAGCTTAAATATCATTTTCTACCTTCTATTGAAAAATCTAATAAAAAAAGTTCGTATTGCAAACATTGATTTACAACACCTAAAAAAAGACCCCCAATTGAAAGCAATCCCCTTTTTTATATATTTAGGCGCATGGAACAGGAAGCAGTAAATCCGACTATCGGTTCAATCCTTAACGAACAAAAACTGAAAAACATCGTTTACCCGGCCAGGCTGTTCAAGGCGCGGTTGAACGAGGAGTTTTTGCGTGCGAACCGCACCCGCAAGCCTTTCCTTTTCATCAAGATTTATTCGCACCAGTACGATGTGCTCGGCTGGGGCCGTCCGTCCAAGATTGTTGAAAATACTTGGAAGATTAGCGTGCTTACGATGTTTTCACATCTGCGCTTTATCGACGTACTGGGCTACCTCTCCGACAACAGCGGTATTGGCATCATCCTTTTGAATTCCGATATGAGCACGCTTGAAGGTATCCGCAAGGAAATCCTCCACAAGCTCAACGACGCAGGGCTCATCCAGGCACTCCGCCACAAGCCGAAAGCTCCTATTTTCCAGGCCTACCTCTACACGGGGTACCAGGAAAAAGACAACCTTGAAATGGACAACAAGCTCAAGGAGTTCAACAGCACAAACGGTAGTTTCTTTACGCTCAACCGTTTGAACCTTTCAGACATCTGGGTACACCCGCACAAGATTCGCTTTAGACACATCATCAAGAGAATGGTTGATATTACCTGCACATCCGTTGCGCTCATCGCTCTATCGCCTGTCCTCTTGTTCTGCGCCCTCGCCGTCAAGATTAGCGACCCGAAGGGACCGATTATCTTCAAGCAGACCCGAGTCGGCAAGAACGGCGCATTATTTACGATGTACAAGTTCCGCAGTATGTACGTTGATGCAGAAGAACGCAAAAAGGAACTGATGGCCCAGAACGAAACGGGCGGAAAGACGTTCAAGATGAAGAACGACCCGCGTATTTATCCGTTCGGCCACATCCTCCGCAAATTCAGCCTCGACGAACTGCCGCAGCTCATCAACATTCTCAAGGGCGAAATGTCCATTGTCGGACCGCGCCCGCCCATTCCGTCCGAAGTGGCAGAATACGAACCTTGGCACCGCATGCGCCTTTCCGTGACTCCGGGCCTCACCTGCATTTGGCAGGTCAGTGGCCGTAGCAACATCTCGTTTGAAGGCCAGATGCGCCTGGACAACGACTACATCCGTCGCGATGGAAAGCTCAGCGAAGACATCAAGCTCATCCTCAAGACGTTCAAGGTCGTGTTCAAGGGCGAAGGCGCTTACTAGCGCCTGTGGCGCAGTTAGCAGAGCTTAGTCCGCTCCGCTCTTAGAACTTAGTTATTTTCTTTTAGAGAAAAGAGAGATGTTCTAAGTTCTAAGTTCTAAGTTCTAAGTTCTAAGTTCTAAGTTCTAAGTTCTAAGTTCTAAAATTCTTGAAACTCCTTATTACTTTTAGTATCTTTAACTCTCGGTGTATGGTCGAACCGGTGTAGGGATATATCCGGTGTAATTTAGGAGTGTAAAATGAGAAAATACTTGTCTTTAACGGCTTTGCTCGCCTCTAGCGCACTTGCCGCAAGCGTAACGGTAAACCCCGCCTCCACCGCCCAGAAAGTTACGGGTTTCGGTGGCGCAAGCGTTTACTACCAGAGCTGGATCAAGAACCTCCCCGCAGCAGACCAAGAAGCCCTTTTCGATACCGCATTCACGGGCCTTAACATTTCCCTGCTCCGCGTGGGAAACTGGTACCAGGACGAAGATATCACAAAAATCCAGGACGACATTGACATCGTCAAGGCCGCCAAGACCCGCCTCGGCGACCACATGAAAATCCAGATGTCCAGCTGGTCTGCTCCGGCAAAGCTCAAGCCGAGCGGCAACTTGAACGGTAAAGTGGACGGACAAAAGATCAAGAGCCAGAACACGCTCAAGACCTCGAACAGCGACCCGTATGGCAAATACGTCTACAGTGATTTTGCCAACTGGTGGAAGAAGAGCCTCAAAGCCTACAAGGCCGCAGGCATCTCTCCGGACTACGTTTCTCTCCAGAACGAACCGGACATGGAAGCCGATTATGAAGAAACACTCTTCGAACCAACAGAAACTAACGAAATCGCCGGTTACAAGGAAGCCTTGAACGCCGTCTATGACGCCGTGAAGGGACAAACCAAGTTGATTGGCCCGGAACCACTCGGTATTGGCTACAGCAACTTTGAAAAGTACGCCAAGGAACTCGACGCCAATAAGCTCGATGGCTATTCCTACCACCTTTACCATGCCGGTGACGGAAACGACAACTCCGGCAACAACTACCTTGATCCGGAAAACTTCCGCAAGCCGATGAAGGCCATCGCCGACGTTTACGGCAAGGGCGACAAGCCCATCATCATGACGGAATTCTGCCCGATGCTTGATGAACCGCGCGAAAAGGACATGCTCGGCCTTGCCCAGATCATGCAGATCGGCTTTACCGATGGTCGCCTCTCCGGCTACATTGCCTGGCAGCTTTTCTGGGGTTACCACTCCCAGATGATCGGCGTTTGCCCAGGTGCAGGCTGGGACCTCGACGGCAGTGGCAAGTACGTCTGTGACGATGCCGGCTTCAAGATTTTCCCGGAATACCACGCCATGCGCCACTATTCCAAGTTCGTGAATCCGGGTGCAAGCGTCATTGCCACCGCAACTGACGACGCAAACCTCAAGACGGTCGCCTTCCTCAGCGCAAACGGCGATTCCATCTCGACCATCCTTATCAATACGGGTAGCACCGCCATCCAGCTCGACAACCCGGCCATCGCGGGCTACGGCCTCGTTACCGCCGTGCAGTCCAAGGAAAACGGCCTCAAGAGCAAGAACATCTCTGTTGCAGCATGTACCGTTCTCCCGGCACGTTCCATCACGACTCTCGTTTACAAGAAGGGCGCAGCCGCTTCCACAGTCGCAACATGCAAGGACGAAACAAGCGACTCCAGCTACGTCGAACCGATTATCGTTCCGACAGCAGATGTTGTCATTGTCGATTACACGGCAACAACCGACGTTACGACCTGGCAGGCCATGGATGACAAGCTCTCCGCTGTCACCTACGGCACAACGGCAATCGATGGCATCGCTGGCTACGCAAGCGTTCCGCTCGCCGGCTGCGACCAGTCCGAAGAAACCTGCGGCTACCAGAACCAGCTCTTGAACATCAGCGAAGAAGGCGCCAAGGCACTCGCCTCTTGCTCTAACCTCGTCATCACCATGCGCAGCCAGGGCACTTCTGATGCTTACGTGAACGTGGGCGGTGCTGCAGGCGGCAGCTGGGTCGATTACGAATACGGCAAACTCGCTGCCGGCTCCAAGTGGAGCGAAACCAAGGTTTCTCTCAAGAAAGAAGGCGAAAACGGTTCTACCGCACTCACCTTCAACAGCGAATCTGCCGGCATCTACATTGCAAAGATTGTTGCCACAGGCTGCACAGGCTCCAGCTCCATCAAGATGAACCGCAGAGTTGCCTTCAACGACAGCAAGACGCAAGCCATGATTTTCGACTTGAACGGAAACCTCGTGTGGAAGGGCATCAAGAGCGAAGCGCTCAACGAAAACGGTACCCTCAAGCCGAGCATCCGCCAAGGCGCCTACATCTTGAAGACAAAGAACAACGCACAGCGCGTATTCAAGAAGTAAGTAGAAATCTAGTCAGCTGAATGTGCAGATAGCAATTCGCTAGACGCGTTCGGCAGTCTATATTAGCTAAACGCAATTGACTATAATGCAGAAAGCGGCTCGCGAAAGCGGGCCGCTTTTGTTTCAAGCATTTACGACAACACACGGAAAAAGGCACCTGGTGGAGAGCCAGGTGCCTTGGAGCTGTATTATGTGAGAGTTATTAGTGAATGTTAAGGTTCTAGGCCACCTTCACCGCCTTCGCCGCCTTCAGGTTCATCTTCATTCGGAAGATTTTCAATGCAGCGGATGGTGAATGCGAACACCTTGTTAGAGGTATTAACAACACTTTGGTCTTTTCCAGTAACGAGCAAGTTAACTGCCTGTCTTTCATCTTCTTCAACCGGAGTTTCAGACCAGAAGTATGCGGCTTCATTAGCATCAACAACATCCTTAGTATTGACATTATAGAATCCCAAGAATTCAACATTGAAGTTTACCGTTACATCTTCTGCATCGTCAAGATCCTCAAATCCGTGTTCTGCAGCATTGGCCTTAAGACTGAGAGCGTTGAGTTCATCACTATTCGGCAGTCTCCAGCCATCCGGACAGGCTCCAACAACTTCATCCTTAGGATTAAGTTTAAGAGCAGCGATTGCGTCTTCACTCATAATCTTTCTCACGTCACCATTGCCCATTGCAGCATTCCAAGTATAGTAACGGGTTCCATTCTTTTCGAAGCTTTCGAAGGCATCCTTTTCATATTGGACCTTACCACCAACTTGAACAACAGACCAAAGCGCCGGATCACTACCTTCAGAAGAGTCAATTTGAGGCAGCTTGTATTCAAACGCAAGGTTTTCAGCCATCCATCTGCGACCATCAATGGTCACGAACTTATAGAGACGTTCATCACGAATATCGCAGAACTGCTTTTTCGCGTTATAGACCTTGCTACCGCACTTTTCCGGAGTTTCGATACCACACTCGGTTACACCACTCTGAATGTTACCAAGTTTTGTAAAGAATTCAACCAACTTTTCTTCATTATAGTGAGTAAGCGGCTTTCCAATCAGGTTTCCAAAGAAGCTCTGACTAGAAGAACTCGGGGCAACGGCATCACCTTCTTCTGCACCTTCTTCCGGTTCAGCAACAACCGAGGCCAGACCGATGACATCATAAATATCCTCAAGTTTGGAGGGTTTGTCACAGTATTTATAGATAGAGTCTGTTACGCCATCGTAAGCCTTGCCGCAGTACTCATTCTCGTCGAATTCCTTGCCTCCGCACTTCGGAGTCACGATACCATTCCAGCAGAATTCATCCTTGGTCGTTGCACGATAAGTAACAAATTGAGCAGTTGTCTTTGTTTTGTTGAATTTGAATTCAGAACACAATTCAGCAACAACGCCATCGTTACAGAATTCTCTGTTCACAACGTAAGCCTTGCCTTTGCACAAGTCATAAGTCTTGCCAAGCACGCAGAACTTCTTATCTGGATCAAAGGCGTCTGCACCGCACACAGCCTTGGTAATCTTAATCGGTGTAGCATCACCACAAGTCACAGTAACGATACCGTTTCCGTCATCGGCGCTAATGCAACCTGCAGAGCCCGATGTGCCATCAGAGCCATTGGAGCCATTCCATAGCGTATCGACGATAGAGCCACCACATGCGATCTCGACACCTTTTCGACCATCTTTCGTAACGGTTGTGCCAGAGCAGTTTGTACCATCCTTACCCTGCTTAATTGTAACAGGAGAAGAATTTGGACAGGTAACAGTAACGCTACCATCGTCAGCTGGGGTAGACAAAGAACATGAAACGCCATCGGCACCATTTGTTCCGTTGGTACCATTCTTCAACGTACCCACTTTCGAGCCACCGCAAAGCACATCGTAACCATTAATGTCTTTGTTTTCTTTAACTTCGCAGCTTGCGCCAGTCTTACCGGTATCACCCTTAGCACCAGTAGCACCAGCAATACCTTGCTTACCCGTTGCACCAGTCTTACCATTTAACAAGACGCCAACAGAATCCCCTCCGCAGAGCACCTTGTAGCCGGATTCGTCCTTCAAGGACTTGACTTCGCAGCTTGCGCCATCGGCACCATTAAGGCCATTGACGCCGTTAACACCGTCTTTTCCGTCTTCGCCGGAACAAGCGATGAGACCAAACATGAGTGCGGCACAACCCGCAACACTGAGCTTTGTGTAATGCATAATATGCTCCCTTGTTGATTTTCTCCAATCTTTGTGAAAAACTTTCACAAAACAAAGTTTACATTAATTTTTCGCAAAAGTTAAGTTTTGCTTACAAAAAAAATATTTCAACTTGGAATAAAGTTGCGTTTTTACGCCTAACTTCTTACAAAAAGATTACGTGCTAAAATTGTAAACTTTTTGACATATTTAGCGAAATTTGAGCAAAAACGGCAATTTTAAAAATTCGAGATTTCGGACAAAAGAACAAAATCTGATTTTAATTTTCAAAAGTAAATTTTTGTTTACAAATTGAAATTTTGAAGGATTTTGATGGTTTTTCTGTTTTTTCGGCGAGAAATTATGGATCCCTCGGGCTTTCGCCCTCAGGATGACGGGATAAAAAGACAACCCCGGCACGGTGGCCGGGGTGACAATGTAAAGGTGAATTCCGCTCGTGGCGGAGTATTTGTTAGTTTATTTAAACTAAGCCCAGTTTTCGGCCTTGAGTTCGCGGCCCCAGATTTCCTTGACCACGTCTTCGACCTTGCGGTTTTCGAACAACATCTGATAGACAGCTTCGACAATAGGCATTTCTACGCCAAGCTTCTTGGCGAGAGCACGCGTGCTGCGGCAAGTCGGCACTCCTTCAGCAATCATCTTCATGCCAGCAAGCACCTGGTCGAGCGTTTCACCCTTACCAATGTGTTCGCCCACGTAGCGGTTACGGCTGTGCTGGGAAAGGCACGTCACGATGAGGTCACCCATGCCGGCAAGGCCTGCAAACGTTTCGGGCTTAGCACCGAGAGCCTTGCCCAAGCGGCACATTTCAGCCTGGCCACGCGTAAGGATTGCGGCGCGGGTATTGTCACCAATCTTGAACTTGCCACCCGCTTCAAGGCCATAGAGCACACCAGAAGCAATAGCAATCACGTTCTTCACGGAACCACAGAGTTCCACACCAACGATATCGGTTGAGGTATAGACGCGAAGGTAAGAGCAGCTCATTGCCTGCTGCACAACCTTTGCAGAGTCTTCGTTCACGCAAGCAGCGACAATGGCGGTAAGCACGTGGCGGCTCACTTCTTCAGCATGAGACGGACCACTAAAGGCAACCATCTTGTCTTCGGTCAGCCAAGGGACCTTTTCAAGGATGACTTCGCTCATGAGCTGGTCCGTGCCTTCAAGAATGCCCTTCGTGGCGCAGACAACAATCGGTTCCTTGCCCTTTGCGGGGGTCCAAGAGCCAAGATTTGCAGCAACACCAGCCATGAACTGGGACGGGACAACGATAAGGACCATGTCGCAGCCTTCAAGGGCAGCGTGCATATCGGTCGTGTACTTAAAATCAGCCGGGAAAATAACGCCAGGGAGCTTGTCCTTGTACTGGTGTTCGGTGGAGAGAAGGTCTACTTCTGCTTGGGAATTGGTCCAAAAAGTGAGTTCGTTCTTGTTTTCGTAAACAACTTGACCGAGGGTCAGGCCCCAGCCACCGGTACCTAAAACTGTAACTTTCATGATTTCGTTTCCTTATTAAAAGCTATGAGCACGGTCGCCTACGGCTCCCTTTGAGGTGTGAGCACGCTACGCTTTGGGCTTTTAAATGCGACCTTTTCGCTATAATCTATATAATTTACAGAATATAGACCTAGTATAAAGCGATAAAAAGAGCCTCATACCCCAAAGCGAGCATCGCAAGCGAGCCCATAGCCCACATCCTACTTACTTTTTGCGCTTAGAGCCAAAGCCGTTCTCGGTGCCGTTGAGGAGGCGCTTGATGTTTGACTTGTGCTTCACGATGACGAACACAGCGACAATCACGGCGAGAATCATCTGGCCAAGGTTGATGCTTTCGAAGTAGTATTCCGGGCAGACATAGCCAAAGATGGAAAGTGCGCCGAGAAGTCCGCACCCGAAAATGCTGCCGACAGAGACGTATTTCGTGGTGACCGTGAGGATAATCCAGAGAGCAAATGCGCAAAGGACTGTGAGCGGGGAAATGGCGAGGAACACGCCGAGAGCCGCAAGCACGCCCTTACCACCGCGGAAACCGGCAAAGCAAGTGAAGCTGTGGCCAAGAATCACGAGGAGGCCTGCGACGAGCGGCACCCATGCGCTGTAATCGGCACCGCCAGCGGCGACCTGAGCTTCGCACATCTTTTGAGCGATAAACGGTCCAAAAAAGCCCTTCAAAAGGTCCATGAACACGACCGGGAGAGCAGGTTTCCAGCCGAGCACGCGGAATGTATTCGTGAGGCCCGCATTCTTGGAGCCGTAGTCACGAATATCAAAGTCCTTACCTTTCGCGAGTTTTGCGATCCATATGGCGCTGGGGATCGACCCCAGCAAGTACGCTATTGGAAGACTCAGTAAACTGTTCAAGTTCTTCATCCTTTCTGAGGGTTAACTTTCTATCGAAATTCAGGCGGAGCGGAGCGCCCTGCAACTGGAATTCGTCATAAAACTTTTTGAGCAAGTAGCGCTTGTACGATTCGTCGACAAGTTCCGGCGTGCGGGTTTCGATGTCGATGACCGGCGGTTCCACCATGATCTGGCAGGCGCGGGTAAGCATGACGACACGACCGTTGTGGCTCGGAGGAGCCTTTTCTTGCAAGAAGTTCGCAAAGCTTTCGGCAACGCGGTCACGGCCAAGCACACGACGGCAGTTGGCATAGACGGTCTGGATAGCCTGAATCACGCGGCCCACGCGCTGGCCTTCCTTGGCACTGATCGAGAGAATCGGTACAAATTCAAGCATCGGTTCGCGTTCGAGGAGTTCCTTGACCATGTGATCGAAGGACTTGTCGTTCTTGTTCGGGAGGATATCCCACTTGTTCAGCACAACGACAAGGCCCTTACCGGCCTTGCGGATTTCCGTGATGATGCGGTAGTCCTGGATTTCCATGCCGCGCGTGCAATCGACGACGAGCACAGACAAATCAGAACGACGGATGCTTTCGAGCGTACGCATGTTGCTGAAGACTTCCACTTCGTCTTCGACGCGAGCCTTTTTGCGAAGGCCAGCGGTATCGGTAACGACAAACTTTTGTCCGTCAACGACAAAGTCACAGTCAATGGAGTCGCGGGTCGTACCCGGGATGTCGGAGACCACAGCGCGGTCTTCGTTCAACAGGCGGTTGAGGAGCGTACTCTTGCCTGCGTTCGGGCGGCCAAGAATGGCAAAACGCACCGGGCGTTCTTCGCGGCGTTCGCCACGCACCGGAGTCGGGAGCACGGAGACCACTTCGTCCAAAAGCGAGAGGCAAGCGTAGCCGGTCAAGGCACTAACAGTACGCGGCTGACCAAAGCCGAGTTTGAGGAATTCGTAGCTTTCCTGACGATCGCCCTGCAATTCGCTCTTGTTCGCGACGAGGATGACCTTCTTGTCAAGCTTGCGGATAAGGCGCGCAAACTGCTGGTCAAGCTTGGTGATGCCCACGCGGATATCGACCATGAAGAGCACGAGGTCGGCTTCGTTCACGGCGTTAAAAATCTGGGCGCGGACGCTGTCCGCCAAGACGTCAATAGAATCATCGGGCAAGAATCCACCCGTATCGACGACTGTAAATTCGTGACCCTTGTAAATCGCATTCTGGTAATGACGGTCGCGGGTAACACCATCGCGGTCGCTCACCACGGCGGCACGGCGGCCAAGAATGCGGTTGAAGAGGGAGGACTTTCCGACGTTCGGACGTCCAATTATGCAAACGATAGGTAATTTCATCGAGCACAAATATAGAAATTGTGTCTAGGGGGCGTTTAGAGGAGAGAACGCCGCTATGCGGCTACAGACGAAAGACGAGAGCTTTCAAAATCGTTACTATACAAGAAGGAGATTCCCGCTCGGAGGCGGGAATGACAGGTTCCGGCGGGAAAGCCTCTTCCTACCGTCTACTTCCTACTGCCTACTAACCACTGTTAATTTCTTATTGCATAATTTTTTATCTAGAATAATATATCTTTGTAGTGTATTATTTAGAGTTTTTCCCCACAGGTGGGAAGGACATACGAGGTTACTTTGGCTTCCATAAACGGAAAGACGGAAACTCTTTGCATTTTCGGGCATCCGGTTGCTCACAGCAAATCGCCCGCTATGCACAACGCCCTTTTTGACGCCCTTGGCATCAATGCGGCATATCTCCCCTACGCACCCGAACCAGAAAATTTCGCCCAAGCGATTCAAGGCTTCAAGGCGATGAAGTTCCATGGTGCAAACGTCACCATCCCCTACAAGACGGAATTCTTCAATGCAGACGGAACTGCCCGCCTAGTAGATGAACTTTCGGAAATTTCGAAGTTCACCGGCAGCGTGAACACGCTGTACTGGAAGGACGGCATTGTCGGCGGGACTCTCTGCGGAACGACGACGGATCCTTATGGTTGCGTGCGAAATCTCGAAGAGAATGGCGTAAGTCCGTCTAACAAGAAGATTGCACTCCTCGGAAACGGTGGCGCCGCCCAGTCGATTGCGTTTACACTTGTGGAACAAAAAAACGAGCTTACTATAGTTTGCCGTTCAAAGGAAAAAGGCGAAGCTCTCGCAAGTTCTTTGAACAAGTTTTTCCAGTCCAGCAAAGCTGGCGACAAGAATTTCAAGACCGTTCAGGTCACGACGTTTGGAGAATTTGCAAGTATTTCTGCAAACTTCAACATCATCATCAACGCCACGTCTGTCGGCATGAGCCCGAACGTTGACGCTTCCCCCATTACAGACGAATGCCTGCACAATGGTCTGGTTGTCTGCGACATTGTCTACACGCCGCCTCACACCAAGCTTTTGCAGATGGCAGAAGCTAAAGGTTGCAAGATTGTAACTGGCGAAGGCATGCTCGTACACCAAGGCCTCGAAAGCTTTAAAAAGTGGTTCCCGAAGGAAACCGAAAACAAAACAAACGAAGAACTTACCGCGATTATGCGCAAAGGAATGCAGGGCTAAAATGAAGAAGCATCTATACTTTACCGGATTCATGGCCAGCGGCAAGAGCCGTACAGGTCGCGCCCTTGCAGACCGCCTCGGACGCCCGTTCGTTGATACAGACAACGTCATTGTAGAACGCGCCGGCAAATCCATTAGCGAAATTTTTGAGCAAGAAGGCGAAGCCGCGTTCCGCAAGATGGAACGCGACGTAATTGCCGAAATTGCACAGAGCGAAAAGCCTCTCGTCGTTTCTCTTGGCGGTGGCGCTCTCACGCAAGCCGAAAACTTGAAGGTCATCCGCGAAAACGGAACGATTATCCGCTTGTGGGCAAAGCCCGAAGTGCTTTCGGAACGCATTGGCCGCAAGAACACGCGACCGCTCCTCGCAAACCTTTCGGATGAAGAACGTCTTGAAAAAATCAAGCAGATGCTGAAAGACCGCGAAAAGAATTACGCCAACGCAGACTTTAGCGTCGAAAGCACGAACGACTATTCCGAAACGCACGTCACGGAACGCATCATGCACATGCTCAAGTTCTGGGAAAGCCATGCGCTTGACGTGCACCCGAGCGAAGGCGGTCGCTACCCGATTTTCATCGGCAAGAACATTGTGCCGGATGCAGCCATTATGCTTGAAGGCTTACGTCTTGCCCCGACTTATGAATTCTTGATTTGCACGGACACGACGATTGCCAAGGAACAGAACACGAAGCTTTCGGAACTCCGCGGTCAGGCAGGTCGTTGCCCGATTTTCAAGTTCCAGGCAGGCGAAGGCCACAAGACGCTCCACAACTTGAACCAGCTTTACAGCTTTATGTTGCACCGCGGTTATACCCGCAAGAGCTGCCTTTTGCAGTTCAGCGGTGGCGTCGTAGGTGACATGGCAGGCTTTGGCGCCGCCACGTACCAGCGCGGCATTCCGTTTGTGCAGTTCCCGACAACGCTCTTGTCGATGGTCGACAGTTCCGTTGGCGGTAAGGTTGCCGTGAACCATGCCGAAGGCAAGAACATGATTGGCGCATTCTACCAGCCGAAAGCGGTTGTCTGCGACATTTCTGTGCTGAACACGCTCCCCCCAACCGAATACCTTGCGGGTCTTGCCGAAATCGTCAAGTACGGCGTGATTTACGATGAAGAATTCTTCACCTACCTTGAAAATAATGTCGAAAAGATCAAGGCTCACGACTTTGACGTGTTGAAGCACATGATTTTCCGCAGCTGCCAAATCAAGGCCGAAGTGGTCGGCATCGACGAAAAAGAAGCAGGCCTCCGCGCCATCCTCAATTACGGCCACACATTCGGACATGCTATTGAAAAGCTCACGCATTACGAGCTTTACAGCCACGGTATCGCCGTTTCTTTGGGCATGAGAGTCGCCGCACGCGCTGCAGTGCTCCTCGGAAAGCTTTCGAAGGAAGACGAACAGCGCCAAAACAAGTTGCTCGACGATCTCGGATTCCCGAAGACATACAACACGGATGTCGAAGCGGCTTGGGCTGCAATGGCTGTCGACAAGAAGGCCGAAAAAGGCACTAGAGTTTATATTTTGCCTACAAAGATCGGAAAGGTCGAAAAAGTTTGTAATATTGATAAGGGTATTATTGCAGATGCCTGGAAAGCCATCCAGGCAAGTGAGGTTTAGATGAGCATATTGGTTACCGGGGGAACGGGATCACTTGGGTACAGTATTCTATCTAACTTAAGCGGCACCAATCACGAGCTGTACAGCTTCAGTGATGAACTTCCGCAGCCGTGGCAAAAGGTCGAAGGAGTACAGTACCTGACCGGTGATTTGCTAGACTTCAGGAATGTGCTGGAAATGATTCAGAAAGTTTCACCGACGCACATTTACCATTTGGCTAGCCAATCCTCTGTGGGGCTCAGCTACAAGAAGCCTTACGAAACGCTCAACATCAACTTGTTGGGTACGCAGACGCTCCTTGAAGCGGTGCGACAGGTTGTGCCGAAGGCAAAAGTCTTGCTCCTCAGCAGTAGCGAAATCTACGGTCGAACAGAACAGCAACTGACTTACCTGCACAAGGAAACGGACCCTCCTAACCCGCTCACTCCGTATGCCACGTCCAAGGCATGCATGGAAATTCTCGGGAACCAGTTCCGCAATGCAAACGGTTTGCACATCGTGTTTGCACGCCCGTTCCATTTTACGGGCCCGCATCACAGCCGCCGCTTTGTAATCCCATCCATCGCCTACCAGCTGGTGAAGATAAAGTATTACGGCGCGGAACCGGTCATTTACTCGGGAAGCCTCGACGTAAGCCGTGACGTGGTTGACGTTCGTGACGTTGCCCGCGCCGCCATCCAGATTTTGAATACCGCCGAATCCGGCGAAGCATTCAACATTTGCTGTGGAAAGTCCTACACGTTCCGCGAACTCGTGGAAATGCTCGTGGACATCTCCGGCGTGAGCGTAGACTTCAGATTTGATCCGGGTTACGACCGTTGCAACGACATTCCGCTCCTAATTGGCGACCCCACCAAGATCATGAATCTCGGCTGGAAACCCATGATTTGCATGGAAGACTGCCTCTCGGATTTGTTCAACGAAATGGTCGTCCGCCGTCGCGTAGAACTCAAGATGGGCATGGGCCGCGACTTGCGCCTGTAACTTGTTCCGATTATCGGCAGTTCATTCCATAATAACCGCCGTTCAGCGAATTTCTAGAATGAAGCTGTTCCACAAGAACAGCTTTTTTTTATTTTTTCAAGTATGAGATTACAAATAAAAAATATTGTTTTGGGGATTTGCTCCCTGCTTGCTATTTCTGCGACAACACACGCCGCAGAAGTTACAGGACCGCAGGGTAACGACAGAGCCCTCACTGTAAGTGATTTTATGCCGCACAAGGCTATCACCAAGGATTTCAACGAGACTTGGAGTTACCAGTTCGTATTCGACAACGGCACGCGCGCCTTTGTGAACTATTCCCTGCTCAACGTACCAGGATCGGGCCGCAAAATCGGCTGCGACCTGAGCTTCTGGAACTTCAAGGGAAAAACCTATTCCGTCGGTCGCCAGTACCCGCCTGAGCGCCTTGTTGCAAGCAAGGAAAAATCAACAATTACCATCAAGACGGACGAATACATTCTCCAGAACAAACCTGGCAAAGGCCATCGCGTCCTTTACAGTGCCGACAAGGGTGGAAAGTTCCTTCTGGACGTGACATTTGAAAGTGCGGTCCAAGGCATGGTTCCGGGAAACGGCACCTGGACCTTCGGCAAGGAAAAGTTTGCCCAGTATATTCATATTCCGTACGGACGCGTGACGGGCAAGATTGCCTACAACGAAGACACATTGATGGTCAAGGGCTACGCCTACATGGACCAAACCTGGCAAACCACCCAGGCAACCGAAATCGCCGCACGCACCATCAACTTTAGCACCAGCGACAAATCGCCGATGCACGCAGGCCGCATTACACTCACGACAGACGGCCAGCTCATGGGATATGCATTGTACAACGGTCCGCAAGGCTTGAAGGTCGCCATTCCGACAAAGGTCAAGGAAGGTGGCTCCGATTACAATGGCAAGAAGTTCCCGAAGACCACGCTCTCCTTTGAATGGAAAAACGGCGTACCGGCCATGGTGTTCCCCGTGAACAAGGTTTTGCAGAAGGCCTCGCTCTTGGACAAGATTGACGGCTGGTTTGCAAAGAAGGCCATGAAGATTGCTGCAGGTGGCGAAGTTTTATTCTACCGCGGCAGAAGCAAGAACGGTCTCGGCAAGAATATTGACTGGGCTATTACAGGGGTCAAGGACTAATGACGAAGTTTAGGCCGTGCATTGACTTGCACGATGGCAAGGTAAAGCAGATCGTCGGCAGTTCACTCTCCGATAGTGGAGCGGGGCTCAAGACAAATTTTGAAACAGACAGGTCATCCGCATGGTTTGCCGAACTCTATAAGAAAGACGGCATCAAAGGCGGGCACGTGATTATGCTTGGTAAGGGAAACGAGAGCGCGGCAAAGGACGCGCTTTCGGCGTATCCAGGGGGTATGCAAGTTGGTGGTGGTATCAACGCCCAGAACGCTAAAGAATACATTGACGCGGGCGCATCGCACGTGATTGTGACGAGCTGGATTTTCCCAGACGGAAAACTTGACCGTTCGCGCCTTGACGAACTTGTAAAGACGGTCGGCAAGGAACACCTGATTTTGGACTTGAGTTGCAAGCGCACCGGCATGGTCAATGGCAAGCCACAATGGAAGATTGCGACAAACCGTTGGCAGACGATTATCGATATCGAAATCAACAAGGAAACGCTTGAAGACCTCGCCAAAAGCTGTGATGAATTCTTGGTTCACGCAGCCGATGTCGAAGGCAAGCAGCAGGGCATGGACGACGAGCTCATCAAGTTCCTCGCCGAGAATAGCCCAATTCCCGTAACGTATGCAGGTGGTGCAAAATCGCTTGAAGACCTGATCCATTGCAAAGAAATTTCGAATGGCAAGATTGATCTTACCATTGGTAGTGCATTAGACTTGTTCGGTGGCAAAGGAGTGATGTATGACGACTGCGTCAAGTTCAACAAAGCTCAAGGCTAGCGACAAGCTTGATTCACGCCCGGCAATTTTTGGACGCAAGGTCACGAGCACCTTCCGTAAGATTTTCTCGTTTGACCACAGACCTCCCGGAAACATCCGCACTTGCTGGATTCCGCCTCTGGTGTTTTTAACGCCGATTATAAACTTGCCGAAGCTCTTAAAATTGCGTTTTTACTTGAAAAAGGAACGCAAGCAAAGAGACCCGAACGATGTACGCATTTTGTTTTACTCGGACAATTTGGACGAGACAAATGGCATTGCGAACAACTTGAGAAACGTAATCCCGTACATGCGCGCACACGGCATGAAGGCTTACCTCGCCGGCAGCGCTTTCAATACGCGCCCCTGCGGTGTGATTGAAAACAGCTATTGCGTTTTGTTACCGCGTTTGTTCAGCATGGAACAGCTCGGGTACGCGAACAGTGAACTTGCAATTCCGCGCATTTCGCCGGCACTGCGATTGCTCAAGCGCTACCCCATCGACATGATTGAACTTGAGACCCCGAGCCCTGGCGCTTGGACGGTCTGCATTTGCGCCTGGATTGCAGGCATCAAGGTCTTTAGCCATTACCGCACCGACGTGCCAACCTACGCAAAAACGCTTGTGAAAGCAAAGTGGATGCACACGTACGTGCTTTGGCTCATGCGCATTTTCTACTGGATGGCGCGCCCAGTCATTAGTCCATGCAATGACTACGCAAACATTCTGCAAAAGGACCTGAAGGTCCCTGCAAATCAGGTGCAGATCCTCCCCCGCGGGCTCCCGCTTGACAAGTTTTCGCCCACAATGCGCGGCAAAGGGGCTTGGGAAAAGTTCGGCAGCGAGCGACCCAACAAGCCTGTGCGATTTGCATTTATCGGTAGAATTTCCAAAGAAAAGAATCTGGAATTTTTGAACTCCGTGTGGAGCAAGTTCTCGGCCAAGCACGACGACGTGGAACTCATGTACGTGGGCTACGGCTGGTATCTTGAAGAAATCAAGAAGCAGTTCAAGGACAATCCGAGTGTTTGCTTTGCAGGCGAACAGGGCGGCGAGATGCTCGCGAGCCTCTATGCGGATGCAGACTTTTTCTTGTTCCCGAGCACAACAGATACATTCGGAAACGTGGTCGTAGAAGCGATGTCTACAGGCACGCCCGCGATTGTAAGCAATTACGGCGGTCCGCACGACATTGTGCAGGACGACAGTTGCGGACGCATTTTGCCGATTGACGAAGCGAAGTGGCTTGAAACGCTCGAAGAATGCCGCACCATCAAACTTGAGAAACCGGAACTCTACGAACAGATGCGAATTGACAGCCACAAGCGCAGCGAACGCTACACGCTTGCAAGCTCGACCAAGACGCAGTTTGAGTATTTCAGGAAGTTAAAGCGAGAAACGTACGGGATATAAAAAAACAGCCCCAAGGGCTGTTTTTTTATAGTCTGCAAGTTTTTAACAACTGACCTAGACTTTTTTAGGCCAGTCAAACTGCGCTAGAGAATGGTCTATATTACCAAGGCTCCTATTTATAGTTTCGACGGCTGATGAGGGAGTTCCAAAGTATTCGTTCCAATAAGCCATTCCATATTCTTTCCAAAACGCATACATTTTTTCTAGAGCGGTTTCCACATCCGTTTCATTGAAATAGATTTTGCAGTTATACGCATTTTTTAACGGATTATGATGAGAATGATGATAGAATACATATATGGGTTCCTTTATATCCGTTGGAAGCTTTTTCTTGGATTCGTACAACCTACATTCTTGTTCCGTTAAACGACGCCCACCATTTTCTTGAGCATACTTACAAATCACATCATTGAAGTCAAGCATTTTTTCATAAAAATCCCTTTCTGCCAGATCAATTTCTTCACTATTGAGATTTTCGCCTTCAAGATTTCGACTCACAAATTCAATACAAAAATCATCCGCCTTTTTATTTCCATAGACAAACTGAATCGAAGCCGTTTTATGTCTCCAATCCCTATGATTAACAAAAGGAACTCCTATATAATAATCATTCCCTAAAAAGAGGTATCCATTGCGAAGCCTATCTCCATTCTGCTTTCTCACAGAATAAAAGAATCCATCATTTTTACGTTTTTCTTCAAACCAGTCAAAGAAGTACTTGTGCATTTTTTCCAAAGGATATTCTGGCATATATATTCTCCATATTTTTTGCTGTTCTATAGCCAATATAACAACAACAATGACAGAACGCAATCATTTTCTTATATTCCCCCGCATTATGACACCAGATTCGTTGAAACGTTTGCGCGAGTGGTTCAGGGCGAACGCGGCAGAATTGCCGTGGAGACCTGCGGGCTTGGACGCGCCCCGTGATCCATATGCTGTATGGATTAGCGAGACGATGTTGCAGCAAACGCAAGTTTCGACGGTCAGGGATTATTTTACGCGATGGATGAAGCGGTTCCCGGACGTGGAAGCACTGGCCAAGGCGGAAGAAGCCGAGGTTTTCAAGTACTGGCAGGGACTTGGTTATTACAGCCGCGCTAGGAACATTTTAAAGACAGCGAAAATAGTCGCAGCGCTTCGGCAAGCCCAGGAACCTTGCAAAATGCCCGAGACGCGCAAGGAACTGGAAGCATTGCCAGGAATCGGGGCATACACAGCAGGTGCTATTTTAAGCCTAGC